>NZ_RWKW01000005.1 GCF_003970795.1 Aquibium carbonis | reverse complement strand
AAAACGGAAAGTGTTACCCATGTGTCCGGTACGTTCCGTCACCTATGTCTCGGGTCGCTCAGTAGAAGATCGTCAGCCGCAATTCGGCCATCGCAACGAACATGTCGGCCGGGGTCGGGCGATTGCGGAACAGCGCCGCCGTTGCGCCAACCGCCATCGGGAAGGTCATGGCGTTGCCGAGCCCGTAGGCGAAGAACAGCTTGGCGGCCGACAGCACGGTATCGTCCTCGCGGATGCCGAGAACCGCGGCCCCAAACGTATCGGCGGTGGCCTTCAGGCTGGCGTGGACGTGACGCACGCCCTTGGGACGCCCGGTCGAGCCAGAGGAATAGAGCCAGAAGGCACACTCGTCGGCCTCGGCTTCGACCGTGCCGCCAGTCGGGCCTGCCGCCAGTTCATCGGCGAAAGACAGATGCTCGCCAGCCTCCATACCAATGACGAAGACCGAGGTAAGGTGCTTCAGCCGCGGCAGCAGCGGCGCCACCACGGGCAGGAGTTCCTTCGAGACGAAGAGCGCGCGGGCACGACTGTCATTGAGGATGATCTCGTAATAATCTGGCGAGAGCAGCGTGTTGAGCGGCACCGGTATGACGCCGGCCTTGATGCTGCCCCAGAAGACCACCGGAAACTCGATCTGATCGAGCACGATCATCGCCGCACGGGCTTCCGGCGGGATGCCGTGACGGCGGTAGAGATCGGCCATCCGGCCCGCTTCGATGGCAAGCTGGCCATAGGTCAGACTGCGCCCACCGATCCCGCACTCGACAAAGGCGGGCTTGTCGGCGCGCCCTTCCTCGACATGACGGTCGACGAAATAGGCTGCGGCATTGCCATTTGCTGGGTTCAACTCATCCTCCCGATGAAGTCTGTCCTCGCATGCCGCGCCTAGGCTCCTCCCTCTGCGTTGCATGCGAAATCATGCATCATGGCCCTCGGAGCCACAAGCATCACTTAAACGTAACGTGCATTTTTGTGCAGTATCTGCGGCGTGTGCGCAGACCCGCAGCGGTTGGAGTTCACGACATGCAAAAACTGCGGATCGCCGCTCAAGAGTAGAGGACTTGCTTCGAAGGGGGCTGGATCAGGCCAGGGCCCAGTTGATGGCGACGCCCGTCATCAGAAGGTAGGAGAGGTGGTGGATGCATTGGTCGCCGCCATGCAGCGCCCAATAGGTCGCCGTGGTCGGGCCTTTGTCGCTGCCGCGGGAGAAAACTGCCTTGCTGTGATCGATGAGGAAATGCACCACGAATTCCGCGGCACACAACGCCGCGACCTTCGGCAGGTCGAGCCCCGCCAGCAGGAGCGCAGGCACCGATAGCACGGCATGGATGCCTGCGTGCGCATAACCGCCAGGCCGATCGAGATGACCCTTGCCCGCGATGATCCACGGGGTCTGGAGCAGGTAGTCGGCTGCGAAATGCTTGAGCTGGAGGCAGGCCAGGACGCCCAGCGTCAGCAATAGAACGTCACTCAAACCGGTCCCCCGACGTTGCGGTGTCCGCCCGCAGGGCGATCACGCCATTTCGGTTCAATCTTGCCGTGATCAGTCTCTTTGCCAAGAGAGAAAGTGCAAATCCGGCCGCAGACAACCCCGTCATGACCAATCTCGTTCATTTTTTTGCCGTTCCCGGTTCAAAAGTATGGTTGGAACGATGCCGTCATGGCAATGCACCCGGCGCAAAACGACACTTCAATCCCGCTGTCCGAACGCTGTATGGTCGCCGCGCAGGTCGCCAGCCGGACGGCCGACCACTGCCGCCGGACATCCAGCGCCGGCCACGAAAACAAGAGCAGACCGAGGAAACGACAAGCCAATGCCGACAACCAGACTGACGGGCGTGATCGCCGCCATTCCCACGCCCGTGACCGACGCAGGTGAGCCTGATCTGGGTCGCTTCCTCCACCACGCCGCATGGGCGCTCGATAACGGCTGCGACGCGCTCAACGTGCTCGGCACCACCGGCGAGGCCAACTCCTTTTCCGCCGCGCAGCGCAAGTCAGTGATGACGGCGGCGGCGGAAAGGCTCGACCGCGCCCGGATGATGGTGGGAACCGGCGCGCCAGACCTGGCGACGACGATCGAACTGACGCGGTTTGCCCATGCGCGGGGTTTTGCCGCCGCGCTGATCCTGCCGCCGTACTATTACAAGGGGGTCGCCGACGACGGGCTCTTCGCCTGGTTCGAACGCGTGGTGGAGGCGACCGCCGACGCGCCGATCCCGATTTACCTCTACAACTTCCCGCAGATGACCGGCCTGCGCTTCTCGCCTGTGCTCTGCGCGCGGCTGCGCAAGACCTTTCCCGAGCGGATCATCGGCGCCAAGGACAGTTCCGGCGACCTGGCCTACGCCGCCGAGATCGCACGGATCGACGGCTTCGACGTCTTCCCGAGCAGCGAGACCGCCCTGGCGAAGGCGGATGCCGACGGCTATGCGGGGTGCATCTCGGCCACCGTCAGCGTCACCGCGCCGCTGGTGGCAAAGCTGTGGGCAAACCGCGCCGACGCCGACCTGCTGAAGGCCGCCGGCGATGCCCGCGCGGCGATTTCCTCGGTCCCGCTCATCCCCGCGGTCAAGCGCATGGTGGCGCGGCTGCACGGCGACGCGGCATTCGAACGGCTGCTGCCGCCGCACCTGCCGCTGACGACAGCGCAGAAGGAGGCGCTGGCCGGCGTCGATCTGGACGCGATCACCACCGCCTGACCACGGCTGGGGCAAGCAACGCCACGCGGAATCGATCGATTACCGTTGCAAGCTGCTGCAGGCCGGCTACAGTCCCGCAGGGCAATCGCCGCGAGCGGGAATGGTCACATGGTCGGCATCCTCAAGCGGGCATCCTGGGCGTTGCCGGAGAACACGGCGACGCCCGAGGCCGTGTATCTGCAGCGCCGGTCGCTTCTGGCCGGCCTTGGCGGAGCGATCGCGGCAACGGCCCTGCCCGGCTTCGTTCCGGCCGCGCGGGCGCAGGAGGACGACCAGACGCTGGACCTCTATCCGGCGCGCCTGAACGAGACCTACAAGATCGATCGCGACATCACACCGGGCGAAATCGCCGGTCAGTACAACAATTTCTACGAGTTCGGCTCCCACAAGCAGATCGCCCGCGCCGCCGAGAGCCTGAAGACGCGGCCGTGGATGGTGACCATCGATGGGCTGGTGGAAAAGGAGCGGCAGATCGGGGTCGACGAGCTGATCCGCGCCATGTCGATCGAGGCCCGCCTCTATCGACATCGCTGCGTGGAAGCCTGGTCCATGACCGTGCCGTGGACTGGCTTTCCGCTGGCGCGCCTTGTCGACTTCGCGGCGCCGCTCTCGTCGGCCCGGTATGTCCGTTTCGAAACCTTCCTTGATCCCGCCATGGCGTCGGGCCAGCGGCAGGTCTGGTATCCGTGGCCCTATGTCGAAGGGCTGACCATGGCCGAGGCGACCAATGAACTGGCCTTCATGGTCACCGGCGTCTACGGCAAGCCGCTGAAGAACCAGTATGGGGCGCCGCTCAGGCTCGCAATTCCCTGGAAGTACGGGTTCAAGTCGATCAAGTCGATCGTGCGTATGTCCTTCGTGGAGGAACGGCCGAAAAGCTTCTGGGAGCAGATCGCCCCCTCCGAGTACGGCTTCTGGGCCAACGTGAACCCGGACGTGCCGCATCCGCGCTGGAGCCAGGCGAGTGAGCAGATCCTCCACACCGGTGAAAGGGTGCCGACGCTGTTGTTCAACGGCTACGCAGACCAAGTGGCGGGGCTCTATGCGGGACTGGACGACGAGAGATTGTTCCAGTGAGAGCATTCCGGCCTGCTGACCCCCGGATGTCTGTAGAGCGAAGGTAGCCGGTTTCGAACTGCCGGCAATTTAACCGGGGGGTACCGCTTGGATACCAAACAGAAAAAAAGGCCGGCTCACGAAGAACCGGCCTGAGTTGTTGGAGTTGCCAATAAAGGCGAAACCTCCAGAGGGGAACACTCGCAAGCGCCAATGGGAGGAGGAATGCGCTCACGAGATGATGGCTATATCGGCCTGTACTGCCACTTTGGCAAGCAACTGATTTGCAATTCACCCATGCATTAATGTCGGAACTGGGCAGTTCGCAAGCAACGAGTGCAGATGCGCAAACGGCGAGCAGAGCCCCCTCCGAAGCGGCCCGCGCCTCCCACACCCTCAGTAGGCCCAGCTGCGCGCCTTCGAAAACAGAAAATCGCGGAACGCCTTGAGTTTCGCCTGATTCTTCATCGCTTCGGGATAGACGAAAAACGTGTCGAAGGATGGCACCTCCATCTCCGGCAGGATCTGCACCAGGCCAGAATCCTTATCGACCATGTAGTCGGGCAGCATGGCGATGCCGGCGCCCGTCTTTACGGCGCGGCGGATCGACATGAGGTCGTTGATCTGGAGCGACGCGGTCCGCTTCGAGCCGTCGGGCATGCCGAAGGTCTGGAGCGAGTTGAGATCCTTGAGGAACGACGGCACCGGCTCGCCGAACGTAACCAGCCTATGGTTGGCGAGGTCCTCAACGGTGTTCGGTTTGCCATGCCGGTTGATATAGGCGGGTGAGGCGTAGACGTGCAGGTGCACCGTGAAGAGTCGCCGCTGGATCAGGTCGGGCTGCTGCGGCTGGCGCAGGCGGATGGCGCAGTCGGCCTGGCGCATGGTGAGGTCGAGTTCCTCGTTTGCAAGAACGAGTTGGATCTGAACTTCGGGATAGAGATCGAGGAACTCCTGCACGCGCTGTGTCATCCAGCCGGCGCCCAGTCCTACGGTGGTGGTGATCCGCAGAACGCCCGACGGCTTCTCCGTGGTCTCGAGCAGCTGCGAGCGCACCGTGTCGAGCTGCATCAAGACGTCGTGGGCGGTGCGATAGAGGAGCTCGCCTTGCTCCGTCAGCACAAGCCCGCGGGCATGACGATGAAACAGCGGCACGCCGATGTCATGCTCCAATGCGCTCACCTGACGCGAGATCGCCGACTGGGACAGATTCAGCCGCTCGGCGGCATGCGTGAACGAGCCCGCTTCCGCCGCGGCGTGAAACACCCGCAGCTTGTCCCAATCGAATGGCACCATGATCCCCTTCCGGTCCGCAGGACGGCCTTATTCAGCCGCTTCGCGATGTGTCTCGATCTCCGCCAGATACTTTTCCGCCTCGAGGGCGGCCATGCAACCCATCCCGGCAGCGGTGACCGCCTGCCGATAGACGTCGTCGGTCACGTCGCCGGCGGCAAACACTCCGGGGACGTCGGTGCGCGTCGAGTCCGGCGCGGTCCAAAGGTAGCCGTTGGGCTTCTGCTTCAGCTTGCCGACGAAGAGTTCGACCGCAGGTGCGTGCCCGATTGCCACAAAGACGCCGTCGATCGGCAGGTCGGAGACCTCGCCGCTCTTTCGGTTGCGGAGGCGAATGCCGTTGACCGACGGCGGCATTGGCACCTTACCGGGGTCCCCGACGATCTCGTGCACCTCGGTGTCCCACAGGATCTTGACGTTTTCCTTCCTGAACAGGCGTTCCTGCAGGATGCGCTCGGCGCGGAACTCGTCGCGGCGATGGATAACCGTCACCGACTTCGCCAGGTTCGAAAGATAGAGCGCCTCTTCGACGGCCGAGTTACCGCCGCCGATCACCACCACGTCCTTGCCGCGATAGAAGAAACCGTCGCAAGTGGCGCAAGCCGATACGCCGAAACCCTTGTACGTCTCCTCGCTCGCGATGCCGAGCCACTTGGCCTGTGCGCCCGTCGCGATGATCAGCGCATCGCAAGTGTACTCGGTGCCGGAATCCCCCTTGAGCCGGAAGGGCCGACGCGCGATGTCGGCTTCGACGATGATGTCGCTGACCATGTCGGTGCCGACATGTTCGGCCTGCTTCATCATCTGCTCCATGAGCCAAGGCCCCTGGATCGGGTCCGCAAAGCCGGGATAGTTCTCGACGTCCGTCGTAATCATCAACTGGCCGCCCTGCTGCATCCCGGCGATCAGCATCGGCTTCAGCATGGCGCGCGCGGCATAGATTGCAGCCGTGTAGCCGGCCGGCCCGGAGCCGATGATGATGACCGGCGCGTGCTTCGTTGCCATGACGCGATCCCTTCTGCACGAACGACGAATGACCCCATATCCGCACCGGGCGGAAACGAGGTCGCTGCTTCGTCCTGATCTAAGGTTCAGGGACGCCCCTATGCAAGGGCATGGACCTGATTCCCACAAATGACAAATGGATACCCCACGGATTCTGGCCTCTTGTCGCGCCTGCCTCCGGCATCTCCTCTCCTCACTATCTTGGCTGGAATTCGGCTTTCGCGTATGTCACCGACCCAGACAGACTGTTTCGCGCTTGAACTCCCCGGAATGAGGCACATGCCATGAAGGCCGATCTCGACGCGACCGACTGGAAGATTCTGCGGGAGTTGCAGAGCGATGGACGAATGACAAACGTCGAATTATCGCGTCGCGTGGGGATTTCCGCACCACCCTGCCTTCGGCGGGTCAAGCGGCTCGAGGAAAGCGGTGTGATTCGGGGCTATCGCGCGCTGTTGAACGCGCCCGCGCTCGGTCATGGCGTGGTCGCCTTCTGCCTGGTGGGCCTTCATCGCCAGTCCGAGGTCGATATCCGTGCCTTCGCCGAACTCGCCCAGGGTTGGTCGATCGTCCGGCGCGCCTGGATGATGTCAGGGGAGACCGATTTCCTGCTCCACTGCGTGGCGGAGGATCTCTCGAGCTTCCAGGAGTTTGTGCTGTCAGGCCTTACCGCCGCGCCGAATGTCGATACCGTGCGTACCGCGCTCACCATCCGCCAGGTGAAGGACGAAGGCCTAGTGCCAATTTGATGTCGCAGCCGAACGGATAAAACGCGGTGAAACGGCAATTGCAACGAACGACAGGGCGTGTCTCGTTCTACTTGAAGGGCGTCATACGTGACCTGATGCCGTATGCGCCTTTCGAGGCAAGGCGCCGTGCGCTCTTCAAACGCCTAGCCGAGAACCCCGAAGGTGCTACGGATGTTTTCGCGCGCGTCCGCTCGTACAACAAGATGTCGCCCGGGGCCGAAACCCCTGTCATGCAAGCCATCCGCTCGATCCCGCGCAAGAAATCGTACTACTATTTCGATCTCAAGATCGACGCCAAGCACTTCGGACCGTCCCTGCGCCTTGGACATCGCTTCGGGGACGTCACCAAAGTTCCTCCGACACCGACGATCGTCAAGAGCCGCCCCATCCGTGAGGACAATACCAACTCGGTTCTGATGAAGCTCGACCGCCTGCGCCACTTCGACATGCCGCCGGACGAGCGACGATTCGAGGACAAGCAGCCTTTCGCCGTCTGGCGCGGCACACAGAATAATCCTGCCCGCAAGCTTCTTGCCGAGCGATACGCATCTCATGTGGATCACGACATCGGATTCAGCGAAAGCCGATCCGCCCATCTGAACAAGCGATTCTTGTCCGTTCGCGACCAGCTGGCTTTTCGCTATGTTGTCTCCATCGAAGGCAACGACGTCGCGACCAACCTGAAATGGATCATGGCTTCGAAGTCGATTTGCATGATGCCTAGACCAAGGTTCGAAACCTGGTTCCTCGAGGGGCAACTTCAGCCCGATGTTCACTACGTCGAACTCCGCGACGATTTCGGCGACCTCGATGACAGGATCGCATATTGCGAGGCAAATCCAGAGATGATGCGGTCAATCATCGCGAATGCAAACCGATACGTCGAGCAGTTCAAGGACGAGAGCCGCGAGAGGCTCGCCTCTCTGCTGGTCTTACAGAAATATTTCGAATGCACAGGCCAGATTGAACCCGAGCCGTTCTCCCCGCGTCTCTACAGCGACGACGATTGGGCTTGATGACCGCGAAGCATCCGCCACGGTCTCGCTTGGGCCCTTTCTGAACGACCGGATATGTGAATTGAATGAGAAGGCGGTCAACGACCTGTTGCTGCGTGCGAATATGCCGTAGTCGTCAGCTCCAAACCCGAAGCGATCCCGCGCCCCGCCAGAGGGTTGGTTGGTCGGTGCGCGCTCCTACAATCTCAGAGAATGAGTGTGTCCAAACCGGTGCCGATCTCGCCGCATGCATGTTCATCGCCTTCGTCGCAGGCGGCGGGGCACAACACTTCCGCGCTGGCGCAGATGTCGGCCTTCATCATCTGCCGGAACGAACGGACCATGCTTGGAGCCTGCCTCGACAGTCTCGCGGGCATCGGCGAGATCGTCATCGCGGATTCTGGCTCGACCGACGGCACCCTTGACCTGATCGCCGAGTACCAGTCTCGAGGTTGGCCGCTGCGTCTTTTCCACCGCGACTGGTCGGGCTTTTCGGCGCAAAAACAGTTTGCCCTAGACCAGTGCGTTAACGACTGGTGCCTGAACCTCGATTGCGACGAGCGTCTGTCGGAGGATTTGCGTCGAGCCATCAACGATCTCACCCTCGGCGACTCTGGGCCGATCGCTTATTCGTTCCCCTTGCGCGACTGGTTGCCAGGCTACGGTTATGCGCCGCGTCTGGTACACACGCATCAGGCCACCCGACTCTTCCGCAAGAGCCGCGCTCGCTACGATCATACAGCGCTCGTGCATGAAAGACTGTTGCTGGACGGCGCCATCGCACCCATCGGCGCCGGCTACCTGCTCCATTATCGCAATCTGCCGATCGCTCGCGAGCTCGACAAGGCCAACCGATACTCGACGCTGAAGGCCCGTCAGAAGTTCGCCGCCGGCGAACGATCGAGCCTTGCCCGCATTCTGTTGCGGCCGGTATGGCGCTTTACCAAGAGCTACATCCTGCAGCGATACATCGTATGCGGCGTTCCGGGTCTCATCTATTCGGCGCTTCTCGGCAACTATGTGTTCCTGACGGAAGCCAAGCTCTATCGCCTTCAATGCGGACGCGACGTTCCCGACGAACCTTGAACACCGCAGCCCGGCGGCATTTTCAACCGACGATGGATCTGACCCTATCCGCGAACTGCACCGCGATGTCCTCGTAACGGCGTCGTGCGGCCACGCCGAGAGCGGCCTTTTCCGTGTCCGGCTTGGCTAAAACAGCTTCGATCGCACGTTCGAGAGCAAGCCTATCGACATGATAGCAGGTGCCCAGATGGCGCGGCGTGGATGAAGCGACTGGGACGAGAATGCCGCAATCGGGCGTCACCATCTCGTTCATCGGCGGCCCGTCCGTCGTCACTACCACCGAACCGACCGAAAGCCCTTCGATAAGGTGATGCCCCCAGCCCTCGGCCCGGGAAGGACACAAATGAATGCCACAGGCATTCTGCTGCCGGCGGAGTTCCGCGTCGGAAAGGTATCCGGGGAGCAGCGTGATGTTGGATGCGAAGGCTGCCGACAGATTTTCCGCCTTCTGAATGACGACGAGTTCAGGCCATTCGGGATGCGCGCGCCATAGGTCCAGAATGTCCTCGGTCCCTTTGAGCGTGCTGCCGCCCGCCAGATGGAGGAAACGCGTCCAGTCCTTTTGAACCGAAAGATCTTGGCGATCATACGATGTAAAGCCGAGATACTCTGTTGGCCGGCCAAGAGCGGAGAAGATGTCAGTTGCGTGTCGAGTCTTGGCGAGGACAAGGTCGATCTGGCCAAGGCGGTCGATGTGGCGGCGAGGAAAGCGCTCCTGGTTCGGCAACAGCAGATTGCGAGAACCCGCCGAGATCCAACCCGCATGCACGCGCTCGAGATGCATGATCGTGTGGGCATGGCGCCGGCGAAGCAGGAAGGACACGAGCCCGCGTGTCCGAGTAGCGGCGTAGCCGGTCCGCTCCGGACCTAGAGCAGCACGCAGAAGCTTTGCGTCGCGTTCGAGGCCGTAACGATTACTGCGGGCGACGATCAGCACCTCCGGCTGTCGGACCCCGCTCCATACCCTCTCGTAAACCGCCCGAACGCCCGCCGCTTCATCGGCGAGGCGAAACGAAGTCCGCACCTTCTCCGCCGCTATGCGTCCATGCGCCTGTGCGCGCGGAACGTCGGACAGGTAACCTTCGATTGCGCTGCACAGCGCCACGCCGTCGCCGGCGGGCACCACACTGCCGGTGACGTCCGGGTCGATCATATCGGCATAGGCGCCGGCATCGCTGGTGACACAGGCCACGCCACTTGCCATCGCTTCGAGAGGCGTTAGCCCGAAACCCTCGTTGCGCGAGGGCGCAACGAAAAGGGTCAGGCGGCGGAACCAGGCCTTGATATCGGGAACTTCCCCAAGAAACACGATGCGGTCGGTCAACCCGGCTGCGGCGATGCGGCGCTTCAAGTCGGCGGCGAAGTCCACATTCTCGGACGTGACCCGCCCTGCGATCACGGCTGTCCAGTCAGGAAAACGCGGCAGGAGCGCGATCATCGCGTCGACGAAAAGGTCCGTCCCCTTCTGCTGGCGCACGCGTCCGAACGTGCCGATGGCGTAGCGGCCAGGTAGGCCTGCCTCGGCATAATCGTCGCCGGGGAATGAAGGCGGATGGAACACCTCGGCATCGACGCCATGACGCACGACCGTGTAGGGCACGTCGAGGAAGGCGCCGGAAACCGCGCTCGTCGCGATGACGGCGTCCATCCGGCGCAGCAGCCAGCGCGTGAACCGCGTGTGGCGCCGCTGGCCGGCGGAGGTGAAGACCACGCGCACCGGCGCGCGCAGCAGGTCGCGAAGGATCAGGCCCGCCACCATCTCGTTGTTGCGCCGGGCGTGCCATATCCGGAACGGACGTCCGCGTGGCCGGCGCCAGATCGCCGGCAGGTCACGCAAGTCTATTCGGGGCAGTCCGTCCGGCAGACCCGGCCCCAGCGTTGCAATGCGCAACGAGCGTGCCTGCTCCGGCACCAACTGCACGATCGTGCTGGTGACACCGGAAAGGCGAAGCTTCAGATTGGGTGCAATGACCTCGACATCATCGAGGGAAAGCGGGACTGATCCTGTCGCGTTGCTGGTATCCACGACGGAGCCGGCATCAACCGAAGCTGACGTCGACGATCTCGTATCCTCTCGCGCCACCGGGTGCATTGACCTCGATCGCATCACCCACGCCCTTTCCGATGAGGGCACGCGCGATCGGCGAGCTGATCGAAATGCGACCGCTCTTCACGTCAGCCTCTTGGTCCCCGACGATCTGGTAACGCTTCTTTTCCTCGGTGTCCTCGTCGATGATGACGACAGTAGCGCCGAATTTGACCCTGTCACCCGACAGCTTCGAGACGTCGATGACCTCGGCACGCGCGATCAAATCCTCAAGCTCGCCGACGCGACCCTCGTTGAGGCTCTGCTGCTCCTTGGCGGCATGATACTCGGCGTTCTCCGACAGGTCGCCATGGGCGCGCGCCTCGGAGATCGCCTCGATGATACGAGGGCGTTCTTCCTGTTGGCGCCAGCGCAGTTCTTCCTTCAGCGACTGGAATCCGCCTACGGTCATCGGGACCTTGTTCATCTATGCGACCTTTCCTTCGCCGGCGCCTGCCGCGGGATGCATAGCAGCCTCGGCCAAGCACAAAAAGAAAACGGTCCGCAAGCCATTGCCAGCGGAGCCGCACCATCTAAGCCACTACAATATAGCAGCGGGCCGCCCGATTTTCACCTGCAAAAAATAAGAATGCGAATGATCGGCGGCTTTCAGCGTTGAAGAACGGAGCGCGAACCATCCGGTTCCATGACGTCAGTTGCCGGAACGAAGGAGACGGCGGAGGCACCGACCAGCCGCCCGATTGCGCGCAACGCCTCACTGGGACGCGCGATGTCTGCGGCCTCGATCCTCATGCCGCCTGCGACCTCGAAAACCAACGTCCCGGAACCGGTCAGGCGCCCTACCGGTCCCCGCTCCAACGTCAGACGTCCGATCAGCGCATAGGGTATCTCGATGGGCGCCCTGCGCGGAAAACCTGTATGGACATAGACCGCATGTGGAAAGACGTCGATGCGGATCGTGAAGCGGCGAAGCAGGGCATGAGCGGCCAGAAATGGAACGGCGAGTGCCAGCACCAGAATGCAAAGCCGGGCGAGCGTGCCGTCGCCGAGTCCGACATACCACAACGTCAGGAGGGTGGCCGCGTAGCCGGCCGTGATCAGCACCATCGGAAGGAAGAGGGCGGCTGCACACGGCAGAAACGGCCCGCCCGATCCGACGTCCGGATTGTCGTTGTCGCCCCGCATTCGCCTGATTCGCACTCCCCACCATGGGAAGCATACACGCCTTTGCTTGCCGCATCATGCGCTTGAGCAAGAAACGTCAGCCCGCAACCGATCGACCGAGACATCGGATCGTTGCGACGGTGCTCAGCATTGGGTCTGCGCCGAGTTGAGTGTGAGGTGCTGGCCGCCTGCAAGGCGGCCCAAGCGATGCCTCAAACCGCCCAAAAAGGCTTCAGCCGTTCGAGGCCTCGAAGGCAGCAATGTGCCCGGCGAGTTCATCGTGCTCGGCGCTCGAGCGCCCTGCACGCTTCTCGATCTCGCCCAGTTGCTCACGAGCCGCGGCGACGTCGCCCATCTGGAGATGGGCTTCTCCGAGATAGGCTCGCGTCAGCACATGGTCAGGGTCGAGCCGCAGGGCCTCCTCGTAGTATCCGAGCGCCACCAGCAACTTGCCTTGCTTGCGATAGGCGTAGCCGAGCATGTTGAATACACCGGGATTCCTAGCGTCGTATGCGCGGTTCAGCATGTCGATCGCTTCGCCATAGCGTCCGGCATAGGCCAATGCCCGACCGGTCTCGAACAGCGTCTCCGGATCCACCGCGCTCGTCTTGGGCTCGCACCTCTGCTTGGCATTGTTGAACACCTGCCCCTTGGGGCAGGTGGGCGTGCTGGTCTCGCCACCGGCGGCCAAAACAGGCGCGGATGACATGAACAACCCCACCGCGGCCAGAGTGGCGCCGCGCGTCAACAGTTTGTGCATATGGGGCATCCTTCCGCTCAATCGTGCACACGGTGCACCCGATCGCAAGATAAATCAAACCCGCGCCGAACGCAGTCACTTTGACGTGACGGACAACACGAAATCCGCACCGGACCAGCCGGGCACGACCAATGACTATGCCCGGAAGATCACGGCAGCACCGCCGGCGATCATCGCGAAACCGATCAGGTGGTTCACGGTGAAGCTCTCTTTCAGGTAGAGCACCGAGAATATTGCAAAGACTGACAGTGTGATCACTTCCTGGATCGTCTTCAGTTCCGCGGCCGAATAGACCTGGTGGCCGAGGCGATTGGCCGGAACGGCAAGCCAGTACTCGAAGAAGGCAATACCCCAGCTTGCAATCACGACGACCCAGAGGGCAGAGGTCTTGAATTTCAGATGGCCGTACCAGGCGAAGGTCATAAAGACGTTGGAGGCGATCAGCAGCAGGATGGGCAGAACTTTCGGCGACAACAGCGCGGTCATAGAGACGTCCGGAAGGGAGGAGAACGGCAAGCAGCTTTCGTCCTCCCCCGTCATCCTGTCAACGGGTGGCTCTCGCCGGCGGCCGATTGCCAGCGCGGCGCGTTGTCGACATTATGTCATGAATGCCGAACATCCCATGGGAACGAGGAGAAGCCGGTGCGGAAGCCTGTCGAGAAGACCTGGGACCTGGCGATCGACCCGGACACGGTGCGCCTCTTCATCCTCAAGGCCAAGGCGATCAGCGCCGCGGTGAACGACGATTATCATGACGGCGCCGAACGCGAGGTGGAGCTTGAGGACACTCATGCCGGACATCATCACGACGGTCTGGCCGAGGAGGAAGAGGAGGACCTGACGACCGAGGAGCTGCGCGAACTGATCGCCGACCTGAACGTCGACGAGGCAGCGGATCTCGTCGCCCTCGTCTGGGTCGGGCGCGGCGATTACGACGCAGCCGAATGGGCCGAAGCGGTGGCGGCTGCCCGCGAACGCGCCAACAAGCGCACCGCAGCCTACCTGCTCGGCCTGCCGATGCTGGCCGACTGGCTTGAGGAAGGGCTGGAAGCGCTGGGAGCGTGATGTCTCAGAGCAGCTGATTCTGCATCTCAGTTGCAGCGCGCAACCCGCTGAAAGGATTCGAGCCTCGTCTATGGCGCGCCCGAAAAGCGCGCCTTGCCCGCCTTGCTTCCGCCACAGGCATGAACGCCACCGCTGAGCTTTCCTTTACCCTTGGTCCTTATGCTCCCGGCTTATCTGACGGGAACCGAAGTTCATGCGTAAATCGTTCCTCAGCCTTCGACGTGGCGGCCGGGCCGCCACCCGCCCACACGCCATCGCGGTCGCGACCCTCTTCATGGCGGGGCTGACCGCGTTGTCGGCCTGCTCGGTGGCGGACACACTGCGACCGGACGTCGACGTCGGCGTCAGAACCGCGGCCGTGCCCAGCCGGGGCCTGCAGGCGCTGGTGCCGTCGAACCCCTTCATGAGCGGCTACCCCCGGCTCAACGCGCCGCTGCCCAGCGAAACAGCCATGCCGGCCGAAGAGGTGCAGTGCCGACGGCAGCTGAAGCGGCTCGGCGTAAGCTACCGCGACATCGCGCCGATTCGCGACAGCGCCTCTTGCGGTATCGACTGGCCGGTAGAGGTGACGGGCTTTTCAGGCAATGTGAACATGAAGCCGGCCGCGACGTTGACCTGCGACATGGCACTGGCCTTCGGGCAATGGACCAAGGATGAACTGGCCCCCGCGGCTCGACGGCGCTACCTGTCCGGTGTCAAGACGATCCACCAAGGATCGAGCTATTCATGTCGACAGATAGCCGGAAGCCGGACGATTTCCGAACACGCAAAAGGTAACGCGCTGGATGTCATGCGCATCGAACTGAAGAACGGCAAGGACATCGACGTGCGCAAGCCTGGATGGTTCGCGTTTAGAGAACGCTCCCTGCTGAACACCGTGCGCTCCGATGCGTGTGGCTACTTCTCCACAGTTTTGGGACCCGGCTACGACGCCGCGCACAAAGACCATTTCCACTTCGACATCAAGGAACGCCGGAACGGCTACAAAGCCTGCCGTTGAGGCCGGCACGTCAAGCCCCCTGCCCTGGGCGGCGCGACGGACCAAACCCGCCGCGCCGGGCAATGTCAGGCCGCCTTTGCCTGCGCCACGTCGGCGTCGCGCGCGGCCTTCAGCGCCTTCGCCCACCAGGCGAACTGGTCGAGCATGGCCTTGGCGCCGTCTTCGAGATGCGCGATCTCGCCGAGTTTCGCCTGGCCCTGCATCAGCGCCACGAAATCGGCCATCAGGATGTGAACGCCGGAGCGGATCGGCGCCATCTGCAGTTCCACGGCGTGCAGCCGCAGTTGCTCGACGGCGCGCGCGGCACCGACGCCGCCATAGCCCACGAAGGCCGCCGGCTTGGCGTTCCACTCTGTGTAGGCGTAGTCGAGCGCGTTCTTCAGCACGGCGGTCGGACCGCGATTGTATTCGGCAACGGTGAAGATGTAGCCGTCGAGCGAGGCGACCTTCTTCTGCCAGGCCTGCGCCACCTCGCCTTCTGACGGCCCCCAGGCCGGCGACCGGTCCTCCTCGAAAAAGGGAAGCGGATAGTCGCGCAGGTCGACCATCTCGACTTCGAAATCGCCGTGCGCGGCGGCGAGGTCGAATATCCACTGCGCCGGCTTGTCGGCGAAGCGCGCCTTGCGCGTCGAGCCGATCACTATTCCAATACGCGGTCTGGACATCTTAGTCTCCTTTCGAAACGATAATAGGTATCATAAGGATACCCGCTTACTGTAAGAGACTATCGGGATGGCCCGCAAGGAGGCACGTTCGTGACACCGAGGCACCTGCACGAAACCGAAGACTGCCGCGCGGTGAGCGCCGTGCTGCAACGCGTCGGCGACAAATGGACCGTGCTCGTGGTGAGCAGGCTCGGCGCCGGCCCGATGCGCTTCAACGAACTGCGCGCCGCCGTCGGCGGCATTTCCCAGAAGATGCTGACCACCACGCTCAGGGCTCTGGAGCGTGACGGCTTCGTCACCCGCACCGTCTTCCCCACCATCCCGCCGCGCGTCGACTACGAACTCACCGACCTCGGCCGCGAGCTACTGGTTCCCGTCCAGGCGCTCGGCGACTGGGCGCTGAAGAACATCGACCGCGTCGAGGCGGCGCGGATGCGGTTCGACGGGGCATGAGGACAGGAGAGTGGACAATGCTGCGAGCCGGAGCCGTCGGCCACCCAACCGTGCGCGTTCTTGGAGGTCCTCACGCTACGGGGTGCCGGAACCAGAGGCTTCCGACCCGGCATCCGATGGATCACTGATCCGCCAGGGCAGCCTTGTAGTTCTGTGAAACCTGCCCCCAGTCGACGACATCCCACCAGGTGCTCAGATACTCGGGCCGGCGGTTGTTGTAGGTGAGATAATAGGCGTGCTCCCACACGTCGTTTCCGAGGATCGGCGTGCCTCGAGTCTCGGCGACATCCATCAGCGGATTGTCCTGGTCGGGCGTGGTGGTGACCGCGAGCTGGCCGTTGGTGTCGACGACGAGCCATACCCAGCCCGACCCGAACTGGCCGGCACCAGCCTCTTCGAAAGCCGTCTTGAAGTCTTCCATCGAGCCGTAGACCGCATCGATGGCGGCGCCAAACGCCTCCGAGGGTTCGCCGCGCTCGCCTTCTGGCGCCATGAGCCGCCAGAAAAAGGAGTGATTCCAATGCCCGCCGGCATTGTTCCTGATTTCCGTCGACAGGCTGCCAGCCGATGCGACGATGTCTTCGAGCGACATGTTAGCAAGCGCGTCGTTGGCCTCGACGGCCTCGTTGAGCTTGTCGACGTAGGACTGGTGATGCCGACCGTGATGAAGTTCCATGGTCTGCGCATCAATGACCGGTTCCAGCGCATTCGCTGCATAGGGCAGATCAGGCAGGGTGAACGGCGCTGTAGCGGCAGCGAAATCGTCCTGCGCAACGGCGACCGGCAAAGCGAGCATGAGGGCGGCGGATGTGACGAGAGCGGTACGAAACATTGGAATCTCCTGAGCGAGGTGGATTTCACGGCCAACGCCTGGGATCGCGATAAGTTCGGGTGGCCCGGTCAAACAGCCTTCATCTGGCGGCCAAGCGCATGGGCATGCGCCGGTAAAGTCACGGACTCGCGGAGCGGCGCGCGACTGCAAACCTCGTGCGGCGCCAAGTTGTCAAAGCGAGCCGACTGAATGAGCAAAACTCGGCCATGGGGCATTTCTGGCGGACGCTGATCTCGGATACAGGCGTATGATGAGGTCGTCCGGTCTGCAGGGAGCGAGATCATGATCCGCCACATCGTCCTCACCAAGTTCAAGCCCGAGACGACTGAGGACGAGATCGCCGACATCTACGCCGGTCTTTCAGCGCTGACCGACAAACGGTCCGGCGCGCGCGGCTTCACCGGCGGCCGTTCGGCGAGCCCCGAACAGATCGAGCGCGGCTACATGCACGGCTTCGTCATCGATTTCGATAGCTGGAAAAACCTGAAGGCCTACGCGGAGCACTCCGAGCACCGGAAACTCGGCGCACGGATCGTCGAGAATGCCGTCGGCGGGATCGACGGCATTCTCGTGCTCGACATCGAGGTGCCGGAGTGAAGAGCGTCTGTGACAGTCGCTGCCGGTAGCCCTTGGCATAGCTGAACCCTACCGGCAGGGCGCCGAAGCCGGCAAGCTCAGGTCCCGCCGCCTTCCTCTATATACCACTCACCCGAGCCGCCGCGGCTTCTCCGCCGATTGGTACAGCGACAGAACGTGGCCGTCGGGGTCGGCGTAGTCGCCGGACCAGCCGCCGGGCGCGTGGCTGACGGGTGTGACGATCGTGGCGCCCTGTTCCACCAAGGCGGCGGCGACGTCGTCGATGCCGCCGTCTTCCAGATTGAAGACGATGATGGGCGAATCGCCCGGCCGGGCTTCGCGGACGAAGAAGATCAGGTCGACGCCGCCAGCCGTCGAAGCAATCAGAAACTCTTCGTCGCCATCCTCGATGCGCTGGACGTGGAGGCCGACGACGTCACGCCAGAATCGCTCCGTGCGATCGAGGTTGGAGATGTAGTAGCAGATGTTGCCGATGCGGGCCTGTCCGAGCATGGATACCTCCGTTGAGTGCTGACATGCCTAATTGCCGCCGAGTGCCCTTTCGTGAGGACGCGCGGACGAAAGATCGAAAGCGAGCAGATGGCCGTCGGGATCGTGGCTGGCGAGCGCCACGCCCAGTTGCCGCGCGACGGGCAGCAGCGCCCGGCGGATCGCGCCGAAAGGCAAGGGCAGCCGCGAAAGGGTAGCCCCCTCGCTCTCGCCACCGACCGCCAGATGGACGCGCCAGCGCGCCTTCAGCGTTCCAATGCGCTGTCGCAGGGCCATGTCGCTCGTGCCGATTATATGGCGAATTTCCGCCCGCGTCGCTCCGGCGCCGGCCAACATCGCGACAAGCCGAAGAGACGGCGGCAGCGAGCCAACGAAATTGGCGGGAAGCCCATCCGGCAAGCCAGCGGAACTAGGGTGCTCGACCACCGATGCAAAGGCGGTTTCCCGTTGTGCGCGACGCGCCGCGCCGCGATGTGTGGTCGCCGCGATGTTGCGCATCACCCCGATCAGCCAGGCATCGAGATCGCGGTCCCGTAGACGTCCGGCGCCGATGGCGACGATCAGCGCGTCCTGCAGCAAATCGTCCGCGTCCTGGCTACCCCGTGCATACCGCCGCGCAAGCCCTCTCAAGCGATGGAGACGTGCGGCGTCGAGCATGGGATCACGCCCGCGAGCCGTCTACCGGAACCGGTTTCGGCTTGCCGTCCTCGTCCAATGCGACCATGACGAAATCGGCGTCGGTCACCTTCTCCATAAGGTCGGAGAGATAGCGTTGCGCCCAGGCCTCGACCTTCAGCGTCATCGAGGTGCGACCGACGCGGGTGATGTGGGTGTAGATGCACAGCGTGTCGCCGATCTTCATCGCCTTGGCGAAGGACATTTCCTTCACCGCGGCGGTGACGACGCGGCCTTTGGCGCGTTCGGCGGCGCGGATGCCGCAGGCCAGATCCATTTGCGCCATGACCCACCCGCCAAAAATGTCGCCAGCGGCGTTGGCGTCAGCGGGCATGGCGAGCGTACGCAGGGTCAGTTCGCCTGTGGGAGCCATTTTCGCTTCGGTTTCGCTCATGCCGTGGGTCCGCTCCAGTCAGGGTTTCCCGGTGGTAGCGAGCGCTCCGTTCGGCGTCAACGCGCGGGCCGGCAGCACACGCCGTCGTTTTTCTCACAGCGGGCGGCGCTGCGGGGGCAAGACGCGGAGGGCGGTGCGGGTCTAGTCTTCGAGACCGCCAGCCAAAGGGACGAGCGCCGGACGCGCAGCCATGCAGACACACGACTTCATCATCGTCGGTGCCGGGTCGGCCGGGTCGGTGCTTGCAGAGCGCCTGTCGGCCTCCGGCAAATACTCCGTGCTCGTGCTGGAAGCCGGCGGCACCGACCGGCGCTTCTACGTGCAGATGCCGCTCGGCTACGGCAAGACCTTCTTCGACCCGGCCGTGAACTGGAATTTTCGGGCCGAACCCGACCCGGGGCTGGCCGGCAACAGCGACCACTGGCCGCGCGGAAAGATCCTCGGTGGCTCGTCGTCGATCAACGCCATGGTGTGGGTGCGCGGTGCGCGCGAGGATTATGACGACTGGCGCGACGCCGGCAATCCGGGCTGGGGGCATGACGACGTGCTGGCGGCGTTCAGGGCGCTTGAGCACAACGAATCGGGCGAAAGCGAGTGGCGCGGTCGGGGCGGACCGCTGCATGTCTGCGACATGCGCGAGAAGGTGCATCCGCTGACCAGGCTCTACCTGCAGGCCGGCCTGCAGGCCGGACTGCCGCTCAATGAGGATTTCAATGGAGAGAGCCAGGAGGGCGTCGGCGTCTATCAACTGACGACGCGCAATGGCCGGCGCATGTCGGCCGCCCGCGCCTTCCTGCGCCCGGCTATGAAGCGCAAGCACGTCCACGTGGTGACCAACGCCCACGTCTCGCGCATCCTCTTCGAGGGTCACCGCGCCGTGGGCGTCGAGTATGTCCGAAACGGCCAGACGGTGCAGACGCGTTGCGGCCGCGAGGTGATCCTGTCGGCCGGTGCCGTCTGCTCGCCCAAACTGCTCGAACTCTCGGGCGTCGGCGATCCGGCCCTGTTGAAAGGCCTCGGCATCGAGTTGCGGCACGCCAACGCCAATGTCGGCGAGCACCTGCAAGACCACCTCGGCATCAACTACACGTGGAAGGCCAGGCAGAAGACGCTGAACCAGGTGCTGCGTCCCTGGTGGGGCAAGGCGCTGGTGGGCATGCAGTACCTCCTGGCGCGTTCCGGCCCGCTGTCGATGTCGCTAAACCAGGGAGGCGGCTTCTTCCGTACCGACCCAACCCGGTCGCGGCCCAACATGCAGCTCTATTTCCAGGTGTTCTCGACCGTTTTGCCGCGTCCCGGCGAGCGGCCGATCCTGTCGCCCGACCCGTGGCCGGGCTTCTCCATCGGCCTGTCGAACTGCCGCCCGTCAAGCCGTGGCGCCATCCACATCCGCTCGGCCGATCCGGCCGAAGCGCCAAAGATCGTGCCGAATGCGTTTTCGACCAACAACGACGTGGCCGAAATGCTGGACGCAGTGAAGTTCCTGCGCAAGCTGGCCTCTATGCCCGCAATCGCGCCGGTGATCGCCGAAGAGGTATTGCCGGGACCTTCCGTGCAATCGGACGAAGACCTCGTGGCCGACTTTCGCAAGCGCTCCGGCACGGTCTATCATCCGGTCTCGACCTGCCGTATGGGGCCGGACGCAGCGACCTCGGTCGTGACTCCGCGGCTCAAGGTGCACGGACTGGAGGGTCTTCGCGTCATCGACGCCTCGGTATTTCCATCGAACGTCTCCGGCAACACCAATGCAGCGGCAATCATGACCGGTTGGAAGGGCGCGGAGATCGTGCTTGAGGACCAGGTGTGACCATGAAAGGACCGACATCATGAAGATCACCGACGTCAAGACCTGGGTCGTGGGCAACCCGCCGCCCGGTATAGGGGGCAAGTATTTCATCTTCGTCAGGTTGATGACCGATGGCGGCGTCGCTGGCTACGGCGAGGCCTACAATGCGAGCTTCGGCCCTCATGTGACCGCCCGCATGATCGAGGACATGGCCGAACGGTACTTCATCGGCCAGGATCCGCACGACATCGAGATGTTCTTCCGCCGCTGCTACTCGTCGGGGTTCACGCAGCGCCCGGACGCGGCCGTGATGGGATGTTTCTCGGCGCTCGAGATCGCCTGCTGGGACATCATCGGCAAGGAGGCCGGCAAGCCGGTGTGGAAGCTCCTGGGCGGGCGCGTGCACGAGGCGCTGCGGACATACACCTATCTCTATCCGCATGAGGGCTCGGTCCACACCGAGGACGTCGGCCCGAGGAACGTCTACAACGATCCCGACATGGCGGCCGAGTGCGCGGCCGAATATGTCGAGCAGGGCTTCACCGCCGTGAAACTCGACCCGGCTGGTCCCTACACCGCCTTCGACGGACACCAGCCGCGCCTCGTCGACATCGACCTGTCGGCGCGCATGATGAAGGCGATCCGCGAGGCGGTGGGAACGAAGGCCGACATCCTCTTCGGCACCCACGGCCAGTTCACCGCGTCGGGCGCGCTGCGCATGGCGCGCGCGATCGAACCCTACGACCCGCTGTGGTTCGAAGAGCCGGTGCCGCCGGACATGCCCGAAGTGATGGCGCAGGTGGCACGCGGCACTTCGATCCCGATCGCCACCGGCGAACGGCTGACGACCAAGTTCGAGTTCGCCCGCGTCATCGAGCAGCGCGCGGCCTCGATCCTGCAGCCCGACCTAGGCCGTTCCGGCGGCATCCTGGAGACCAAGAAGATCGCGGCCATGGCCGAGGCCTTCCACATCCAGATCGCGCCCCACTGCTATTGCGGGCCGATCGTCGGCGCGGCCAACATCCAGCTTGCCGTCACACTGCCGAACTTCCTGATCCTCGAGGCACTGAAGCAGTGGGATGGCTTCCACGAGACACTCCTGAAGAAAAAGATCGAATGGCAGGACGGCAACGTCATCCCGTCGGAGGAGCCGGGCATCGGCGTCGAACTCGACGAAGCGGTCTGCGAAGCCCATCCCTATGACGGCAAGGCGCTGCATCTTCAAATGATGCAGACGCCGCTGATGCCCTAGCGACGGAGAGCATCCGGCGCGATGGCGCGAAGACAACAGAGGGCCGCCTCGGGATGTGCCTCTCGATCATACGATCGGCAGGCACCAGCCGGATCTCGCCGAAAATTGGACCGCATGACCTTGGCGAAGCGACAAATCCGCCAACAGGCCGTCCGCTTGCCCGCAATGGATTTCAATTTTCAGACCCGGTCGACTAGGATCGTCCTGCAACTCATGGGGGAATCCAGTCATGTCGGCTTTTCGGGAACCGGGACGCGCTTGTGGCGTCCCTTTCATTCGTGTTCCTATCTCCAGCGGCACGCCAGCGGTCATCGAAGACTTCGAGGGGGCTCGCGCCGCCCTCGCCCTCTTTCCGGCCTGAGCGAGCCGAGATGCGCCTGTTGAAATGGCTTGTCAGAATGATCATGCGGGTCGTCGCAATCATCCTGATCATTCCGGTCATCGGTGTAGCCTATGGCTGGATGACGACCGCCGACAGAGCACCGCCAACGCGTTCGCAGACCGCACCAGTCGCCATATCGCTACAGTTGCGCGAAGAAATACAAGGCTACCAGAGACCAGAGGAAGCGACCTTCGTGACTTATGCCGAAAGGTCGGTCGTTCACGCAGCCCACGACTATGCCGCCTTCGTCGCCACGCGTAGCGAAAGCGAGTTCCCCTATTTCGGCTATGTGGGGCGCTTCTGGAAGGACTATGCCATTGCCGTGCGCACAACGTCCAACTTGCCCGTCAAGACAAGAACGCATTTGAGGCTTCTTGCCATCGGGACCGCTCATACTGTCGATCTCGGGCTGCAGTGGGCGTGGGAAAACACCGTCGGCCGGCTGACCGAATGGACGGCCGGCTGGCGCAAGACCCAGCAGGACCGATACCTCGCGTCGCTGGCCTTCGAATATGCGAGTTTCCTCGACCAGGCGCCATGGCATCGCTTCGACCACGCGGGGAAGCGCGCCGGTTTGTTGAAAAGCCAGCCTGCTTCCGGCAATGCAGCGATCCGTTCGTGGGAACGCAAGCTCGCCTTCGGCTTATCGCTTTCAATCAAGCAGGCTGCCGCCAGCTTGCTAGCCTCCAGTTTCGATGGGAGGGCAGACCCCTCGCGCTCGCACATCTATGTCTGGGCGCAAGGTCCGGTGACCGACGCGATCCGCGGTCTGCCGGACACCGCGCTCGAACGGCGGCTCGGCAGCGACGGCACCGTCTTCATCACGCGTAGACGACAAGCCTTCACCGACCTGGTTCCACAACTCATCTCGAAGGGCATCCGCTTCACCGAGATCGGTGGCAACCAGGACATTCTCCTCACGGTGCTGTCAGAGTCGTCCGCAGTCCAGCCGGCCGGTGTTCGACGGCTTTTCGAATACAAGCTTCCAGCAAATCCTGCACGAAAAAGGACCGGATTTATCGTTCCGGTATCCAGCTTGCACGTCGTCTTGCCGCTGCTTGTGTCCGGGGGTGCCAGACTGGAGCATATTTACGACTGACATGCCTGCCGCACTTCGGGCAAAGCCGCCACTGTCTTCTCCAGAAGCGCGGAGCCACCCGGCCGCCAGCCGAGTGCCGCGAGCCGGTCTGTCGCCATCATGCCGAGCGACGCGGCATCGGCGCGATCGGGCAAGGCATGCGGGCAGCCGGTCGCCTCCCGAACCATCGACAACAGATCCCGACGGTCGAGCACGATGTCGGATACGTTGAACAGACGGTGACTGAGTCTCGACGGTACCACCTCCAGCATCAACCCCACAGCCGACGCCACGTCGTGCCCATGCACCTCCGTGGCGACGCGCGGCGCGACCGGCACACCGGCAAGATAATCTGCGATCAGGCCGGACCACTTGTGCGGCATGCCCGGCGCCGATGCACCGTAGACGCCGGTGACGCGCAAGCTGATACCGAGGAAGCGATGGTCCGACAGAAGGTCGAGCGCCCGCTCGGCGGCATGCTTGACCTGGCCATAGATCGTGTCCGGGTGCGCCACGACCGTTTCATCGAGCACACGGCCGGGAGCCTGCGTGCCATAGGCGGCGCGGCTCGACAGGAACACGACGCGGCCGACGCCGACCCGCTTCGCCGTCTCGAACAGCGCCATCGTTCCGTCGAGGTTCCGCAAGCGAAAACCGTTCGGATCGGCGCCCTCGCCGCCGCGATACTTGCCCGGCACATGGTCAAAGGCAGCATGAACGAAACCTTCCATACCCTCGAAAGCCGCGGATTGATCCAATGTGGGATCGAGGGTTCCCGCAACGACGTCGACGCCGTTCGGCAGCAGGCCCACCTGAGGCTGCGTACGGGCAAGAACGCGAACCTTGTGGCCGGCCTCTGCGAGACGTTCGACGACGAAGCGCCCGACAATACCGGTCCCGCCCGAGACGAGGATCTTCACTTTTGCGGGCTCGCCCGGTCGGCAGGGTTTGCGAGCCCGGCGAGGTCGGGAAGTGGCAGATCGGTGTCCAACGCCTTCCACATTTCGATGAGCGGCCTAAGCTGCTCGGCCCTCGGGTGTGCGGCCTCCCAAGGCTTCTCATACTGGTAGTGGATGACTCGAACCGACGCCCAGTCCCACAGTTCCGGGAGGTTGAACCACACATATTGAAGCATGTTGTCGAACACCGGCAGGCCGTGCCAGTCGGGGAAGAACGTCTCGAGGAAAGTCTGGTCGGTCCGTCGCCAGAAGGCGTCGGGCGCGTCAAGGCGGGCAAGCATGGCATCGAAGGTCGCCCGCGACGGCTGCGCGACGAAGACGCCCGAGTTCAGCCGATGAAAGTCGGAGAGGCTTTCGTAGACATTCGGCGCTGCGGAGAACTCGGGGTAGCCGAACAACCGGTCGATGCTGCGCAGCACGATCGTGTCGGCGTCGAGAAAGACGACTCGATCGTATTCCTCCAACTCCCACAGACGCAACTTGGCGAAATTGTCGAGCGGCGTGTGGAAGTCGGGCTTGCGGCCCCGAATGAACGGCGCATCGGCATGCAGTTTTGCTCGGGCGTGTCGTTCGTTGAACGCATCCGAAGTGGGTAGCAACTCGGATGCGACCAGCCGAGCACCGAGTGCCTTCAGCGGCGACAGTTGGCTAGCCGCGACGCCGCCGGTGTGGAGCACGACGACCTCGGCCTTCGTTCCGGCACGTTTCAGCGACCGGATCAGTGCCGCAGCGCCGCGCGCATAGTCGACATTTGTGACCAGCGTGACGAAGGCGTGGCGGGTCATGTTGCGCCCGAACCGCCTCTCACCCGACGCTCTTCAGCCGTTTGCCTTCCGGATCGTGGTCCAGCGTCGGCGCGATGTCCTTCGTCCACGCCGAAACAGCGGGGATGCGCGAACGGTCGACCCGATACGCGAACTTCCGCGCCACGTCGATCACCTCCGACAGCAGCCCGGCCTCCAGCGTGATCGGGTCGAGCCCGAGCGCCAGGAACTGCTCGTTGCGGACCACGAGGTCATTCTCCGCCGCCTCCTTGCGCGGGTTGGGCAGGTAGGCAACACGGCCGCCGGCGATCCGCGCCACCATCTCGGCCAGGTCGCGCACCCGATGCGTCTCGGTCATCTGGTTGAAGATCTTCACCCGTTCGCCGCGCTTAGGCGCGGATCTGAGCGCCAACTCGATGCAGCGAACCGAATCCTGAACGTGGATGAACGCACGTGTCTGTCCGCCGGTGCCGTGCACCGTCAGCGGATAGCCAATCGCCGCCTGGATCAGAAAGCGGTTCAGCACGGTGCCGTAGTCGCCGTCATAATCGAAGCGGTTGACGAGTTGCGGATGCAGGCGCGTCTGTTCGGTATGGGTCCCCCAGACAATGCCCTGGTGCAGGTCGGTGATGCGCACGCCGTCGTTCTTGGCGTAGAACTGAAACAGCAGCTGATCCAGGCATTTGGTCATGTGGTAGATAGAGCCGGGATTGGCAGGATAGAGGATTTCCTGGCTGACCGTCGCGCCGCCCATCGTCTCGATGCCGACCGGCAGGTAACCTTCCGGGATCGCCGCGCCGACTGTCGAATAGCCATAGACGCCCATCGTGCCGAGATGGACGAGATGCGCGTCGAGGTCCAGTTCGACCATGGCGTTGAGCAGGTTGTGCGTGGCGTTGACGTTGTTGTTGACCGTGTAGTTCTTGTGCCGGTCGCTCTTCATCGAATAGGGCGCGGCGCGCTGCTCGGCGAAATGGATGATTGCGTCGGGCCGGTTCTCCGACAGCCAGCGCTTCAGCACCTCGTAGTCGCGCGCGAGGTCGATCAGGTGGAAATGGATGCGCCTGCCCGTCTCCTGATGCCAAATGCGAGTGCGTTCCTGTATCGAATCCATGGGGGTCAGCGACTGCACGCCGAGTTCCGTGTCGATCCAGCGGCGCGAGAGATTGTCGAGAATATGAATCTCGTGCCCGAGGCTGGACAGGTGCAGGGATGTCGGCCAGCCGACGAAGCCGTCGCCCCCCAGAACTGCAATCTTCATCGACTCGGTTCCTTCCTTTCGTAGCCGGCTCCCCGATAGCAGCCATTTGTGACAGGAATAACGGCTGCTGTGAGGCACGCTCAAGGCACGACGTGCAGTGCCGGGTCCGGCTTCGGAGCCGTGGTGGCGGCGCAAAAGTGTTGTTGCAGCGCAGGCACAGCTGGGGCTCGGGCAGCGAACCGCCACAGTCTCTCCCGGTTTGGGGCCAAATGCGGCCCGGATCTCCATCTACCGCATCATCGTCGGGAGGATAATGGGACAGGAATCATGCTCAAGCCTGTATTAATTGCGCTGACGATGATGGGATGCGACTGCGAAGAACAGCTTTGTGTTCCGCTGGGCGAACCTGTCGAACAGTTTACGACCATCGAGGAGTGTGAAGCCACACTCGCATCAGTGATCACTTCGGAGACACACCGGCATTACCCACTCATCAAGGCGCAATGCGACAGGCAGGACGACCCCGGACTTTTGCTCGCAGCCTCGGCGGGCACGGGCGGTTCACGGCAAGAGACCCCGGGTATGGACATGTTCCTTCCGGGGATCGCTTTCGTCGGGCGCACCAGCGAGTATCTCGTCTATCGAACAACCGACGGTGTACTGACGATGCGCGACGGATTTGGCCGGGCCGTCGATGTTGTTCAGGGCGGCGCCGCGCGAGCCTTCGCCGTTCTCGCTCGCTGAACATCCACATTCGCGATACGACGAGACTTCAGCGCGCGTGGTCGCGCGACTTCCATTGCATCGTGGGGTTGGGGTCGGCATAAAGTGGTCTCGCAGGTCTTTGCGCCAGACTGCCGCCACGGCCTGACCTGCCTGTTCGGGGAAACGTCCGGTCCGGCCGGACGGTTGAGAGGAATGCGACCGTTGCGTCCCAAGCGTCTGCTGGCGCGGCACACGTCGGCGCCGAGAACGTTGAAGTTCCACCTGATCGCCTTTGCGGCGATCCTGGTGCTGCCTCTTTTCGTGATCGCCGCGCTCGCGGTGAGCTGGTTTGCGCAGGCCGAACTCGCAGCGAACGAGAGTCGGCTACAGCGGATGGCGCAGGACATTTCTGCGTCGGTCGATCGCGACGTCATCGGCTGGTTGACGGTCCTGGACACGCTCGCGACCTCCGAACTCCTCAAAGCCGGCGATCTGGAAGGGTTTCATACCCGGGCAAAGGCGGCGCTTCGCAACAGCGACGTCCACGTCATTTTGGTCGCACCGGACTTCCAGCAACTCCTCAACACCCGCGTCCCATTCGGCACGCCGCTGCCGCACGTCGCCAATTCAGAGGGCGTGGAATCGGTATTCCGCACGGGCCTGCCCCATGTATCGGATGTCTTCGTCGGCAAGGTTTCCGGTGAGCCCGTCGTCAATGTCGAATTGCCCGTCTTCGCCGGTGACCTGGTTCACCAAGTGCTCGTCATCACCTTCTCTCCGAGCCGCATCGCAGACATCATCGGCAAAGAACAGCTCGGTACCGGTTGGACAGTCACCGTGTCCGACCGAAAAGGCAGCATCCTAGCGCAGCGGTCGGATGGCGACGTCTCCGACGAACCGCCCTCCGTGGGACAGTCACCCACCAGTGCTGGGATCATTCGCGAGGCCGATGACGATTCGACCGAGTGGGTGGAAGGCTATCGGTGGTCGTCGACGACCGGCTGGCGCACGTCGGTGCGGGTCTCCCGCGCCGTGCTCGACGCACCTTTCTGGAACAGCATGAGCGGACTCGGAGCACTGGCGCTTGTCGTCGGCCTGGCGAGCATTGCACTGGCAAGCGTGCTGGCACGACGCATGTCGTTAGCGATGAACAAGCTCAGGCTCGCAGCCAGCGATCTCGCGGCGGGACGGGCCATCGAAGCGGCACGCCATCCCATCGCCGAGGCGAACATGGTT
This sequence comes from Aquibium carbonis, assembly GCF_003970795.1. Classification (GTDB taxonomy): domain Bacteria; phylum Pseudomonadota; class Alphaproteobacteria; order Rhizobiales; family Rhizobiaceae; genus Aquibium; species Aquibium carbonis. The sequence continues at coordinate 78,191 of NZ_RWKW01000005.1, read as the reverse complement.
GTCGACGCCATCCGGCAGGCAGCCAACATCATCAGCGATCGGACCCAGGCGCTGGAAGCGAGTGAAGAACAGTCGCGCAATCAGGTCGAGGAGATCAAGCTGCTGATGGGCGAGTTGGCCCATCGCAACAAGAACGTCATGGCCGTATTGCAGGCGATCGCCCGGCAGATCCTGCGACGCAGCGAAACGCTCCAGGACTTCCAAGAAAGTTTCGACGCGCGCATCGCATCGCTGGTGCGCTCCAACGACCTGTTGTTCGGCGCGGCCGGCACAAATGGCCGCCTGCGCGATCTCGTGCTTCGCCAACTCGCTCCTTTTGTCGAACCCGACGCCGAGCGGGTCGATATCCACGGCGAAGACGTCATACTCAGGACCGACGCCGTGCAAAGCCTCGGCCTCGCACTGCACGAACTTGCGACCAACGCCACGAAGTACGGCGCACTGAGCGACAAGCAAGGCAGGGTGACCGTGAGCTGGCAGCGAATCGGCGAGACCGGCCTATCGCTCTCGTGGACGGAGATGGATGGTCCACCGGTGGCCGAACCCACCCGCTCCGGATTTGGACAGGTGGTGATCGAGAGGCTGACGGCACAGAATCTGTCGGGAACCGTCGACTACTTGTTCGAACCAGCTGGCGTGATCTGGCGGTTGCGTGCCTCCAACATCCTGGTCGCAGCGCCGGAAGCCGCCTCTGCCCCGCGTCCGGCACCTGTCGAGAGCTGACGTTCCGACACCGCGGACTTAACGGACGGCGCACTGAACGCCGTATCCGCGCATCCTTGCGCCGCAACCAAAGCAGGCTCGCTCGAACGCCGCAGCTTCGCGGTCTCATGGCCGAGCACCCCGCATGCCCCCTCGCCAACCGTCTCCTGGACCTTGGTCGTACATCGCCCCGATCAATAATGTCATAATAATTACATTTATCCCTGCGATAACCTGAAAGACAGAGAATACTCTCCGTATTCTCTGCATTTTTGTCGTTTCGGGGTCGAATTATGTCACATAAATTACATTATCGAAGCAGCCAGAATGCACGCTTCAGTAGCACGTCAACGCTGGCGATCGCGCTTTGCTGCGCGGCCCTGTCTACCTTCCCCACTGGTGCCTCGGCCGAGGATGGCACCTTCCGGATGATCACCATCAACACTTGGGGTGATCGCTTTCGCAGCGATCTCACGCAGATCTCCGATTTCCTGATCACCGGCAACTACGACGTGATCGCCTGGCAGGAACTGCGCGCCAACAGCGCCTATGCAAGAGACGTGCCCGGTATCCTGGAAAATGGTGGGCTGGGCGCCTATGCCAGCACCCAGACCGGCGACACCGGCTTCACCTATCGCCTCGACGGAACCGCAGGCGGCGTGAATGGCAGCGGCACGCAGGGCAATCGGTTCAGCTACCTTACGCTCGACGCACAGAACATGATGCCGCAGACGACGCTCGCGTCGGTTCACTTCGACTACGCGGACAGCTCGACGGGCCGGATCGGCGAGGCCAAGAACATCCTCAACTGGACCGCCGGCATCGACGGGCCAGTCATCGTCGTTGGCGATTTCAACGCTGGCGACGTATCGGAGCGCGGTCTTCACCATGTTGACCAGCAGAAGCTGCTGCTGCGCAACTACCTGCGCTCGAACAATTCGTTCTATTACCAACTGCTGACTCAGTACGCGGTCGACAGAACGCAGCTCGACACCTTCATAACCGAGAACCGCGGCAAAACCCTCGCCAATTCCGACATCCCGGATTCGATGTTCGTCGACGAGACCTATCCAGTTGCCGGCAACACCCCCGTCACCATGAACATCCTCAAGAAGCAGTTCATCATGCTGCAGCGCGAGGATGAGCGCGAACAGTTCGCCCCACATCCCCTGAAAGACGGCAGCACGACCTGGCCGAGCGCGGGGGAAGATGCGACCAACACCTGGCCGAGCTGGGATCGCGTCAGGATCGACCATTTCATGGCCTCCAGGCCTTACGGCAAATGGTGGCAACTCGTCGACGATCCGGCGAACCAGTACGTCGGCACGATCGACGAAGTCGCCTATGCCAATGACGGCCGCACGCCGCTGACCGACCATGAGGTCGTGGCGCACGACATCAAGTGGGTCGGACCCGCGATCGAGAAGTACACCGACTCGAGCGACGCCGAGCGAAACCGCCTAGTCTGGGGCGAGGCGGCAGCCGTCTTCGACGACAAGGACAAGGTGTTCTACCTGACGCGCAACAACATGCGCACTGATGTCTATCTCGGGCAGGTCTCCGACGACAACGGCATCCCGACTCTCACCGGACTGACACTCGACGAGAAGAAGACCCTGCTGGACTGCCTGAGCACGGATTCCCGCTTTCAGCAGGCGATCCTCGAATACTGCATCGACGACCACAGTTTCATTGGAGAGACGCTGATCACCGATGGAGGCATCGTCATCGTCGACGAGGATGCAGCGCTCGGCGGGGCAGCGGCGGCCCTTCACCTGTCGAACGGAACGCTTCGGATCGCCGGCACCACCATGACGTCGCTCGACCGCGAGGTCGTGCTCGAAGGGACCGGCGGTGGCCTCGACATCGCTTCGGCGGGCAACAGCGTCACCCTCGCGCGCACGATCTCCGGCAACGGCGCGCTGACGAAGACCGGGCTTGGCGAACTGGACCTGACCGGCACCAACACCTACACCGGCGAAACGCTGATCGCAGTCGGCTTGTTGTCGGTCAACGGATCGATCGCCAGTTCCAGCCTGACCACCATTCTCGACGGCGGCACCCTCGGAGGCATCGGCACGATCGGCGATCTGCGGGTGTCCAAGGGCGGTACGCTGGCCCCGGGAAATTCGATCGGAACGTTGCATGTCGATGGCGACGTGACCTTCGATGAAGGATCGACTTATCAGGTCGAGGTCGATGAGTACGGCGAAACCGACCGCCTGATCGCGACGGGCACGATCCAGATCGACGGCGGCAGGCTGTACTTCATGCCTTCGACGGGCAACTATCTCCCTTATACCGAGTACGAGATCCTTTCCGCCGCCGGCGGCATCACCGGATCGTTCGCCTCGATCGGCTCTTCGGCCGCGTTCCTTCTGCCGCATCTGACCTATGGCGAGTATGGCGTCAGCATGCTGTTGACGCGCAACGACGTGTTCTTTTCCGAGGTCGCGACGACCCGCAATGCGCGGTCCGTCGCCCGGGCCGTGGATGAACTCGCCGCCGGCAATGCCGTCTACGACGGCATCGTGACCCTGGATGCTGCGTCTGCCGATGCCGGATTCCGGCAACTATCCGGTGAGCTCTACCCGTCGATCGTCGGCGCCTTCGCAGATGACAGCCGCTTTGCCCGCGATGTGGTCACCGATCGCATGGCCAGGCTGCCAGCCGTCGGGTTTGAAAAGGCAGAGTGGCAATCATGGATCCAGGCCTACGGCAACTGGGGACGGTCGAAGGCCGAGGGTATCGCAGACCTGACGCACAACAGCGGGGGCGTGCTGTTCGGTTTCGACACCCTGGCTGGCGCAAACAGCCGTCTCGGCTTCATGGCTGGGTATGGCGCGACGTCGTTCTCCTCCCGCGGGTACTCGGCTTCCGCCGACGCCAACAGCTTCATCTTCGGCGTCTATGGCGCGACCGCGCTGGACCGGCTTCGGCTGACCTACGGGTCGAACCTGGCGATCAGCAAGGTTGACACCAGCCGGAACGTCGCCTTCGGCGGCTTCTCAGACCAGCTCAGCGCCGATGTCGACGTCAATACGGCACAGATATTCGGCGAGGCGGCCTATGCCTTCCGACTACCGGGCGGCACGATCGAGCCCTTCGCTGGCCTCGCTCATGTCCATGCCCGCTCGGGCAGCTTCACCGAACAAGGCGGCAGCGCTGCGCTTTCGGGCGACGCCATGCGTTATGACGCGACCTTCGTCAGCTTCGGTCTACGAGCGTCGACGGAGATGATGCTGGGGACAACGCCAATGCGCCTCAACGCCGAAGCGGGCTGGCGCCACGCCTTCACGAACCGGCCAGAAACGTCCTTGACCTTCGCGGGCGGCCTCCCCTTCAGCGTCGAAGGCGCGCCCGTGAACCTCGACACCGCGTTCCTGAAGGCCGGCGTGCAGTTCGAGTTGCAGCAGAACGCGACCGTCTCGCTCGACTATTCGGGTGGCCTCTCCGCCGACGGCGGGAACCACGGCCTGAACGCGAGCCTGAAGCTCGCGTTCTGACGAATCGCCGACAAAGCGGAGCATACCGACAGGGCGGACCACATACGCCCTGTCAGCTTCTCGATCGGATCTCCGGACCATTGCGACGCGACTGGCACCACGATACTTTTTCCCGCAGAGATCAGGATTGCGGGGAAAGCCTTTGAGAGACGAGCATGGATAAGAAGACGCGGCGGCAAATGGAGCTTCTGCGTCGCCTGGAGCAGTCCCGATATCTTTCGCTGGACGACATTTCCCGGTTCTTCGACGTAACGACGCAGACGGCCAGACGCGACGTCCAGGACCTTGAACTCCAAGGCAAGGCCCGGCGGCTTCATGGCGGGGTCACTCTCACCCAGCCGATCGACCCGCTGGTGCTCCGCGCCCGGCGCGTCGAGAACGCCGAAGCCAAGGCACGGATCGGCGCGGCCGTGGCACGCCGCATTCCCGACGGTTCGGCCATCTTCATCGATGCGGGTACAACCTGCGAAGCGGTAGCCCAGGCGCTGCTCGGCCACAGCGGCCTGCGCGTCGTGACTTACAGTTTGCGCGTCGCCACCCTGCTGAGCGATGGTACCGACTTCACGGTCGCTGTGCCCGGCGGGTTCGTGCGCCCGGTGGATGCAGGTGTGTTTCGGGCGGAAACGCCCGAATTCATCGGGCGATTCAAGTTCGATCGGGCAATCATCTCGGTCAGCGGCATCGACGCAGCCGGGGACATCTGCGACGACGACCACGCAGAAGTGGCTGCCGTTCAAGCCGCCATGCGCCAATCGGACGAAGTTCTCCTGGCTGTCGACGCCAGCAAATATGGGCGCCGCGCCCTGGTCAAGCTCGCGAACCTTGCCGACGTTGATGAAATGGTGTGCGACGCCCCGCCCGTGGGGCCATTGCGGGCGCTGCTCGATGCCACGAGCCTACGCCTTTTCGTCGCCCCCTGACTCGACAGCACCATTCAACGAAACAGCCGCAATCGTGACCACCAGCCATGCATACCGCGCAGGCCAGGCCAGCATGCGCGACATTTTGTTTCAAATTCGGAATGTAATGCAAAATAACATTCAAGATTGCCGCCCATTACGTCGCTAAACCCTTGGCTTGCAAGACTGTCGTCCTGGATCGCATGATTCCGCATGGGTGCATTGCAGCACCGGCTCTATCTCAGCCAAGGCCATCGCATGTATACGATGTCATTTGAAAATAAACGAAAGACAAACGCGCCGAAATAGCGCGATGCCCCGGGGGGCGATGGCGATGAACTCAGTATCCCGCGCGGTTGCACGAACGGGTGACTTCTCGCTCAGCGAGTTGGACATGATCCGGACGCTCGGCGACGCACATGATGTGCTCAATCGCCTGGCGAGGGATCACGGCTTCGCTCATCATGCTGTCCTGCGGTTCTCGCCGGAACCAGAGACGCGCCCCATGCGCCAACTGGTTGTTACGAGCTTTTCGCGCGAAGTGGTGCAGAACTACGAGCGCGCGATGCTGGCCAGCGGAAGCAGGGCGCTGTCGGCGGCTCGCGGGTCAGTCCGCCCATTCGCTTGGGACCGGAAGTATCCAAAACCCCGCATCGCGGCACCGGGTCTGGACGATGCACGCGCCATACTGGCCCGAGTCGGTGTGACCATGGGGATGTCGCTGCCGGTCGCGGCACAGGACTGCAATCGAGGCCTCGTGATGCTGGGGGGCGAACGGTCCACGCCGACGCTCGCGGAGACGGCCCTGCTCAGCTTGTTCGTCAACGGTGTCTTCGACCGTATCGTCGCGATTCAGAACGAAGACCGTTATACGCACGACTTCCGCCTCACGCCGCGCGAACGGCAGTGCCTGATGTGGACCGGCGCCGGCAAGTCGACCGCGGAAATCGCCCGTATTCTCGAGTTGTCGGAGCACACGGTGAACCAGCACATTGCGACTTGCGCCCAGAAACTCGGCGCGGTGAACCGTACACAGGCCGTGGCCAAGGCGATACGTTTGCGCGTCATCGACTGACGACACCGGTCGGGGCTGCGGAGCCGGCAGACGCGAACATTCGTTGCGTCGGGCGAGCTATCGCTGATCGACCGCGTGCTGATCGGCTCTACAGTCGTGCCGCTGTCCCCTTGGCTCGTTGTCGACGGCCTGAAGCTGCGCAAGGGTTTAACCGCCACGGTCTTTCGCGTCGTTGCTGCATCGGTCACCCTGCCCCTGTTCGAATCAGATACCCGAGAGGAGATCGGGAGGATCACATGCGCGAACTGCTGTTCTTGCGGCATGCCAAGTCGAGCTGGGACGACGCTGTCCTGGACGATATCGATCGACCGCTCTCGGGACGCGGTCGCCGGGACGCACCGCGCATGGGCGCGATGATCGCCGGCCGGGGGTGGATTCCAGATCATGCGATCGTCTCGCCTGCCCGGCGAACACGCCAGACCTGGGAGCTGGTGCGCCCTTCCCTGGGAAACGTTGTCACCCACCATGACGAGACGATCTACGAAGCCGCGCCCGAGGCTATCCTGGCGTCGATTCGCGCTGCGCCCACGGACACGCGACGGCTGATCGTCGTCGGCCACAATCCCGGCCTCGAGGGCCTGTCGGCGATCCTTGCCTCCGACCGATCGGACCATGCAGGCCTTGCGGCGCTGCGCAAAAAGTTTCCAACCGGCGCCCTGGCGCGGTTCATTGTGGATGCTGACTGGCGCAACCTCGCTGGCGGCGGCGCGCGGCTGACGGATTTCGTCAAGCCCCGCGACCTCTGACAGCGTACGGTCCGGGACGGAGGATATCCGGCTGTTGCCTCCTTGAGGGCGGCACATCCTGACACCCTCCTGTCAGGAGCTCCGAAAGGCGCGCACCCCACCGCGCCGCCGCCCTTCCCATTTCGATGGACTCTCTCCATATTCGCGACATGGCCAGATCCCCTGAAAACGAGCGCCCGCCGCAGGCGGAACGCGATGCGTCTGCTCCGAAGCGCCGCAGTTCCACTCTCGACTTCATGGACGCCTCCGAACCGCTCGAGCCGCGCGGTTTTGGCGAAGCGCCGCAACCGGGACTGTCCGGCACGCCGCTGACCGGTTCGGTCTCAGATTGGGCGCGCGAGATGGAACGGGCGGCCGAGGAAGAGTTGCGCGCCACCGAAATGCGATCGATTCGGTCCAAAGCCGGCAAGCACCGGGTGCAGGTCGCCATCGACGCCGAGAAGGAAGCGGCGCGCAAGGCCGAGCCGGATCCTGTGCGCAAGTCGGGCAAGAAGATCCCGGAGCGCTCGTCCGCCCCGACCCGTTCGGCACGGGGAACCTCCATGGGCGGCGCGGCGACGGCAAAGGAGCGCGCCGCCGCCGGCATGAATCCGGTCGCGGGCATGGACGTGTCGCTGGAAGATGCGGCGGCGTTTGCCACCGGCAGTGTCACCGCCACCGTGGCGGCGCTGTCGGCTCTGATTGAAAGCGGCAACCCGCTTCACAAGAACGGCCAGATGTGGACGCCGCACCGGCCGGCGCGTCCGGAGAAATCGGAAGGCGGCATCGAGATCGTCATGCAGGCGGATTTCGAGCCGGCCGGCGACCAGCCGACGGCGATTCGCGACCTTGTGTCGGGCGTAAAGGAGCACGACCGCACGCAGGTGCTGCTCGGCGTCACCGGCTCGGGCAAGACCTTTACTATGGCCAAGGTGATAGAGGAGACGCAGCGCCCGGCCCTGATCCTCGCCCCCAACAAGACCCTGGCCGCCCAGCTGTACGGCGAATTCAAGCAGTTCTTCCCCGACAACGCCGTGGAGTATTTCGTCTCCTACTACGACTATTACCAGCCGGAGGCCTACGTTCCGCGCACCGACACCTTCATCGAGAAGGAATCATCGATCAACGAGCAGATCGACCGCATGCGCCACTCCGCCACCCGTTCGCTGCTGGAGCGCGACGACGTCATCATCGTCGCCTCGGTGTCCTGCATCTACGGTATCGGCTCGGTCGAGACCTACACGGCAATGACCTTCCAGATGCAGGTCGGCGAACGGCTCGACCAGCGGCAACTGCTCGCCGACCTCGTCGCCCAGCAATACAAGCGCCAGGACATCAATTTCGTGCGCGGCTCGTTTCGCGTGCGCGGCGACACGATCGAGATCTTTCCGGCCCACCTGGAGGATCGCGCCTGGCGCATCACCCTGTTCGGCGATGAGATCGAGAGCATCACAGAGTTCGACCCGCTGACCGGCACCAAGACCGGCGACCTGAAGAGCGTCAAGATCTACGCCAACTCGCACTACGTGACGCCGCGCCCGACGTTGAATCAGGCCATCAAGTCCATCAAAGAGGAGTTGCAGCACCGGCTGCACGAGCTTGAAAGGGCTGGACGACTGCTGGAAGCGCAGCGGCTGGAGCAGCGCACCCGCTTCGATCTGGAAATGCTGGAGGCTACCGGCTCCTGCGCCGGCATCGAAAACTATTCGCGATACCTGACCGGCCGAGCGCCGGGCGAGCCACCGCCAACTTTGTTCGAGTACATTCCCGACGACGCGATCGTCTTCATCGACGAGAGCCACGTCACCATCCCTCAGATCGGCGGCATGTATCGCGGCGACTTCCGCCGGAAGGCGACGCTGGCCGAGTATGGCTTCCGCCTGCCCTCTTGCATGGACAACCGGCCATTGCGCTTCGAGGAGTGGGACGCCATGCGCCCGCTGACCGTGGCCGTGTCGGCCACGCCCGGCAACTGGGAGATGGAAGCGGCCGGCGGCGTCTTCGCCGAACAAGTGATCCGCCCCACAGGCCTGATCGACCCGCCGGTGGAGGTGCGGCCCGCCAAGAACCAGGTCGACGACGTCCTGGGCGAAATCCGCGAAACGACTCGGAAGGGCTACAGAACGCTCTGTACGGTGCTGACCAAGCGCATGGCCGAGGATCTGACCGAATACTTGCACGAGCAGGGCATCCGGGTGCGCTACATGCACTCGGACATCGACACCCTGGAGCGCATCGAGATCCTGCGCGACTTGCGGTTGGGCGCCTTCGACGTGCTGGTGGGCATCAACCTCTTGCGGGAGGGCCTAGACATTCCCGAATGCGGCTTCGTGGCCATCCTCGACGCCGACAAGGAAGGGTTCCTGCGCTCGGAAACCTCGCTGATCCAGACGATCGGCCGCGCGGCGCGCAACGTCGACGGCAAGGTCATCCTATACGCCGACAAGATCACCGGCTCGATGGATCGGGCGATGGCCGAGACGACGCGCCGTCGGGAGAAGCAGCTCGCCTGGAACGCCGAGCATGGCATCACGCCCGAAAGCGTCAAGAGCCGCATCGCCGACATCCTCGACTCGGTCTATGAGAAGGACCACGTGCGCGCCGACATCTCCGGCTTCACCGAGAGCGGCAAGGACAATCTCGTCGGCAGCAATCTCAAGGCGCATCTCGAGCATCTGGAGAAGGCGATGCGCAACGCCGCCGCCGATCTTGATTTCGAGACGGCCGCGCGCCTGCGCGACGAGGTCAAGCGCCTGCGCGAGACCGAACTCGCCGTCATGGACGATCCGCTGGCGCGCGACACCGGGGTGGACAACACCAAGGCGAGCCGCAAGGCGAAGGCGCAGGGCAAGCCGGTGGGCCCGGCCGGCAAGGCCGGCCAGATCGGCACGAACAAGCCCGCCGGCCTCTTCGCCAAGCCGACGCTCGACGAGATGGGCACCTCGGGCGACCACGCCACCCCCGCCGGCGCCGTCGACCGCTCGCTGTTTCGCAAGAACACGCTCGACGAGATGACCGTACGGCGCACCGAAAAGCCGGTGGAGGGAGCGAGGCCCAACCCTTCGAGACCGAGGTCCGCGGCCGGAGCTCCTCCACATGTCGGCGGGAAACGTTCGGCCGATGACCCGAGCCCTTTTGTGCGCGGCAGGGTCGGCGCGGGTTCCTACGAAGACCAAGGCGACGAAAAACGCCAGAAGCGGAGGCCGGGCAAGACCGGACGGCCGGGGCGGTAAAATGGCGCCACGCGCCGCCTGAGGCGCAGGTTTTCCATTGCCGCGACTGCCGCCGATAGGAATGGCCCGGTCGGCGACGGCCGGGCCACTCGATTACGCCGGTAAAGGGCGCCGCGCCAACGATGGCGCATCAAGATCTCAGCATTTCAGGAACGTCTTGTTGATGATGACGATCCCGCCGATACTGATCGTCAGCCGCACGCCTGTCGGAATGCCCCACGTCGTGCAGATGCTGATGCAGGCCTGCGCAGCCGTGCCGCTCGGGAACGTACTCGGGATGGGAAGGCAGACGCTGCCTATGCCGAGTGGCAGATTCAGGCACACCTGGCCGTTGTTGACCGTGACCGAGATACACCCAGCAGAAATGCTGAGATGACCGTCGTCCATCGGGGTGAGTTCGCCTCCCTTTGCCTTCAGGGCCTCGACGTCATGGTAACCTCGCGCAGCTTCCAGCGCGGCTTCGACATGTCTGCGGTCAAATTCCGGATAACTCGCCATCTGATTGATCCTCCATTGTTGCATAAGCGGGACAGCAGCACCTTTTGGTTGCAATCTGCCATACGCACTACCATTGATAGCATCCTTCCTGCTCTGCGATCAAGAATTGTATAGATCACACCAATTATTCTACTTTTGGTTGTTTCTTGAGGAATGGTTTCCCCATCCCTCCACGTGGTGCACACAAGAAATGCGGCCTCACTCTCGGTCGAACCGGGTGCTTGCGCACGGCGACCGAGGTGTCTACGCGTCAAAGGGAAAACACGACAACGGGCGAGGAGCGGAATCCATGAGGACGACCCATTGCGTCGCGGCGGCACTGGTCGCCTTTGCATGGCCCGCATGCGCCGCGGACTGGAAAGCCGTGGAAAAAACGGAAACCTATGCTGTATCAGGCGTGACGGGCATGGAACTCTATGCCTCGATCGGCGCGAAGGGACCGTTGCTGTCAGGAGGGACGCGGGCGATCGCCTATACGACCTTCGATCTGAAATGGTCGCGCGACTACCGACCGCAGCCCGACGGGTCCTGCACGCTGGTGAAGGGTAAACCCTGGCTGACGATCACCTACCGCCTCCCCAAGCCTTTGCAGCCATTGCCGACCCCAGTGCTGGAGAACTGGAAACGCTTCATCGCAGGCATGACCAAGCACGAGAAGGTGCATGGCGACCACATAAAGGAGATGGTCGACCGGATTATCGCCACGACGGTCGGCGTGAACATACCGAATGATGCCGAATGCAAGAAGATCAGACAGCATCTCCAGACGCCTCTGAGCGAGGCATCGCTCGAACAGCGCGCACGCTCGAATGCCTTCGATCGCGAGGAGATGAGCCCCGGCGGCAACGTCCACCGGTTGATCCTGGATCTCGTAAACGGCGGGTGACGGATGGCGTTGGAATGATCGGCAGAAACGGGAAGCAACCTGCTGACGTCGGCGACGAGCACACGACGCAAGTGCCCAAAGACGTGGTGGTTGCGACGGGGCTCGTAGAGCAGCGGGTCTGCCAAGGCCAGGAGCGTCGATCGATCCCGGCCTCTGAGACCGGCCGTGATGGTAATGGGGGACTCAGCGCGGTCGCTGAGTCATAGCGCGGCGCGGCGCGGGTGCTTTCTTCGCGGCTGGCTTCTTGGACGGCTTCTTCACCGGCTCGGCGGCTTCGCCCGCAATTTCAGCCTGGGCCTCCTGCTCAAGACGCAGTTTGCGCAGGCGCTCGGTCTTCTTCTCGCGCGCGGACACTTCCGCGTCGATGATGGCACGAGAGGCGTTGGTCGTGTTGTCCGACTTGCTGTTGCGGCCGGCTTCCGTCGACTTGAAAAGCTTGTCCTTCGTCATGGAGGCCATTCTAGTCTCCTTTCCGTCTGGAGAACCGGCGTTCGGAAGAATCGCCAGGGAGCAAGCAGGCCGCGCTATTCGTCGCGCGGCCGCTCAGCGATCAGTAGCGCGGCGTTGAAGGGGCGGCGCCCGGACGAGCGGCGAAAACCTTTTTCTTCGGAGCGGGCAAGAGGCCTTCCCGCTGTGCCTGCTTGCGAGCGGCCTTGCGGCTGCGGCGGACGGCTTCCGCCTTTTCGCGCACGCGCTTCTCGGACGGCTTCTCGTAGGAGCGGCGGGCCTTCATTTCGCGAAAGACGCCTTCGCGCTGCATCTTCTTCTTCAGAACCCGGAGGGCCTGATCGACGTTGTTGTCGCGTACGAGTACCTGCAAGGGATATCCTGTCCTGTCTGTTGGTGTTTTCGGTTTGTCTTGTCTTCAGTTTGCCATCGGATCTATCGCCTACCGCGATCCGTCGGCGTCATTTTTTCTTCGACGCAGCATCGTTGGCCTGCTTCACCTGCGCACCGAAGGGGATCGGCGCTGCGACAGCCTTCTTGTCCTTCTTCGGCTTCCGGACTTCCTTGTTGCTGCGCATCTGGCCCTTGGCCATGATCGTCACCCTTCGTGTCTCGCCTATATCAACCGCCCGGACAACTCGAACTCCTGCAATTGCAAGCGAACAAGGGCCCAACGCATTCTTCGTTCCCGTCCTGCTACGGACGCTTTTCCTCTTTCGGTTTTCGACCAGCTAGAGAAAGCCGACGACCGAACGAGCACCTGCCGACCAGCTGAGCTGACGCAAGGAGCAAGGCATACGGCGCGAGGCTCCCCAACATCCGAAAAACAAAAAGCGGAGAAGACCCCCCGCTTCCGTTTCACCACCCGACGCGTGACCGTAGCAGGGAGGCAGCCAGCACTTTCGCCATGATTTACGCCAATGCCCTACCGAAACATTTCGGTTCGGCTAAAGGCGCGCGAATGCCACTACAGCAATAAGACCTTGGAAACCGGTCCAGTCCGCCAAATACCCCGCGCAAGTCACCTCGCACGCGGAATCAAACGTCCACGCCTGCGCTCAATATGACGCAAAATCCCCAGTTTTGCAAGGGACGCCCGCAAGTTTCGTTCAGAAACCGCCCCGCTCGCTTATCCAGGTGATCACTTAGCCTTCAAGACCAGCGCGCACGAGATCCAAAGGCTGACGGGGTCCACGACGCCATGCTATCAGGATGCGCTTTTCGATAGTAGCGCGCCGCTTGCACTCGCGTGCCGCGATACCCAGCTCGGCACATACCGCATCGACAACTGGCCGGATCTCATCACCAGCCACCTCGGCAATGCTGCGATTGGGGAGCGTGCTCCCGAGCACAGGGTCGATCATGGCCGGCCTCCTCTGTTGCCGCCCGGCGGCTCGCGCCGCTCTCTGTACGGAACGGACGTCCGCTTGAGATCAACATATCGCATTGCGGGCCAATGAACAGTCCGCCATCATCACACTTTGCCCCGGCGCAGTAACGCAAGCGGCTTTCGCGTGATGACGCAGCGCGATATTCCGCGCCCGGGTGCATCCATGCGTTGGGTGGGTTGCTTCAAGCACCCTGAGCGACGATAGTCTGCCGCATGATGTTTGGTCTTGTCCTCGCCGTTGGACTCGGCGCCTCCCTCTCCGCCTCGTCCTTTGCCGGGCCAACACCGCCTCAGCAAATCCCAGCACCGTCGATCTTTGTCAGCGGCTGCCACGCCGACGTGCAGCGACACTACGTGCCGGAATTTCGCGGAATGGAGCGTCACCGCCACCTGCCGGAGAGCTGTCGCCCCATACCCGAACGGGGACAAATCCGGCCGCTTGATTGTCACCGCGATGTCAGGCGGCATTTCGTGCCCGGATTGGGCGTCATCCTGCATCGCCATGTCGGCGATGATTGCGATATCCGCCGCATCAACCGCTCATCCGCGCCAAAGCCCTGAAGCGCGGCGAGCATTGCGCCGATCCGGACGACGGATCCCGATAAGTCGCTGTTAGCTTTCAGCTTTACTTCCGCTCGCAGTCCCGTGAACGACAACTCGTCTTGTCAATCGCCCAATTTCGTGCAAATCTTGGAACTGTTCGGGTTATGTGCAGGCCCGGAGACTGGAACGTTAAGAGGACGACCTTTCCCCGAAAGTGAGAACACTCGACGCGAACGCTGACCCGGACCGGATCCGTGGCCAACGCCCGGCGCCGATCCTTCGATCCACGACGGGAAAAGGAGTTTCCCAATGCCCCAGACGGGCACTGTCAAGTTCTTCAACAATGAAAAGGGCTTCGGCTTCATCAAGCCGGATGGTGGCGCGAAGGACGTGTTCGTCCATGTGTCGGCCGTGCAGGCATCCGGGCTGGGCTCTCTGGCCGAAGGCCAGAAGGTGAGTTTCGACACCGAACCGGATCGCATGGGCAAGGGACCCAAGGCCGTCAACCTTCGTCCTGCCTAAACGATACGGACGAAGCGTCTTCACCATCCGTCGACTGCGAGGCGCAGGGTTGTGCCTCGTTGCTTCTGGACGTGTCATGCGTGATGCGCCTTACCTTGGCATCGCCCGCAACGGCTTGCCTCGAACTCTTCTCGCTGCTCATTGGGCCCTTGTCGCGGCGCGAATATATCCCTTGCTCCCTCGCCAGAAATAAAGGACAGTTTTGATATTCGGGCTACCGCTGACCCGGAGACTGAAGCGCCGTACCGGATCGCAATTGATTCGATAGGGCCGAGGCAGGGAGTGATGGATTGCGCTTATTGCAATCAAGTTCGCTCCGCATACGTACCAGTTCGCCGGCTTCGGCTTGAGATCGAGTGGACGCGGGCCTGGGTTCGCGATGTGACGATAGCAGGGAGCTGTACATGGCCCGGACGACCGGAACCGTGAAATTCTTCAACCAGGACAAGGGGTTCGGATTCATCACGCCCGACGATGGTGGGAAGGACATTTTCGTGCACATCTCCGCCGTGCAGTCTTCCGGGATGGACTCCCTAACCGACGGGCAAAAAGTCTCCTTCGATACCGAACCGGACAAGCGTGGCAAAGGCCCCAAGGCGATCAACCTGTCGGTTGATCGTGGCTGAGACATCGATCAGTTCTCGGTGTAGAGGGTGTTGGAGCCGCAGTAGGGCGCGGGACGGCAATCGGCGATAGCGGACCGTCTGGGTTTGCGCCCTGTTCCCGTCGCGGTGACATGTTCAGCCTGCATTCAGCCGCTCAGGCCTAAATCTCCGGACATGATCGGCTGCCACGGGCGGCGGTCGGCAGATCCAAGGAGATCACATGAAACGGATTGCCCAATCCTTCGTCCTCTCGGCGATCGTTACCGCCGCGACCCTCACCCCGGTGCTCGAGGCGAGCGCTGGCGAGCGCTGGCGCGAGCAGCGTCCCCGTCATCCGCAGCACCATCACCGGCACGATGCCACGGGCGATCTCGTTGCTGCCGGTGTCCTGGGGCTTGCGATCGGCATTATTGCTGCCACGGCGCTGGAGGGGTCGACGGCCCCCGTCTATCCGGACACGTCGTACTACCCGCCGGCCCCCTATGGCGGTGCGTCGGTCGTCTATGGCGAGCAGATCGAACCATGGACTCGAGATTGGTACCGCTATTGTTCGGCACGCTACCGGTCCTTCGATCCACAACGCGAGACCTTTCGCGGCTATGACGGCTACGACCATTTCTGCGTCGCCGGCTGACCGCGACTTTCGATCGGGCGTCCGCGTGGCGGGCGCCCACCGAAGTGTCACGGTCAGCGCAAGAAGGGATTGGTCCGCCGCTCCTCGCCGATCCGGCTGCCCGGTCCATGGCCACAGATGAACCCGACGTCGTCGCCGAGCGGAAAGAGCTTTTCCCGTATCGAACGGATCAACAGATCATGGTTGCCACCAGGCAAATCGGTTCGGCCGATCGAGCCCGAAAAAAGCACGTCGCCGACATGGGCAAATCCGGCACCGCGATTGTAGTAGACGACGTGTCCCGGTGCATGTCCCGGACAGTGCAGGACCTCGAACACATGATCGCCGAAGGACACCGTCTCGCCCTCGGTGAGGAACCGGTCGGGCGTGCAGTTGCGTACCGCGCCGTCCAGACCGAACATCTTCGCCTGGCTTTCCAGATTGGAAAGCAATGGCACGTCGTCGACGTGCGGCCCCACGATCTCGACGTCGAGCGCATCCTTTAGGTCCATCGCGCCGCCGGCATGATCGATGTGGCCATGCGTGAGCCAGATCGCTTTCACGGTCAGCCCCTTTTCCTCAATCACGGTCAGGATACGGTCAATGTCGCCACCCGGATCGACCACGACGGCGGTCTTGTCATCGGTGTCGAACAGGATCGTGCAGTTCTGCTGGAAGGGCGTGACCGGAATGATCCCGGCGTTGAGCTGTCCCATGGCGTTTCCTTCTTTCGCATCGATCCGACATAGGCAAGCGAAAGGGAGGCGTCCACCGCCAAGTAGGGACCTTATTATGCTGACACCCCGGCCTCGACGCAAAAAGGCGGCCCAAGCAGGCCGCCTTCCGGATTGGAGCAATGAGGATTTACTCCGCAGCCAACGCTTGGCGCGGCTGCACCTCGACCGAGTAATCTTCCATCAGCGTCTTCGCGATCTCGCCGACCGTGAAGCTGTAAGGCCCAACTTCCGACACCGGGGTCACTTCGGCCGCCGTACCCGTCAGGAAGCACTGCTCGAAGTTCTCGAGTTCCTCGGGCATGATCACGCGCTCGATCACTTCGAGATTGCGGCGTTTGGCAAGGTCGATGACGGTGCGTCGCGTGATACCGTCGAGGAAGCAGTCGGGTTTCGGCGTGTGGATCTTGCCGTCCTTCACGAAGAACACATTGGCGCCTGTGGCTTCAGCCACCTGGCCCCGCCAGTCGAGCATCAGCGCGTCGGCATAGCCCTTCGATTCCGCCGCATGCTTGGACAGCGTGCAGATCATGTAGAGACCCGCAGCCTTCGACTTCGACGGCGCCGTGCGCGGATCGGGCCGACGATACTCGGCCATGTCGAGGCGAATGCCCTTGAGTTTCTGCGCTGGGTCGAAATAGCTCGGCCACTGCCAGATAGCGATGGCGCAGTTGATGCGGTTGTTCTGCGCGGACACGCCCATCATCTCCGAGCCGCGCCAAGCGATCGGACGCACATAGGCGTCGGTGAATCCCTGCTTCTTGAGCAGTTCACGGCAGGCGTCGTCGATCTCCACGACAGAATAGGGAATCGTGAAGCCTAGAATGCGCGCCGATTCGTGCAGGCGTTCGGTGTGCTCGGTGAGCTTGAAGATCTCGCCCCCATACGCGCGCTCCCCCTCGAAGACAGCGCTTGCGTAGTGAAGCCCATGCGTCAGCACGTGAATTTTCGCATCCGCCCACTTCACGAATTCGCCGTTCATCCAGATGAAGCCGTCAAGCTGATCGAAAGGAACGGATGCCATGCTGACCTCCCACGGGCGCCTGCCCGAAAATCGTTGGAATTGTGACGTTTTCTCCCCGACCGCTCCCGCAGCCGGCAGCATTCTTGCCGATCACAGGACAAAAGCAAAGCGCGGGAAATGTCGAAAAAGGTGCCCGGACTTGCCTTTTCGTTCGCAATCTGACGAAAAGCTTGATGAAAATTACCAGCGCACTAGAGATATGTCAACAAGGCTGACGTATTTTCGGGAATGGAAATCGCATGCACGAGAACGCCCAAGGCGAGAGCATACCGATCCGAGCCGCGCTCGAAGCCGGGGACGGGCTTGAGTTCGATCTGATCGAGTTGTTTTTCTTCGCATATCGCGACTTCACCTCCGATCCCGATCAGATCCTGTCGACCGATGGTTTCGGCCGGGCCCATCACCGGGTGCTCCATTTCGTCAACCGCATGCCGGGACTGACAGTCGCCGAACTCCTGGATGTGCTCAAGATCACCAAGCAGAGCCTGGCTCGTGTCCTCAAGCAGCTGATCGACACCGGACACGTGGTGCAGATGAAAGGGCCGAAGGACCGCAGGCAGCGTGAATTGTATCCGACGCCGAAAGGCCGCGCTTTGGCGCTTGCCCTCGCCTTGCCACAGTCGAGACGCATTCGTGCGGCTCTGCAGGAAACCGGACCCGAAGAACGCGCCTTGATCAGGCGCTTCCTGAAGGCGATGGTGAACCCGGAACTGCGTGCGCAGATCGATCGTCTGCCGCATGGTGGAGCGCCGGACGTAGACGGAGAACCGAACGATGGTTGATGAACTCGTTGTTCCGGCGGACGACGCGCCGCATTTGTTGGTCGTCGACGACGACACCCGCATTCGCACACTGTTGATGCAATTTCTCTCGACGAACGGTTTTCGCGTTACAGTGGCCGCGACCGCTGCCGAGGCGCGCCGCAAGCTGGAAGGGCTCGACTTCGACCTGATCGTACTCGACGTGATGATGCCGGGCGAAAGCGGGGTGGATCTCACACGCTCGCTGCGCGAGCACAAGGAAGTGCCAATCCTGATGCTGACTGCCCTCTCGGAAACCGACAGCCGCATTTCAGGTCTCGAGGCCGGGGCCGACGACTACCTGCCGAAACCCTTCGATCCGCGCGAACTCATTTTGCGCATCAACAACATCCTGCGCCGGGGCGGCCCATTGTTGACGCCCAAGGCCGAGCAGATCGTCTTCGGTCCCTACACCTTCCAGATTGCCCGTCGCGAACTGAAGAACGCGGGCGAGGCGATTAAGCTGACCGACCGCGAGCAGGATATCATGGCGATCTTCGCCGAACGCCCCGGGGAGACCATCCCGCGCCATGAGTTGGTCAGCGGTGACACCGAAGTCGGCGAGCGTACCATCGACGTGCAGATCAACCGGCTGCGCCGCAAGATCGAACGCGATCCTGCCAATCCGGTCTGGCTGCAGACAGTGCGCGGGGTCGGATACCGCCTCAGCGTGGAATAAAGATCCGGCCGGTTCCGTTGGACGACCGCCTCGATTACACTGCTTCGGCACGCGAAGTGCGGCCGACCGACCGCGCCGCCCGCATGAAGGACGGCATGGCGACCAGCGATACATCGAGGATCAAGCCGGGCAACGATGCCCGCCCGCTGATGCGGGTGGCAGGAGCACTGCCAGAAGGCTGGCACCGCTTCTGGCGGCGCGTCTCGCGCTATATGCCGAAGCGCCTCTATGCACGCTCGCTGATCATCGTCATTGCACCGATGATCCTCCTACAATCGGTGGTGGCCTTTGTCTTCATGGAGCGCCACTGGCAGACGGTCACCCAGCGCCTGTCCATGGCCGTAACGCGCGATATCGCTGCGATCATCGACATGATCGAGACCTATCCCGACCAGAACGGTTACCAGAGCGTCCTGCGCATAGCCCAGGAACGGCTTGGTCTGAAGGTCGACATCATGCCCCCAGACCCCCTGCCCGCGCCGGGACCGAAGCCGTTCTTCTCAATTCTGGACCAGGTGCTCTCCGCCGAGATCACACGGCAGATCAATCGCCCGTTCTGGCTCGACACGGTCGGCAACTCGGCGATCGTCGAAATCCGCATCCGGCTCGACGGCATGGTACTGCGTGTCTTTGCGCGGCGAAGCCAAGCCTATGCGTCGAACACGCACATTTTCCTGCTATGGATGGTCGGCACCTCGCTGGTGCTGATTGGCATTGCCGTCCTGTTCCTTCGCAATCAAATCCGGCCGATCCAACAGCTTGCCGCGGCGGCGGAAAGCTTCGGCAAGGGGCGCCCGCCGCCGCCTGACTTCCGCCCCCGCGGCGCAGACGAGGTACGACGTGCGGGGGCGGCCTTCGTACTGATGCGCGAACGCATCGAGCGCCAGATCGAACAGCGCACCGCCATGCTGACCGGCGTGAGTCACGATCTGCGCACCATCCTGACGCGCTTCAAGCTGCAACTCGCCATTGCCGGAAAGCGGCCCGAGACCGAGGCGTTGAACCAGGACATCGACGACATGCAATCGATGCTGGAGGGCTACCTCGCTTTTGCGCGTGGAGAATCGCTGGAAGACACCGGCCAACTCAACATCGAGAGCCTGTTCGAGAGGTTGTCGGAAGAAGCTAGGTTGCGCAAGCGCAAGCTGACGACGCAGATCAACGGTTCACCCGACCTTCTTGTGCGGCCCGCCGCCTTTACCCGGCTGATGTCCAACCTCGTCGGCAATGCCTTCCGCTATGCCAAGACGGTCCATGTGCACGCCACACACACCCGCGGCTCGCTGACGGTCATCATTGACGATGACGGCCCGGGCATCCCAGCGGAAAAGCGCGAGCACGTTTTCAAGCCCTTCGTGCGGCTCGACGACGCCCGCAACCAGGATGCCAGCGGCACCGGGCTCGGCCTGTCGATCGCTCGAGACATCGCCCGGAGCCATGGCGGAGACATTATGCTTGGCGACAGTCCGATGGGCGGACTCCGGGCGACGGTGCGCCTGCCGGCATAGAAATTGACGATAGTTGTTGCGTTAAGACGGGGCTCGCGACGATAAGCGAAGCGACAACGGCGCGTCCATGATACTCATAAGTGACTGCGGTCGTCGCGATTACGTCGCAATGGATTGACCCGGCGTTCCCCCTACCCCTCGCCCGAACTGCCGTCATGTGGCGCGTTCAACTGCTCGGTGAACCCTTGCACGCCGGAAATCTCGGCAATGTCGCGTTTGATTTCCAGTGGGCTCGCCACGTAGGCCGAAATCAGTTCGGCGACCGATCGCAAAGCATCCATGTGGATGCGCTCGTAGCCATGTGACGCATCTACGCCGAAGGCGATCAGCGCCGTTCGCACGTCATGCCCCGCGACCACTGCGGAGGCGGAATCGGATCGGTAGTAGCGGAACACGTCGCGCTGCATGGCAATCTCGTTTCCGCGGCACAAGTCAATGAGCTTCTTGGTCAGATGGTAGTCGAAGGGCCCGGTCTGGTCGGCCATGGCGATGGTGACACCGAATTCGGACGAGTTCTGCCCAGGAGCGGTCGTGCCATTGTCGACGGCGACCATGGAGGCGACTTCAGGAGCGACGATGGCGGTCGCGCCGACGCCAACCTCTTCGGCGATGGTAAAAAGCCAATGGATGTCTACCGGAGTCTTGGCCTTCTCACGTTCCACGGCTTCGAGCGCCGCCAAGGACGCAGCGACGCCCGCCTTGTCGTCAAGATGGCGCGAGACAATGAACCCGTTATCCATGAATTCGGTCTCGGGATCGATGGCCACGATGTCGCCGATATCAATGCCAAGCGCCAGCGTCTCAGCCTTGCTCGAGGTGTGAGCATCGATCCTGAGCTCGATATGCGGCCAGCCGACCGCCTGGTTGTCGACGCCATCGTTGAACGTGTGTCCGGAGGCCATGAGCGGCAGGATCGAGCCGCGATGTCGACCGTCATAAGAGTAGATGTTGGCGCGTGCGCCCTCCGCGAAACGCGACGACCAATGCCCGATGGGAACCAGTTCAAGCCGCCCATTGTCCTTGACGAGTTTCACTTGCGCGCCGAGCGTGTCGAGATGGGTGACAATCGCCCGCGCGCCCTGACGACGGCTGCCCTGACGCACCGCCCGGATCGCACCGCGCCGTGTCAGTTCGACGCTCATGCCGAGCCGTTCCAGTTCACCCGTCACATGTCGCACGACGGTGTCGGTGTAGCCCGTCGGGCTGTCTATCGCCAAAAGCGCCTTCAGTTGCGCCGCCAGATAGTCTGTATCGATCGAAAGCGTAGTCAAGAAGTAGGCTCCAGCCGACCGGACGGCGAATGCGAGGCCGAGATCGGCCGTGAGTGCGGAAAAAGGAAATCAACGAACCGCTGCGCCGTCGGCTGCGGCTCGTGATTTGCCAGGCCCGGACGCTCATTGGCCTCGATGAAGACGTAGTCGGGCTCTGTCGGCCGCACCACCATGAAATCGATACCGACGACCGGGATCTTGATTGCTCGCGCCGCCGTGCAAGCCGCCTCCACCAGTCGGGGATGCACGATGCCCGTGACGTCGTGAATCGAGCCACCCGTGTGCAGGTTCGCCGTCTTGCGTACGACAATCTGGCGACCGGCCTCCAGCACGGAATCGAGAGCCAAGTCCTGGCCGGCGAGGCATCGCTCCGCGTCCTCGTCGATGGGGATTGTGCTTTCGCCGCCGGTGGCCGCTGCACGCCGGCGCGACTGACGCTCGATCAGGGTCCGAATGTCGTGCTCTCCATTGCCGACCACCATGGGCGGGCGGCGCACCGCGGCTGCGACAAGCTTGTAGTCGATGACGACCAGCCGTAGATCCTCACCCTGGAAGCAAGCCTCGAGCAGAACCCGATCGCAGACCTCGCGCGCGGAGCGGATGGCTTTCCTCGTATCCTCCAGCGTTTCGAGCCCCACGGATACCCCGCGGCCTTGCTCGCCACGCGCCGGCTTGACCACCACGCTGCCATGCCGGCTGAGAAAATCGACGATCGCATCGTCCGCGTCGTTTTCGACCGCGATCTGGTCCGGCACTTTCAGTCCGGCCTGTTCGACGACACGTCGCGTCACGGCCTTGTCGTCGCATATCGATACCGCAACCCCCGAGGTCATTTCCGACAGGCTCTCGCGGCAATGCACCGAGCGCCCACCATAGGCAAGGCTGAAGAAGCCTCCGGCCGCATCGGTCACCTCGACCTGGATGCCACGGCGCCGGGCTTCGTCGACGATGATGCGGACGTAGGGGTTGAGCCCGTCATACCCATCGATCGGCGCGGAGAAGAGACGCTCATTGATGGTATTCTTGCGCTTGACGGCGAAGATCGGCACCCGACGGAAACCAAGTTTCTCATAAAGCGCGATCGCCTGATCGTTGTCGTGCATGACCGACAGATCCATGAATGCGGCACCGCGAGCCTGGAAATGTTCAGCAAGGCGGCGCACCAGCATTTCGCCCACGCCTGGATGCCGGCATTGCGGATCAACCGCCAGGCACCAGAGCGAAGAGCCGTGCTCCGGATCACCAAAGAGGCGCTGATGGTCGACACCTGTGACTGTGCCGACGACGTCCCCCGTCGTCTCGTCCTCCGCGACGAGGTAGGTGATGGATCGGCTGTCACGGTTTGCCCAAAAGAACTCCGGACTGACCGTTACCATCCCGCGCGCGGCATAGATGGTATTCACCGCGTCGGCATCGACCTGCGAGGTCAGGCGCCGGATGAAAAAGCTCTTTGGCTTACGCCGGCTCGGCCGATAGGTCGACAAGTCGAGTCGATAGGTGTGCGAAGGATCCAGAAAGGTGTCCTGCGGCGCCAGTGCGAGTAGCACATGCGGATCGCGGACGTAGAATGCGATATCGCGGCGCTTGTCGCCCTCGTGGGACAAACTATCGATGATGCCGGGATTGTCCGGGAAAGTTTGTGAAAACAGGAGCCTTCCCCAGCCACAGTCGAGCGCGACCGACTGACGCGTGGGCGCCGTCTCGCCGGAATGCAGTCCGATCGGCGGTTTCTGCGATTCGCTGCGCAACCTCTTGAGCCGGTGACCGAGCGCTCGCTCGGCCTTTCCGGTGTTGCGGCGGGGTTCCGCCGGCTTCGTCTTTGCCATCGTCAGATCCCGTGCGTCTGTAGCCACAGTTCCAGGAGCCCGGCCTGCCAAAGTTCGGATCCCTGCAAGGGCGTGATGTGATCGGACGGCTTTTCGAACAGTTGGTCGAGCCATTCACGCCGAAACAGGCCCCGTTCGCGCGCCGCCTGCGAAGACAACGCATCGCGCACGAGGTCGAGATAGGGACCGTCGACATACTTGAGCTGCGGCACCGGGAAGTAGCCCTTCTTGCGGTCGATCACTTCGGACGGCACGATCCTGCGCGCGACATCCTTGAGGATGCCCTTGCCGCCGTCGCGGATCTTCTCTTCCGGCGGGATCCGCGCGGCAAGTTCGACGAGTTCGTGGTCGAGGAACGGCACACGTGCCTCAAGCCCCCAGGCCATGGTCATGTTGTCGACACGCTTGACAGGGTCGTCGACCAGCATGACCGTCGAATCAAGGCGGAGGGCGCGATCTACCGGCGTATCGGCCCCGGCTCGCATCAAGCGCTCGGCCACGAAGTCGCGGCTGTGGTCGCCGCCATTGATCCATTCCGGCGCAAGCTGGGTCTTCAGTGTCGCGTGATCCCGATCGAGGAAGACGCGGGCATAGTCGCCCACCACGTCATTGGAGTTCATCAGGGGCGGATACCAGTGGTAGCCACCGAATATCTCGTCGGCGCCCTGCCCCGATTGGACGACCTTGATGTGCTTGGAAACCTCCTTGGAGAGGAGATAGAAGCCGACATTGTCATAGGAAACCATCGGCTCCGACATGGCGCCGAAGGTTCCGGGCAGAGCATCCATCAATTGGTCCGATGGAACGAAAATCTTGTGGTGCTTCGTCCCATAGCGCTCGGCGATAAGGTCGGAATAGACGAACTCGTCACCCTTTTCGCCATTGGCCTCCTCGAAGCCAACGGAAAAGCTCATGAGCCCGTGCTGACCAGCCTCGGCTAGCAGGCCCACGATCAGCGAAGAATCGACACCGCCCGACAACAGGACCCCGACCGGCACGTCGGCGACCATGCGTCGCTTGACCGCGAGCCGCAAGGCATCGAGCACCCGGTCGGCCCACTCCTCGCGGGACACATTCACGTCGCGCGCGTCTCGGCCGAACGGTGGGTTCCAGTAAATACGATCGCGGGTTTCGCCATTCGGCTCAATGACGCGGATGGTGGCCGGCGGCAGCTTGCGAACACCTTCGATGATCGTGCGCGGCGGCGGCACCACTGCGTGAAAGCTCATGTAGTGGTGGAAAGCAACACGGTCGATGGACGTATCGACGTCGCCTGCCGCGAGCAAAGCCGGCAGAAACGAAGAAAACCGGATGCGGCCGGGCGTCTCAGATAGATAGAGCGGCTTGATGCCGAAACGGTCGCGGGCCATCACGATGCGGCCGGTGTCGCGCTCCTGCAGCACAAAAGCGAACATCCCGTGGAACCGTTCGACGCAGCGCTCTCCCCACTCACGCCAAGCCTTCAGGATCACTTCCGTGTCGCCTGTGGAGAAGAACGAGTAGCCTTTGTCCTCGAGTTCGGCCCGCAGTTCCGGATAATTATAGATGCAACCGTTAAAGGCGATCGTGAGGCCGAGGCCCGAATCCACCATTGGCTGCTGGGCACGCTCGGACAAGTCGATGATCTTGAGCCGACGATGGCCGAAACCGGCATTGCCATGCATCACGAGACCGGCTCCGTCCGGGCCCCTAGGCGCCATCACGTCTGTCATCTTCGCTATTGCGATCGGAGACGGCGCGGTGCCGTCCAGTTTTATTTCACCACAAATTCCGCACATTGATGCGTGCTCGAGCCCCCATTGTCGTTGACCATTTATGCGTCATCCAATTGATTTCGCTCTCGAACATTCAGCTGCCGAATGGGGAGCGTCAAAAAGATGGACGTTTGGTAACGCGAGGACTGGTCGATGGTTCCCGTCAAGAAGCAGCTTCGGTGCCGACGCGCCCGCATCTCGCTGGAAAGAGGCCGTCAGAAGAGACGTCCTCCGTTCGGCACCTCGAGATCGATTGCTGCGAGCACGACGGCGCCTTCCTCGTCAGGAAAGCCGAGCGTCAGCACTTCCGACATGAACTTGCCGATCTGGCGCGGTGGAAAATTGACCACGGCCATCACCTGGCGCCCAACAATATCCTCGGGTTTGTAATGCTTGGTGATTTGCGCCGATGATTTCTTGACGCCGATCACCGGGCCGAAATCGATCCTGAGCTTGATCGCCGGCTTTCGTGCCTCCGGAAAGGTCTCGGCCTCGATGACCGTCCCGGCCCGGATGTCGATCCGATCGAAATCCGAATACGAGATATCAGGTCTGCGTTCCGTACCCCCCTCCATGGTCACGCGGAGCCGTGCGTCTCGAACAGCACGTTCTGCAAGGCTTCGCGCGCGGAGATACCCGACCACACGACGAACTGGAAAGCCTGGAAGTAGCACTCGCAGGCTTCGAGCGCGGTGGAGAGCAACACCTCGACCTGCTGCCCGGTCGGCTCGACGCCGCCGTTCAGCATAAGAGCCTGGCGAAACATGATGGCGCCTTCCTGCTCCCAAAGATCGAAATGGCCAAACAGCATCTGCTCGTTGATCAATGCGAGCAATCGCATGACCTCTGTCACCCGCGTCTCGGGCACCTTGATGTCGAAGGCGCAGGCCAGATGCAGTGCTTCGAAGTCCTCCATCCAGGAGAATGAAATGTGATAGTCGGTCCAGTTGCCGGCAACCGAGATCGCAATCTCGTCGTCACCGGCCCTCTCGAACGCCCATTCGTTGGCATTGGCGACCGCCTCGATCACATCCACAGGATGCGCTTCGCGGGACAGGTCGATTTCCAGAAGGCTCATGTTTGCTTCCTGTGGCTATGGGAGCGCCTATCGCGCGCTCCACCTGGAACGCTCGTGACACGAACGACAAACTGGGACGGACAAAGAAGGTGTCATACCTCCACCCGGGCCACCCCTGCCCGGCGCATGTACGAATCATGCTGTAGATTCAGTGTATTGATGCGAGGCCCCGGTTCCAGCGGTTTTTTCGCGCCTGACCGTCGGAGGTGTGGATACGCTCGCTGCATCGCAGTGTAAGCGATTCAGCGCGAACGTCTTTTCGCCTTGGCACCCTGTGGATAGTCGAATGCCGAATTCAACCTCGGTGGGTCTTGCAAACGCCTATTTGCCGGCCGTGCCCTCGGCAGGCGACGCGGTGGACAGCGAAGCCAGCTTCGCCTCGAGGTCGTCCAGACGTGCGGCGAGTTTCTTGTTTTCGGCCCGCGCCTTCACCGCCATGTCGCGCATGGCTTCGAATTCCTCGCGCTGGACGATGTCCATCGAGTTCAGCATGCGTTCGGCCTGCGCCCGGAAGGCCGTCTCCATTTCCCGTCGCACCCCTTGGGCTGCTCCGGCGGCGTCCGTCATCAGCTTGGCGAGATCGTCGAGGATACGGTTCGGTCCGGTGGTCATGGCGTCTGCCTCTTTTGTTCATGCGGCGGCACGACACACGCCCGCATGACCTGAACTAGGCACGGAGGCGCCGCTTTGCAAGCGCGCGGCGACGGCCGGGACATCCGCTTACGGATCGCCCCACGTCATAGCGGGGAGCGGCTTGACCTTTCCGCCCGGCTTCGACCATGGTCCGCGCGCCGCAACAAGCTCCGGACAGGCCCTTGGAACACCTACTTTTGCCGCTCGCGGCACTTCCCTTCCCCGATATTGACCCGGTGATCGTTCAGGTCGGGCCGCTCGCCGTCCATTGGTACGGCTTGGGCTACGTCGTCGGCATCCTGTTCGCCTGGTGGTATGGCAGGCGGCTGCTGGCCAATTCGAACCTTTGGAGAGGCGGACAGGCGCCGCTCAAGCCCGACGATCTCGACGACTTCATCATCTGGGCGGCGGCGGGCATCGTGCTCGGGGGACGGATCGGGTACATCCTGTTCTACGATCTCGCCCGCTATATCGAGACGCCTCTGGCGATCCTGGCCGTCTGGGAGGGCGGCATGTCTTTTCATGGCGGCTTCCTCGGCACCACAATCGCCATGATCCTCTTTGCCCGTTCGCGCGGCGCCAGCGTCTGGAGTCTGTTCGACGTCGTGGCGGCCGGCGTGCCCGTCGGCCTCGGTCTCGTGCGCCTCGCCAATTTCATCAACTCCGAGCTCTGGGGTCGCGCGACCAACGTTGCATGGGCCTTCGTCTTCCCGAATGGCGGTCCGGAACCGCGCCACCCGAGCCAACTCTACGAGGCAGCTCTTGAGGGGCTGCTGCTGCTGATCGTGCTGCGTATCCTCACCCACGGCTTCAGGAAGCTGAAGAACCCCGGCTTCGTGGCCGGCGCGTTCGTGGCAGGATATGGCCTATCGCGCATCGTCGTGGAGTTCTATCGCGAACCCGATGCCCAGCTCGGCTACCTATTCGGGGGGTGGATGACCATGGGCATGGTGCTCTCGGTGCCGATGGTTCTCGTCGGCATCTGGGCGATGTCGCGCGCTCGCCGCGCCGCCGCGTGAATCCGTTCTGCGCTGAGGCCTAGGCATGACACCTTTGGGCGAGAAGATTGCAGCGCTCGTCGCGCAGGCGGGTCCGATCGGCATCGCCGAGTATATGGCGCTCTGCCTTTTCGACCCCGAGCATGGCTACTACACGACGCGCGAGCCCTTCGGGTCGGCAGGTGACTTCACCACCGCGCCCGAGGTGAGCCAGATGTTCGGCGAACTGGTGGCTGTTTGGGTCTACATGGCCTGGCAGGCGGCGGGCAGCCCGCCGGAGGCCTGCGTTGCCGAGCTCGGCCCCGGCCGGGGAACGCTGATGAAGGACATGGTGCGCACGCTCGCGCAGTTCGACCGCGCATTCGTCGAACGAACCCGCTTTGCCCTTGTCGAGTCCAGTCCGCGCCTGAGCGAGGTTCAGCGCCAGACGCTCGCGCCGGCGCCCGGACGCTTCGAGTGGCACGAACGGCTCGAGCAGCTTCCCGACCTGCCGACGATCATTGTCGGCAACGAGATCTTCGACGCGCTCCCAGTGCGCCAGTACGTCAAGCAAGGTGGACGCTGGCTGGAACGCTGTATCGGCCTCGACGAGGCCGGTGGCCTGCGCTTCATGCTCGGCGCTGGAACGGCCGACCCGTTCCTGCTGCCGCCGGGCGCCGACAGCGTTCTCGACGGCACGGTCGCGGAGTTGGCTCCCGCCCGTGAGGCCTTCATGCAGACGGCGGCGGACCGGATCGCGCGTTTCGGCGGGGCGGCGCTGTTCTTCGATTACGGCCACCTCGAACCGGGTCTCGGCGATACGCTCCAGGCCGTGCGTCGGCACGCCCCAGACGGCGTGCTAGACCACCCCGGCGAAGCTGACCTGACGAGCCACGTCGATTTCCACCGCCTCGGCAGGATCGCCGAGCAGAGCGGGCTGTCGATCCAGACGGCAACGCAGCGCGATTTCCTTCTGGCCATGGGGCTCGCTGAGCGCGTGGAGGCTCTATCGGTCGGCAAGAGCGAAGACGAGCGCGACAGAATTGCGGGAGAAGCTCAGCGGCTTGCCGGCTCCACCGCCATGGGCGAATTGTTCAAGGTCCTGCTGGTAACCCCTCATGCCCGCTGATCCGGCCTTGTTAAGGCTTCGCGTTCTCCTTTTTACACGCGCCGGTCTCATGGCAAGGCCAAGACCGGCTGATCCTCAGCTAGGTGCTGACGCCAGATGTAGGCCGCGAGCCGAGAGCGCAACTCCGCCTTTTCAGCAGAATAGCGATATGACGCGCCCCCAAGATGGACGAAGGAATTGTCCAGATATCGATGCGTTGCGGAGTGGTTCCCGACCGGAAAGTCGATCTGCCCTACCGAAACGGCCTCCACCTCCCGAGCCGACAGCGTGCGATAAAATGCTCCCCAGTTTCCACCACCCGTGTCGAGGCCGTGTTCGATGCGATGCTTGAAGTCGATGGCAAGGTTCAACGTGGGTTCGGTGCGGAAGAAGCAGAAGCCTGCCCAAAGAGACCACGCGTCTCCGCGCCCGGCCTGACGGCGTCCTCTCACCCACTTGTCTGCCATTGCAGACATTGGATCGGCTGGTCGGAGCGGAAAACAGTCGTGGTCGACAAAGCCGAAGCTCAATGGGACGAACCGGCGCACGATATTGTAGTAGACCCAGTTCATGGCGATGCCGTGCGAGCGGTTTGGGCTCCACTCCGGATTGGCCGGCAACGCCAAGTAGGGAAGGCCTCGCCAAAAGCAGACGTGCTCGATGTCGCCACGGGCCATGGACGAGGAAGAATTGTCGATGATGGCAAGTGGCGTATGCGGGCACTGCCTTGCCCAGGCTGCGCCAAGAATGTCGATCACCCACGGCGAGTTGAAGGCGATGGCGAAGCAGATTCGCTCTTGGCTGCGATCCGGCAGGGCGGCGAGGAAGGGGGCGATAGCCTCGTGCCCCTTCGACCGAAACCGGTTGTCGACAAACGCATTTCGTAGGTTCTTCAACCCGCGCACGGCGCGGTTGGCGTTCAGCCCGTGGACGATGCTCGACATGCGGCGGCTCTGGATTTTCAAGGATGCCAGCGTAGGATGGTACTCGAACGAGAGGCAAGCTCATTCCCCGTTGGCGCGGCGTCAACCTGTGGCCGACCTGCCTTGCATTGACTTGGCCACCCCCCTGCCCCACCATTCGCGTCGAGGGAAACAGTCAACAGGACGAGCATGTCAAAGGAAGAGCGGCCGGCTCCGCTCCGGTCTCCAGCGCTCGACTCGGTCGCATCTGGCGGCGTTCACCATGGCTTCTTCACTCGCCATGGAGGCGTCTCGGAAGGTCTATATCGCGGACTGAACGTTGGGTTGGGCTCCAAGGACGAACGGGCAGCCGTACTGGAGAATCGCGCCCGCGTGGCGGCTCATCTTGGCGTCACGCCGCAGCGACTGTGTACGCCGCATCAAGTGCATTCCCCCTACGCTGTCGTTGTCACCAAGCCTTGGACGGAACGCCCGAAGGCGGACGCGGTGGTCACCGACCGGCCAGGCCTCGCGCTGGGCGTCCTGGCTGCCGATTGCGGCCCGGTGCTTTTCGCGGATGCGCGCGCGCGGGTGGTCGGCGCGGCCCATGCCGGATGGAAGGGTGCGCTCGACGGCGTCCTCGAGGCGACTGTCGAGGCGATGACCCGACTCGGTGCCGACCCCGGCAGCATAGTGGCCGTTCTCGGCCCCTCGATCAGCCAGGACAACTACGAGGTCGGGCCGGAATTCGTGGCCCGCTTCGTTGCAGCCGATGCAGATAACGAACGGTGGTTCACACCCGCGTCGCGGTCAGGGCATTCCCTTTTCGATCTGAATGGCTACACCGTCGATCGCCTTCTCAAGGCAGGCGTCCAGGCTTCACAGCTTGGCCGCTGCACTTACGCCGACGAGGAGAGCTTCTTTTCGTATCGGCGCACCACACACCGTGCCGAACCCGACTACGGGCGGCAGATATCGGCAATCGTCATGGAGGATATCTGATGGCGCTTCACTTCGAACGAACAGAGTTCGACGCCAGGCGCGACCGGCTCGTCATCGAGATGGCCGACCGCAAGCTGGACGCCATGCTGCTGTTCGCCCAGGAAAGCATGTACTGGCTAACCGGATACGACACCTTCGGATTCTGCTTCTTCCAGTGCCTCGTGGTGAAGGCAGACGGAACGATGGTGCTGCTGACGCGCTCGGCCGACCTTCGCCAGGCGCGCCACACCTCCACCATCGAAGACGTCCGGTTGTGGACGGACCGTGCTGGCGCAAACCCCGCCGTGGACCTGCGCAACCTGCTCAACGACCTCGACCTGCTTGGCTGTCAGATCGGCGTCGAATATGACACGCACGGTCTCACGGCCTTCAACGGCCGACGTCTCGACGAGCAACTCCAGACCTTCGGCAAGATTCTCGATTCGTCGAACGTCATTCCCAGGCTTCGGCTGTTCAAGAGCCCGGCCGAGATCGTGAAGACGACGCGGGCGGCCGCTCTGGCAGACGACGCTCTCGACGCCGCGCTCCCGCTGATCAAGCAGGGCGGCGACGAGGGCAAAATTCTCGCGGCCATGCAAGGCGCGATTTTCGAAGGCGGCGGTGATTATCCCGCCAACGAGTTCATCATCGGATCCGGACCCGATGCTCTGCTCTGTCGCTACAAGGCCGGCCGCCGCAAGCTCAACAAGAACGATCAGCTGACGCTCGAATGGGCCGGAGTGTTCCACCACTATCATGCGGCGATGATGCGCACCGTGGTGCTCGGCAAGGTGTCAAAGCGCCACCAGGAGCTCTTCGAGGCCGCGCGGGACGCGCTCGTAGCGGTCGAGACCGCGATGGTGCCGGGCAAGACCTTCGGCGATGTCTTCGACGCGCATGCGCGCGTGATGGAGGCGCATGGGCTGACCCGCCACCGTCTCAACGCCTGCGGCTATTCGCTCGGCGCGCGCTTCACGCCATCGTGGATGGACATGCCGATGTTCTTTGCTGGCAATCCGGAGCCGATCGCGCCCGACATGACCCTGTTTGCTCACATGATCATCATGGATTCCGAAACCGAGACGGCAATGACGCTCGGCCGCACCTACCTGACGACCGAGGGCGAGGCCAAGCCGCTATCGCGCCATGATCTGGACTTGATCGTGCGATGAAAGCATAAGTCCGGAACACGCGAGTAGAGGGTCGGCAAAGGGAGAGCGTGGAGATGCGTGCAGCGGCGCTGCGACATGCGGTCCTGATCGCCTGCTTCGCGTTTTCCGCCTGCAGCACGTCCGAGGCGCTGGATCCACGCGCGCTCTTCGGGGGTCAGGCCGCTTCCACGCCCGCGCAGCCGGACCAAGGCGCGAGAGCCACAGTCCCGGCCGTCACCAGCTCAAGTTTGCGGATGGAGTTCGCCCCGGTGGTGGGCCCCACTCTCGCCGCCGCGACCCCGCTGTCGCGGCGCCTTTCGCAACTGGCTGCCGAGCGAGGCATCGAGATCGTCGCGCCCGGAGGCATGCCGGGAGATTTCATCGTCAAGGGCTACCTGTCGGCGATCGCGGACGGGAACGATACCCTCGTTATCTTCGTCTGGGACGTGGTCGACGCAAAGGGAACCAGACTTCATCGGATCCAGGGCCAGGAGCGCATCGCCGGGAAGGCCGGAGCAGACCCTTGGAGTGCGGTCCCGGGCGCCACCATGGAGCAGATCGCGGCGCGCACCATCGCAGATATCGCGTCATGGTCGACGTCGAGGAGCGGGTGATGGCCACAGGCTCGTGAAACCCTTTCTTGGGAATAGCGGCCTATATGCGCAAGCGGCGCTTGCAATAGCGCGGTCAGGCGCTAAAAGCCGCCTCACGATCCGCGCGTGGCGTCAGCCGGGGAAACTGCATGAAACTGTTTGCGGGAAATTCGAACCGGGTGCTGGCCGAGGCCGTCGCCCGCTACCTGAACATTCCCCTCGGGCGGGCGAGCGTCCGCCGCTTCGCTGACCAGGAAATCTTCGTCGAGATTCAGGAGAACGTCCGCGGCGAGGACGTGTTCATCCTCCAGTCGACCTCCTACCCGGCCAATGACCATCTTATGGAACTGTTGATCATGATCGACGCGTTCCGTCGGTCGTCTGCACGCCGCATTACCGCAGTGATCCCCTATTTTGGCTATGCACGCCAAGACAGGCGTGCCTCTGGCCGCACGCCGATCTCGGCCAAGCTGGTCGCCAACCTCATCACCCGCTCGGGTGCCGACCGTGTCCTGACGCTCGATCTCCATGCGGGGCAGATCCAAGGCTTCTTCGACATTCCGACCGACAACCTCTTCGCGCTGCCGGTGCTGGTTCGTGACGTGAAGGCGAACTACCAGACCTCCAACGTGGTGGTTGTGTCGCCGGATGTGGGCGGTGTGGTCCGTGCCCGCGCGTTGGCGAAACGGGTGGAGACCCTGCTGGCCATCGTCGACAAACGCCGCGAGCGGCCGGGCGAATCTGAGGTCATGAACATCATCGGCGACGTGAACGGCAAGGACTGCCTACTGATCGACGACATCGTCGATTCGGGCGGCACGCTCTGCAACGCTGCAGACGCTCTTCTGGCCAACGGCGCAACCAGCGTGACCGCTTACATCACCCATGGCGTGCTCTCGGGTGGAGCTGTCGCTCGCATAGCGTCGTCTAAGCTGAAGGAACTTGTGATAACGGATTCGATCCAGCCTACCTCCGGCGTCGAAGCCGCATCGAACATCCGCGTCGTGTCGATCGCCGACCTGATCGGCGAGGCTATCTCCCGCACCGCGACGGAAAAATCGGTTTCCAGCCTTTTCGACTGAATGCCGTTGTTCGTCGCCATGGTTAACCGCATTTTTAGGATGCGCCTAAGCGAGTTCATTTACACATTTGCCCTAGCTTTGGGGCATGCTGCACCGGTTTCGAAACAGCTTTGGACTGGAACCCCGTGCGGATCGGGCGCCAAACACATTCGGGAGCGGCACGGGTCCGTCCTGGAGAATCTTCTTCTGGATGTCGACCCCCAGCCGGCTCGACAGTCCCGAAATCCGCGAACGGCTGTTCCGCAGCATGTTCGAGCGGCGGCTGCCAGTCCTGTTCGGTATGCTCACATCATTGGTCACCGGAATCGCCGCACTGGTGATCACGGGAGCGTTGTGGCCCATCGTCTGGATCGCGACCGAACTGTTTCTGTTTATCGGCCGGTACAGGAGCCTCGACAAGATTGCTGCAAAGCCCGAGCACGAGCGGCTTAAAAGCTACACATCGCTCGTTTACTTCGGGATGGGCTGGGCGCTGATCTATGGGCTCGGGCAGTTCGCCTGCGCTGCCACCGGCAATGATCTTCTCATTGTAATGGCAGCCATCAACACAGCCGGAGCCGTCGGCAACATTGCCTCCCGCAATGCCCCACTTCCCCGCTTCGGAATGATCGCGATGGTGCTGGCGGGGCTGCCCTTCGGGCTCGGCCTCTATCTTTTCAATGCGCCAGAGATGCTCCTCGTGTTCGTCATGGCGACGCTTCTGACGGGAGGCATGGTGCTCGTCATGTTCCAGAACCATGACATCATGCTGCGCATGATCAATGCCGAGCAGACCAATCATATCGCTGCACGCACGGACCGGTTAACAGAACTGCCCAACCGGATCCATCTGGAGGAGCGTCTCGCCGAGCTTTGCGAGCGCATGGCCAGGACTCCGGGCACGCCTCCCTTCGCGGTTCTCTGCCTTGATCTCGATGGCTTCAAAGCGGTCAACGACCAGCATGGCCATGCCGCCGGTGACGCGCTTCTGCGCGCCGTAGCGGGACGAGTGATCCAGTCCATCCGCGACCGAGACATCGCCTGTCGGGTCGGCGGCGACGAGTTCGTTTTTCTCTTGCCCGACACGTCGGCGGCAGAGGCGGCCTTCGTCGCGTCGCGACTGATCGCCGCGATTTCGCGGCCGTTCGACATAGGAACCGGCCAACTCATCCGCGTCGGTGGGAGCGTCGGCAGCGTCATTGCCGCGGAACCGGGCGAGCAGCCACAGGATCTGCTCGATCGGGCAGATCAGGCACTTTATCTGGCCAAGGCTGCGGGTAAAGGCGTGCATCGCGAGGGACAGACCGGCACCAATGGATCCTGATCGCTACCAGCCTCACGTGAGGACGAACAGGACGCCTGCCGCCGCCGACAATCCGAGCACGCCAATCAGATTGGCATGATATCGCAGCAGCGCCACCCCGGCCGCGACTGCAATGACGGCGGCAGCGGGATCGAAGCTGGACAGAGCAGGCGCCGGTAGCGAGACCGCCCCCATCGAGATTTCGTCCATTTGCCGAAACAGTACGTGCAGCGCGAACCACACCGCGAGGTTGGCGATGACGCCCACCACGGCTGCCGTCACCGCCGCCAGAGCGGCCGCGAGCCATCGCACGTTGCGCACTGTCTCGACATAGGGCGCGCCAGCGAAAATCCAGAGGAAGCATGGTACGAAGGTGAACCACAGTGTCACCAGCGCACCAGCCATTGCGCCCAGCATGGGCTCGAGTCCAGACAGCCGCGCGCCGCCAAGTCCGCCCACGAACAGAAGCACGAGGATCAGTGGCCCGGGCGTGGTTTCCGCCAGTCCAAGCCCTGTCAGCATCTCGTCGGGTCGCAGCCATTGGTGAACCTCGACCGCCTGCTGCGCCACATAGGCGAGCACGGCATAGGCGCCGCCGAAAGTGACCGCCGCCATGGTCGAGAAGAACCCGGCCTCGACCGTGAACACGTTGTCCGGGCCCAGGGTAATCCGAAGCCCGATGAGCGGCAGGAACCATAGCGCGAGCCAAGTCACGCTTGTCGTTAGGAAGCGCGTGAGGCTCGGCTGCGTCCACTCCGGACCAATTGGTTCGACGGTCGCGGCTGAAAGTGCGGGTGCGCTCGACGCCGGGCCGGTCGACCGGTGCCACAGATGCTGCAGGGCGCCGAACACGGCGGCCCCGAGAATGATCACGGGAAACGGGACGCCGAGGACCGCGATGGCCACAAAGGCTAGGACTGCCAGAAACACCATGGTTCGGCTCTTCAACGCGCGTCGGGAAACCTTGATCAGCGCTTCGAGGACGACCGCCAGCACGGCCGCCTTGAGCCCGAACAGGAGACCTTGGACGATCGTCAGTTCGCCGGCGAGCATGTAGACGACGGTCAAGACCGTGATCAGAACCGCGCCCGGTAACACGAAGAGCAACCCGGCGATCAGGCCGCCGCGCACACCGTGCAGCAGCCAGCCCGCATAGGTGGCGAGCTGCATTGCTTCCGGGCCGGGCAACAGCATGCAATAGTTCAGGGCATGAAGGAAACGCGCCTCGTCGAGCCATTTCCTTTCCTCGACGAGATAGCGGTGCATGAGGGCGATCTGCCCTGCCGGCCCGCCGAAGGACAGGAGGCCGATGCGGGCGAAGACGACGACCGCCTCGCCAAACGGCACCGAACCGTGCACCGCGCCGGCAGCAGACGATTTACCAGCCGTGCTCATGCTTGCGCTCCGATTGCCTCGACGGGATTGCCCCCGGCTTCCCATGCCGCGAAACCGCCGTCGAGAAAGAAGGAATCGACGCCGAGTTCCGTCAGCCGATCCGCGACGCCCTTGCTGACCTCGTGTCCATGAACGCAAAAGACGACGACCGTGCGACCTTCGAGCGAGGCGCCCCATTCGTCCACGCGCTCGGGCTCGCCACGCAATGCGTTCGGAATGGTTCGGGCTGACGCTGCGCGAGCCGGATTCTTCCGGACGTCAATCAGCAATGGCGGCTCAAGTAAACATGAAAGGTCGGCAAGGGAAATTGAAGTCGGCATGTCGTGCCTCCGCACAAAGACGAGCGAAGGCGGACTTGGGCCGAAGCCTCTGGCGGGGAGTCCACCCATGCCCCCGCTGTAGAGACGCTACAGCGGCGAGCGCCCGCGATCAACCGCGGCCACGCCAACGTCAACGATCAAATCACGCTCTCGCGCGGCGAGATAGCCGCGCGGCGAAGTGCCGAGCATCTGGCGGAACATGGTGGTGAAGGCCGGCGCGCTGTCGTAGCCAAGGTCGAAAGCCACCGTGGTCACGGGCACACCGGACGACAGACGCGGCAGAGCCGCCAGCAACGTCGCCTGCCTGCGCCAGAGCGACAGGCTGAGTCCCGTTTCGCGCTGGAAGGCACGGGTGAATCCGCGCCGGCTCATGCCGGCACTGTCGGCCCAGTCGTCGATGGTCACATGCGGCGTCGGCGCATCGAGGAATGCACGGCAAAGACGGGCAAGCCGCTCGTCGGACGGCAGGGGAAGCGCGAAGGGCCGAACCGGCAATCGTGGGATCTCGAGCAGGATGAGACGCATGATGGCCGAGGCCCGTTCGTCGGAGGCGACGTCGGCCTGCAACTCCACCGCTTCCACGACCAGGCTGCACATCAGCCTGGTCATGGCCAGCACATGGAGCGTCCCCGGCAGGCCGGGTGCGGCTTCCGGCAGGACATAAGCCGAGCGCATCCGGACCTCACCCAGCATCTCGACCGCATGCGCTATGCCGGCCGGGATCCACATCGAATGGTCGGGCGGCACGATCCACCGACCCTGCGCCGTCGAGACCAGCACCACGCCCGACAAGGCATGCAACAACTGTGAGCGCCTGTGCGAGTGGAGCGCCACCTTGTGCCCGTCGGGATAATCCCCCGCGGACGCGATCACGTCGCCAGCGGCGGCTTCGATCCAGTCAAGCCGGCGATGAAGTTCCTCCGCGCTGGCGGCATCGGAGATGGCAAGCCGTCGTGAGGACACGGTGGTTTCTCCCGAACATGGCCCACTGCCGAAAGAATTCGATCGAACCACGAAGGACGCACGCCCGCAAGAGGCGTAGACGAAACCGGAACATCCGGGACCAGCATCTTGACCGACACGACCATCAGCACTGCTCGCCGCACCGCCTCCACGACTGTTTTCCCCGTCATCTTCGCAGTGAGCCTCTGCCACATGCTGAACGACGTCATGCAGTCCCTGCTGGCAGCACTCTACCCGATGCTGAAGGAAGACTACGCGCTCGATTTCTGGCAGATCGGCCTGCTGACGTTCACTTTCCAGGTCACGGCCTCGCTGCTGCAGCCGGCGATCGGGCTGTACACCGACAAGCGACCCATGCCCCAGTCGCTTCCTTTCGCGATGGCCTCAACCATGTGTGGCCTGCTGCTTCTCGCCTATGCGACCACCTATCCGCTGCTGCTCGCAGGCGCGGCGATGATCGGCATCGGCTCGG
The DNA here is from genome assembly GCF_003970795.1 of Aquibium carbonis. GTDB lineage: Bacteria > Pseudomonadota > Alphaproteobacteria > Rhizobiales > Rhizobiaceae > Aquibium > Aquibium carbonis. The sequence goes on along the minus strand of NZ_RWKW01000005.1, from coordinate 40,014 downwards.
CGATCTTCCATCCGGAAGCCTCGCGGGTGGCGCGGCTCGCCTCCGGCGGGCGATACGGGCTGGCGCAGTCGCTCTTCCAGGTCGGCGGCAACTTCGGCACTGCCATCGGGCCGCTGCTGGCCGCCTTCATCGTGGTGCCGCGCGGCCAAGGCAGCGTCGCCTGGTTCTCGCTGATGGCGCTTCTCGGCATGCTCATCCTGCGCCAGGTCGGCAACTGGTATGGTCGCTACAACGCCGCCAATGCCGGCCGACCGTCCGCCAGCAAGACGTTGCCGATATCGCGCAATCGGGTGGTGCTGGCGATCACGATTCTGGCGCTGCTGATGTTCAGCAAGAACACGTACACGGCCTCGCTTACCAGCTATTACACATTCTTCCTGATCGAGCGCTTCGACGTGTCGGTGCAGCAATCGCAGATGATGCTGTTCCTGTTCCTCGGCGCGATGGCACTCGGAACGGTGCTGGGCGGGCCAATCGGCGATCGATTCGGTTCCAAGACGGTGATTTGGTTCTCGATCCTGGGCGTATTGCCATTCACGCTCGCCCTGCCATACGCGGACCTGTTCTGGAGCGGCGTCCTCACCGTCGTGATCGGCGTCGTCCTCGCCTCGGCCTTTCCCGCGATCGTGGTCTTTGCGCAGGAACTGGTGCCTGGACGGGTCGGCATGATCGCAGGTATCTTCTTTGGTATGGCCTTCGGCATCGGCGGTATTGCGGCGGCTGTCCTCGGTGTGGTCGCCGACGCGAGGGGGATCGAGTTCGTCTTCTGGATCTGTTCTCTTCTGCCGTTTCTCGGTCTGCTGACGGTCTTCCTGCCGTCAATGAAGGAGCTTCGGCCGGTCGGCTGAGGCCACAGCCTTCGACGGAAAAACTGGCTGTCTAGCGACCCGGGTACTGATCGTCCGTGACCGGTTCCATCCAGTCGATGTGCTTGCCATCGAGCGCCTCATGGATGGCGATGTGCGACATGGCCGTGTCAGGCGCGGCGCCGTGCCAGTGTTTTTCCCCCGGCGCGATCCAGAGCGTGTCGCCCGGACGGAGCTCGATCACCGGCTCGCCGAGCTTCTGCGCCAGGCCGAAACCCGAGACCACGTGCAAGGTCTGGCCAAGCGGATGCGTGTGCCAGTTGGTGCGTGCGCCGGGCTCGAAATGGACAGTCACCGCCCTCACCCGCGACGGTTCGTCCGCCTCCACGATCGGGTCCTGCCAGACCGTGCCGGTGAACCAGTCCGATGAGGCCCGCTTGCTGGGCCGCTGCCCGCTTGTGAAATGGTCCATGGTGCATCTCCTTCGGCCAACGTGCGGTCGACTAAGGAAAGCAAGCGCCAGGGCGCGTCAAGGGCGGGCGGTCGATCAAGCCACGAGGGAAGTGGCCAGCGAGGTCCCGAAAGCTTCGCGAATCGCATCGGCCATGCCGCTGACAGCCCCGCCGGTTGAACGGGGGTGCCGGTGCAGAACGACATGCGAGGCGTCGATGACGCCAAAACCGTCTCCGGCTCCGAGTTCACGACAACCCTCGGGGATGTTGCTGCGCGAGATCGGCGCAATAGCGAGGCCGGACAGGACAGCCAGCTTGAGCCCGCCGCTGGTGTCGCTGGAATAGGCGATGCGATACTCGACACCGCGCTGCTCGAGCGAACGCAGGGCGAACTCGCGGCACCAGCCCGTGCTGCCGTAGAGCGCGATCGGCACCGGCGTCTCCTCGTGCATGCGATGCATGGTGGACGTTACCCAGACGGTCGGATCGGTCATCAGTATCTCGCCTTCCGAGAAATCCTGCCACTCGAAGATCACAGCCAGATCGAGTTCGCGGCCCTGCACCTTTGCGAGATGGACAGCCGAGCAACCATAATTGACCGTGAGATCGACATCCGGGTGGCGCTTCGAAAATGCGCCGAGCGCGCGCGACAGGATGGACTGGCCGTATTCCTCCGGGATGCCGATGCGAACGTGCCCGCTCAGCGGCGGCGCTCGAAATGCCGCCATCGTCTCGTGCATAAGCGCCACGATCCGGCGGGCATTGGGCAACAGCAGGTCGCCCTTGCGCGTGAGGACCACGCCGCGCGAACCGCGTTCGAACAGGATGTCGCCTAGGGTCTCCTCCAGCCGTTTAACCTGCATGCTCACGGCCGATTGCGTACGCCCGACCTGCTCGCCCGCCTTCGTGAAGTTTCCGGTTTCGGCAACGGCGACGAACGTGCGCAACAGATCGCTGTCCAGTTGCATTGCTGCGCCCCATCATTCGTAATCCTGATGACAGCCATTCTTTCAATTCGTTTGCCTGATGTCAACGCAAGCGCAAAGTTGCGATCCGCGGGCAGGATGGAAGGAAACGAACGCGATGCCGACCAGGATTTCCAGATATCCGGCAAAGCTGGCCACGCTATGGATCCGGATCGCGCCTCTGCTGGCGCGGAGGCGACCACGGCGGCCCTCCCTGGCGACCAAGCTGGACAAACGGCTGCTCGACGACGTCGGATTGACCGAGGAGGACGTGCTGGGCGTCGAGGGGCGCTACTGGCGCGAATGGGAGAGATCGCAGCGGTCCTGGAACCTTTGACGCTCACGAGCCATGAGAGGGAATGAGACCACTTGCGCCCATCCCTGGTCTGGGCGGCCGCGATGGCAGGACGTGATCAGCCAGAAGAACCGGCGGCCGCGGTTTCGGCGCCCGGCTTGTCGGTGGCATTCTGGGCATCTGCCGATTGGGAGTAGTGGATTTCGTCGGGCGCGTTGGAGCCGCCGGTGACGACGAAGGCCATGGCCTGGTCGAAGGTCCAGTCGGTGAAAGTCAGCTTGCTGAACGGGACGATCTCGATATAGCCGTTGGTCGGATTAGGCGCCGTTGGGACATAGACGGCGGCGAGTTCGTCTCCAGTGGTGGCATCGCGCAGCGTGCGTGTAACGATCCCGATCGCCTTCATGTCGCGCGACGGGAAGTCGATGAGAACCACGCGCTGGCTGTCTTCTCCGGATGGGCCGCTTATAGCAAGGAAGCGCTTGGTTGCGCGGTAGATGGCTTCGACGAACGGAATGGCGCCCACAGCCTTCTCGAACAGGAAGATGAGACGCTGCCCGACCACGCGCCCTGCGCCCCAACCCAGCAGATAGAGGAACAGAAGCACAACGAATACGGCAGCGATGGACTGCAGGACATCGTTCAGCAGCAGGTCGGCCATACCCGGATTGGTCGCGCGCAAGCCGCGCGCCACCCCTCTGATCCAGGGCTCGCCGAAGCTGGACAGCATCTGGAACAGGAAACGCACGATCACGTAGGTAATGAGGAGCGGCGCGGCGGTGAGCAACCCGATGAGGATCGTGCGTCCGATCGGCTTCAATTGCATGGCCTCCATGGCAGGTGGGCGGTGGGCAGCAAGCGACTCTATCTAGCCGAGCCTGGCGCGCCGTTGTACCCCTTGCAATGGGCCCGTCGCAAAACCGGTTCCGGCCTCGTTCGATCGGTCGCACCCAACTTGCGCTCGTGCACCCCTTCGGCTATAGGATCGCCACCCGCGTAGACACCCTTGGAGGCAACGCGGCTGAGGGCCGCCCAACAAGGCGGCTTTCGACGTTTGAGGTCGGCCTGGCCGGCCCCAAGCGCTCCAGCAACACCGAAAGGAAATGCCATGAGCCAGCAGGCTTACGAGCTGAAGGCCGAGGCGCGCGAACGGGTCGGTAAGGGGTCCGCCCGGGATGTTCGCCGCAACGGTAAGGTTCCCGCCGTGATCTACGGCGGCAAGCAGCCCCCCATCGCCATCGCCCTGTCCTACAAGGACGTCTACATGAAGATTCACGGCGGCGGTTTTCTGACCACCGTCGCGACGATCGACGTGAATGGCGAGAAGATCCAGGTCCTGCCGAAGGACTTCCAGCTGGATCCGATCAAGGACTTCCCGATGCATGTCGACTTCCTGCGCGTCGACCGCGATTCCGTCGTGACCGTCGAAGTACCGGTCCACTTCGTCAATGAGGAGAAGAGCCCCGGCCTCAAGCGCGGCGGCGTTCTCAACATCGTCCGCCACGAGGTCGAGTTCATCTGCCCGGCCAATGCGATCCCGGAGTTCATTACCGTGGACCTCACCGGCACAGATCTCGGCGATTCCATTCACATCTCGGCGGTGAAATTGCCGGAAGGCGTCAAGCCGACGATCACCGACCGTGACTTCACCATTGCCACGATCGCCGCGCCCGCTGGCCTGCGCTCGGAAGGCGCCGAGGACGCGGAAACGGCAGAAGGCGGGGAGTAGACCCACCGACGGGAGGGCCGACCCATGCATATCATCGCAGGTCTCGGCAATCCCGGCTCCAAGTACGCCCGAAACCGGCACAATGTCGGCTTCATGGCGGCGGACGCGATCGCCCGCCGCCATTCCTTCTCGCCTTGGGCGAAGAAGTTCCGCGCCGAGATCGCCGAAGGCATGATCGGCGGCAAAAAGGTGCTGCTACTCAAGCCGCAGACTTTCATGAACGCCTCCGGCGAATCGGTCGGGGAAGCGATGCGGTTCTACAAGCTCGCTCCCTCCGACATTGTCGTCCTCTATGACGAACTCGACCTCGCGCCGGGCAAGCTGCGCATCAAGACCGGCGGCGGCGCCGGCGGCCACAACGGCATCCGCTCGCTCGACAGCCATGTTGGCAAGGACTACCGCCGCGTCCGTATCGGGATCGGCCATCCGGGCGACAAGGCGCTCGTGCACAACTGGGTGCTGGGCGACTTCGCCAAGATCGACTCCATCTGGCTCGACCCGTTGATCGACGCCATCGCCGACCATGCCGAAATGCTGGTCAAGGGCGACGACAATTCCTTCATGAACAAGGCCGCCCTTGCCGTTCCCGGAGACGCGAAGTCGCGCCGCGAAACGAGCGACGCCGAAGCGCCCTCCCCGCCCAAGGGCAAAAGCCACATCCGTCAGGCCCGCCCACCGCAGCAGCCGGTCAAGCTGCCCGAAACCGGCCCGATGGCAGCGATGCTGAAGCGGCTGTTCGGCAAAGGCGACTGAACAGATCGCGAAAGGCAAGCGGGCACCGCGGCCTCATTGGACGAAATCTCCCAAACATACCTTGCTCCGCTCACGGTGGAACGTCAGCCGGCCAAAGGCGTATAGGTGGGGCGGAGTTTGCGTCGTGGCGCATCGATCCGATCGTCGAGGCTCGCGGAGCCACATCACCCTTGTCCGACCGGATGGTTCGGGAAATCTGGCCTGAAAGGATTGCGCCATGACTGTCGTGCTTGCCACCGTGTGCCGGGATGGCGTCGTGCTTGGTTCGGACTCCCAGATTACCGACAAGGGGCGAGGCATGACTTACCCGGCCGAGAAGCTTCACCCACTGGGCAAATCGGCTGCCTGGGGCGGCAGCGGCGCGCGCTCCGTGCTGACGGATGTCAAACGCCGCTTCAACGACAACAGCGCCGCGATTCTGGAGGCTCCCGATATCGGGCGCGCGGTTCAAGAACATGTCCTGCCAATTCTGCGCCATCACTACGAAACCTTTATTGCCGATGTGCCGGGCGAGGAAGATGGAGGGACGCCGTCGGCCTATGTGATGGTCGCGGGGTGGAGAGACGGCGAGCCCTGGATCCTGGAGATCACGCCGTCGGGTATGATCGGCCACTATGCAGATATCGGGTTCCACGCCATCGGCAGTGGTGCCGCGATGGCCCAGCAGGCCGGCTCACTGCTTTCGCACTTCCACCTAACCGAGCGGTCGGTACATTTCGGCTGCGCGGCAGTGCTGCGGGTCCTGCAAGCGCTCGACCTCACCTCTGCCAGCGTCGGCAAGCCGTTCAGCCTCTGTCGGATCGACGCGGACGGCGCCCACCATCTCAGTGAGGACGAGATCGAAGAGGTCGGCGACGTCGTACTCCGGTGGGAGAAGGCCGAACAGGCCATCATCGCCGACCTGTTCGACTGACCGTTCTGTCTCTCCACGAACGTCTTTCCGCATGCGACCCGGACATCGTCCTGATTGGAGAAGGGGCGGCCGGCGGTCGGGGTGCCCGCGCCCCCGATCCTGGCGACGCCCCGCGACCTGCCCGTGCGCATGCAACGACCCGCCCTCCGGCGCGTTCCGGTCGCGGTTTCACCAACCAGAGGGTCATGGGCATGAGCGAGCCTTCCGAGCCAGGCGAGGTCGAGAGCCTCGTCGAGACAGTGGAAAGTGCGGCCGAGGGGGATGGCGACGTCTCGGTGGAGGAACTCGTCGAGACGATCGGCGGGGACGCGCTGGCTTCGCTAATGCTTGTTCCGGCCCTCATCATGGTGTCGCCGGCGAGTGGCATTCCGGGCCTGTCGACAGCCTGCGCTACCATCGTCGCACTGGCCGCCCTCCAACTGGCGATCGGGCGGCATACGCTCTGGCTACCCGGCTTTCTGGGCAATCGCCGCGTCGCTCGTTCGAAGCTCGACACGGCGACCCACTGGCTGCAGAAGCCAGCGCGGTTCCTCGATCGCCTCACCGGCCAGCGCCTCGCCTTCCTCGCCGCGCGGCCGTTCAGCATCGCGCCGGCGCTGTTGTGCGTGCTGATCGCTTTCTGCGTACCCTTCCTCGAACTCGTCCCCTTTTCCGCCTCGATCGCCGGCGCCGCCATCGGCTTCATCGCGCTCGGCCTGGTGGCACGAGATGGTGTGCTGATCATCCTCGGACTGCTCGCCGCCCTCGCGGCGGCGTCGCTGGTCTGGAGTGTCGCGACGTAGTCCGCATCCGGCTTGACCGATCGCCACGAAAAATAGGTCAGCCGCCGGCGCCAGCGGCTATTCCGGGTGAAACTGCCTGATTTTGGGCTCGCGGCTGGAACTGAGGTGTAGCCATTTCCTCTCCGAGGATTTACACGATGGCCAGCAATTCGATGGCCAGTCGGCCGTCAATCCATTCCTGCACGACCCGGCCGACATGTTCGGCCTTTAGGAGAGTTCATACCCATGGGCTTTAAATGCGGCATCGTTGGGCTTCCCAACGTGGGTAAGTCGACCTTGTTCAACGCGCTCACCCGTACGGCCGCCGCGCAGGCGGCGAACTATCCCTTCTGCACCATCGAGCCGAACACCGGCGAAGTGGCGGTGCCCGACCCCAGGCTGAAGAAACTGGCGGCGGCCGGCAAGTCGAAGGAGATCATCCCGACCCGCATCTCCTTCGTCGACATCGCAGGCCTCGTGCGCGGCGCCTCGAAGGGCGAAGGCCTGGGCAACCAGTTCCTCGCCAACATCCGCGAGGTCGACGCGGTGGTGCATGTGCTGCGCTGCTTCGAGGACGACGACATCACCCATGTCGAGGGGCGCATCGACCCCGTGGCCGACGCCGAAACGGTCGAGACCGAACTGATGCTGGCTGATCTCGACAGTCTCGAGCGGCGCATCGTCCAGTTCCGTAAGCGCGCCGGGGTCAAGGACAAGGAAGCGCTTACGATCCTGCCGGTGATGGAACAGGCGCTGGCGCTGCTCCACGATGGCAAGCCGGCACGCATCCTGCTCTCCAAGCTGCCGCCGGACGAACTCGAGATCCTGCATTCACTGAACCTCCTAACCTCCCATCCGGTGCTCTACGTCTGCAACGTTTCCGAAGCCGACGCCGCCAAGGGAAATTCGCACACCGCCGCCGTCGAGACGATGGCGGCTGCGCAGGGTGCAGGCACTATCATCATCTCCGCCGCGATTGAGGCCGAGGTGGCACAGTTGCCAGACGAGGAAGCGCAGGAGTTTTTGGCCGATCTCGGGCTGGAGGAGCCAGGCCTCGACCGCCTAATCCGCGCCGGATACGATCTCCTGCAGTTAATCACCTATTTCACCGTTGGCCCCAAGGAGACGCGCGCCTGGACGATCCATCGGGGCACCAAGGCCCCGCAGGCGGCCGGCGTCATCCACACCGATTTCGAGAAGGGCTTCATCCGCGCCCAGACCATTGCGTATGACGACTTCGTTGGTCTCGGCGGCGAAGTGCCGGCCAAGGAAGCCGGCAAGGCGCGCGACGAAGGCAAGGACTACGTCGTCCAGGACGGCGACGTGCTGCTGTTCAAGTTCAACGTCTGACGGCAAACGGTGGCCGCTTCGTGATCGCCCCTAGCGTGAGCCGAACTCAGCATGGTCGCCCTCGCCCTCAGACCGCCCAGTACCGACGACGCGCCCTTCTCCCTCGACCTTGAGGAAGCCTGCATGCGCGCCTATGCTAAGGCCCTGTGAGGCGGGTGGCCGCCAAGCGTGACAGTAATAAGCTTCAATCCCAAAGGCATGCTCGTCACTCTCGCTGACGGCGAACCGGCCGGCGCCCTTCTCACAATGATAGAGAAGGATCGCCAGCGCGTGCGCACGTTGAACGTCGCGCAACCGGTCCAGAAGCGTGACATCGGCGCCTGGGCTCTCGGCGCCGCAATCGCCGAGGCGCAGGCGGCCGGCCTGACGGTCCTGATCACCAACCCCACAAGGCGCTTTTACGAATGAGAGGGCTTCGTGCTCGAAAGCGAGACGTCCGAGCGCTGGAAAATGTTGTATCGTCCTCAGCTTCGCTTGACGGGACAGGTGGACAGGCCGAGCACCGTGTAGAGCGGGCACCATCCGATCAGCCCCGTCGCGATGGGTACGATGCCGATCAGCGTCCAATAGCGCCATGACGCGTCCGGATAGAGAAAAAAGAGCGAGAGCAGCACGAGCCCGGCGACCACGCGGAGGGTGCGGTCGATTGTGCCTTCGTTGGTCGTGAACATGGTTCTTGTCCTTCATCGTCTGTTCCCCGCGGGATTCGCCGTGGGCCGATGGCAACACATGGACCTTCCACGCATGAATGTCGGTGACGTAGTCACAGAACCGCCGACGAACCGCCGAGCAACACGGATAGGCGGGGACGGTCGACGATCCGAATCTGGCCGCGATCGAGGTCAACGTAGCCCCTTGCGGCGAGCGCCTCGAGACGCCGCGATACCACCTCGCGTGCAGAGCCGATCGCAGCGGCGATCTGATGATGCGTCATTTGGACGACGCCGGCCGCGTCTGCGCGCTCCATAAGGAACCCTGCCAGGCGCTCCTCGATGCGCACGAAGGCGACCTGCTCGAGCACCCGCGTGACATCACCCATCCGCTCGGCGAAGGCACGGAAGACGAAGCGACGGAAGCCCGGCGAGCTCTCCATCAATTCCATGAACAGCCCGCGCGGCATAACGGTCATTGCGACGGGCGTTTCGGCGATCGCCTCGCCCGAATAGGATTGGTCGCCCAGGATGCCGAGCGTCGTCTGGATGCAAGTCTCGCCCGCCTCGACGGTGTAGAGCAGGATTTCGCGTCCTGACCGCCCGGTCAGGTATACCGCGACCCGGCCCGACCTGACCAGCACGAAGCCCCCGGGTTCGTCGCCCGGGCGAAACAGCACTGTCCCCTCCCCGACCAGCGTCATCGGCAGACGCGACAGGCGCTCCCGAGCGAAGGCATCAAGCGCACCATCAAGTTCTAGCGATCCGTTCGTCATGCCCGCCCCGTCCCACTTCTTGCGATACGATCAGATGCGGTTCCATGGAAGGCGTGTTCGCGTGCGTTCGTCAATGATCCCGATGGACTTGCGCCATCAGGCGAAACCGGCGAAAAACCGTTCGGTTTTGAACAAGGCGGCGCTGTATGACGGACAAGACATGGGCCTACGAGGACTTTGAGATAGGCAAGATCATCGAACTTGGTCCGCGCACTGTAGACGCGGCCGAGATGATCGAGTTCGCCGCCGAGTTCGACCCACAGCCCATGCACCTCGACGAGAAAGCGGGCAAGGCCAGCCTTCTCGGCGGCCTTGGCGCATCCGGCCTTTTCACAGCCGGCGTGTTCATGCGCATGATGTGCGACGCCTATCTGCTGGATTCCACGTCCCAAGGCTCGCCAGGCGTCGACCATCTCAACTTCCGCAAGCCACTGATCGCCGGCGATACGCTTACGGGACGCACCATCGTTTTGTCCCGGCGCGTATCCTCGTCGAGGCCGGGCCTCGGCTTCGTTTCCGTGCGGCACGAACTGTTCAACCAGAACGGCGAACTGGTCAGCGAGATGGCCAACACCGGCATGTTCCTGTTGCGCAATCCCGGAGCCAGCGCATGAGCCTTGACGAGAGACTGGCAATCGGCGAGACGATTCGGCTCGGCAGCCACACTTTCGGCGCCGAGGAGATCAAGGCCTTTGCCGCCAAGTTCGATCCGCAACCCTTCCACCTGGACGAGGAGGCCGCCAAGGCAAGCGTCTTCGGGCGTCTGTGCGCGTCTGGCTGGCATACGGTATCGACTTGGATGAAGTACTACGCCGCGATGATGCCAACCATCGTGGAACGGTCCAAGGCCTTTGGGGAACCGATCGAGTTTGGACCGGCGGCCGGCATTCGCGACCTCAAATGGTTCAAGCCGGTCTATGCCGGCGACACCATCAGTTTCACTCGCAAGGCCGTCAGCCAGCGACCGCTGGCCTCGCGGCCAGGCTGGCGCATGGTAGCGATGGAGAATGAAGCGCTTGATGCCGACGGCGCTGTGGTGATGCGTTTCACGACCATGGTGCTGATGAAGACTGGCTGAATGCTGGGGCTGATCCGAGCCCGAACCTACATTCCGTAGTGCCAGCTTGGCTTCGGCTCCGTGCCCAGAAACTGGACGCCGATGCGGTCGCCAATGCGCCAGCGAAGGCTGGCGCGATAGCCAACGCCATCGGACGGAACGTAGACGAGAAAATTGTCGGGCACGACTGTTGAGGGCGGCAACCGAATCTCGGCCCCATGCTCGTGCATATTGCGGATGGTGCAACTGATCTCCGAGTGCTTGATGCCAAGCAAGATCGTCGCGCCCTTCAGCACGCGCCTGCGGTGTTCTCTAGCTCCGTGCGAGGACGGCTGCGGAATCATCCCAATTCTCTCGGCATTGCTCCGTCACGCTAGGCAGGAATCGTTAATCGTCGGTAAGCATTTGCGCGGGAACAACCGATTCATGCCGCGACGAGGCTGCGACTCGCCAACAAACGGTTATGTCGTCGCTCCCGACCCACAAGGCCACTCGGCACAACGAAGAATGCTCGTGAAAGCCCGGCCGTTTCGCGTCAGTGCCCCTCGTAGGCGATCAGCGTGCGCACTTCCACGCCCAGCGCCTCGAGTTTGGCTCGACCGCCAAGGTCCGGCAGGTCGATCACAAAACAGGCCGCCACGATGTCGGCGCCCATCTGGGTCAGCAACCGGCAGGCCCCACCGGCCGTACCGCCCGTCGCGATCAGGTCGTCAACCAGGATCACCTTCTCACCGGGCTGGACGGCATCCCGGTGCATCTCCATCTCATCGACACCGTATTCGAGGCTATAGGCGACACGCACGGTATCGTGCGGGAGCTTTCCCTTCTTGCGGATGGGGATGAAGCCGGCCGAGAGTTGGTGCGCGATCGCCCCGCCGAGGATGAATCCGCGCGCCTCGATGCCGGCAATCTTGTCGATCTTGGTACCGGCATAGGGATGCACCAGTTCGTCGACAGCGCGCCGGAAGGCTCGGGCGTTGCCGAGCAGCGTGGTGATGTCGCGAAACAGAATGCCCGGCTTGGGATAATCGGGAATGGTGCGGATCGCCGACAGGAGCGTCTCTTCGACCGTGGTTTTCATGGACATGCCTTGTTGTGGGATGGTTGTAGGGGTGAACCGATCCGATGGAAAGCCGTCGATCACTTAGGCCCTGACCGCTTGACCTCGCTACTGCTGTCGTTTCTCTTCCCGGAGAAATGGCCCGTAAGCTGCGCCCGCTATCGCGCTTTCAGCCTGATTGTTCGCCAGTACGCATCATCACTCAATCATCGCCATGTCCCGAGCACGTCTGGCAGAGCTTGCCGCACGGTGGGCATGCACCGCCGGCTTGTTTCAACACCCGTTGGCTGCCCACGAAGAAAGAGGCGCACGAGGCGCCTCTTCAGAATTCAAATGTTTACAAAGTCAATGCGCGACTTCCGTCCACACTTTGCGCTTGGTCAGATAGACGAGACCAGCAAAGATCAGCAGGAAGATCATCACACGAAATCCGACTTTCTTGCGTTCCTCAAGATGCGGCTCCGCGGCCCACATCAGGAATGCAGAAACGTCGCGCGCGTACTGCTCTACTGTCTGGGGCGAACCATCATCATAGGTAACCACGTCGTCCATGAGCGGCGGCGCCATGGCGAGCGAGGAGCCGGCAATGAAATATGGGTTGTAGTAGGTCCCTTCGGGAACGTCCTTGCCCTCTGGGGGCTCTTGATAGCCAGTCAGCAGGGCGTGGATGTAGTCAGGACCGGATTGGGCATACTGGGTGAATATGTCGAAGACGAAGGTCGGGAAGCCGCGCTCGACGGCACGGGCTTTGGCAATCAGCGAAAAATCGGGCGGTGCGGCACCATTGTTGGACGCGGCCGCCGCCTCTTCATTGGGAAAAGGCGAAGGCAGCCGGTCCGCTGGAATGCCTGGACGCTCGAACATCTCGCCATCGGCGTCAGGCCCGTCGGTGATCGTGTAGTCGGCCGCAATCGCCCTGACCTGAGCGTCGGAAAATCCGAGGGCTTCGAGATTGCGGAAGGCAACGAGCTTCATCGAATGGCATGCCGAGCAGGACTCGCGATACACCTTGAAGCCACGTTGCAACTGACCCTTGTCGTAGGTTCCAAACGGGCCCGCGAAGGACCAGTCCATTTCCTGCGGCTTGTAGATCGGATACTCGGCGGCGACAGCGACCGTCGCCGAGAACATCAGGCCGACCGCCGCCAGACCGCTCAGAATCGTTTTCATTCCAGTCGTCCTTTCAGAATCCACGGTCGGCTCAGGCGCGCTTTTCAGGGGCGGCGGCAGCGCTGTGTGGCGTCACCGTTGCGCTGCCCTTGGTCTTCGCCAGCACGGCCTCGGTGATCGAGTTGGGAAGACGACGCGGCGTCTCGATGAGGCCGAGCAGCGGCATGATGATGATGAAGAAGCCGAAATAGTAGGCGGTAGCGATCTGCGACATCACGACGTACACGCCTTCCGCCGGCCGCGATCCGAGCCATCCGAGGAAGATCGAATCGATCACGAAAAGCCAGAAGAACAGCTTGTACCAGGGGCGGTAGACCGCCGAACGAACCTTCGACGTATCGAGCCACGGAACCACGAACAGCACTGCAATGGCCCCGAACATGGCCAGCACGCCGCCGAGTTTGGAGTCGATCGGCCCGATGTTGAAGGTGATGGCGCGAAGAATTGCGTAGAACGGCAGGAAGTACCACTCGGGAACAATGTGCGCCGGCGTCTTCAGCGAGTTGGCCGGGATATAGTTGTCGGCGTGCCCGAGGAAGTTGGGGATGTAGAAGACGAAATAGGCGAACACGGCCAGGAACAGCACCATCGCGAACCCGTCCTTGATGGTCGCGTAGGGCGTGAATGCGACAGTGTCGGTCTTTGACTTCACCTCGATGCCGGTCGGGTTGGTCTGGCCTGTAACGTGCAGTGCCCAGACGTGCAGGATGACGACGCCCGCGATCATGAAGGGCAGAAGGTAGTGCAGCGAATAGAAGCGGTTCAGCGTCGGATTGTCGACCGCGAAGCCCCCGAGCAGTAACTGCTGGATCCACTCACCCACCAGCGGGATCGCGGTGAAGAAGCCGGTGATGACCGTGGCGCCCCAGAAGGACATCTGGCCCCACGGCAGCACGTAGCCCATGAAAGCGGTGGCCATCATCAGGAGGTAGATGATGCAGCCCAGAATCCACAGCAACTCGCGCGGCGCCTTGTAGGACCCGTAGTAGAGGCCACGGAAGATGTGGATGTAGACGGCAATGAAGAAGAAGGACGCACCGTTGGCATGCAGATAGCGCAGCAGCCAGCCGGAGTTCACGTCGCGCATGATCTTCTCGACGGAATTGAAAGCCAGTTCTGTGCTGGCCGCATAATGCATGGCCAGAACGACGCCAGTCAGGATCTGCACCACCAGCATGATCGAAAGGATACCGCCGAAGGTGTAGGCATAGTTCAGGTTGCGCGGCACCGGGTAGGCCACGAAGCTGTCGTAGACCAGCCGCGGCAGCGGCAGGCGCTGGTCCACCCAGCGTCCGATACCCGAGGAGGGCGTGTAGGTCGAATGTCCACCGGCCATGTTTTTCGCTCCCCTGTGCCTTTAGCCGATCCGAATGGTCGTGTCGGAAATGAAGGAAAAAGTCGGAATAGGCAGGTTCGTCGGCGCTGGCCCGCTACGGATGCGACCGGCCGTGTCGTAATGCGAACCGTGGCACGGGCAGAACCAGCCGCCGAAATCACCGGACTGGCCAAGCGGCACGCAGCCCAGATGGGTGCACGAGCCAATCATCACAATCCAGTTCTCACGCCCTTCGCCGCCCGAACGATCTGCGCTCGTGGCCGGCGCATCAGCCAGAAGGTTTTCGTTGCGGGCAATCGGATCCTTGAGGTCGGTCAGCGGCGTAGCGCGCGCCTCCTCGATTTCCTGGGCCGTGCGGTTGCGGATGAAGATCGGCTTGCCTCGCCACTTGGCGGTGATCGACATGCCTTCCTCGATCGCCGAGACGTCGACCTCGATGGTCGCCATCGCCAGCGTCGATGCATCCGGGCGCATCTGGTCTATGAAAGGCCAAGCGACGCCGGCCGCGCCGACCACGGCGGCCGTACCCGTTGCCACGTACAGGAAATCCCTGCGATTGGGTTCAGTGGTGTCGTGTGCGCTCACGGGCCCTATTCCTCTCGCCACTCTTCGCCGGCGCGGGCTTCCGCATCCCTTGGTCGGGCGCCTGATCGCGCAACTATGGCTACGCGACCGGCTTGGAATCCCCCGGCGATTGGCGTGGTTTCTAGGCGCGATGCCTTATCTTGTCCATATGATAGCCATGGGGATGGGCAGTTTGTCGCGGGCTTTTTGCCGTGAAAGCAAAAGCGGCACGAAAGCCGCGTCGCAGCGCCCCCCGGACTGCGACGCCGTCTAGCGCGCGCCGAGCCTCGCCAGCACCTCACGGGGGATGCGATAGTCGGCGATTGCGTCGTGATGCCGCCGAAACCCGCACAGCTCGCGCTGAACGAAATATGCGTAGACGGCATCCGCAGCCTGCGACACGAACCGACGGCGCGCCTCGTGGTCGCCGACATGGCTCTCCAGCGCCGCGATAGCCCTCTCGACCTTCTCGCCCGCCCGCCCGAGTGAGGCCGCCTTCTCGCCCAGGATCTCGACCCCGAGCGGGTCGAGAACACTAGCCTGAGCCTTCAGATCCGGCAGACGCAGCGACATGGCTTCACTCCGACAAGATCTTGTCGGCAAGGAAGCCTCCCGACTGCCGCTTCCAGAGCTGGGCGTACAGCCCGTCGCGGTCGAGCAGATCGCTGTGCGTCCCCTCCTCCACAACACGGCCCTGGTCGAGCACCACCAACCGGTCCAGCGCGGCAATCGTGGAGAGACGATGCGCCACGGCAAGCACGGTGCGGCCTTCCATCAAGCGCCCCAGATTGTCCTGAATCGCGGCTTCGATCTCCGAATCGAGCGCGGACGTCGCCTCGTCGAGAATCAGCACCGGGGCGTTCTTCAACATCATCCGGGCAATCGCGATTCGCTGCCGCTGGCCGCCCGAAAGCTTCACCCCTCGTTCGCCCACATAGGCGGAAAAGCCGACGCGTCCCTTGGGATCGCGAACGCTTGCGATGAATTCCAATGCGGCCGCGCGCCGGGCCGCCTCCACGATCTCCGCTTCGCTGGCGCCCGGGCGACCGTAGCTGATGTTGTCGCGGATGGAGCGGTGCATCAGCATCGGCTCCTGGCTGACCACACCGAACTGCGCTCGAAGCGATGCCTGGGTGAGTGTGCGGATGTCGACGCCATCGAGCAGAATTCGCCCCTGCTCCACGTCGAAAAGCCGCAGCAGGAGGTTGACGATCGTCGTCTTGCCGGCGCCCGACGGCCCGATCAGTGCCACGCGTTCGCCAGCTTGGATGTGAAGGTTGAGGTTTTCGATCACGCCGTCGCCCTTGCCATAATGGAAGGAGACGTTCTCGAAACGGATGTCGCCGGTGGAGCGCGGCGCGGTCACCGCGTCGGGCCGGTCGCGAATGGCCGGCTCGACCGAGATCGTGCCGGTAGCGTCCTGAACGGTGGCGTAGGAACGGATCAGTCCGTTGATATTGAACATCATCCAGCTCGACATGTTGTTGAGACGGAAGACGAGGCCGAGCGCGGCCGCAACGGCGCCGGTCGAGATCGAACCTTGGGTCCAGCCGACGACCGCCAGTGTCCCGATCGCCGCCATCATCGCGCCGTTGAGCACGTTTACCGCGGCCCTGACGCTCGTGATGTTGCGCGTCAGCCGGGTCACCGCATCGTAGTAGTTCGACAGGCCCTCGCGGACGAACGCATGCTCGCGACGGCCTGAGTCGAACAGCTTCACCGCCATGATGTTGGTGAAGGAATCCACCATTCGACCCGAAAAGATGGAGCGCTGGTCGGCGGTGGCACGCCCGGCTTTGCGCAATTCGGGCAGCAGGTATCGAACAATGAGGCCGTAGCCCGCGCACCAGACGAGTAGCACCAGGCCCATCAGCGGGTCGAGCGCGGCCAGCAGAGCCGCCGCCAGGAACAGGAATGTGACGAAGGACCAGATGGACTGGAGCACCGAGACGATGAAGTCGCCGACGGCTTCGCCGCCCTGCATGATCTTCTGGGCGATGCGGCCAGCGAAATCGTTCTGATAGAACTCATAGGGCTGGTCGATGACCCGCCTAAACGCCTGCCATCGCACCATGGAGAAAAAGGCGGGCACGATGATCTGCTGCTCGACGATCGCCGAGCCGATCATCACCACCGAGCGGACGACGAAGACGAGGATGACAAGCCCCAGGAGTTCCCGCCAGTTCTGCGCCAACAACTGCGCCGGATCCGATTCGTCCAGCAGGTCTACGAGCCAGCCGATCGACCAGTAGAGCGCAGCGTCCACAGCCCCCACGAGGCCGCCCATGACCAGAAGCAGCGCGAAAGGACCTTTCGCCTGACGGGCAAAGTAGAGAATGAAGCTCCATGCATCCTTCGGTAGCACGTCCCGATCGGTGTCGTGGAAGGGGTCGAGCACCCCTTCCACGCGCCGCCAGAAGCGTTCCCGAAGGCCGATCGCCTCCTCGTCGTCGTGGTCGTTTAAAGTCGTCATGTCGCCATTTCTTGGAATGTCATATTGCTCCCGCGGGTTATCCGGCGAGCCTGCACGTCATTCCGCCGCCTGCGCCTCGCCCAGTTCGAGGAACCCGCCGGACTGGTGCTCCCACAACTGGGCGTAAAGACCGCCGCGCGCGATCAGTTCCTCGTGCGTGCCTTCCTCGATTACCTGGCCTTTGTCGAGAACGACGAGGCGATCCATCGCCGCGATAGTCGACAGCCGATGCGCAATGGCGATCACCGTCTTGCCCTCCATCAGGCGGTAGAGGTTTTCCTGGATCGCCACCTCGACCTCAGAATCGAGAGCGGACGTCGCCTCGTCGAGGATCAGAATCGGCGCGTCCTTGAGCATCACCCTGGCGATGGCGATTCTCTGGCGCTGGCCACCCGAAAGCTTGACGCCACGCTCGCCGACATGGGCGTCGAAGCCGGTGCGCCCCTTCGGATCGCCGAGCGTGGCGACGAAGTCCACTGCCTCCGCCCGGCGCGCCGCCTCCAGCATCATCTCCTCGGTGGCATCGGGCCGTCCATAGAGGATGTTGTCGCGCACCGAGCGGTGGAGCAACGAGGTGTCCTGCGTGACCATGCCGATGTTGGCGCGCAGGCTGTCCTGCGTGACCATCGAGATGTCCTGACCGTCGATGAGGATGCGTCCGCTTTCGATATCGTAGAAGCGCAGCAACAGGTTGACCAGCGTCGACTTACCAGCGCCGGAGCGGCCGACGAGGCCGACCTTCTCGCCCGGCCGGATGGTGAACGCCAGCTTCTCGATGACGCCCTCGTCTTTGCCGTAGTGGAACCGCACGTCGTCGAACCGGATCTCGCCGCGATCGACGACGATCTCCTTGGCGCCGGGCCTGTCTTCCACGAGGCGGGGCATCGAGATCGAGTTAATGCCGTCCTGCACCGTGCCGATGTTTTCGAACAGCGCCGACAACTCCCACATGATCCATTGGGACATGCCCCAGAGCCGCAGCACCAGCGCCAGCGCTACCGCGATCGCGCCGACGGACACCGCGTCCTCGAGCCAGAGCCAGATTCCGACGGCACCAACGAGGAACAGGCAGACAGAATTCAGCATGTAAAGCATGCCGTATAGGCCGGTCACCAAGCGCATCTGCGCGTAGACGGTCTCCAGGAAGCCGCGCATGCCGTCACGCGCGAAGCCCGCTTCGCGGCGGGCATGCGAAAACAGCTTCACGGTCTGGATGTTGGTGTAGCTGTCGACGACGCGTCCGGTCATCATCGAGCGGGCATCGGCCTGCTTTTCGGCGACCTTGCCCATGCGCGGCACGAAGTATCGCATGAGGAACACGTAGCAGACGAGCCAGCCCGCGATCGGCGCCGCCAAACGCAGGTCCGCGGAGCCGACAATGACCAGAACGCCCACGAAATAGACGATGACGTAGTTCATCACGTCGATGAGCTTGATGACGCATTCGCGCACCGCGAGCGCGGTCTGCATCAACTTGGTGGCAATGCGGCCGGCGAACTCGTCCTGGTAGAAGGTCATCGATTGCTTGAGCAGGTAGCGGTGCACCTGCCAGCGGATGCGCATTGGATAATTGCCCATCAGCACCTGCTGGTTGATCAGCGAATGAAAGCAGACCATCAGCGGCAGGCCAATGAGCACGAGGGCGGCCATGATGGCGAGCGACGTCCCCTCGTCGCGAAGGAAGGTCTCGCGGTCGCGGACGGCCAGCCAGTCGACGATGTTGCCGACGAAAGAGAACATCCATACCTCGGTAATGGCGATCATCGACATCAGGATCGCCGACGGCACGAGCCATCGCCAGGAGCCCTTCGTGTAGTGCAGACAGAAACCGACCAGGGTTTTCGGCGGCTCCAGCGGCTCTTCGGCCGGAAACGGATCGAGTCGGGTCTCAAACCAGCGGAACATGGCATTCGTCTTTCGAAACAACGTCTTGTCGACGGCGGCGGAATCGCGATGCGAGATCGGAACGCGGCTGCGCACTGGCAGGCCCGAGGATGGCCGATCGACGGGCCGTGACAAGCGGGTTCTCACCGGCCTCCCGCCAGGGCGGTGTCAGCAGGCGATCGGGCCACGCCTGCCCCCGCGTGGCGGCGGGCGTGAAATCGGGAGAAGACCGGCGAAGCCGGCATGGGTGTCTAAGATGGGTCATGGCACGAAATCCGGGAACGTCGGAACGGAGTTCCGGCGGGTTTCGGGCGAAGACGTCAGTCTGGAAGAATTCGTCGGTCCGAAGCCGCCGTCAGAGCGGGCGCGTGGGGCGCAGGCAGAAAGGAGATGGGTACATGATGACGTCCATTCCTGCCTCCTCGGTTGGGGTTGACGATGGATAAGCCTATAGACCGCTTCGCGCCGCTTGGCTACCCAGGCGACCGGATCCTGGCCGCGCAACCCGAGGCTGTTGCCGATCTACAACATCGAGGAGTGAGTTCGCCTTGGCAGACGACATTCGCATCGCGCTCTACCAGCCGGACATACCCGGCAACACGGGTTCGATCCTTCGGCTCGGCGCATGCCTCGGCATCGCCATCGACGTGATCGGCCCGACGGGGTTCGACCTGTCTGACCGGGCGCTGAAGCGCGCCGGCATGGACTATCTGGAGATGGCCGCGCTCGTGCGCCACGACGACTGGACCTCTTTCGAGACCTGGCGCAACTCGGAGGGCCGCCGCCTGTTGCTCTTCTCGACCAAGGCCACCCTGCCCTACACGCGCTTTGCCTACCGGCCGGGCGACGTGCTCCTCTTTGGCCGCGAGAGCGCCGGCGCACCCGACCACGTGCACGATGCGGCCGACGAACGCCTGCTCATCCCCATGCCCGGCGGCGGTCGGAGCCTCAACCTAGCGCTGGCGGTCGCGATGGCGGCGGGAGAGGCATTACGCTGAATACCGTTCAATCCGCCGTTGGCAGCCTTCGCATCGTGAACTCGATGACGTCTTCCGGGCGCTCGCACCAACTCTCGATCGCCGTCCAGTACGCCTGCTTGGGCCAGCGGTCGAACCATTCGCGCGCCTTGTCACGGGCGTCAGTGCGCGGCAAGGCGTAGGTCTCACGGATGAAGCCATCACGCGGCAAGCGCGCGGTTTCGTTGCTGCGATAGCGGTCGAGACGCTTCTTCAGCCCGTCGAGCGGCGGTCGGGGCGGTGTGCGCACTGAACCTCTCCTCGCTTTGTTTTCGAAATTTAAGACTGTCCCGCTTCGAATGCGAGTCATTTCTGGACGATTGCGGCGCCTGCCCTCACCGCCTGTACGGCAAAGTCGAGCCGACCCGCTTGCGGCGATGGCGGGCTTGGCCTTATCTCGGCCGGACAGCGACGATGCCAGGCGGAGGGGCTCAATGCAAAGACCAGACATCCCGGCAGACATGCCCGACGACATCGAGGGCAAAAAGGCCACCGCGCGCGCCTGGTTCGAGAGGCTGCGCGACCGTATTTGCGACGATTTCGAACGGCTGGAGGACGAACTCGCCGGACCGATGGCCGACCATGCCCCCGGCCGTTTCGAGCGCACACCGTGGCAGCGAGACGAAGGCAAGGGCGGTGGCGGCACCATGTCGATGATGCACGGGCGCGTGTTCGAGAAGGTCGGCGTGCATACGTCCACCGTGCATGGCGAGTTCTCGGCCGATTTCCGCAAGCAGATGCCAGGCGGAGAGGAGAACCCCGCCTTTTGGGCTTCGGGTATCTCGTTGATCGCCCATCCTTGGAATCCCAATGTGCCGGCCGTGCACATGAACACCCGCATGGTGGTCACCGCGCGGCAATGGTTCGGCGGCGGCGCCGACCTGACGCCGGTACTCGACCGCCGCCGGACGCAAGAGGATCCGGACACGGTGGATTTCCACGCCGCGATGGAAGCCGCCTGTGCGCGGCACCCGGGCGTCGCCGACTATCCCAGGCTGAAAGCCTGGTGCGACGACTACTTCTTCTTGCCGCACCGCAACGAGGCGCGAGGCATCGGCGGCATCTTCTACGACTGGCTGCACTCGTCGCCCGAGGCCGGCGGCTGGGACGCCGACTTCGCCTTCACCCGCGACGTCGGCGAGAGCTTCGCCGTCATCTATCAAGCGCTCGTGCGCCGCAACTTCAACGTCGGATGGACAGAGCAGGATCGCGACGAGCAACTCGTCCGCCGGAGTCGCTATGTCGAGTACAATTTGCTCTACGACCGCGGCACCACCTTTGGGCTGAAGACCGGCGGCAACGTCAAGTCGATCCTGTCGTCGATGCCGCCGATGGTGAAGTGGCCGTAAGCAACTTGGCATCTATCATATGGGGCCAGACTGACCGTGCGACAGCGCCCCAATCGTGATCGCCAGACCGCAACAAATCGCGGCGACTTGTGTTAAGGTGTCGTCGTCAACGGAGAGATACCACAGGAGGAAATCATGAAGGAATTCCACTGCGGAACGCTGGTTCCCGGCTGCGACTGGCGCACGAGGCACGAGGAAGAGGCCGAGATCATGCGCCGCGCCGTCGAGCACCTGCGCCAGGATCATGGCGAGGCGATCATTCGCGAAACCATGATCGACGCAATCCGATCGCGGATCGAAAAGCAGCGAAACGCCGCCTGACGGCTAATCCGCGCCACAAGGTCCGGCGCGGCGGAGCAACGCGGTAGGGTCTGTCGAGGTTCACCGCGTTGCTCGATCGGCTCCCATCCCGGTGATGCTAGGCGCTCATTGTCGTAAACCGGAATCAGGTTCGCAAGAGCCGCATCAAAGATACTGGTTTTTCAGAGTTTCGGCCGTCTTGAGCAGGCCGCCGCGATCGGGCGTGAAGCCGGCTTCGACCCACGTCTCTTCCAGGTCGCGCATCAAGTTTCCCATCTTCGGGCCCGCTGGCACGCCGAGGGCGATCAGATCCGCGCCCGCCAACGGGAATTTCGGCGCCTTCCAGCCGTCGAGGAACCGTCGGAGCCGCACATAGCCCCCGGCTTCCAAAAGTGCCTTGTCGTCGGTTGCCGCCCGCACACGGGCGCTTGCAAGGGACAATGCCAGCCGGTCGGCGATTCCTTCACGGCCGGCGCGATAGACAAGCTTCGCCAGATCGCCTTCCGCCATTGTCGGCGCGATCGCGGGGGCAGCCGCCCAGCCGACCAGCCGGTCGCGCTCCGCATTGGCGGCTTTGAACCTCATTGCAAGAGCACCGACACGGACGGGATCTGGCGGCACGATGCTGGCCAGCCGGAGCAGATGGTCCGGGCTCCAGCCAAAGTCGCGCTCGGCCGCGATGAGGCCGTGCACGGCGTCGATGCCCCATTTTTCGCTCTCGGGTAGGATGCGTGTCAAAACGCCGGATTGCCGCATCCAGAGCAGCGCCCGCGACGGGTCGGTGGCCGACAGGAGCTTCTTGAACTCAGACCAGACCCGCTCGGCCGACAGGCCGTCGAGTCCCTCCTTATGCCGGGCACACGCCATGAGCCCGGCGGAATCGGGCCGCCCCGCGCCGTAGCGTGCGAAGAACCGGAAGAAGCGCAGGATGCGCAGGTAGTCCTCGCGGATGCGATCCTCCGGATTGCCGATGAAGCGCAGCGTCCGCGTCTCGATATCGGCAAGCCCGCCGACGAGATCGACGACGGTGCCGTCCGCCATCGCATAGAGCGCGTTCATGGTGAAGTCGCGGCGTTCCGCGTCCTGCTTCCAGTCGCGTCCGAATAGCACCCTTGCGCGACGGCCGTCGGTCTCGACGTCCGCGCGCAGCGTCGTGACCTCATGCGGGACTCCTTTTGCGACGACCGTGATGGTCCCGTGCTCGTAGCCCGTCGGTATGGACTTGAACCCGGCCCTCTCGGCGCGTGCGATCGTCTCATCCGGCAGGTTGGTGGTAGCGATGTCGATGTCGCCGGCCTCCTCGCCAAGCAGTGCGTTGCGGACCGCGCCTCCGGCGATGCGCGCCTCCTCGCCGCCTTCCGACAGCGCCGCCAGCAAGGCTTGCAGCGCGTCGTCCCGCAGCCAGGGCGCGCGATCGGCGATCGAGATGGTCGTCACGCGTAAAGTCTTTCCCAGATGGCGCGGATGATGCCGGCGGTCACGCCCCAGATGTACCGCTCGCCATGCGGCATCGTGTAGAAATGGCGTTCCTGTTCCTGCCAGATGCGGCTTTCGCGGTGGTGGTTGGCCGGGTCCATCAGAAACGACAGCGGCACCTCGAAAACGTCGTCCACCTCGTCCTGGTTGATGGTCAGGAAGAAACCAGGTCTGACCGTCGCCAGTACCGGTGCGATCCTGTAACCGCTGCCCGTCAGGTAGTCGGGCATGCGACCCACGACGTCTATGAAGGACGCGTCGAGGCCGATTTCTTCCTCGGCCTCGCGCAGCGCCGCATGCATGGGCGTGGCATCCTCGGGATCGATCCGGCCGCCGGGAAAGGCGATCTGGCCAGAATGACTTCGCAATTTTTCCGTGCGCTTGGTCAGAAGCAGGGTCGAATTCTCGCCACGATCGATCACCGGCACCAGAACGGCAGCATCGCGCAGGGTCACTGGCCGGATCAGGTGCGCGATTGTCGGATTCAGCACGTGATCGCCGAACTCGACGGCATGCGGCGCCTGTTCACGCGCAGCCCGGCGACGGAAATCCTCGGCGGAAAACGACCGGACCAGCGAGGCGTCCATGGTCACCGGCTCAGCCTCTCAAGATCAGCCATCGGCATGATCGGAAAGATGACACCCCTGGAGCGGATGGCAAACATGGGTTGTCCGTCGACGACGATCGGTTCGCCATGCTCGACGAGTTCATACATCACCGGCCGCGCCACCAGCGCTTCGAGCCTGCCACGCACCAGCACATAGGGCTTCAACCCGCCGGTGTCAGGCTCCTCGACGAACCGGATCGGGTGGTCGGCACCTGCTTCCACCACGTCGCCGACATTGGTGCGAAAGGTAATGGCCTGACCGTCTCCCGCGCCCGCGACATTTGCCTCGACCGCGACAAACGGCGCGTCCTCGACGCGGATGCCGATACGTTCGACCGGGGTAACGAGATAGGTTTTGCCGTCCTCGTCCTTGCGGAGCACCGTCGAAAACAGCTGGACCAGTGCCGGCCGACCAATCGGCGTTCCCAGGTAAAACCAGGTTCCGTCGGCCTTGATTTCCATATCGAGATCGCCGCAAAACTTGGGATCCCAGTTCTCGACCGGCGGTAGCCCCTGTCCAGCGCGCGGCGACCGCGCGATCAGGGCGGCCAGTCCCGCCGCATCGACGCCTGCCTTTAAACCGCCGCCTTCACCGTCGTGGATAGGAGCTTGGTCGGGGTCGCTCTTGGAATTATCTACTGGGTCGGTCATGGTCACGAAATAGTCACTTCCGTTTCGCTTGTCAGCCTGTGGGGCTGATTTAAGTTCCTGCCTCAAGAGATGCCGCGAAGGTACGAATTGGGGGAACGAAGGGGCGAGCGCTGGGATCGCGGTAAATTGGAGGATTGGAACGCATGGGCGTTATGGCAAAGAGCACGACGATCAGCGACGCGGACATGATCGTCGAGGCGGAGGCGGCACTCGCCGACCTGGCCCTCGTTCGAGAAGGCGTTGGCAAGGTCATCTTTGGCCAGGAGGCGGTGGTCGAGCGGACCATGGTGGCGATCCTGGCTGGCGGCCATGCGTTGCTGGTCGGCGTGCCCGGCCTCGCCAAGACGAAGCTGGTGGAGACGTTGGGCACGGTGCTCGGTCTCGACGCACGCCGTGTCCAGTTCACGCCCGACCTGATGCCTTCCGATATCCTAGGCTCCGAGGTGATGGAACAGGACGAGGCCGGAAAGCGCTTCTTCCGTTTCCTGCCCGGCCCGATTTTCGCCCAGCTTCTGATGGCCGACGAGATCAACCGTGCCAGCCCGCGCACCCAGTCGGCGCTGCTGCAGGCCATGCAGGAGTATCATGTGACCGTGGCTGGCGCCCGCCACGACCTGCCCGCTCCTTTTCACGTGCTGGCCACCCAGAACCCGCTGGAGCAGGAAGGTACCTACCCCTTGCCAGAGGCGCAACTCGACCGCTTCCTGATGCAGGTCGACATCCTGTATCCGGAACTGGAGGCCGAGCGGCGCATCCTGCTCGAAACCACTGGCATGGCCGACAGCCGGGCAGAAAACGTGCTCAGCGCCGAACGCCTGCGCGCCATCCAGACGCTGGTACGTCGCATGCCTGTACCCGAAAGCGTGGTCGAGGCCATCCTGACGCTGGTTCGCTCGGCGCGGCCTGGCAACGGCAATGCCGACACCGACAAGCACGTCGCCTGGGGTCCCGGTCCGCGCGCCAGCCAGGCGCTGACGCTCTGCGCCCGCGCCAGGGCGCTCTACGATGGTCGGCTTGCCCCTTCCGTCGACGACATCCACGCACTTGCAGAACCGGTGTTGCAGCACCGCATGGCGCTGACGTTCGCCGCCCGCGCCGAAGGCATGAACGTGCGCGACGTCGTGGCCCGACTGGTGAAAGCAGCCACCTGATGGCGCGTATCGGCGAGCAGGCGGCCCCGGTCACGACCCGCGACGCACTGGCACGCGGCCGGCTGAGGGCGTCGCTGGTTCCCGACCTGCTGGTCGATGCGCGCCGCATCGCAAACACAGTTATCTCTGGCTGGCATGGCCGGCGCCGGAAGGGCGTCGGCGAAAACTTCTGGCAGTTCCGCCCCTATGTCGACGGTGAGGCAATTTCGCGCATCGATTGGCGGCGCTCCGCCCGCGACGACCAGCACACCTTCGTACGCGACCGCGAGTGGGAAGCCGCGCATACGATTTGGCTCTGGGCCGATCCGTCTCCCTCCATGCTCTACAAGTCGGCTGGCGCCACTGTTTCGAAAGAATCGCGCGCGCTGGTGCTCGTCCTCGCCATGGCCGAACTACTGTCGCGCAGTGGCGAGCGTATCGCCTGGCCGGGCCTGTCGGATCCCTTTACCGCGAGAAACGGCGCAGAACGACTGGCGACGATCCTAGCCCAGGCGGCGGACGTACCGGCTCGACCGGAACTCCTGTCGATCCGCCGTTTCTCGGACGTGGTGGTGGCGAGCGACTTTCTCGACCCGGTGGAGGAGACGATGGAATGGCTCGACGTGCTCGCCCGCCACGGCGTGCGCGCCCATCTGATAGAGATCGCTGATCCGGCGGAAGAGACCTTCCCCTATTCTGGACGTACAGAATTCGTTGACCCCGAAACGCAGCAGAAATTTACCGCCGGCAGGGCCGAGAGCCTCTCGCAGGAGTACCGCCGCCTCTATATCGCCCGCCGGGAAGCGCTTTCGTCCTGGTGCATGCGGCTTGGCTGGAGTTACACGGTCAACCATACGGACCGCCTCGCATCCGAGGCATTGGTTCGGCTTCACATGGCCTTGTCAGGGGGCATCGGCCAGGGAGGGGGGCAATGAGTCTTCTCGCCTTCGGCCAACCGCTGGTTCTGTTCGGGCTGCTCGCGCTGCCGGTCATCTGGTGGCTTTTACGGCTGACACCGCCGAAGCCGCAGACCGAAGTGTTTCCGCCGCTGCGCATCCTCATGCGCGTCCTGCGCCCCGAGGAGACGCCTCACCAGAGCCCGTGGTGGCTGACGCTGCTGCGGCTCATGATGGCAGCGCTGGTGATCTTCGCGCTTGCAGATCCGATTTTCAACCCGCGTGAACGCCTTGAAACCGGCGGCGGCGCGGTCGCCATAGTCATGGATAATGGCTGGGCGAGCGCCGACGACTGGGATGTGAGGGTTGCCACGGCCGAGCGGCTGATCGCCGATGCCGGCTCATCGAACGCCCCGGTCATCCTGGCCTTCACCGCCGACAAGCCGAATGCCGAGATCGGCCCCTTCGAGGCCGAGCAGGCAGTCGACCGGCTGCGCGCGGCCGAGGCGCGCCCGGTTCCGGTGGACCGCGCCAGCGTTTACGGTCGGGTGGCAGCAGCGCTGGAAACCTCACCGGGCGCCACGGTGGCAGTCCTGTCGGATGGCCTTGCCACCAACGGCGACCAAGCCGCCTTTGCCGCCTTGCTGGGCGACAGTGCCGGCCTCATCTGGATCGAGCCCGAGCGACTGACCATGGCCGGTCTCACGGCCGTCGACAACCAGCCCGACGCGTTCCTCGCCACCGCCATTCGCCCGGCGGGCGACCCCGCCCCGCGCCAGATTACGGCGGGTGCCTTCGACGATCGCGGCCGCCGTATCGCCGATGCGGTCTTTTCCTTCGGCCTCGGCGAGACTACGACCGTCGGCGAAATCCGCGTTCCCTTCGAATTGCGCAACGACTTTGCCGCCATCCGCATCGATGGCGAGAACCAGGCCGCCGCCGTCCGCGTCCTCGACGAGAATTCGCGTCGCCGACGCGTTGGCCTTATCTCGCAATCGGAAGCTGACCAGGCTCAGCCGTTACTGTCGCCGCTCTACTACATCCGCCGCGCGCTGCAGCCCTTCGCCGACCTCGTCGAGCCGACGACGTCCGACCTCGGCGAGGCCATTCCACGCATCCTGGAGCAGAAGCCGGCGATGATCGTCATGGCCGACGTCGGGATTTTGCCCGAACTCGCGCGCGAAGCCTTGGTGGAATGGGTGAACGACGGCGGGACGCTGGTCCGCTTTGCTGGCTCCAGGCTTGCGGCGGCCGAGAACGATCCCGATCTTCTGCCGGTGCGCCTGCGCCTTGGCGAGCGTTCAATGGGAGGATCGCTCTCTTGGACGGAGCCGCAGCCGGTAGCGGAATTCCCGCAGCGAGGTCCCTTCTCCGACTTGACGCCGCCACGCGACGTGGCCGTTGCACGGCAGATCCTGGCAGAACCGACCCCGGATCTCTTCGACCACACTTGGGCCAGTCTCGCCGATGGTACGCCATTGGTGACCGGCGCTAGCCGCGGCAACGGCACATTGGTCCTTTTCCACGTGACGCCCGAGGCGACGTGGTCGAACCTGCCGATCTCCGGCAGCTTCGTGGAAATGCTGCGACGGGTTGTGCAGCTTTCGCGCAACCAGGGCGTTATTGACGCGTCCGGTCGGGCCGGCACGCAGTCCCTGGCACCCTATCGCATGATTGCCGCCGACGGCGTGCTGGTGCCGGCGTCATCCGATGCCGAGCCGCTTCTGGTCGGCGCTGGTGCAAGCCGCGGCGTCACGATCGCCAATCCACCGGGCCTTTACGGCACTGACGAAGGCGTGGTTGCGCACAATCTCCTGCCGGCCGATGCCACCCTCGAGCAGCTACAGCGACCGGCGACGACGCTGCCGGTGACGGAGGCTGCCTATGCCGCCGACGAATCTCGCAACCTCAAGGGCCTGCTCGTGGCGCTGGCGCTGGCGCTGATGGTGCTGGACACGCTCGCCGTGTTCTGGATGGGCGGCCTGTTTCGGCAGGGCGGCCGGTTGCGTCGACGCACGACCGGTGCAGCCGCCAGCCTGTTCGCACTTGCAGCCCTCGGGCTCCTCGTTCTCGCGCCGGATAGAGTGCTGGCGCAAGAAAGCGTTCCCGAGGGTGGCATCAACGATATCGAGGCGGTGGAGGCCATTTCCAAGACACGGATCGCCTATGTTCTGACCGGCAATTCATCCATCGATGCCGTCAGCCGCTCGGGACTTGCCGGCCTCACCCGTTTCCTGATCGAGAAGACAGCGCTGGAGCCAGGCCAGCCTGCGGGCATCGACGTCGAGACCCAGGAATTGTCGTTCTACCCGCTGATCTACTGGCCGATCGACGAAACCTCGCCGATGCCGAGCCCGGCCGCCATCGCGCGCGTCGACGCCTACATGCAGCAGGGCGGTACGGTGCTCTTCGACACACGCGACCAGTTCTCGACAGGGATTGGACTGTCCGGTTCGGCGAGCCCATCGACGCGGCGCCTGCGCGACATCGTCGCCGGTCTCAACGTGCCGCCGCTTGAGCCGGTGCCGGACGATCACGTGCTGACGAAGTCCTTCTACATTCTACAAAACTTCCCCGGCCGCTACAATGGCAGCCCGCTCTGGGTCGAAGCATCGCTCGATGCATCGAACTTAGAGGAACGCCCTGTACGCACAGGCGACGGCGTGTCGCCAATTCTCATCACGGCGAATGATTTCGCCGGTGCTTGGGCAGTCGACGAGCGGGGGGATCCGTTGCTACCGACGGTGCCGGCAGACCCGATGCAGCGGGTCTACGCGCTGCGGTCGGGCGTCAACATCATGATGTACATGCTCACCGGCAACTACAAGTCGGACCAGGTACACGTGCCGATCCTACTGGAAAGGCTCGGACAATGAGGCACACCCCGTTTCCCTCGGCTGCCGGAAGGTCGACATGAGCTGGTCCATCACATTCGAACCGCTGCTCGAGTGGACGTGGCTCGGCGCCGTCCTCGGTCCGCTGGCCCTGCTCGCGCTGGCCGGTCTGGTGATGCGCCAGCGCGGCGCGACTTTTCGGGCAGCGGCAATGGCTGCGCTCGCGCTGGCCCTCCTCAATCCCGTACTACTCGACGAGGAACGGGAGCCGCTGAAAAGCGTGGTGGCCGTCGTTGCCGACCGCAGCCAGAGCCAGGAAATCGGCGACCGTTCGGCGACCACCGACGCCGCGGTGGAAGAGCTGAAGGCAAGACTTGCCCGCTTCCCGCAGTTCGACGTGCGCGTGGTCGAGGCGGGCCGCGCCAGCGACACCGAGGATCGCACGGAGACGCGCCTTTTCGGCGCGCTCGACAGCGTTCTGCGCGACGTTCCCCAGTCGCGTGTGGCCGGCGCGATCCTCGTGACCGATGGCCAAGTCCACGAC
This sequence comes from Aquibium carbonis, assembly GCF_003970795.1. Classification (GTDB taxonomy): domain Bacteria; phylum Pseudomonadota; class Alphaproteobacteria; order Rhizobiales; family Rhizobiaceae; genus Aquibium; species Aquibium carbonis. The sequence goes on along the minus strand of NZ_RWKW01000005.1, from coordinate 10,217 downwards.
GTGCCCGAGCGCCTGGAGGGTTCGAACGCTCCCTTGCACGCGCTGATTACCGGCTCCGAGGACGAGCGCGACCGGCGCATCCGATTCGAGAACGCGCCGCGCTTCGGCATCGTCGACCGGCCGCTTTCCATGACGTACCGCGTTGCCGACACCGCCGGCGGCCAGGATGCCGTTTCCGTGCGCGTCAGCGTGAACGGTGAACAGGTCTCGGTCGAGACAGCCATCGTCGGCGAGGAAATGTCGCTCGATATCATCGTGCCCGGCGCGGGACGCAACATTGTCGAGTTGTCGATCGATCGTCTGGAAGGCGAAATCACCGACACGAACAACCGCGCCATTGCGCTGGTCGACGGCATCCGCGAAAACCTGCGCGTGCTGCTCGTCTCGGGCGAGCCGCACGCTGGCGAGCGCACCTGGCGCAACCTGTTGAAGTCGGACGCGGCGGTCGACCTCGTCCATTTCACCATCCTTCGTCCGCCCGAGAAGCAGGACGGAACCCCGATCAACGACCTGTCGTTGATCGCCTTCCCGACGCGCGAACTGTTCGTTGAGAAGATCAACGACTTCGATCTGATTATCTTCGATCGCTACCAGCACCGTGACGTACTCCCAATCCTCTACTACGATTATATCGCTGAATATGTGGAGAATGGCGGCGCGTTGCTGGTCGCGGCGGGTCCTGAATATGCCGGTGCGCAGTCGATCTCGCGCACGCCGCTGATGGCCGCCCTTCCCGGCCTTCCCACGGGGCAGGTCCTTGAACAGGGCTTCTTCCCGCGCCTGACCGAAACCGGCGAGCGTCATCCTGTGACGCGCGAGCTCGAAGGCTCCGGCCAGGAGCCGCCCAACTGGAGCCGCTGGTTCCGCCTGATCGGCATTGCGCAGCCGGAAGGCCAGGTGGTGATGGATGGGCCGAACGAACAGCCGCTGCTGATCCTCAACCGCAAGGGCGAAGGCCGCGTTGGCATGTTCCTGTCCGACCATGGCTGGCTGTGGGCGCGCGGCTTTGAGGGCGGCGGTCCACACGTCTCGCTTTACCGGCGCATCGCCCACTGGCTGATGAAGGAGCCGGAGCTTGAGGAGGAACGGCTCACAGCCTCCGGGCGCGGCATGACGCTCGACATCCGCCGCCAGTCGATGAGCGACGATCCGGGGGTGGCGAGCGTCATCACGCCGTCCGGCGAACGGCTCGACATTCCGTTGCAACTCGAAAGTCCGGGCATCTTCACCGCCAGCACCACGGTGGACGACATCGGCCTCTACCAGGTAGCGAACGGCGACCTAGCAACGCTCGCCCATGTCGGCCCCGTCAATGCGCCAGAATTCGCCGAGACTATTTCCACGACTGAGGTCCTGCGGCCGCTAGCCGAAGCGACCGGCGGCAGCGTGCGGCGGCTGGAAGGCTTTGCCAGCGGCCTATCGATGCCGGGCATCGTGCCGGTGCGGGCGACCGGCGCCACCTCCGGCCGCGACTGGATCGGCCTGCGCACGACGGAGGATTCGATCCTGCGTTCGGTGAATCGCGTACCGCTGTTCGGCGGCTTTCTGGGGCTTGGCCTGCTGCTTCTGGCTCTCGGCTCGATGTGGTGGCGCGAGGGGCGATAGCTCCAAATCCTACGCCGAAGCAGCGATCCGTTCGATCCGCTGCGAGATATCCGGAGCGAAATCGGCATGCCGCATCTCGCCCCTGAGTGCGTCAAGCGCGCCGGGCTGAAGTTCATGGATCAGCAGCCGGCGATAGTCGACCGGGCGCGGCATGGCGATCTGACCGAGTGGAACCTGCCGGAAACCGAGCGGCCCATAGTAAGGTTCGTCGCCGACAAGAATGACCGAAGGCCAGCCCGCTTCCCGTGCAGCATCGATTGCGATATTCACCAGTTTCCGACCGATCCCGAGGTCCTTGTGCGACGGCCTGACAGCAAGCGGGCCCAGTAGCAACGAACATCCTCCGCCGACGGTGATCCGCGTCAGCCTGACCGTAGCTATGACCCGACCACCATGCGTAGCAACGAAGGAGAGCGCGCGCTCGTGTGGGCCGCCTTCGCGGATCTTGTAGGCCGCGCGCGCGAAACGCCCCGGCCCGAAAGCCTCGGCGTTGATCTCCTCGATCTCATGGTCGTTCGCGGCCGTTTCGGCCAAATAGGTGATTTCGTGCATGGGGTGTGTCCGTATCGTCGGCGATGGTGCCGCAAGGCTGCGGCGGACGCGAGAGATCTGCGCCTGTCAGGCGCGGGCACTCATTCGTCGTCGTGCGATACGGGTTGCGGTCACGATGGTTCCTCGTAGGATTTGCTCCGCTACCATCATTTTTCGGCACCGTCCATCGTCAATTCGCAACGCATCTTCGTTGCAGGCATTCAGGGTGACGATCTGTTCAGGCGCTCAAGTGTTTGGCTGATTTGCCAGATGCGCTACCTAATCTGCAACCAACAGGGAGACGATCGATGGGATTGCTGGTCGACGGCCAATGGCAGGACAAGTGGTATGACACATCTGCAAGCGGCGGACGCTTCGAGCGATCCGAATCGCAGTTTCGCGACTTCGTCACGGTCGACGGCGCGCCGGTGAGCGGCCGAACCCGCGGGTTTAAGGCAGAGCCCGGCCGGTACCATCTCTACGTCTCCCTTGCCTGCCCTTGGGCACACCGGACCTTGATCCTCCGCACGCTGAAGAAGCTAGAGGGCATCATCTCGATATCGATCGTCGACCATTTCATGGGTAAGGACGGTTGGACCTTCGTCGAGCGCGACGGCTCGACAGGTGACACGCTCTATGGCTCGCGTTTCCTGCACCAGATCTACACCAAGGCCGACCCGAACTACTCTGGCCGGGTGACCGTGCCGATCCTGTGGGACAAGCATCAGAAAACCATCGTCTCCAACGAATCGTCGGAAATCATCCGCATGCTCAACAAGGCCTTCGACGCTTGGGGGGATGACACGGCCGACTTTTATCCCGATAGGCTTGCAGCCGATATCGACGCTTGGAACGACCGTGTCTATGGCTCGATCAATAACGGCGTCTACCGCTGCGGCTTCGCCACCACGCAGGAAGCCTACGAAGAAGCCTTTGACGATTTGTTCGGGGCGCTGGACGCCGTCGAGGAGCAGCTGTCGAAAAATCGCTACCTGACCGGCAACACGCTAACAGAAGCGGATTGGCGACTTTTCACCACGCTGGTGCGCTTCGATCCCGTCTATTTCGGCCACTTCAAGTCAAATCTGCGCCGAATTGCCGACTATCCCAACCTCTGGAACTACACCTGCGATCTCTATCAGGTACCGGGCGTGGCGGAAACGGTGGATCTCCACCACATCAAGCACCACTACTATGCAAGCCACGAGACCATAAATCCCACGCGCATCGTGCCGCGCGGCCCCCAGATCGACTATGCTCGACCCAGCGATCGAAACCGTTTCGACAGTGCGAGCGGTGGCCAGATCGTCTACCAGTAGGGCGACGGCTCCTGCCCTTCGAGGTGCTCGGCCAGCCGCGCCTGCGTGGCACGGGTAATACCCTCCGGAAGGTGATCCAGTCGGAAAAATCTTGCCTCGGCGATCTCCCGGTCGGGGAGTTTCGGCGTCGTCTGATGAAAGTCGGTAACCACGTAGAGCGCGACATGGTCGCGCGGGCTGGTCACACGATTATAGTATACGCCCGCCAGTCGCGGCGCGCTTGATATCTCGATGTTGCATTCCTCGGTGAGTTCGTGACGCAATGCCTCCAACAGGGTCTCACCCTTTTCGACGCCGCCGCCCGGTAGCTGCCATCCGCGCACATAGGTATGGCGAACGAGGAACACGCTGCCTTCTTTCTCGTTGAGGATGAGCGCACGCACGCCGAGCGTCATAGGACGTCGCAGCAGGAACCAAAGGTGGAACAGGCGTCCTCGAACACGGGCGACGCGCCTGCGAAACGACCGACCGGGCCGAGCGCGATCGTTCATTCCAGAAGCCATTCATGCTGGATCGCGTGCGGCCCTTGCCCTAGAAAGTTCACATGTTTCGTCTCGCCCACTTATCCGATCTCCATCTTGGCCCCCTGCCCGACATAACCTATCGCGAACTCGCCTCCAAGCGGATCACTGGCTACGTCAATTGGCAGCGAAACCGGCGCAAAGCCATCCACAACGGTGTGACGGACGCGCTTCTACACGACATGGGCGAGCACAACATCGATCACCTGGCGGTCACGGGTGACTTGGTAAACCTCGCCCTTGATGCCGAGATCGAGGTGGCCCGCGACTGGCTCACCATGGCCGGAGCCCCCGAGCGCCTCTCGGTGGTCCCTGGCAACCACGATGCCTACGTGCCGGGAGCGCTCCGGAAGGCGTGCAAGGCCTGGCGCCCTTGGATGACCGGCGAGAAGACGCATATCCGGCAAAGCGAAACCGGGTTCCCCTATTTGCGAAGTAATGGACAGGTAGCGCTGATCGGCGTGTCTTCCGCCCATGCAACTGCACCCTTTCTGGCGCTGGGCACCTTTCGCGACGAGCAGGCGGCGAGCGTCGCCAAACTGCTCGACGTCGCGGCCGAACGCGGTCTCTTTCGTGTAATTATGATTCACCATCCGCCTGTGCGCGGCCTCACCACAGCGCACAAGCGCCTCTACGGAATCGGCCTGTTCCAGAAGACGATCGCCCAGCACGGGGCCGAACTCATCTTGCACGGGCATACCCATGATCCGACACTGACTTGGATCGAGGGCAAAGGCCATCGAGTGCCGGTCCTCGGCGTGACGGCAGCCGGTCAGAGCACGGGCGGCGACAAACCGCCGGCCCAGTACAATCTGGTCGAAATCGACGGCAAACCCGGCGCCTGGCGGGTCACGCATTCCCGCCGCGGCATCAAAGGCCAACTTCCAACCTTCATCGTGGAAGGCTCGGACCCTGAAGACCTTTTCTCCGCCCCTCAGTTTGACGCGAAATAGTCGGCGATCCGATCGTAATAGACTGCCGCGAGAACAGCTAGTCCCGCCAACCCGCCCGCCAGAACAACGCCCACCGAGGAAAGAAAGGCGCGCAACCGGCCCGGGCGACGACGCGGCATTTGGTAGCGGCGATCCTCCATTTCTTCGTCTTCGTCAACATAGCCATTGTTGGCATAAGACAGGAGCGAACCGCCTTGCCGCTCGTCCCGCGCGGGCGAGGCTTGATCGCGCGTACGCGGTGATGCGCGGCGGCGCGGCGGATGGCGGTTCGGTGGAGCTTCCGCTGGCACCCGCTCACGCTGCCCAAGAACCGGCTCCACGGTCCCGTCCAGCCATCGCTGCCGCTCCACCATCCGCTCGGCTATGTAACGCGTGACCTGCTGCGCCACTGGCCGCATGTCCGTGGATTCCGCCAATACGATACGTCCCATCCGGGTATCGCGAACGAAACGATAGGTGCGGCGATCGCGCCCCATTCCGACATGGCTGACGGCGTCGATCCACAGCCGAGGATGGATACCCGACGAAATGGCGAAGTCGAAGAGGATTTCCTCTTCCGGTACTTCGGCGAAGACAGGCGCAAGTTCCTGCGCGAGCAGTTCCAGCCGCATGCGCGCCGCCTCGCGCATGTCGACCACGACGTCTTCCCGCTCGGCAGCGGCTATCCTGATCTCGCGGATGGCCTGCGAAAGCCGCCCCTGCCGTTCGACAACGCTGTCCCTGTCGTTCATTTTTCGGCTCCACGCGCCTGCACACAGTTAACCAGACGTTAACACAGCCTCGCGCGCGAACAAAAGGCGAATTCGCGGCATCGTAAATGGCATGTGGACCAGGGTCCGTCGAGGTTCACCTCGACAGGCCCCGGGCGGGATTGCGCGGTTTCAACTTCGCCGCCGTCCGACTATCTTCGCAGGCGAACAACGAACGGAATCACGATGGCACTTGTGGATCGCGTCGGGACGGCAATCGCGGGCCGCAGGATGCGCAGGCGCGTCAATTTTCCCAAGCTGCTCGACGAGACGTTCAGCAGCCACGAGCGCGAAGGCCGCAAGCTCCAGTTTCGCGGGCGCTCGCTTTCGCTACTCGTGGCGCTGGCCCTCACGCATTTCATCGTCCCCTATCCAGAAGCTTTCTTCTACCAGGGGGTGATGCTGCTCTTCGTCTTTACAGGGTTCATACCCACCTGGTTCGACAAGCGCGGCTGGCTTCGGGAGTGGCACCCCTACCTGTTCGTGACGATCGATTTTGTCGCCCTGACCTTCTTCATCGTCTCGCCCAATCCGCTCGCGCCCGCAGATCTGCCGCCGCAGATCATGCTGCACTTCGACACCTCGCTCTATCTGTTCCTCCTCCTGTCGAGCCTTGCCTTCGCCGACAGCCCACGCCTGGTCATATGGGGGGGCATCGCTGGTGGGGTCAGCTGGATGCTCGGCGTCTTTTGGCTGGCATCGCTGCCAGACAGCGTCGTCATCTGGCCTGGCTATAGCGGCATCGACCTGAACGACGTTCGCACCCGAATGCGCCTCATCGGCACGCCGACCACGGTCGATCTCAGCGTGCAGCTGCAGACCGTCGTGCTTTTCTTCGTGGTATCGGTGGTGCTGGCGGCCGGCGTCGCCCGCTCGCGGCGTCTCGTCTGGCGCTATGCCGTGATCGAGCGCCAGCGCCTCAATCTCGCACGCTACTTCCCCCCTGCCACCGTGGACCAGCTGGCGCGCGAGGACGAGCCGCTGCAGCACATCCGGGAGGTCAAGGCCGCGATCCTCTTCGCCGACCTAGTCGGTTTCGCCCGTTGGTCGGAGCGGCATACGCCCGCCCAGACCATCGCGATGCTGCGCGAGGTCCATGGCCTATTGGAGGAGGCGGTCTTCCATCACGGCGGAACGCTGGACAAGTTCATCGGCGATGGCGTGATGGCGACCTTCGGGACGCCGGAACCTCTGTCGCGTGACGCCGTCAATGCGTTCCAGTGCGTCACCGCTATCCTCAAAGACTTCTCCGAACTGAACGACCGCCGCATCGCGCGCGGCGAAGAAATGATCCAGATTGCTGTCGGTGCGCATTTCGGCTCGGTCGTCGTCGGCAATATCGGCACCGAACGGCGTCTGGAACTCGGCGTCATCGGCGACACGGTGAACGTGGCGAGCAGACTCGAGGAACTGACCCGGCACATCGGGCGCGCGGCCGTCATCAGTGACGATCTCGTCCAGGACATGCGGCGCGAGGATCCTGAAGCAGCCGAAGGGCTCCTTGCGGGATTCGAAAATCTCGGCGGCAACCAACTCGACGGCCGCCGCCAGGACGTCGTCGTATGGGCGAGCACCCAGACCCTGTCGGCGGCCGACAGCCGTTCGCGCTGGGCCAGAGCGTCATAGTCGCGGGACAGATCTACGACCGAATGGCCCTGCGAATGGCGCGAATGACCGTTTCCCGGGCTTCCTCGAGCAGCATGTGCCCCTTGCCGGGCAAGGTTTCCAGCGTAATGTTGGCCGGAAGATTGGTCGTCTGCGAGTAGGGCAGGACGGTATCGGCCGTCCCCCAGAGAACCCTCGTTGGCATGGTCAGCGCGGCCAGCGATTCGCGCGGTATCTCGCCCTGGCGGTCGCCCTTGGTGATCAGTCCGGCGATCTCGATCAGCTTCGCGCGCTGCCCGTCGACGGCGCGAACGGCCATCAGTCCCGCAACATACTTCGTCGGCATCGGGAAGCCCGGCGCCGACATCTCGTCCATGCACGCGCGCAGATCGTCGGCGTTCGAGGCCGCGCCATAGCGCCTGAGCAGATCGAAATTGATCTCCGGGCCAAAGCCTCCGGGTGCGAGCAAGGTCAACGATGCGACCGTTTGCGGCGCTCTCAGGGCAGCCAGGACGGCGATGGCGCCGCCCATGGAGTGGCCGGCGAAATGAACCCGCGCAATGCCGCGGGCTCCGAGGTCGGCCAGGATCGCCTTCGCGGCGACATGCGCCGGTCCCGCGCCTGGATAGTTCAGCGACCGGCCGTGGCCCGGAAGATCGTAGGCCAGCACCCGGGCGATGGGGGCTAGCGCCGGCTGTATGTCGTGCCAGGCGTCGTGATGGCCCGCGAAGCCGTGCAGGAGAACGACCGTCTCCGGCCCCGTCCCCTGCACGCGCGCATGGATGTTATCGCTCATGCATCCTCCTCCCCCCGGCGCGGCACGCCGTTTACCGCGCCGCGAGGATCCTGTTGGCCGCCGAAACCACCGCCTCGAGCGAAGCCGCCACGATGTTGGTGTTGATGCCGGCGCCGAACAGCTTCCCGCCCGGATGCTCGATTTCCATGTAGCTGATCGCCGCCGCGTTCGAGCCGCTATGCATCGAGTGCTCGGAATAGTCGAGGACCGTCATCGGCACGCCGATATGGCGCGACAGCGCATCGACGAAACCGTCGATCGGGCCGGTGCCCGACCCGGTGATGGTCAGTTCCCCGCCCTTGTCGGTGATCGTCGCCTCGATGATGCGCCGGCCCTTCGCCGTCGTGTCGGGGTAGGTGTGATGGTCGACGAACTTCAGCCGGGCGGCCGGTTGTTCGACATAGAGTTCCATAAAGCGGTCGTGGATACGCTTCGACGACAGTTCCTTGCCTTGCGCGTCGGTGATCGACTGGATGTCCTTCGAGAACTCGACCTGAAGATTGCGGGGCAGGTTCAGCCCGTAGTCTGCCTGCAGGATATAGGCGATGCCGCCCTTGCCCGATTGCGAGTTGATCCGGATGATCGCCTCGTAGGTGCGGCCGACGTCCTGTGGATCGATCGGCAGGTAAGGCACTTCCCACAGTGCGGTGTTGGCTTTCGCCTTCGCTTTCATACCCTTGTTGATGGCGTCCTGGTGCGAACCCGAAAACGCCGTGTAGACGAGTTCGCCCACGTAGGGATGGCGCTCCGGCACCGGCATCTGGTTCGAATACTCGAACACCTCCTTGATGCGGTTGATGTCGGTGCAGTCCAGTTCCGGATCGACTCCCTGTGTGTACATGTTGAGCGCCAGCGTCACGACATCGACGTTGCCGGTGCGTTCGCCATTGCCGAACAGCGTGCCTTCCACGCGGTCGGCGCCTGCCATCAGGCCGAGCTCGGTCGCCGCAATGCCGGTGCCGCGGTCGTTGTGCGGGTGCAGCGAGATGATCAGGCTGTCGCGATTGTCGAGGTTGCGGCACATCCATTCGATCTCGTCGGCATAGATGTTGGGCGTCGACATCTCCACCGTCGCCGGCAGGTTGAGGATCAGCCGGTGCTCAGGCGTCGGCTTCACGATCTCGGCCACCGCGTTGCAGATCTCCAGCGCCACCTCCAGCTCGGTGCCGGTGAAGCTCTCCGGCGAATACTCGAAACGATACCCGCCGCCCGCCTTCTCCGCCATGTCGGTGATCAGCTTCGCCGCGTCGGTGGCGATCTGCTTGATGCCGCGCACGTCCTTCTCGAACACCACGCGCCGCTGCAACTCGCTGGTCGAGTTGTAAAAATGCACGATCGGCGTGCGTGCGCCCTGCAACGCCTCGAAGGTTCGGGTGATCAGTTCGGGCCGGCACTGGACCAAAACCTGCAGGTCGACGTCGTCGGGGACGTTGCCTTCCTCGATACACCAGCGGGCGAAGTCAAAATCGGTCTGCGAGGCCGACGGGAAGCCGATCTCGATCTCCTTGAAGCCCATGTCGAGCAGCAATGCAAACATGCGCGCCTTGCGGTCGTGGCCCATCGGGTCGACCAGCGCCTGGTTACCGTCGCGCAGATCAACGGAGCACCAAATGGGCGCCTTCTCGATGCGCTTCGACGGCCAGGTGCGGTCAGGCAGGTTGATCGCCGGATAGGGGTGGTACTTGCGCGGCGCGTCCGGCATGCCCTTGGCTGCGTGCTGGCGCGCCGTGGCGGTCGGCATCGATTGCTCTGAGGTGGCAAAGTTTTCGGGCTTGTTCATCGTCGTTGCTCCCGCGCCTGCCGGACCGTCAGGCCGGGGCGCTCTTGTCACGGATTTGCTGAAAGGTGAACTTCGGGAGCATAGCGCGTCGGCGTCATTTCGATCGCCGGGCGCTCCCTGTCAGCGGACCCGGCGATCGCCGATAAGACCCAGAAGAAGCAGCGTCGAGGACAGCGCGCGCAAAGTCTCGCCAGCGAAGAACCGGGCAGACGAAGATTTGGCAGTGGCGATCGAGGACGACATGACGATGCCTATAGCGGGTGGTGCGGAAGGAGGCAAGAGGGCGTCGGCGAGCATCTAGGGCTATCGCATTTGGCCGATGATTGATCTGGCGAAGGCGTCGGACCAGCCTGCTCGC
>NZ_RWKW01000055.1 GCF_003970795.1 Aquibium carbonis | reverse complement strand
CCATCCAAAGAATCCAGATCAAACCTCCACGCCAGTCCTATTTCTCAAATGCGATTCCCCTACGTCGCGCCCGCCCCGCACCGGAGCAGCCGGAACGACCCTCAGAGCTTCATCTTGAACGCCACGTGGCTCTTGGTGAAGCCCAGTCGCTCGTAGAAGCGGTGGGCCTCGGCGCGCGCCGCGTTCGAGGAGAGCTGGACCATGTCGGCACCGGCCGCGCGGGCACGCTGGACCGCCTCGCGCATCATCGCCGCACCGATGCCCCGTCCGCGCTGGTCGGCACGCGTCTGCACCCCCTCGATCGTCAGGATGACCCGGCCTCGCCCCGAGATCGTCGGCGTCAGGGTGGTCTGGAAGGTGCCGACCACATCGCCGCCGATTTCTGCGACGACGAGACGGTCGGCAGGGCTCGCCTCAATGCGATCGAAGGCCGCCAGATAGTCCGTCAGCGCGGCGGGATCGGTGGTGTCGCCATGGCCGCCGATGGCGTCGTCCGCGAACAGGGCGACGATGGCGGGCACGTCGTCGCGGCGGGCGTCGCGGATCACGAGCGCTTCGTCATTCCGTTCCACGTGGCGAGGCTCCTGCGGACGGTCAGGCGAACAGGCGCTCGAGGATCAGTGCCGGGATGCCCGACTGGTCCTTGCCGCAGTTTTCCGTGCGGCCGATCTCGACGAAGCCCTGCGTCCGATAGAACGTGATCGCCTTCGCGTTCGCCGGGTCGACCTCCAGGCGAACGCGCTCGGCATCCGGGAAACTCTCGATGATCTCGTCGAGCAGCATTCCGCCGATCCCCTGCCCCTGGCGGCCGGGCCGCACGTAGAGTTGGGACAGCGTGAGGGTCTTGCCGTCGCCGGCCGCGCTGGCGAAGGCCATGCCGGCGATTTCCGACCCGTCGTCTGCGACCACGAACTCGGCATCCGGCTTGTCCAGCCGCGCCTTCAGCGCGCGCAGCGAGTGCCAGTCGTTGGTGATCTCGGTGACCCGGTCGGCGCCGTACAGGTCGTCATAGGTGGCATGCCAGGTCTCGACCAACAGGTCCCGGATCGCGGGCAGGTCGTGCGGCCCGGCGGTGCGGATGAACATCATTCGATCCCGAGCTTGGCCTTCACCAGATCGTTCACCGCCTGCGGATTGGCCTTGCCGCCGGTGGCTTTCATCACCTGGCCGACGAACCAGCCTGCCATGGTCGGCTTGGCGCGCGCCTGCTCCACCTTGTCGGGATTGGCGGCGATCACCTCGTCCACCGCCTTTTCGATGGCGCCGGTGTCCGTGACCTGCTTCAGGCCGCGGCTCTCGACCAGGTCGCGCGGGTCGCCACCTTCGGTCCAGACGATCTCGAACAGGTCCTTGGCGATCTTGCCGGAGATGGTGCCGTCCTTGATCAGGTCGATGATGGCGCCGAGCTGGGCGGCGGAAACCGGAGTCTCTTCAAGGGTCTTGCCGGATTTGTTCAAGGCGCCCAGCAAATCGTTGATGACCCAGTTGGCGGCCATCTTGCCGTCGCGGCCCTCGGCAACCTTCTCGAAGAAGTCGGCGACGGCCTTTTCGGCCACCAGCACCGATGCGTCATAGGCGGACAGGCCCATGGCCGAGACGAAGCGCTCCTTCTTCTGGTCGGGCAGTTCGGGCAGGTGCGCGGCCAGCGCGTCGACATAGGCCTGGTCGAACTCGAGCGGCAGAAGATCCGGATCGGGGAAGTAGCGATAGTCGTGCGCCTCTTCCTTCGAGCGCATCGAGCGGGTCTCGCCCTTGGCCGGATCGAAGAGCCGCGTCTCCTGGTCGATCTTGCCGCCGTCTTCGAGGATGGCGATCTGGCGCTGCGCCTCCGCCTCGATCGCCTGGCCGATGAAGCGGATCGAGTTGACGTTCTTGATCTCGCAGCGCGTGCCGAATTCGCCGCCCGGCTTGCGCACGGAGACGTTGACGTCGGCGCGCAGCGAGCCCTCGTCCATGTTGCCGTCGCAGGTGCCGAGATAGCGCATGATGGTGCGCAGCTTGGTGACATAGGCCTTCGCCTCGTCGGCCGAGCGGATGTCGGGCTTCGAGACGATTTCCATCAGCGCCACCCCGGAGCGGTTCAGGTCCACGTAGGACATGGTCGGATGCTGGTCGTGCATGGACTTGCCCGCGTCCTGCTCCAGGTGCAGACGCTCGATGCCCACTTCGATGTCCTCGAAATGGCCCTGCCGGTCGGGGCCGACCGAAACCGTCACCGTCCCCTCGCCGACGATCGGCTGCTTGAACTGCGAGATCTGGTAGCCCTGCGGCAGGTCCGGGTAGAAGTAGTTCTTGCGGTCGAAGACCGACTTCAGGTTGATCTGGGCCTTCAGGCCGAGGCCCGTCCGGATCGCCTGCTTGACGCATTCCTCGTTGATGACGGGCAACATGCCCGGCATGGCCGCGTCGACCAGGCTGACATTGTCGTTGGGCGCCGAGCCGAAAACGGTCGATGCGCCCGAGAAGAGTTTCGAATGGGAGCTGACCTGGGCGTGGACCTCGAGGCCGATGATCACCTCCCAGTCGCCGGTGGCGCCGGAAATCAGCCGCTTGGGGTCGGGGGTGCGGGTGTCGATGATGGTCATTTCAGGCCGGAAACCTCATGGTCGCATATGCTGTTTGGCTAGAACAATCACCCTGCGGAGGCAAGGCTTTCGCGCTGCTTGATCCAGATCAAGGCGCCCTTCCCGCGGCACGGCGATCCTGGCTTCGACAACAAGCGGGGAGAATCGACGTGGGCTACTTGGGTTTCCTGGAGCGGATGTCCAGCAAGGCGGATCTGATGGAACGGATGATGCGCAAGCTCGACGTCCGCGACGCCATCACCGAGATGCCCGCGGCGCCGTCGGTCCTGCGCAATGCCGCCTTTCGCTGCATGACCTGCGGCCACGCTGGCGAATGCAAGTCGTGGCTGGAAGAGAACCAGGCGCCGGAGCACGCACCGGGCTACTGCCGCAACAAGGATCTCTTCGAGTTTGCAGCCGGGAATTAGCGCAGCGGGGGGCGTAGACCCCTCCATCGCGCTTCACGTCACTACAGTGCCCCTGTAGCTCGGCCGGCCCGCCTCCCTACCCTCCCTGGCGGCCGGCCCTTTTTTCGTTCAGGCGGTGGCGATGTAGTTGCGGATTTCCTCTGCCTCGTGCTCGACCTGCTCGATGCGCTTCTTGACCACGTCGCCGATCGAGATGATGCCGACCAGCATCCCGTCGCGCTCGACGGGCAGATGCCGGAAGCGCCCGGCGGTCATGATCTCCATCACGTCGTTGACGGAATTGTCCTCGTGGCAGACCTTCACCTTCGACGTCATCGCCGCCGAAATGGGCTTTTCCAGCACGCCCGGCCCATCGCTCGCCAGAATGCGGACGATGTCGCGCTCCGAGAGGATGCCGGCGATGCGGCCCTTGTCCTTCGTCACCACGATCGCGCCGATCCTGCGCCGCGCAAGCAGTTGCACGGCGTCCGCAAGCGTCTGGTCCGGCGTCATGGTTTCGACGTCGGCGCCCTTTTCCGCCAGGATGTTCTTCACCAGCATAGCGTCCTCCTCATTCCGCGAATTCCGCCCCCTCCGACGGCCTTCGCCATCGGACGAGCATGGTGCGCGGAGTTTCCGGCCATTGCAAGGCTCGCGCCTTTCAACCACCACGCCGGTCGAAGAGACGCACGGCGAGGAAGCCGGCCAGGAAGCCGCCGATATGGGCTTCCCAGGCGATGGCGCCGTCTACGCCCGGCACACCGCTGGCCAGGCCCATCGCCAGGTTGATCACGAACCAGACCGTCAGGAAGGTCACCACGGTGCGCGACGACAGCGCTTCGGGAATGGTCAGCAGCCGTCCCTCGAAGGCCGGCCGCCCGGTTCCGCGACTGCTTCGAAACCCGAACCGGGCGGCGGCGCCCATCATGCCCGAAATCGCACCCGAGGCACCCACCAGCGGAACGACGCTGTTCATGTGCAGGACGTAGTGAAGCGCGACGGCCGCGAGCGTCGTGGCGCACCAGAACAGGACGAATCGCAAGGCGCCGATTCGCGACGCGAGCGGAGAGCCGAAGGCGGCGAGCCAGATCATGTTCACGGCCAGATGCGCCATTCCGCCATGCAGCAGCGAATAGGTCAGCGGGCTGGTGAAAGCCGGCCAGTCGAGAAGATAGCCGCCCGAATAGCGCTCGGGGATGAAGGCTCCCGTGAGGATGACGTAGACGTTCAAGTCCGGCGACAGCAGATAGGCGCGCACCACATGAATGCCCACGCAAAGCGCGATGAAGACGAGCACGACGTCGGGAATGTTGAAGGCCGGCTCGCGCCGCCTGGGCGGCATGATGGGGCCGCCGCCTGATTCGCGGTGGGCATCGTGCAAGGGATCTGCTGACAAGGCTGGGAACTCCGTCGATCGGACGCCCTATATGGCTCCCGGGGGCGCCGACAGGAACCGTCCCGACCCGAAAAGGTTAAAAAATTGGCCGTCCGAGACGGTGTCCCGAACGGCCGGTCGAGTCCCCACTCGATCTGAAGCTGATGGTGCCTGCACCCGAATTCGCTGTAAAGCCAATGGCTTCATGGTGTGCGTGCACCCTCACACATCGGCCATGTCGCTGCAATCTAAACGTTTCGTTAACCTTAACGGCGCGGCACCGTGCATAATGGTTAATAGCGCTGGCATGCAACCTGCTCTGTCCTCCATGAAGCATGACGGAAGTCACCCCGTTGTGCGTGGTTGAGACAGGTCCACGTGAAAATGCATGAGTGGGGACAGATGAGACAAAGGGGAACCGCGGGACTGTTCCAGTATTGGAACAGGCTCCGCGATGGTCGCCCGGCGCCGCGGCGGTCGGAGATCGAGCCGGCCGACATCAAGTCGATGCTGGCGGATACGTTCATCCTCGAACGGGACTTGCGCGGCGACGCGGTGTTCCGGCTCGCGGGAACACGGCTGTGCGCGACATTCGGGCGCGAGCTGAAGGGCTTTGCCTTCACGTCGCTCTGGGGCCACGCGGACCAGTCGAAAGCATCGCGCCTGGCGCTTGCGACGCTGCTCGACAAATCCGTGTCGGTGACGACGCTGCTTGGCACAACCGCGAGCGGCCGCTCGATCGATCTCGAGCTGCTGCTCCTGCCGCTCGAGGGCGGCGCGGAAAGTTCCCGCGCGATGGGGTCGCTCTGCCCGGCGGAAAAGCCCTACTGGCTCGGCGCCGACCCCATCGTCCAGTGCGAGGTGGACGGCGTGCGGATGATCGATCCCGATCGCGAATCACGGCTCGGCGATGGACTGCTGCACGTCACCGCACCTCCCCTCGCCCCCGGCCAGGCCTCGATCGACGACGCGCCGACGCGCCGGTTCCGGCACCTCGTCGTCATAGACGGCGGACGCCGCGGCTGACGGCGATCCGACTGTCTGCCACTCGCGCTATCCTATCAATCGGGGCGCGATGCAATCTTAGAGATTGCTTAAATATTTCTTTCGGAATCCGGACGGACCTGCCTTCGTATTACAAACTGTTAACGCATCCCCGTCATATTGGCACCAGCCCATCGTGGCCATCTTGATCGGATCATGGGTAGACAGGGACAGACATGACGTCAGCGGCGACAGATGCCATGCCGTCCAGGGCCGAGAGGCGTTATTTCCAGCGCGTGCGGGTCAAGGTCTATGGCCGCTTCATGCTGGAAGACCGCACCGAGCACCCGTGTCAGGTCGTCGACATGTCTCCCGGCGACACGCTCTTGCGCGCCGATCGGGTGGGCGAACTCGGCGAGCGGGTCATCGCCTACATCGATCACATCGGCCGCATCGAAGGCGTCGTCACGCGCATCACCGACAACGGCTTCGCGATGACCATCGTCGCGTCTGAGCGCAAAAAGGACAAGCTGGCGGCCCAGCTCACATGGCTGGCCAACAAGCACGAGCTCGACCTTCCCGAAGATCGACGCCACGATCGCGTGTCGCCGCGCAACCCGATCAGCGTCCTGCAACTGGGCGACGGCCGCCAGTACCAGTGCCGCATCGTCGACCTGTCGCTGTCGGGCGCTGCCGTCGAGATCGACGTTCGTCCCGCGATCGGCACGCCCGTGACGCTCGGCACCATGCGCGGCCGGGTCGTGCGCCATTTCGAAGACGGCGTGGCCATCGAGTTCGCCTCCGTCCAGCGCGTCGATGCGCTGGAAGCCGAGTTCACGGACGACGATCGCTGACAGGCGTCCTCTGCGCCCGCCGAACGCTGGATCCCATGATCTCCCTTGTCCCGACCACCGGTTGACGCGCGCGTCCGTCGCCCCGGTTCCGCCCACGTCTTCCGCCTCCTGTCGTTCTTCCCGGTCGCGGCCGGGTGGGTCCGTGCGCGTGTCGCGCGACGATCCGCATTCGAGAAAATTCGATCTAATTTTTATTCTATTTTATATTATATCGCACTCGCGTTTTACTTAATTTTGGCGACGCGACTTTGCCGGGAATAAATTCGTATCTGCCATTGTGTTTCCGAACGGGGAGACAAGGCGATGGGATTTCGGGACAAGTTGATCGCAGTGTCGGCAGCGGGCATGATGCTCGCCATCGCGCCGGCAACCGCATTCGCAGCAAGCACCGCGATGCCGACAGGCGGGCGCACGACGCAGCCGGTTGGCCATTACGACTTCTGCAAGCGCATGCCGGCCGAATGCGCCGTCCGCACCAGGAACAGCCAGCCCCTCGAACTGACCCGCAAGCTGTGGGACAGCATCGTGGCCATCAACCACGAGGTCAACACCACGGTCTCTCCACGAACCGACTATGAAATGTGGGGCGTGGAAGAATACTGGTCCTATCCGACAGATGTCGGCGACTGCGAGGACTACGTTCTCGAAAAGCGCCGCCTTCTGATGAAGATCGGCGTGCCCGCGTCCAATCTGCTGATCACGGTGGTTCGGCAGCGCAACGGCGACGGCCATGCCGTGCTGACGGTGGAAACGAGCCTCGGCGACTTCATCCTCGACAATCTGGAAAGCCGCGTGCTCGCCTGGACGGACACCGATTATCGCTACCTCAAGCGCCAGTCGAGCCAGGATTCGGGCGTCTGGGTTTCCATCGGCGACGACCCCAACGTGGCCGTCGGCAGCGTAAGATAGAACCGGTGTCCCGACGGCGGGCGCCGCTTCGGGACACGGGCAAGACGATGAAGACCTCGAACTTGGGGCGCGGTTTCGAACGGTCGCGACAGGTTCGAGGTTTCAAAGAGGTTCCCGGTCGAGTCCCCACCTCCCCGTCCCCAACGACCGGGTACACGGAGCCGGCCCCTGTCCCCGGGCCGGCTCCACCTTTTTTGGTGGTCGCCTGCCACGGCGCATGCGGGCGGGTCAGACGAGCGTCAGTCCCTTCCGGAACCGGCGGCCGTTCTCCACATAGTGGCCGGCCGACCAGCGCAGCAGTTCGATGGCCTTGTCGTCGAGCACGCGTATGGCTTTCGCCGGCGAGCCGACGATCAGCGAATTCGGCGGAAACTCTTTGCCTTCGGTGACCAGCGCGCCGGCTCCCACCAGCGAGTTCTCGCCGATCCGGGCGCCGTTCAGCACGATCGCACCCATGCCGATCAGGCTGTTGTCGCCGATGGTGCAGCCGTGCAGCATGGCCCGATGGCCGATCGTGCAACCTTTCCCGATGGTCAGCGGAAAGCCGACGTCGGTGTGCATGACCGTGTGCTCCTGCACGTTGGAACCCTCGCCGATCTCGATCGGCTCGTTGTCGCCGCGCAGGACCGCACCGAACCAGATGCCGACGTCGCGGCCGATCGTCAGCCGGCCGATCAGCGTCGCGTCAGGCGCGATCCAGTTGGTCGTCTCGTCCTCGAACGCGGGCGCCACGCCGTCCAGCGCATAGATGGGCATGATGGTTATCCTCGCCTCGTCGTCTGTTCAGGAAAGCAGGCTGCCGACGAAAAAGGCTACGTCGACGACGATGATGCCGGTCAGGAACGCCCATGTCAGCGAAAGGGCCGCGCTGCTTCCGACGGTCGTCCAGCCGATTCGGCGAACCCGAAAGGCGTCCAGCGCCTCGTTGAACAGCATGAAGGGCCCGGCGATCATCGTCAGCGCCAGCGAGCGGACCGGCCGCTTGAGCGTGACGAAGGGCTCGGCGAAGGCAAGCCGCCGCCCACTCCACATCTCGAGCACGACGCCGGCCATGCCGCCGACGACGAGCCCGCTCAAAAACACGAAGGATACGATCCAGACACCGGTCATCATTTACCGATCGTTTACCACGACAGACGAAGCTCGTCACCGGTTGCCGCAAGAGACGTGCCGGTTTTCCCGTGCCGATGCGGGACGCCGGCTGGCGACGGAGTGAACGGGAATGCAGGCGTCGACGGGCGAAGGCGGCACGGTGCGGCGGATCGACGACCAGTTGATGGTCCGCGTCTTCGTCGCATTCCTCCTGCTTGCGCTCGTTTCCGCGCTCATCAGCGTCGGCGGCAAGTGGATTGGCCGCTCCATCGCGCTTGCGGGCCACACCGAAGACGTCACCACGCGCGAGATCGTCATCGGCAACAACGTCATCGTGGTGCCCGCGAATGCGATCCGGTTCGAAACCGATCGCCGCGACGGCGTTGCGGGATCGTTGCGCCTCTATCTGAGATGGCCCGACATGCAGGGCTACACGGCGTCGACGCGGGATGATTTCAACCATGCCGGCGGGTCCCGCAACATTCTCTTCGTGTCCTTCGAACCGCAGATCATGTCGCGCGACATGAGCGGCCGCTTCGATCCGATCTACGCATCCCTCATCGAGCCCCCCGGAACGCCAGGCCCGGCCGGACTCACGGTCCATGGCTTCAAGCCGCAATCGGGCTATCTCGACGAACGGCTGGTGGTCGGGCCCCAGGAACAGGGGAGCCGCTTCGTCGCACGGTGCCTGACGGGGGTCGTGGCGGTCGAATCCCTGGCCGATTGCGAGCGCGACCTCATCGTCGGCGACGGTCTCGTCCTGGTCTATCGCTTCCCGTCGTCGCTGCTTGGCGACTGGCGGGCGATCGACGCGGCCGTGCTCGCCTATGCGCGCGATGCCTTGAAGACGCCTCGCGGCGGCTGAGCATCGTCAAAGCGCCACGTTTCGTTGGCCTTCAGCCGATGGCGGCGGCTGATCATCGATGATAGCCCCTAAGCCATGTACCCCACCCCCTTCTTCGATCTCATGCCACGTCGTCCGCTCGGCGAGGCCCCTGCCTGCAATGCGTATGCCTACGCGACGGCCACCACGGCGGCGCGCCTGTTCCGCGCGCGGCTGAGGCACTGGCCGAACGCCGCCCGACCCGTCACCTACAATGAAAAGATGTTCTGGCGGCGGGTCTTCGACCACGACCCCGCCTTTCACGTCTATTGCGACAAGCTGGCCACGAAGCACGTCTTCGCGCGCCTTCGCGATCCGATCGAAACGCCGAAGGTTCTGTGGGTCGGCCAGGACCCGAAACACTTCCCCGGCGACCTCATGCGGCCGGGCGTCATCGCCAAGATGACCGCCGGAAGCCGGCAGACCTGGTTTTTCTCCACCCGTCGCGACGCCAGGCCGGCCTTCGAGAAGGAGTGCCGCGACTGGCTGGCCAGGCCCTTCGGAACGAGGCACGCCGAATGGGCCTATCTGGGGATCGAGCGGTTGCTGTTTGCCGAGGAAGAGATCGCGGGCCATCGCCCGCAGATGGACGAACTGAAGGTGCACCTGTTCGGCGGCGAGACCTACTACACGGTGATCTACCGTGACGAGAAGACGCCGGTCAGCAAATCCGCGATCTACGACGCCGAGGGACGCCGGCTGGACGTGCAGACCTCGGCGGCGTCGAAGGATCCGTCGCGGCGTCTGCCGCCCGGGCACCAGGTTCCGGCCTGCTACGGGCGCGCCATCCGTGCCGCCGAAGAGATCGCCGACGGCACGGACTATCTGCGCGTCGACTTTCTCGTGTCGGAGGGCAGGCTCTATGGCGGCGAGATCACCCCCTATCCCACCGCAGGGCACATGGTGAACTCGGACAAGGCGATCATGGCCGACATGTCGCGCCGGTGGGATCTGCGCCGCAGCTGGTTTCTGAAGACGCCGCAGGTCGGCTTCAAACGGCTCTGCCAGTCTCGCATGCGGGCCTTCGTCGAAGCGGAACAGGCGACCTATGCGCGTTTCGATGGCGCCTGAGCGCCGCCGCGCGACGCCGATCGTCAGAGATCGACGTCGAGGATCGCCATCGAGAAATTGTAGGACAGCTCGCCGTCTTCGTCATCCTTGAAGATGATGCCCAGAAACTCGTCGCCGACGTAGAGCTCGCAGGAATCGTCCTTTCGCGGACGCGCCTTCACGGCGAGGGAGGGGTTCTGGAAGGTGCGCTTGAAGTAGGCGTCCAGCTTCCTGATTTCTTCGGCTTTCAAATCGACTTCTCCCGGTCGGTGTGCGTTTGCGGCATCTGCCTGCCTTGCGCGCTATCGGCGCGCCCGTTTTTCCAAAGGCTTCGGCGCGCCAGCGGCGCGCCTGGTCGTCAAGCGTCAGGCCGCCAGGGGCGCACCTGCCTGCGCAGGCTTCTGGCACGCTCGCCGCCGACGTGTAAACCCCGCGGCCGACGTTGCCGCTCTCGATCCGAGGCCCGGTGGGCAGCGCCCGTCAGCCGGCCCCGCCGATCAGCTGGTCCATGGCGCGCGACGGCTCGGCGCAGCCCGCCTCGCCGACGATCCGGGCGGGAACCCCGGCGACCGTCTTGTTGTGCGGGACGGCCGCGAGCACCACTGATCCGGCGGCGATCTTGCTGCAATGGCCGATCTCGATGTTGCCGAGAATCTTGGCGCCGGCGCCGATCAGCACGCCATCGCGGATCTTGGGATGGCGGTCGCCCGTCTCCTTGCCGGTCCCGCCGAGCGTCACGCCCTGCAGGATCGAGACATTGTCGCCGATGACGGCCGTGGCGCCCACGACGAGGCCCGTGGCATGATCGAGGAAAATGCCCTTGCCGATGCGCGAGGCCGGGTTGATGTCGGTCTGGAACACCGCCGAGGAGCGGCTCTGGAGCCACAGCGCGAAGTCCCGGCGGCCTTCGTTCCAGAGCCAGTGCGCCAGCCGGTGCGTCTGGATGGCATGAAACCCCTTGAAGTAGAGCACCGGCATGATGAAGCGGTCGCAGGCCGGATCACGATCATAATAGGCCTGGATGTCGACCCGGACCGTGGCGCTGAACGACGGATCGCTCTTGAGCATGGCCTTGAAGGTCTGGACGATGAGATCCGCGGTGATGTCGCTGTGGCCGAGACGTTCGGCGACGCGGTGAATCACCGCTTCCTCCAGCGTCTCCTGGTTGATGATGGTCGAATAGATGAAGGCGGCCATCAGCGGATCGCGGGCGACCGCGTCCTCGGCTTCCTGGCGGACCGATTGCCAGATCGGATCGACCGGCCGGATCTCGCTCGACCGCGCGTTGCTGCGTGTGCTCATGCCGTCGCTCCCTTGGCGCTCCCATGTTTCGCGCCCTTGCCGGGTCGCGCAACATAGGCCAAAACCACTTCCCTTAGAACCACGAATTCCTCAACACACCCTTCAATTGGATTGATGCGAGCGTGAATCAAGTCGTGACCGATCCGCGCATCCGCGTATCCCGCCATGATGACGGGGTCGTGAGCGTCACCATCGACCGAGCCGAGAAGAAGAACGCCCTTACGTTCTCGATGTGGCAGACGCTCGCCGCGGTCTTCTCGCGCGAATCGGCCCTGCCGTCGACGCGGGTGATCGTGCTGTCCGGCGCGGGTGCCGATTTCTGCGCCGGCGCCGACATCGGCGAGTTCGCCGACCTGCGCGACGGGGCCGGGACGGCGCGCGACTACGAGGCGGCAAACTCGGCCGCCTTCCGCGCCATTCGTCTGTCGTCCGTGCCGACGATCGCCTCGATTGCCGGCATCTGCTTTGGCGGCGGGTTTGGCATCGCCGCGGCCTGCGACCTCCGCATCGCCACGCAGGACGCCCGGTTCTCGGTGCCCGCCGCCCGACTCGGCCTCGCCTATCCGCAGGACGCCATGCAGGACATCGTGCGCGCCTGCGGGGCGCAGACGGCGAAGTTTCTCGCCTTCTCGGCCGCGCGGCTGAGCGCCGAACAGGCCAGCAACGCCGGCATCCTGCTCGAAACCGTGGCCGACCGCCCTGCCCTCGACGCCCGCGTGGCGGAGATCGCCGCCGGGATCGCGGCCAACGCTCCCCTGTCGATCCGGGCCTCCAAGGCGTCGATCGCCGCGGTGGAAAGCGGCGATCCTGCGGATGCCGTCCACGCCCGCGAACTCGGCGACGCGACGTTCGGCAGCGACGACTATCGCGAGGGGCGAACGGCATTTTCCGAACGGCGAACGCCGCGTTTCCGGGGCCTCTGACGCCGCCGCCCGTCGCGGCTGGCCGCTGCCGCAGCGTCATGCGGTGTCTTCCCGACAAATCGCCTCCGTCCCCGCTATCCACATGTGCGCACACAATATCTAGCGTCATCGGTCTGTCACGAAACGAGGCCTTGACGCTCCGGGACGAGTCGCATTTTATGGGGTCGAGCCCGTGTTGAGGGCTTGGCCGGCGCGTTTCGGGACCGGTCACCATTTCCAGCTTTTGTTGCGTTCGGCGTTGCACCAACGGTTTGCGAGGACCGTTGCGAAGCGTTTTCGAGTGGTGGCTTGCGAGGGGTGTAGAGACGATTTTCGGGGTGGGCGAAATCTTTTGTTAACACTATATTTAGTGTTTGCGCCCTACTCTGACGCTAGATACAGTCGCTGGATCACACCCACTGACTCGTATCGAACAAGTGGAAGCGGAACCCGCGAGGGTTCGTCGGAAGCCGGATGCCGCCTGATCGCAGGCGTCGTCCACGGTATTCAGGCGACAACGTGCGGACGGAGAACCGGCGGTCCTTCAGGATTGCCGGAGCGGCGGACCTCGCGCCTTTTCCGGGATATGGGATCCCCGGTCGAAAGGCGCTATATATAGATGTCAAAGGGACAGACCATGCGGATCGAACGTCGGTTCACCAAGAGCCAGAACACCAGCCCCTATGCGGAGATCGAGTTTCGCAAGGCGCTGAGCGAAATCAGGAATCCGGACGGCTCCGTCGTCTTCCGCCTGGCCGACATCGATGTGCCGGCGCAGTTTTCCCAGGTGGCGACGGACGTCCTGGCGCAGAAGTATTTCCGCAAGGCCGGCGTGCCTGCCCGCCTCAAGAAGGTCGAGGAGAACGACGTTCCCTCGTTCTTGTGGCGTTCCGTGCCCGACGAAGCGGCGCTCGCTGCCCTCCCCGAGAATGAACGCTACGGCTCCGAGACCGACGCGCGCCAGGTCTTCGACCGTCTCGCCGGCACCTGGGCCTACTGGGGCTGGAAAGGCGGCTATTTCGACGGCGAGGACGACGCCCGCGCCTTCCGCGACGAACTCGCCTACATGCTGGCCACCCAGCGCGTCGCGCCGAACTCGCCGCAGTGGTTCAACACCGGCCTGCACTGGGCCTACGGCATCGACGGTCCCGGCCAGGGCCATTATTACGTCGACCCGTTCACCGGCAAGATGACCAAGTCGAAGTCGGCCTACGAGCATCCGCAGCCGCATGCCTGCTTCATCCAGGGCGTCCAGGACGACCTCGTCAACGAGGGCGGCATCATGGACCTGTGGGTTCGCGAGGCGCGCCTGTTCAAGTACGGCTCCGGCACTGGCTCCAACTTCTCCTTCCTGCGTGGCGAGGGGGAGAAGCTGTCGGGCGGCGGCAAGTCGTCGGGCCTGATGTCCTTCCTGAAGATCGGCGACCGCGCGGCCGGCGCCATCAAGTCCGGCGGCACGACGCGCCGCGCGGCCAAGATGGTCGTGGTCGACATCGACCATCCCGACATCGAGGAATACATCGACTGGAAGGTGAAGGAGGAGCAGAAGGTCGCCTCGCTCGTCACCGGCTCCAAGATCGTCAAGCAGCACATGGCCGCCGTCATGAAGGCCTGCGTCAACTGCGAGGCCGACAACGAGGATTGCTTCGACCCGGCCAAGAACCCGGCGCTGAAGCGCGAGATCAAGGCCGCCAAGAAGAATTCCGTCCCGGAAAACTACATCCAGCGCGTCATCCAGTTCGCGCGGCAGGGCTACACCTCGATCGAGTTCAAGACCTACGACACCGACTGGGATTCGGAAGCCTATCTCACCGTTTCGGGCCAGAACTCCAACAACTCCGTCTCGCTCAAGGACGACTTCCTGCGCGCGGTGGAGACCGACGGCACCTGGAACCTGACCGCCCGCAAGGACGGCCGGGTGATGAAGACGCTCAAGGCCCGCGATCTGTGGGAAAAGATCGGCTATGCCGCCTGGGCGTCGGCCGATCCGGGCCTGCACTTCAACACCACGATGAACGACTGGCACACCTGCGCGGCCGCCGGCCCGATCCGGGCGTCGAACCCGTGCTCGGAATACATGTTCCTCGACGACACGGCCTGCAACCTCGCCTCGATCAACCTGCTGACCTATCGCAATCGTGATGGTTCCATCGACGTCGCGGCCTACGAGCACACCGTGCGGCTGTGGACCGTCGTGCTCGAGATCTCGGTCATGATGGCGCAGTTCCCGTCGAAGGAGATCGCGCGGCTGTCCTACGAGTACCGCACGCTCGGCCTCGGCTATGCCAACATCGGCGGCCTCCTGATGACCTCCGGCATCCCCTATGATTCGGACGAAGGTCGCGGCATCTGCGCCGCACTCACCGCGCTGATGACGGGCGTGGCCTACGCGACCTCGGCCGAGATGGCCGGCCAGCTCGGCGCTTTCCGCGACTACGACCGCAACGCCACCAACATGCTGCGCGTCATGCGCAACCACCGCCGCGCCGCCTATGGCGAGAAGGACGGCTACGAGCAGCTGGCCGTCAGCCCGGTGCCGCTGGTCGCCGACCACGTGCCGCAGGCCGAACTCGTCGAGCGCGCCCGCGCCGCCTGGGACCGGGTGCTCGAACTCGGCGAGGAGCACGGCTTCCGCAACGCGCAGGCCACCGTCATCGCGCCCACCGGCACGATCGGCCTGGTCATGGACTGCGACACCACCGGCATCGAGCCCGACTTCGCGCTGGTGAAGTTCAAGAAGCTCGCCGGCGGCGGCTATTTCAAGATCATCAACGGCGCCGTGCCCGAGGCGCTGCGCACGCTCGGCTATTCCGAGAGCCAGATCGCCGAGATCGAGGCCTATGCCGTCGGCCACGGCAACCTGAACCAGGCGCCGGGCGTCAATCCCTCGACGCTGAAGACCAAGGGCTTCACCGACGAGAAGATCGCCGCGGTCAACGCGGCGCTGAAGTCTGCCTTCGACATCAAGTTCGTCTTCAACCAGTGGACGCTCGGCGCCGACTGGCTGAAGCAGACCTTCGGCTTCACCGACGAGCAGCTCAACGACATGTCGTTCGAGATCCTGCCGGCGCTCGGCTTCTCGAAGAAGGAGATCGAGGCCGCCAACGTCCACATCTGCGGCGCCATGACGCTCGAGGGCGCGCCCTTCCTCAAGGCCGCGCACCTGGCCGTGTTCGACTGCGCCAATCCCTGCGGCAAGATCGGCAAGCGCTATCTGTCGGTCGACAGCCACATCCGCATGATGGCGGCGGCCCAGCCCTTCATCTCGGGCGCCATCTCCAAGACCATCAACATGCCCAACGAGGCGACCGTCGAGGACTGCAAGTCGGCCTATCTCCTGTCCTGGAAGCTGGCGCTGAAGGCCAATGCGCTCTACCGCGACGGCTCCAAGCTGTCGCAGCCGCTCAACGCCTCGCTGATCTCGGAAGAGGACGACGAGGACGAGGGGCTGGAGGAACTGGCGGCAATGCCGGCCGCCGCCCGCGCGGTCACCGTCACCGAGAAGATCGTCGAGCGCATCGTCGAGCGCGTCGTTCGCGAGCGCGAGAAGCTTCCCAACCGCCGCAAGGGCTACACCCAGAAGGCGGTCGTGGGCGGCCACAAGGTCTACCTGCGCACCGGCGAGTTCGACGACGGGCGTCTCGGCGAAATCTTCATCGACATGCACAAGGAGGGCGCGGCCTTCCGGGCGATGATGAACAATTTCGCCATCGCCATCTCGCTCGGCCTGCAATATGGCGTGCCGCTCGACGAATATGTCGAGGCCTTCACCTTCACCAAGTTCGAGCCGGCCGGCATGGTCATCGGCAACGACGCGATCAAGAACGCCACGTCGATCCTCGACTACGTGTTCCGCGAACTGGCCGTATCCTACCTGTCGCGCCACGACCTCGCCCATGTCGACATGTCGGACTTTTCCAACACGGCGTTGGGCAAGGGCATCTCGGAGGGCAAGTCGAGCCCCTTCTCCAAGGGGCTGACGCGTGGCGCCTCGCCGCTCAAGGTGGTGGCGGGCGGCGGCGATCCGAAGGGCCAGGCCGGGTCCGATCGCGGCCAGCCGGCGCGCGCCGCGCCGACGGCGTTTTCCGGCTCCAACGTGCGGGCGATCTCGACGGCGGCCGCCACCGTCACCGCGCTCAAGCCCACCGTCTCGGAGCTGCGCGAGGAGGCCACCGCCTTCCGCCGCGACTACGAGGAGCGCGCCCGCGAACTGGAGGAGGCCGCCGCCTTCGAGGAAGCCGCCAACGCGGCGAACGAGATCAGCGAGAGCCTGTTCACCGACACGGCCGCGAAGGAAGCCGCCGACGCCAAGGCGCTCGCCAACGAACGCCGCGCCCGTGCGGTCATGCAGGGCTACACCGGCAACATGTGCTCGGAGTGCCAGAACTTCACCATGGTGCGCAACGGCACCTGCGAGAAGTGCGACACGTGCGGAAGTACAAGTGGTTGTTCCTGATACTAAACCTACTGGGCGGACACCCAAAGTTGTGTACTTGAAAGCCAATGTTGTGTTCCTGAACGGGATTTCGGCATCGTAGTCGGCGTTTAGGGCCCAGCAGCCTCCAGCAGGAAAACAAGGGAAGACATCCCGGGCTCATTTGAGCCCGGGAAATGGCAAAAGGAACAAAACATAAACCGATGGACACCATGGAAGGCGACGACAGGAAACTGGCATCAGGCATCGAGGCATTCCTTGCCCGGTTTTCCTCCCGGCCGAGGGAACTGGAAGCCGTGTTCAAGAAGTCGCCTGAACGCTTAGTTCGGATCCGGGACGGCGACGTGCTGTGCAACAAGGGCGACGAAGCGAACGAAGTGTGGATCATCCAGAGCGGACGCTTCCGGATCGAAGCCGAGCCCGGTTCGATGGTGAGCGACGACCGCGTCGCAGGGCAGATCGTAGGGGAACAGGCTTTCTTTCGCACCGATGCCGACGGACAGCCGGAGCGTCGGCGCGGAGCCACGATCCGTGCAGCCAAAGACTCTCAAGTGTTGCGCGTTGATGCAGCGCTCCTCGACAAGATGACCGATCTGGAACGGGCGTTGTGGTACGAGGCTTGCGCCCGCTCCCTTTCCGCGAAGCTCGATGAAGCCACCGCCCAGCGCGTCCTTCTGAGGAAGGACCGGGTCAATGCCGAGATGATCTTCAGCAGGTTCGTTGCCGAAGAAGGTCAGCAGGCCGCCCTTGCAGCATTCATGGAGGGCAACTTCCAGCGCCATATCGACACCGAGGAATGTGGTGCGGTGATTTGGTTCAGCGACGTGAAGGGGTTCTCCAAGTTCGCCAAAGGCAAGTCACCGGAAGAGGTTGGCCGAACGATCCGCGAGATCATGGACATCCAGGCTCAGGCGATCCGACGGCACGGCGGACAGATCGACAAGTTCATGGGCGACGGCCTGATGGCTTACTGGAAGGCTCCCGATCATTCACGTCTCGCCTCAGCGGCAAGCAACGCAGCACGTGCAGCGCTTGAATGCGCCAAAGAGCTGGGCGAACACTTCGAGAAAACCGGACTGCCCTGCGACGTTCGGATCGGCCTACACGCAGGATCTGTCATATTCGGAGATTTCGGCGGAAGCGACCGTGTCGCCTTTACCATCATCGGCGACGCGGTGAACTCCGCCAGCCGCTATGAACAGGCGCGATCCTGTTCCGAAAACAAGGACCTTGGACGTGTCCGGGTTAGCCAGGAACTCTTCGATCTTCTGACGGACGACGAGCTCCTGAAGCAATTTGAACCAGCGCAACGAATGCTACCTGCCAAAGACGGAATGGTCTTCCCGGCACGCATTGCCAACGTGTGAGGTAGAACAGATGTCTTGGTCTCAGGCACGCAGCCAAGGGCGAATCGAACGGTTCCTCCAGACGGTCCCGGCAAGCCAGGTTTCAGTAAGGAACTTCGACGAAGAGTTCCTAGTGAACCGTCGCGCGGTCATCAACGAGCGCGTCCGCTCCGGCAGGCAGCGAGAGCAGATCATCTCCGACCTGAGCCGGAACGCGGCCATCCTGGTCGACGGCGCTCATGTGTACGTCCAGCTCCTGGATTTCGGTGCTGCGATGCTGGACCAGCAACGCGAGACCGAAGCCAGCCACCGGCGTGTCCTCGGCATGTTGCACCTCCACTACGCCGCCTGCGATAGCATTGCCGAGGAGTTCGAGGCTCAGCGGGTCGACTATCATGGCCCGCGGATGCATGCGGTGATCCTCACTCCGGCCGGACAGCAGAACGCAGGGGCCAGGGCCAGGCGCGCTCTCGAGTTCGCGGACGCGATCAGACGCACCATCGAAGAGGTCGGCGGCCGCACCGGCGACGGCCAGTTCAGGACGCGAGTCAGGATAGGCGTCGATTCGGGCTTGGCTGTCGCCGTCAACAGCGGCAGTCGCGACGAACGGGAACCGCTCTTCCTCGGCAACCCCGCCAACTATGCCGCCAAGCTCGCTGAAGGCGCTGTCGAGGGTATCTACCCCAGCAACAAGGTCCGCCGCGAAGCGGGGATTCCCCAACTGCATGTCGCCACCCGGGCGCTGGATGCCGAGCGCACCAACAGGATTCATGTCGCATCCTTCGACCCCGGGCTGCCGGGCTATGTTACCCTCGCCGACCGAGCACCCGAAGAGATGGTGACCCGGGCTTCCGACGCCGCTGTCTCGCGGTTCGCCAGCAACGTCGGCACCTCGGCATCGTTCACGTTCCATAGGCATGAACCGCCCTTGCGCGATATCCTCTTCGCTGACCTCCGGCCATCGAACTCCATCCGGATGGAACTGGCGTCGATCTTCGGCGACATCGATGGGTTCACCGCCTACGTGCAGGATTGCATCGGAAGCCAGCGCGTCTCCGAAATGGTGACGAACCTCCATGTGATCCGCGGCGAACTGGCCGCCACCCTGAAGCACGATTTCGGCGGGCGGAAGGTCAGGTTCATCGGCGATTGCATCCACGGGCTTCTGGCCGAGGGAACGCGAACGGAGACGGACTCGTCCGAGACGGTGAGCGAAGCTGTCCGCGTCGCGGCCGGCATGAGGTCGAGCTTCGAACTCTGCCAGGAGAACCTGGAGAACGTCGGGCGCCTAGGTATCGCGATCGGAATCGAGTTCGGCATGACCCCGATCAGCCGTATAGGAATCCGTGGCGACGGGAGCGTCCGCTGCTCGGTGAGCAAGGCAGTGACGGCGTCGGAGGAGCTTCAGTCAAACTGTGGCGGTCTCGAAACGGCACTCGGGCCGCGGGCGCTCCAGCATGCTCCGGCAGCCATCAGGCGGCTGTTCAATGCCCATGGGATCGCGACAGGACTGGATTTCGACGCTGTCGATACGCACCTGAGTTCTCCGGCGGTAGTGTCGAGCGGTCAGGCTTCAGCTACGGCAGCGCCCTATCTGCATGGCCGAGGTTGAGCCGATCGACCTTCTTCGCCGGACGACACCTGACTGGTTCAACCAGACCAAGGATTCGTCGAGGGCGATAGAGGGCCATGCAGTGGTCGCCGTGGCGAACGGTGTGGGCAGAACTGTCGCGGACCTTCGCATCACAGATCGTTCGGGGAAGGTGACCGTATCCGAGACGGTTGTAGGGATGGCTTTCCCTGCCAGGTGTTCCGAGCGCCATATCGAGTGGGACGGCTCCTTCTGCATCGGCTACAGGGCGGGCTTAGGTATCCGCACCGTTGACGAGGCTGTCGTGTGGTGGGGCCTGCTTGAACAATTCCTGCGCCTGCAACGTGTCGCCTCGCGTACCCGGCGCTGGCCGGCGCGCCAAGCCATCGCTCACGGCGAGGCAGGCCCCCATCATCTCCGCGCGTTGGAGGCGGCCAGGGAGCTCGGTCTGGAAGAGGATTACTTCCAGATGCTCGAAGGCGAGCCCAAGTGGTTCGCCGGACGATTCCCGAAGCTGAACAAGGATTCTAACAGGCTGCTCAACGGCCGCCTTCCCTGTCCGAAGGGATGCGTCAGCAAAGGAAAGCCAATCCTTCGCCGAGACTGCACGAAGACAGAGGTGCTGTGCCGCTTGCTCTGCGAGGAGCGGCTGAGACGCAAACGGGAGCGTGAATTCTGGAAGAGCGAAAGGTCTCTCGGGGTCACGTGTTGCGGAACCATGGATAACTGTCCGCTGGCGTGACGGTGTATCTGCTTCCCTGCCGTCCGTCGGGAGTCGCGCTGCCACCGCTCAATCTCGCGGCCTGAATTCTTCGGCGTGACGACCGTCCGACGGTTGATTCAAGAATCGCCCAAGCAGTCAGACAACCCCGATGCCGAATATCGGCCTGTCTCCATCCTGGCGATCTTTCACATCGGGAATGTCGGAGGATTCACGCCAAGGATATCTCGTGCTCTCCCCTAGCGCCCTCGCCTCCCCCAACTCCCGCGCCCTCTTCATCCGGAAGGCATGGGCCGGATTGCGCGAGAGGTCCGTGTCCTGGCGATGTCTACGCACCATGAACAGGTCCGGATTCTGGTCGGCCAACATCATTTCGCGGAATCCGTGAGGAACAGGCATCCCGCGATCCAGGTATCGGCCGACCCGATCGAGCGGCTGGCTGAGGTACTCCGGACGTCGCGGGTCGTTCTTCTCCTCCGTCTCGGGATCGAACGTGAGGGCAGGCATCTGCCCGAAGCCCTCCAGAGCGTATGCTTTCCCGGTCTCGACGGCTGCGCCCGCAGGAGCGTGTTGGACCTGAATCCAAAGGCTCGGAAGCCAGTCGGCCCCCAGCAGCGCAGCCTGCTCCTTGTCGAGGTAGACCCGTCTCGTCCGAAGTTTTCCTCGGACCGCATGCAGTCGATGGTCGGGTGCGGGCGCTGATCCCGCGACGCGCCAAGCCGTTTCCAGGGAGACGCATCCTTCGAGCGCATAGAAATGGTCCGCGGACTGGAAAGTGAGCGCTACCGACCCCTCGTCCGGGCGGTTGTAGTTAGATTCCCTGCCCGGGCTGTAGTCGTGAACGATGCAGCGGCAATCTTGGCGCTCAACATGCCCGATCACGTATCGAAAGTTCTTCTTCATCAACCCACCTCCCTTGTGGGAAGGATGATGCTTCAGGGTGTCGCAAACCACGCCACGGGACCCTTATGCGGCGGAGGACGAGATCGGCGGACGAGAAAGACATGCCCTTACCTCGTCGCCCGTGGCTCCGGATCGCGAAATCAGCATGTCAGCCACGAGACGGATGTCCCGCTCCCGCTGGCGGATGATGGACCGGATCCGGTCCATCTCCTCGCGAAGCATGGCCTCGACCCTGCTCTGAAGGCCGATGTTGAACCGCATGGCCTGTAGCAGCGACTCGTCGTCGGACCTCGCCAAGTAGGCGTAACCGTGTCCGAGACCATACGACGCCTCGAGCGCCAACGCGGTAACGGTGGCATCATGCAGGTCGGAACCTGGTAACCCTCCCGCCCCGCTGGACCGTCGTCCGAGCACGACCTCCTCCGCAGCCGTGCCAGCAAGGAGGATGGCGATCCTGTCGCGGTACCATTGGGTGTCGCGCATCTCCATACCCAACTGCCGGAACGCCGTTGCACCGCCCATCCTGGAGCTTCCTTCCCCCTCGACCGTCTCGGCGATCTCGACGCTTACGAGATCACGCCCCAGCGCGATTCCGGCTACGGCATGACCGGCCTCGTGCACAGCAGCAACTTGCTTCACTTCATCAGGAACGCGGATCCGCCGGGGCAATGAGTCAGCAAGGTCCGAGGCTGTCACCTGTCTGCGACCCGCGCGTGCTCTCCGGCGCGCGTCGCGGGCAAGCTGCTCGAGCCGCGCACCGGACCACCCCTCAGTGCGTGCCGCGGCGAGTTCCAGCACCTCCCGGTCAATGTCGACGCCGAGATGCAGCCGAAGGATCGCACCGCGGGCCTCGGCGTCCGGAAGCGAAATCTCGAAGTGGCGATCAAGCCTGCCCGGACGTCGGATTCCCTGATCGATGGCATTCGGGAAATTCGTGGCGCCGACGACGACAACGCCGGCGCGCGCTTGGGCACCGTCCAGACACTCAAGGAAGGCATTGATCACCTCCCGGCAATATTGGGCGTTCCTGCTGGTGCTTTCGAGCTGTTCCCGGTCGCCGAAGGAGTCCACTTCGTCCACAAACAGGATAGATGGCGATGTCTTCGTTGCCTCGGCGAAGGCGTTTCTCATGGCCCTCAAGCAATCTCCCAAGTGGCCTTGAGCCTGCCAGCGGGCAAGAGACCCAAGCACGATCGGGACCTTGCAAGTCCTGGCCAACGCTGTCGCGAAAGTTGTTTTCCCGCATCCCGGCGGCCCCGAAATCAAAATGCCTCGGTCGACGTCCGCCCACGGAATCTTTCCCGCCCCCCAATCCGAGAGGTCGATGGCGAGGCGCCTGCCCCACTCCGCAGCTTCTCCCATTCCTGGAAGATCATCGAGCGTAGGGCCGGGGTCGAGGGGTGCGCCGAACTGGCTCTCCATCTCCTGCAGCCGAGCGAGCACGTCCAATGCCTTGGAGACAGTCCGTCCTTTCCGGAGCGCCGTCGCAAGATGGCGAAGTGGCCTGCCCGACATGGCCTGAGCTTCCGCATCCGAGAGACGCAGGTCGAGGCATGCACGAGCAGCCGACGACACGGTTCGGGCATCCGGAAGCCCGATCTCGGCTACGAGGTCCGCGATGGGTTCGAAACCCAAGGGGAACAAATCGCGGTCTGGCACCAGCACAAAGGAGCGTTCCTTCCCGATCGCGTCGTCGAGCGATCCAGCGGCGGTCTTTTTCTCCTTGGTGGAAGACACGGTGGTGACCACAGCCTCCCGCTCGCGGCCGTAGATGTTCGTAAAGCCATGAGCGAGCCGGCGCGCTGCCTTGTCATAGAGTTCAAGGTCACCTTGCTCGCGGATGACGAAACCGGCGACCACGGGCATGTCGGCCACCACCTGCGGCACTGAACGGCAGGCCCGTCTAAGCTGCGCATAGGCGATGAACCTCGGGAGGTCACGGCGCAGGTCCTTCCAGCGATTGATCCTCGCTGCGGCGGCATCCGCCCTCTTGAAGTAGGCTTTCTTGGTCATTGTTGGATTCCAGGATGTGATGGCAGGAGGCCGACGCCTGTTAGCGTGGGTGGAGACGGATCGTCGTCCCCGGCCCGATGAGGCCTGCATCGAGGTCAACGGAGATGAAGCGGTTCAAAACGAGCGAGGCCAGTCCGGCTATGGCTGTCGCCTCCCGGAACGCGGCCATACATTCGACAACCGTCAGCGATCCAGCTTCCTCGAGGCCAGCCAAGAGCCGGATGCGGTCACCCAGAGGGCATCGCCAGTTCGCGTATCGGAGAAGATCCCTCGCGTTCGCGAGGCGAAATCCGTCCTGGACGCGTGGGATAGGCCATGTTTCATAGTCGCAGCCATGAGCCTCGGCTTCAGTCGCGAGCCAAGGGCGCTCCGGTCCTTGACCCACATCGATTAGCGTGTGGCGGTCACCGCGCCGGACAAGGAAATCCGGCACATGCGCCTTGTCACCACGCCCGAGCGAAGCCGGAAGGCAAGACCAGGCATCCACCTCGTCGTCGACGTCGAGGAGGCATGCAACGTCTCGAGCGGCCTGCGTCCGGAACATCGCAGGACCCCGGCAGCGGACGGTGCCTCGCGGACTGAACGAGTTGGACTGCGCGTGGGCGCGGGCAACTGCAAGGATATCTGTTGGTTGATGTACGAGGGTGGTCACTGCCTGCTCCCGCGAACGCGTTGACACCTGCCCGCGCAGTTGCAGGCGGCGGAAACGGTTCAGCGTATGAGGAGCTCGGCAATGTTCATGGCGGCGAACGAATAGTGAACAATTGACGTGGCGTCAAGCGCTTCCCTTCGGGGTGTTACAGCTATAATCGACTCGTCGCATAGACCGCTCTGAGGAATCCCGCTGGCAGACCGCAAAGAGCCTCGCCACAGACGATAGCGGCAGCGTGGCCAACACCCTTGTGGGCGACTTCCCGACCTGGCTTTCCTTTGATCCTGCAACCGGACAGATGTCCGGCACGCCGGACGCGGCGGACAGCTTCGCAGTCACGATCGGCGCTGAATATATCCGTCTGGCAACCTCACCGAGCGCACGTTCACCTTCGAAGCCAAAGGCACGGTGGTCTTCGCAGCGCTCGCGGCGGGCGAGGTCACTCCTGCGATGGGATGAGCAACGGAAACGCGTGGTGCTGGGGATCGGGCGGCAACGGAAGGCTCGGGAACGGAGGGGCCGGCTCCGTCAACGTCCCCCGGCCAAGTCTCCGGCTAAACCTGGCCAGGATGCCGGGGGGCTTCGGAGATCGGCGATGCGCGGCTCCCTTCCTGATGTTCCGCCCCGTTTGTCCCATGCATGCGTTCACGCCCGCATGGATTGCAGTTTCAAGCGGGAGAGCTCCAATGTCGTACACACAGAAGATCGTCAACAAGGCCAATATCGTTACCTACCCGGATGGGACCAAAGAGTGGTATCGCGACGGCCTGCTTCACCGCGACGACGGGCCTGCCGTCGAGTACGCACACGGAGCCGGACATTGGTACCGCGCCGGCCTGCGTCACCGCGACGACGGGCCTGCCGTCGAGCGAGTGGACGGGACCAGGCTCTGGTACAGCGACGACAAATTTCATCGCGACGACGGCCCCGCCATCGAGTGGCCGGACGGCACCAAGGAATGGTACCGCAACGGGCAGCGTCACCGCGAGGACGGACCCGCCATAGAGGAGGCGGACGGCCGTGAGGCATGGTATCTCGAAGGCAGGGAAGTGACGCAGGACGATGTCTTCGAACCCCGCTTGCCTTCGATGTAGTCAGCGTCAGCCGATTAATCTTAAGGCAATGAGCGGCGGATAGGTTTCGCCGACACGACCGCATGCGACTTGGAGAGACAGGATCAGCCATTCCGATCAGAGCACCTACGCCGTGGGCGACATTCAC
Organism: Aquibium carbonis; assembly: GCF_003970795.1. Classification (GTDB taxonomy): domain Bacteria; phylum Pseudomonadota; class Alphaproteobacteria; order Rhizobiales; family Rhizobiaceae; genus Aquibium; species Aquibium carbonis. Next base: position 80,073 of record NZ_RWKW01000055.1, on the reverse strand, counting down.
GGCAGGGCAGACCTTCTCGACCCACTGTTGCAGGCAATCTCGGACGACAGTGGCACTGCCCTGCCCTGCGTAGTCTTCCTCGGCGACGTGGTCGACCGCGGCCCGGACAGCCGCGAGGCCATGGACCTCGTATGCCATGCCCTCGCGCGATGGCCTCGGTCGCGGCTGATCCGCGGCAACCACGACCACTGGTTCCTGCAGTTCATGACCGGCCGTGGGGGCGACGCCGGGCGCTTCGCACGATGGCTGTTCCGGACGGGAGGCGACGCCACCCTGCGTTCCTACGGGCTAGCGGGAGCGCATGACCTTTCGGAAGCAGCCAGCAGGTTCCGAAACGAATTCCCTGTGCACCTGGATGCGCTCATGACTTCCGCGTCGATTATTGTCGACAAGGACGTTGCCTATGCCCATGCGGGCGTCGATCCTCGCCGCCCTCTTCATGATCAGGATCCGCGCGACCTGATGATGATCCGTCAGGGTTTCCTGGACTACGAGGGGGCGATCTCGCATATCGTCGTTCACGGTCACACGCCGTGCGAACAGCCGGAGGTCCGGGAATTCCGGATAGGAATCGACACGGGGGCCTATGCGACCGGAATCCTGACGTGCCTGGCACTGCCCGAGGAAGGCGACACGTATTTCATCCAAGCAGTCCGGCGACACGCCCGCGTCACGGTGCGCCGCGTCGGCCTGAACCATTCCATCGCAACTGGGAGGAATGCGACATGGGCTTTGACACGCTGAAGGAGAGGTATCCCCGCCTGATACCTGCCGGGCTCCGCTTCGAATGCGGAACGGGATGGGAGGGCATCCTGGAGAGGTACTTCGCCGAAGTCGAAGCAATCCTTCCCGAGGACAGCGACCTCGGCCTCAAAGGCGTCTTCGAGAAGTACGGGACGCTCAACATCGAGGCCTGGCCGCGGAACGCAAGCCAAGACATCGTGGACCGTATTGAGGTGCGTGGATACGTCGCCGAGAGCCGATCGGCGCGCACCTGTGAGACCTGTGGTCGTCCAGGACAGAAGCGCGGCCGTTCCTACATTTTTGTTGCCTGTGACGACCATTCGGAAGGAGCCCCCTCCCTTCCGGAGGACTACGGAACGTACGGCGGCATCTACGCATACGATCCCGGCATCGACGACGTCGTCGCAGTGCCTGCCGAGGAGCAGTAGACAGTTCGGCGGGAGACCCAGGCCCCTAACCCATAGGGGCTGGTCGGGAAACCAGCAGTTGTTCGTTTACCCTTCCTGTCGAACGCCGCAACCAGCTCGCGTACGTATCCTCGGGGAGCCCTTGGGCCGGAATCCCAGTATATCTGCCGGCTTCGCGAGGCAGGACCAAAAGCGGCCGTTTGTCTCCCTAATTCGGCGCGAACAATAGCCGGCATTTTAGCCTAAGATTTCAGCGATACGCAGGATCTGTCTGCGAGGACTCGCCGGGCAACGCTTGGGGGACTTCCATGACTTTCGACGAAACAGTTTCCGACACTGCAACTGAGTTGATGTCAGCCTCGGTCCTGCCGAACGCGGACATCGTCAGCTCACGCCTGGGCTTGATGTCCAAGCGCATCAAGGCATTGCAGAAGAAGGTGACCGACGCGATCACGGAGATTGCTGCCGAGATCGACCAGGTGCGCGAGCACGTGCCCGATACCAGGCTCCGGCGCTTCCTTGTGTCGGAGTGCGCCATGAACCGCTCCGACGTCGGAACCTACTTCCGATTCACAGAAGCACTCGGCGACAGGGTCAACGACCTGGTCAGGCTGCGCGTCCCCTTCGCTGTCATCAAGTCGCTCGTTTCCGCAGATGACAGCGTCCGCGCTGAAGCGCTCGACAGAATCGCATCAGGGGCCAGTGTCCATACGCGCGACATCGCCGCGATCAGAAAGAGGTTCGCTGCCCGCGCGGCGGACCCGGAGCAGCAGCGAGAGCGGAGGCGTCGAAAGGCGTTGCTGGCCGCGTCCGAGCGCCTCGCGGTCTCGCGACTCGATGCGTTCAAGGAAGAGTTCCTCCCCTTCGCGTGGGAACTCGTCCATTTCTACAATGGCGAGCAGACGCAGGATTCCCCGCAGACTGTCGATGAATGGCTGGCGGACACAGGGGCTCGTCTGCAGGCGTCCGCCGGACTCTGCCGCGATCGCTTCGCCGCGACTTTCGACGTAAGCGGGCTGCCGGACCCCTGGCTGTACGACTATCACGGGATCCCTGAAGACTCCGTGAGGCTGGCTCGTGCCTACGATTCCCTCAATTGCTTGGCCGAGGGCCGTTTCCAAGCCTGGGACGATCAGTTTGACCGGCCGCTCGACACCGATCACGACTATCTGGACCTGTCCCTTGTCGAGAGCATCGTCTGGCTGTTCGAGGAAGTGGACGTTCCGGCGAAAAGGCCGAAGACTGCGGGGCATGCCGTACCAGCGGTCCCTTTGAAGACCAAGCCTCCCTTCCGCCTGCGGTCGCTGGAAATCTGCGCGGGAGCTGGGGGCGAGGCGCTGGGCCTTCACGCCGCGGGCTTCGATGCCCTCGGCATCTACGAACGCGATCGCAACGCGGTACGTGCGTTGGATTCCAACTATCCGCTCGGGATCACGCATCAGGCCGACATCCGGGAGGTGGATTTCAGCGGGTACCGCGGTAAGGTCGATCTCGTCGCCGGGGGCGTACCGTGTCAGGGCCACTCCAGCATCGGAAAGCAGAAGGGACGACACGACGAACGCGACCTCTTCCTCGAAGCAGTCAGGATCGTCGAGGAGACAAGACCACGCGCGTTCTTCTTCGAGAACGTGAAGGGTTTCACCTTCGAGGCGAACGCTGGCTACCGCGCGGAGCTCCACGACCGTTTCGCGAGCCTTGGATATGACAGCAAAGTCTTTAATCTCCGTGGAACCGACTTCGGACTGGCGCAGGGTCGGCCTCGTGTAGCGTTCGTCGGGTTCCGCGACGGTCTGATGAGCCGCTTTCGCATGCCACCGGCGATTGTCGACCGCCCGGCCACGGTCGGCGAGGTGCTCTACGACCTCGTGGCCGCCAACGGCTGGGAGGGTGCACGGCGCTGGGCAGACGAAACCGCGAACGAAGTCGGCCCCACGGTCGTAGGCGCCTACGACTCCGGCGGATACGCGTTCACGAGCAAGCTGCAACTGCCTGCATGGGACGAACTCGGCATCGACACTACCCGCCTGGCGGAAGAGGCACCGGGGCCGGGACACAGTGGCAAGGTTCCGATGACCCTGAAGATGGGCGCGAGACTCCAAGGCTTCCCGGATACCTGGAAATTCCATGGAGCGATGGGGCACCGGAAGCGGCAGATCGCGAACGCGCTGCCCCCCGTCATGGCCCGGGCGGTCGGATTGGCCATCTTCAGCGCGCTTACCGACGTACAATTCGACTTTGCCGCGGCTCTTAGGCTCCCGCTCTATGAAGGCTCTCCCGGACCGTTGAGGCTGGGCCGTTTCAGGGGGCACGTGTTCGACGAAGAGGAAGCGCACTAAGCGGAACCAAGGCAAGCTCTGTCAGCCGTCGCTTGGATTCCGTCCGCTGGTACCAGAAAACGATGGTCGGTTCGGGTACGGCAGGGATACCTCCCCGTTCACCCCAGCGAATCGCCTTCCTCCAGTGGTCCGCCCCGGCGCAGAAGCTCCTTCGCGTTCTGGCGCTGCGCGGTCAGTTCCGAAAGAACGAAGCGCCGCCCTTGTGCTTCTATGTGCTGCGGATGTTTCTCCGCCGCCGCCAGGAGTTCGTCGAAACGAGTTCTGGCCTCTTCCTTGGACCATACCTTGGCTACAGGCTCCGTCGACACGGCCCACTCCCATCCAGCTGCACAGCGTTAACGAATTGCCGGTCCCCTAGCCATACCATTGCGGCCCGGTCATGGCCGTGGGGGGAAGCGGGCCGCGATGTTTCTTCTCGACACCAACGTGCTCAGCGAGCTGTCCCGCAGCAGCCCGAACCCGCGCGTCGTCACCTGGATCGAAAGCGCGCCCGAGGGTTCCCTGGCGATGTCCTTCAGCGCCGTCATCGAGATCCAGCGCGGCATCGCGAACGTCGACGGACGGAAGCCAAACAAGGCTGAAGAACTGCGGCGATGGTTCGAGGAACTACTGCATTCCGACATCATCTTCCTGCCCATGGACGCCGAGACGGCAAGGCTCTATGCCGCGATGACGATGGTGCCTGCCCTTCGCTCCTTCTGGGTGCCGGATCCGGGAGCGAAGTGTCCCAAGCTGGGGCAGGATCTGGCGATAGCGGCCAGCGCAATACGCCACGATGCCGTCATAGTCAGCCTGGATGTAGGGGATTTCCAACGCATACATCGCCACTTCACCCTGCCTGGAGTCATAGATCCCGAGCATGGAGAGTGGGCCATTCCGGTGGCCTCCCCGGCTTCCGCAACACGTCAGAGTCCGGCGCCGACAACGTGAACGATGCTCCGTCGAGATTGGCTGTCGCCTGACACTTTAGCGTCGCCAACGTACCGCTGGGTTTCAGTCGAACCTGTTCTGGAGATCGGCACGTCACCCGTTGAATGGTCCGAGATCGAGCATATGGTTTCTAAGCCTGTCGCATGCTGGCGCCATGAGCGCGTTGGCATCCTTTCCCTTCTCGTATCGATAGAGAATCGTGGTGATACCACTCAGATCGCTCGGCAGCCTGACCTTGTCCTCCCTCGGCTCCATCAGGATCGCACGCTGCCTGCCCAGCCTGCCCATGAACATGCCGAGCTCGAACACGACATTGTCCCTGGGAACCGGCCAGTCCTGACCCCTGAACTGCGTGACGTCGTCGCCGTGCGCGACCGCGATCGCGAAGTCGGAATCCTCAACGGCCGCTTCCAGGGCGTCCAACGCGTAGCTCGTCACCCTGAACACGCCGTCCGTCCACAGGACTGACAGGATGGGGTCATGCTCGAACGAGTTCTGCACGATCCGGGCAACCGGAAGGGCCTCAACGGAGGAGATGATAAAAACCCTTATCTTCTCTCGGTAACGGCCGACGAACTTGTTCCGCTCGCGCAGACGACGAGCCAGCGTCTTCGCTATGTGACGGTACATCTCCGGGTATTGCGAGCCCAAATCAGCGAAGTCGCCAGAAGACACCTTGGCAACGACGGCCTCTTCTTCAGCAACAACGGTCGCGGATCGTCGCTGCGTTGGCTCGATCATTGCCATCTCGCCTACATGCTCGCCGCGGCCGCGACCAGCCACGCGCCGGCCGTTGACCACGATCGAGAACGAACCAGCCAGGATCAGATACAGGTCATCGTCGTCGCCGTGCTGTTCGATAAGGGTCCTGTTCTCCCCGACGGCAAGCAGCTCCGCCCGCTCGGCGAGTTCCATGGCAAGGTTGGCGTTCCCGCCGACGATCGCTTGGCCCAGCATCGCTTCGACGCGGTTTGACCGTCCGTACTCTCCGAGGAACCTGTCTATCATCCCGCTCATGAGAACTTTCTCCAGTAGGTCGACGACCAGACTTCATCGTCGTTGTGCTGACTCCATTTCCACTTTCGCCAGATGCTCTCGCCAGCCGGCCCGAGCTTCTGCGCGTCGTTGAGACCGTCATGGACGCGCTTGGTGATCCAGATGGGATATTCCGCATTCAGGGCAGTCAGCTTCGCCGCCAGATTCGCCGCGTTCCCGATCCACACCAAGTCGTTGTCGCCTCGGACGCCCGTTCGTGCTGCCCGGATGGGCGAGGTGTCGATACCGACGATGTGTCGGATCTTGAAGTCGGTCTTCCAGTTCCTCCCGAGTTCCGGCTGAACGAGGTTCTTGACCGCGTAGTTTATCTCCAGGGCGCACGATACGGCCTCGTTGCGCTGTGAATTCGAGATGAAGATACCCATGACCCGGTCGCCGTCGTAGGAGACGATCGATCCGCCGTGCTTCCGGATCAACCGCGACGCGGCATAGAGGAAGGTCTTGTAGACCTCTCCGGAGAACTCCCACTTTTTCTTTTCGACAAGGGAGGTCGACCCATCCAGGTCGGCGTACAGAACTGTCGCCTTTTCGAAATGGACCGCGTCGTTGGAGAGCTTCAGGTCACTGGCTTCCGGCACCACGGTCCCGTCACGGACCTCCCATTTCGTGCCGTAGGTCGCCTTCGCATTGGCGGTGATGTCATCCGCTACGGTCATTGCCGTCCCCGGTGTTCGATTTCCCTCACGCCCCTTCGCCGCAGCCTTGGGCGGGATGCGGCAAGGAATCCTTCGGCAGTTCGGCCGAATTCTTGACTGTAGCGGAAGAATCCTGGAAGTCCCGTGGCCGCTTGGCACGTATATTGTGGACAGCGGAACGTTTTCAGCATCTGCATTCGCGCTGCCTTTGGCATAATGTCCATGGAGACGCAGCTATGTCAGACATAGAACCGGATAATTTCATTTCCGATGCAGAGGAACGCCCCGTCGAGATCAGCGAAGACGGCGAGATCGTCGAGTTCGTCTCCGGTGATCGTCACCACGGTTACCGAGTGACCGGCCCGGACAACCGAGTCAGATGGGCGAAGACGCTTGGAGAGGCGCGGATAGTGCTCGGGGAGCTAAACGGCGGCGACGCTGACTGACGCCAGCGCGGCAGCATAGGCCTCGGCATTGCGAACCCGATGCGGTTTGATCAGTCCTGCCGAACGCAAGTCCTGCAGGATGGGGTCATTCAACTGCAGCATCGCGCCGTCGCCCCATTTCGCCTCGATCGCCAACCCGGCGTCGGCCACCTCTCTCAGGCGGGCGTGGAGCGCGCGACTCGTTTCGAGGGATGACCCCGCAAGGCCGACATACTCCTTCAGCATGACATCTAGCAGCCGCATCGAACCGGCTTCCTCGGCGCGAAGCAGGCATTGCACCTGCTCTTCTTCCGTAACCTTGCGCCGCTTTGTGGCTGGTTTCTCCATGTCGTCTCGCGCTCCTCGTGAACCGACAGGAAGGCTCAGGCGTCGCCACGACGGCGTCAAGCCGAGACAGCATCGACGCGATCGGTTAACTGGATAGCGCCCGCAGGCGGTCGGGCAGCCGCCGAATCCTGCTCGCCCGGAGCCGTGTTGGTCGCCGCCTCTGTCAGCCTTCTTCCAGGACGACCGACTATCGCCCATCACGGCTTTGGGTCGGTCGCAAACCGAACATTTGATAGTCAGGTGAACACTGCCGCTGGGTCCAGGATTCAGCCAAGGCATCAACCACCGAATCCTGATATCATTTATGATGCACTCTTTGGCACCAACCAACAAATCCTCATCCATGAAATGAACCCTCCCGACGACCCCCTTCGGGCGCTCCACGACCCATCCTGCTGGGACGCGGGCCATCCGGTCTCGCAGGCCTTCGAACGGCTAGCAGAGGAGGTCCGGCGAAGGCGAGAGACCGGCATCGGTAGGTTGTCCGCCAAGGCGACCCCGACAGAGGCGGATTTCGAGCGTTCGCGTCTCGCGAGACGCGCTGCAACATTCGCCAGTGGCGAGCCGTCCAGCAATGCGGACCTCGCCTCCATCGGTGCTACAACTTGGGGCAACCCTGTCTCGGCGATCCTTTATGCCGCCGCGCAAGCTACGGCCCACCACATCCTTCGGGATCGAACATTGGACGAGCCAGCCGTCAACTCCGCCGTGCACGAAACCTTGCCGCGACGATTGAGTGATCTGGCTCAAGCTTACAAATTGGCCCGCTGCGGCCTGCCGCCGGGAAAATGCCTCCACGCGGGCTCTGCGAAGATGGAGCGGACCAGGGACCACATGGGTGCCGACCTCGCCCTTGTCGTCGGCGCAAATGTACTGGGGCTGCCGCGCTTTCGCGTCGTCCTCGTCCAAGCCAAGCACGCAGACGGCCACCAGCGCACGTGCGCCGACGTCGGGCGCAACCAAGGCAAGCAACTCGACGATCTGTTGTCGACCGGAATGGGATACTATCTTTTCTATCCTCGGGCCGTAGCCGATGCCGATGGGCGCCATACGCGGCTTCTGCCCGCGCTCCGCAGCGCGCCCGCCGTGTTCGCGGATGTCGCGACCGCGACGGGCGCTTCTAACCGATACATGGTTGGTTGCCATGCCCGCCGTGATGGAACTGTCGATGCCACGGACTTCGCAGAGTTCATCGCCTTGAGCATGGCGAGCGACGAGTTGGGTGTGGGGCGGCTGTTTCCGTGCGCGCAGAGCGCCGCCGCGTCTCTGGTAGTCAAGGGAGAGCCGCTGGTTCCCGAGGTCTTCGCCGTCGATCGGACCGGCAGCCTCTCAGTCCTGGAGTTCCTTGATGCCATGCGGGGCCACGGCTTGGAAACGACCGCTGACGCGCCCTTCACAACGTATGAAGAGCTGAAGGTCGATCACGAACCGGATTTCTCGTCATCGCCGTTGATGAGGTAGTCCGTCTTAAGGCGTCCTAGTCGCCTGCGCCTCAGCAGGCTGCCCGCCCGAAGCATCGCGGTTCCCTCGTCGGCGGAGGAGAGTTCCTCGACCGCGCCCCACCTGTCAGCATCGCGCAAGACTTCTATGACCACCGGTTCGACGTCATTGAAGGTTTCGCGCGGAAGGGAACCCATTGCGAACCAGACGAACGCGTCGACGAGATCGGGTTCCGATACGAGGCTCGAATGCACGAGCCAACGCCAGTGACCCTTGGCACTGCCCTCGAGATATGTCCAAGCCACCTTCTCCGAGGCGATGCCGATGGACAATTCCGAGATACGCTTGAGCAATCGGAGGACCCGGTTGCCGCCCGGCAGCTCGGCGAGCGTCTGGCGGAAGGACTCGTCGAGTTCGACGTATTCCCGAGTTCCTTCTCGCACGATGGCGAAGCGAAGCGCTCGATGGAGCCGCAGCGCGGCATATGCCGCCGCCGAAGGATGCTTGCTCCAAGCCTTGCGGATCGATGCGGTTGAGGCGGCTGCGAAGGCGACTGGCTGGCGGAGTGGTATTTCCTCCAGGTTGGCGAAGCCGAGCAAGAGGTCCTTCGTCCATGCGCCGGAACCGGCAATGGCCTTCAGGAGCGCGTCGTCATCGAGGGTGCGCGCGGACGGCCTGAACCTTTCGCGCCCTGTCAACGTCCGCAACATCATGGCAAGTGTGTCCGTATCGTCGCGGAGGGAGGGGAAGCGGTCAAGAAAGTCGGGGAGGAATGGGGATCCGGACTCGTCCGCGAGACTGCAAGCCAGATCGGAGCGAAGCCCGGGGAGATGTCGCTCCGGATTCCTGGCGAGGTAGGAATCGAATCTTTCCACATCACCCGACATCCCGTCCCTCAACCTGTATAAGCCGAATGGAATGGAAGCGAATGCGTCGACGACCCTGTCGGTGGGGAGAGAGAGAGCTTGCCAATAGTGGATCTTGTCATCGGCAAAACGGAGGTGCGTGCCGGATAGGAAACTTGCGAGTTTACCGGGTTCGCCTAGAATCTCCTTGGCAGTGCCATCCAGAAGCAAGCCAGCGCGCCTTTCCAGGTACCCCGTCATGCAATCAGCTAGCTCGGACCGTTGAATGGCGGCGACTGCATCGGCAACGTCCGAGCAAAGACTCGCAAAAGAAGGCGTCGGCACGTAGTGGAGCCAGATCATTGCCTCACGCGCGTCACGTCCTGGGGTCCAGTTCCGAAACAACCGGCGACTAGCCTCTAGCTCGACTGCCAGTTCGGTACCGTCGATGCCCGCTTGAGCAAGCCAAGCGTCCAGGCGATCCCCGTCGGTACCAGACAGGTCTGTCGGGAGCCCTCTCTCGAAGGCCGCGGTGAGGTCGGCCTTGCTGCTCAGATCAACTTGTCTCAAATTCATTCTCCAAAGCCCGGCATATCCAAGGATGCATTCGGCGCCATTCTACCGCAAGGCTGCAGCAGCCTGATCTTCGCGCTCGTCTCAGGTCGAGTAAGCTGCCCACGGGTCGCCGAAATTAACCATAACGACGCCATCCGTTTGACGCCGTGTCGCCCGACGCCCTAGTCCTCGCCTGCCAACAGGAACAATTTTATCGATCGGATTCATCTGGAATTCGGATCTGACGTTCATAGAGCCCGTCCGCCCGACTGAGCCGGGCAGCAGAGGAACGATGCGAATGCGTGTGACGAACATATCGACGGTGGTGCGGGAAGTCCGCGAAGCCCTGGCATAAGGCCCGGTATGTTCAGCCGGGAGGACAGCCCCGGCTTTCGGCCCTCCCCCCGATCGATGGGCGGTGCGGCAAGCAGTCCTTGCTCCAGCCTGATGGAAACGGCACGTGGCGAGATGCCCGGTCGATCCGTCGCTGGCGACAGGATTCCTTCCCTCATCCTGCGATCGGACTGTCGATGCGCCTGCTGGCACGCCCGCCAGAAGTCGCCGGCCGCCAGTCAAGGGATACGAACATGCGCTGTCGCAATGTCCTGCTCGCCGAGCGTCTCCAATACCGTAAGCACGGGTTCCACGTTCCGCCAAACGCGTCCTCCGACCACAAGGAGGTCGGCGGCGCTGCCTTGGGCGGGGGCTTATCCATACCGAGGCTGCTCGACGTGACTGGCGCCGCGAAGCCCTGGCGGTCGAAATCGATCCCAGCGTAGCCGACCGCAGGCCGGCGCCGAAGAAGCGCGGGTCCAAGGTGGGATTCGTAGTGGATCCTTATCGGCGCCGGGAAGTGTGGTTCGAAAGCAGCCTCGAGGAATCCGTGGCGGTGTGGCTCCTCACGAGGCCGGACACGCGAGAGGTCAGGGAACAGCAGAAGGTCGCTTACCGCTGTAACGGGCGCGAGCGCTTCCACTACTTCGACTACGTCCTGACGCGGCTGTCCGGCCACAGGACGGCGTATGCCGTCAAGTACAGGAACGACGTGGACGACGAACTACGGGAGACGCTCCGGCTCGTGGCGGAACAGGTCGGTGATCGGTTCGCCGACGAATACCGGATCATCACGGAGAAGGACCTGACCTGCACCCAGATCGAAAACGCTAGGGATATCCTGTCCTACGGTTCCGACTTCGATGCTGAGGGCTGCGCTTCTGTGGCCGAGGCGCTGACGACCCTGCCGCGCTACGTCCGGCTCGGAGCGCTGGGTTCGGCGACCGGCCTGGGAGAGCGCGGATACCGTGCCGCTGTCTCCCTGGTACAGGCGGGCGCCCTCGCCGTGCCTGCGGGGGTACGCCTCGGACCGGAAGCAATCCTCGAGAACCGCCTGTCGGGCGGGCACCGTTAATCCAATCCTCACCGGGAGGCCGGTAAGGCGGAAGGAAAGAAAAAAGCAGGAGGGGGGTATGACTGCAATGAATCCAAGTCTCGTCCGGAGCCGCGAACGGAGTCATCTCTTCGGCAGGCACGACCGGCTCGTCATCGACGGCCAGTCGTTCCGCGTCGACCGCAAAGTGAAGGACACGCATGTGCTTCAGCCGGTCTCCGGCGACCTTATCGCCGAGGATTACTTCGTCTCCAAGACAGACAGCGAGATCAACAAGCTCTTGCGGTCCAAGCGGATCCGCATCGACGAGAGCTACTATTCAAGGACGCTTACGATCCTGCGCGTGCGTCATGACGATTCCGATCTCAGCGACCTTTCGGAAGCCGAGCTAAGGACGGTAGCGTGGAAGACGGAATGGTGCGTCCGCTTCCTGCGGGAGGCTTCCAACCCGGAAGGTCGCTGGAGACCCCGCCGCACCCTGGATGACTACGGCAGGTTCATCGAGATGGCGCGTGACGCCATGGACCGCTGGTACTTCGACCAGTTCGGCGAACGCCGACGCCCGGGCCGACGCCTGCCAGGAGAAGCCCGCAAGCCGTTCGACTATCCGAGTCCTTCAGGCATGAGGAAATGGCTCGGGCAATATCTCGAGGCCAACTGCAGGATGGAGTGCTTCCGCCCGCACTATTCCAACAGCGGCAACCGCAACCAGATCGATCCGAGAGCGGTGCCGGTGATCGCTGCCGCGGTTCAGAAGTACTGCAGCATCCTGCGTCCCAAGATGGCGGACATCTGCGAGGACGTCGAGCTCGCCCTTGAGGACCTGAATTCAAAGCTGCCCGAGCATCGGCGCATCCGCGCGAGCGCGAACGCGGTCCGACGCAGGATCCACGCGATCGATCCGTTCGTCGCCGACGCGGGCCGCCACGGCCCCGACTACGCGTTCCGCAAATACGCCCCCGTGGGCCGCGGAATCGAGGTCATTGAACCCTTCGCCCGGATCGAAATGGACGACTGGGAAAAAGACCTCTTCACGCTCGTCAAGGAATCCACGGTCTGGAAGACGCTGTCCCCTGAAAAGCGGAAGAAGATCCCCCGGGTCCGGTGCAGCATCACGGCGGCCATCGACTGTGCCACTCGGTGCATCGTCGGGTTCAACCTGACCGTGAACAGTCCTTCTACCGCGACGGCCAGATCCGCGCTCCGGTCTATCATGGTCGACAAGACAGCTCTGGCGGAACTCGCCGGAGCGGAGGGCAAATGGGACGTCTACAGCCGTCCGGGGAATGTCGTGACCGACGGCGGACCGGCTTTCGGACATGAGTTCGACGAAGCGGTCCGCAAGTGCGTGTCTGGACGCACCGTGCCGGACCAGGACCCGCGCATGCGCGGCACGGTCGAATCCTTCTTCCGCACCCTCAAGCGCCTGTGCAGATACTTCGCGGGGCGTTCGTTCGCGAACGTGATCGAAAGGGGGGACTATGCCGCGGAGGAGCTAGCGAGCCTTACCGTCGCGGAATTCCACATGGCAATCGTCCGGTTCATCGTGGACCACTATCATCACCGTCCCCATCGTGGCCTCGAAGGCGGCACCCCTTACGGCCGCTGGCTGGAACTTTCGGGGCGGGGGCTCCCGCCTCCGCCTTCCGACCAGCAGATCATGATCGCGTTCGGCCTGACCGCAAAGAAGAGGTCCATCAGCAAACACGGGGTCGAGTTCCTAGGCCTCTCCTACAACTCCATGGAACTCGCGCTGCTGCACGGGCTCGTGGGGCAGGAGCGGGTCGACATGATCGTGGATTCGGAGGATCTCGGCGCCGTACTGGTCCGAATTCCGAAGAAACACCGAGGGCGGATCAGGCAACTGCCCACTGAACAGGAATACCTGATGGTTCCGAGCGTGGACGGCATCGGCGCGGGCAAGACCCTGGTTGACGTGTTGCTCTCGAAAAAGGCGGTACGCGCGTACATCCGGAAGGAACAGGATGCGGGGCGGTCTATCCGCCTGAACGCTCATCGCGATCTGCTCGCCCTGGCCGAGAATGCCCGGAAGGCAGCAGGAATCCCGTCGAACGAACTGACCCAGAAGCAGTTCGACCTCCTGATGGAGGAGATCGAGCGTTCCGCCCGTGCGGGAATGCATGCCGTGGAGCACGGTGAAGTCGAACAGGAGAACGACGACATCGGAGAATTGGTCGCATTGCCCGTACGGCGCCGCGCCTCCTCCGGCGACTCTGGAACCTCTGCCCTGCCCTCGCCTTCGTCCGACCAGCGGATTTCTGATCAAGCTTCGAATCCGACGCCCTTCGGCGGCAGCATGAACCTGTACGGAGCGGATGAATGAGCGCCCCGTCTCAAGAGCGCGACACGCGTGTCGACGACGACATGGGAGTCGCCGTCACGTCTCGAGGGAGCGTCCGGATGTCCGACGACGACTTCCTGGGCATGATCGGGAACCGGCTCAGCGACAAGGAGCGGCGCGTCAAGGAAGTGCTCGAGCGAGTCAAGGAGGTCTACGTGCCCTGTGGGCGCGACTTTATCGCCAAGGAGGTCTTCTCGCGCTTCGTCACCAACCTTCTGGCGAAACGCGACGGCAGGCGCGACGACGGCCGCCTCCTGTTCGTGACGGGTGAAAGCGGTGCGGGAAAGACTTCCGTGGTCGAGCGCATGCTCCGTGAGAACGACACGCTCGCGCCGATCAGGATGTCCTACGGGATGGTCACGCCCGTGATCTCCATCACGCTTATGGGGCCTTCCACACTGAAGTTCCTTGGGCTGAACATCCTCCGGCAGGCTGGGTACGAGATCACACGCAAGTACGAACAGGGCGAGGTGTGGGACGTGCTTCCCGAGCAGTTGCATCTGCGCAGGGTCCTGGTCATCCATATCGATGAGACGCAGCACCTGCTGAAGCTCGCGGAGTCCGACAGGGAGCGGGAGAGCGTGGCGAAGGCGCTGAAAGGCGTGATGAACTACAGGGACTGGCCTGTCAGCTTCGTCATGTCCGGCATGCCGAAGACCGTCGACCTTGCGAAGGTGGACCAGCAGATCGAGAGGCGTGCCCGGTACCTGTCCCTTCCCGACGTCGCCCTTCCCGAGGAGCGGATCCTCGTCGAGAGGATCGTCAACCAGATGTGCGAGGCGGCCGGCATCGACCACAGGGGAGCGCTGTCCGGCGATCTTCCTGAACGCATCGCGCATGCGGCCCGGTACCGCTACGGCCGGATCGCGCAGGTGACCCTCTCAGCGATCGAGCAGGCCGCAATGCGGAATGTCTCGTCGCTCACCCGGGAGCACTTCGCCCTCGCGTATATCGAGCATTCGCAGGCGCGCGGACACGATCAGATGAATCCTTTCCTGGTTGACGACTGGGAGCGCCTCGATCCCGGCTCCTTCCTGATCGAAAACGACTGAACATGAGGACCACCGGGCGGACCGCAAAGCCCCTCGCCTATGCCTATCCGCTCGAAGACCAGGAACCGGCGGCAGGCTTCGCCGCGCGCCTTGCTGCCCTCAACGGCCGCTCCTTGTGGCACTTCCTGCGCGACATGAGCATTCCGCCGCGAGCCTTGGACAAAGGCGTCGCTGCCACCGTGCGGGCTGTCGCCGTGCTGGGGCGGGCCGATCCCGAAGCCCTGTCCCGGTACACGCCCGTCCCGAAGGACACCGGCTTCTACTCGGTGGCAGGCGAAACGATCGGGAGGCTTTCGGTCAGCCGCACCTATTTCCGGTTCTGCGCTCGCTGCGCGCTGGAAGACATGGAAAGGTACGATGGGCCGCCGGCGAGCCGGCCATGGCTTCGGCTGGAGTGGACACTGTCCCATTTCAGGTCCTGCGGGAAACACAAGATCCTCCTTTCAGCGGTCCAGCCTGTCCGCAGGCCGTTCGCGCCGTTCGACTTCAGCGGCACGATGCATGAGCTGCTCTCAAACCTTCCGCAGCTGAGGGAAGATGCCTCCGCGGCCGATGCTTCTCCTTTCCAAAACTGGCTTCAAGATCGACTTCGCGGCGTTCGTTCGACCGCGAACTGGCTGGACGACATGCCCCTGTACGCGGCCGCGGCCTTCTGCGAGGCGCTGGGGATTTCATCCCTACACGAGCCGAAGGTCAGGACTGCCTCACTGTCGACGAACGACTGGGCGGCAGCGGCTGACGAGGGATACCGTGTGGCCAGCGCCGGAGAGGAATCCGTCAAGGTGCTCCTCGGTCGGCTGAACGAGGCCCAGTCTTCAACCCGCGGCTTCTGGGGGCCGAGAGACACCTACGGCTATGCATATGGCCTCCTCCAGAAAACGGTCGGTGACCCGGCATACGGAAAGCTGCGGGACGCGGTTCGCCGCTTCGCGCTGGAAACAATGCCGATCGAGCCGGGAACCGACGTTCTTGGGGAAACGGCCGGGCAGCGGCAGGTTCATACGGTCCGCACCGCGTCGCGTGACTCCGGAATGCATGCCCTTACCATCCGCCGCCTGTTCAAGCGGATGGGCGTCGAGGGGGCGGAGGATCAGTCCGGCCTCATGGACCATCGTGTCCTCGTAAAATCCGAGGAGATCCATCGCGTCGTCTCGGAATTGAGGGATGCGATCACGGCTCCCCAGGTCGAGAAACTCCTCGGCGTCCCCAGGCTACATCTCAAGGAGCTCGTCGCGCGGGGATACCTTCACGCGCTGGCAGGAACGGGCTCGAGGCGTAACGCGAAGCGTCGTTTCTCGAAGGCCGATGTCGAGCGCCTGCGAGTCAGGTTCTTCGAAGATGCCCGCGAGGTAGAGAAGCCCGCATTGCGTCAGTTGGATGTGGTCGGCACCCGTCGTGCCGCGACCTGTTCAATTCCCGACCTCCTTGAAATGATCTTCTCAGGGAAACTGCATTGGAAGGGAAGGCTGGCAGGCAGACACGACTACATGGCGCTGCTTCTCGACGCCGACGAGGTGACGGCTTTGGTTCGCTCGCGGGAAACGAGAGCCGGACTGACGAAGCAGGAAGCGGAGACCTTCATCCCAGGCGCGCATGGAGACGCGGTCTGTGCGCTTATCCGTTCGGGACATCTCCGCACCGAGGAGGAATTCAATCCGGAGGCGCGCAGGATGACGACGGTCGTTACGAGGGCGAGCGCGGAAGCGTTCAGGTCTTCTTTCGTCACCCTCGGCGAACTCTGCCAGGAGAGCGGTCTTCATCACAAGAAGGTGCGGTTGCTTTTGCGTATCGCAGCGATCGAAGCCGTTCTTGATCCAGAGTCCTTCGGCACCTTTTTCTACTGTCGCGACGATGTCAGGCGTGCCGTCGCGGCCGATCCGGCTTTCTGGGCTTACGAGAAATCGACTGCCCAGAAGAAGGCGAAAGCCGTTCGCAACGGGCATCAACGCGTCAGCCCGGCTACCCCTGCGCCGGGCGCTGCCTAGAGGTCGACTTGGCTATCCTTACAAGCAGGAGAAATCTCCGGTATGGCTCCCCCCGGAATCGGTCGTGGACCGAATGCATCCGCCTCGATGTTCGAGGGAAGAGTCGAAGACGCGCGGCATCCCAAAAAGGGTCGGGGCATCTGCGGATAGCGCAGATGCCCCGGGAATGTTTAGACTCTTCCGGCGTCCATCGCTGGATTCCGCTTCATCGAAATGTCGCCACCGGACGAGTGGTTTGAATACTAGCGTGAACATGGAAATCTTCGCGATGGACTACGCCATCCTGAAGGTAGCTTCGAGCCGATTCGGCGGCCCGGGCTTCCTCATCCACGACAGCCACCTGTTCGATGGCGTGGATGCGAGACAGGTCGCGTCGGCCATCGAGATCGGGGCACAGCTCGCCGCAGAAGAAGGTGTTCAATACATCGTGACGATGAACAGCGACAAGTTCGACGGCCTCCCGCTGTCCGAGGGGTCGCCGATCCGTTCGCACGTCCTCCCGGTTGTCCTGGAGGACACCCCTGAAGGAGGCCTGTTCGGATTCAGGTTCGAATAGCGGCACCGGGACGGAACTGAGCGTCGCCGTGGCGCAGCCCCGGACAACAGGGTCAACTGCTCCCTGTGGGTCGCCACGTGACCCTGTGCCCTTGGGCCTCTTGCCGCTCAATCGATACGTCCACGGCCGCACGCTGAGATCGCTACACGCTAAATGACAGGGGATTCCGGCGCGGCGAGGCCGGACGCGGTCAAGGCTTCCCCCACGAGCAACCGCGCGGCAACGGCTTCGATCCTACCGAGACCTGCTCGGTCAAGGATGTCCTTTGCCCGTCGCTTCTCCTCCTGCAGCACTCGCTCGACACGCAACTGGAGCGCCTGGCTGGCCTCCAGCGCCGCAAGCAACTGGCGAGGATCCGGCGGCGACAGGAAGGTGAGCCCGACCCCGAGCCCGTAGGAAGCCTCCAGTGTCGCCGCAGCGATAGTGGCGGTGAACAGGTCCGATCCCGGACCGCCACCGGCCCCGGACGAAGCGGTGCCGAACACCATCTCCTCGGCGGCCATACCCGCAAGCAGGACGGCGATCCGGTTCCGGAACCATGCAGGCGTCTTCAACATGGACCCCTCGTCGGCGAACACCGTCCTGCCGCCCAGTCCGGTCCGGGCATCGGCGTCGATCTCGGCCGAAATCGTGACCTCTTCGATGACCCTTCCGAGAGCCACGCCGACGATAGCGTGGCCTGCCTCGTGCACGGCAGCCACGCGGCGCACGTCGTCGGGCAGCCGCGTGCGCGAAGGGAGCGCGCGCCGGATATCCTCTATCGAGACGGGCCCGCGCGCCGCGCGCGCGCTACGGCGCGCGTCCCTTGCCAGCTGTTCCAGCCGGGCGCCCGACCAGCCTTCGGTCCTGCGCGCTGCCTCTGCGAATCCTTCGGAACCGACGTCGGCGCGCAGATGCAGCCTCAGGATGCGCGCCCGCGCCTCCGCGTCCGGCAGCGGAATGGCGATGTGGCGGTCGAGGCGTCCCGGACGACGGATGCCCGCGTCGAGCGCGTCCGGATAGTTGGTCGCGCCGACCACCACCACACCTGCCCTGCCGGCCGCCCCGTCCAGGCATTCGAGGAAGCCGTTGATGACCTCGCGGCAGTACTGCTCGTTGTTGCTGCTGACGGCCAGCCGTTCCCGGTCACCGAAGGAATCGACCTCGTCCACGAACAGGATGCACGGGGCCGATTTCATCGCCTCGTCGAACGCCTTGCGCATCGCCTTCAGGAGATCGCCCATGTGGCCCATCGACTGCCATCGGGCCAGGGAGCCGAGGACGATGGCGGTCCCGCACGTCCTGGCCAGGGCGGTTGCGAACGAGGTCTTTCCGCATCCAGGGGGACCCGAAAGCAGGACCCCTCGGTCAACGTCCTCCCATCTGATCCTTCCCGCCTCCCAGTCCTTCAAGTCGACCGCAAGCTGCCGGCCCCAGTCAGCCGCCTCGCCCATGCCAGGCAGGTCGTCGAGCGTCGGGCCTTCCGATGCAGCGGCGGGCTTGCGGGCGTCCGACGCCATGTGGCGCAGGGCCCTCAGCGCGCGGCCGGGCTTTCGTCCGGGCCGGAACGCCTTCGACAGAGATTCAAGCGGATAGCAAGCTGCCTCCTCGGCCTCGGCTTCCGAGAGACGGATGCCGAGGCACTGCCGCGCTGCGCCCGCGATCAGACGCGGCGACGGCGCTCCGATTTCCGCGACAAGATCGGCCACGGCCTCGAATCCGCGCGGCAACAATCCGCGCGACGGTACCAGCACGAAGAGACGTTCCTTAAGCCAGAAGCCGTCCTTCTCGGCCCGCTTGCACTCGTCGTGCGAGGCGAAGACATGGACGCCGACCTGCATCGGCAGCCCGTAAGTGTCGCTGCGGGGCCATGCCAGGCTGCGAAGGGCGAGTTCGAAAGCGAAGAGACTTTCCGTCGGCACGACGATGCCCACGCAAACGGGCATGTCATGCCGCGCCACCTGGGGCACGGAACGTGTGGCGGCCTTCATCTGACCCAGCGCGACCGCCCTCGCAAGGTCCTTCAGTTTCCTCATGTCGTCGGGATCGGCGCCGGACCTGTAGATGGCGCGCCTGCTCAGGATTTTCTGCATGGGGCATCTCGGAAATGGGCAGCGTGTAAGCTGCTGGGTTCGTCGCTCAGGCCGTCCAAGGCCTGACGGAGGTGTTCGGTCCGATCGGCGCGCTGTCGAGGTCGATCGACACGAAGCGGCTCAGCGCCAATGCCGCCAGCCCGGCTATGGGGCGCGTCTCACGAAACGCCGCGAGGCTTTCGGACACGGTGAGCGATCCGTTCTCCTCAAGGCCTGCCAGCAAACGGATGCGGTCTCCCAGAGGGCACTCCCACCGAGCGTAGCGGAGAAGGTCGCGCGCGTTGGCAAGACGGAACCCTTCACGGATGACAGCGGAGGGGACAACGACATAGGCGCAGCCCCGCTCTTCCGCCTCCTGCGAAAGCCAACGGAAGCCGGGTCCATTGCCCGTATCTACGAGCTCATGCCGTCCGCCCCGACGTACCAGGAAGTCTGGCACGTGGCTCTCGTCGTCCCTCGCCAACTCGGCAGGCAGGCATGACCATGCGGAGACCTCGTCATCGACATCGAGAAGGCATGCGAAGTCGCGAGCCAGCTGCGTACGGAATGAAGGCGCGCCTTGGCATCGCACGGTCGGGAATGGCCGGAAGGCGCTTGCCTTCGGCGCGGCTCCCGGCTTCGGAGCCGCCTGACGGGAATTCTGATGTCGGGAAAGAGCGGCCATCGCCTGCTCCTACGTGCGCGTTCGGACGGACCCGCGCGGCGGCGGGCGGCGAAGCGTTCAGCGTATGAGGAGCGCGGGCGTAAACATGTTGGGTCGAACGAATAGAGAACGAGGACTGCGGCGTCAAGCCTTGTCGCGCGCGCCCTGTGATCTCGCGATAGGCGGGAACAGACCCTGACGACCGACCCCGTTCTCGCCCGAGAACACGTGTACATGCGCGAGTGCGCCGATGCCCTCCGGTGGGTCGGTGTTCTCTATGACAATGAACTGACCGATGTCCTTCAAAGAAGAAAGATGCTCGTAGAACCTGGTGGCCAACGAACTCTGGCTGATCGCTTGTTCGACCTCGTCGGGTGCGCCATAGCGCTCGTAAAGCATCGGTCCGCGATAGGTCAGGAGTGGTGAATCCAGAAACAGAAAGCCAGGATGCGGAAGTGATTTCTGTCGGCAGTACAGGAGCACCGCGACCTTCACCGCGGAATGCAGCAGCGCCTTAACGCCCTTGCCGTTCTGTGTCCGAGGCCAGCCATTTACCTGAATATCGTCTCGGACTGGATCCCACGTGACCGCCTCCACCCCAGGGAACTCCCAGCGGTTCAGCACGTCTGCGACTACCATGGACAGATCGTGGCCGACGTTCGAGGCAATGCCCATCGTGATGCCTTCGGCCTTTTTCCGGGATGCTTTGAACTTCCGGAGGTCGTCTAGCTGTCGCTGGAGGGTATCGCGATTCAGAACCAGTTCTCCCCGGACCCGTTCCCTGTCAGCCCTGGCCTGCAGGGAAACATAGTCGCGCCGGAGCGCGGCTTCGTTGGGCGCATTGGTCTCGATCTGGGCATTCCAGCGTTCGAGGTCTTCGCAGAGCCGCCGTTCCCTTCCCCTCAGCCTCTCGAGCTGCGCCCGGAGGGACACCATCAGCTCGCGCAGGTCCTTCAGGTCGCGCTCCACTTTGGCGATTTCGACGACTGAGGCCTGGTGCTGGCGTTCCAGGTCTCCGGCTTCGTGCACCAGATGCTGGTCGCCCGGTTCAGCGCCGCAGATCGGGCAAGGCTGATCATTGAAGCGCAGGAGGAAATGGCCTCCTTCTTCGATGGCTTTGAGCCTCCTGATATCCGACTGGAACGTCAGCTCGAGATCTCCGTACCGGGCGAGCGAAGTCGCGATCTCGCTCGCCTCGTCCCTCACATCGTCGACGTCGAGGATGGTCTTCCGGCGGTCGGCCCTCAATTGGTCCAGGCCGCGCTGCCGCTCCGCGACCGCCTCGCCGAGATTGAAGAGCGCCTCTTCGTCCAGCAGTCCCTGTTCTCCGGATTCTGCGGAAAACCTGGCAAGCCTCGTGTCCGCATCCGCGATCATGGATTCGAGCAGCTCGATCTTCCCGGCATTCGAGGCCGTCTGCTCGACTGGGGTAGCGACCTTCACGATCGTAGAGTCGTCGGTCCCTGTCATAATGAAGCGGAACGCGTTCTTGTCGGCGCCGGGCTTGGACCGTGAATGCTGCTTCAGCGGCGTGTCGTCGCCAAGCATGCGGCTCTCGGTGACAAGAACGAATGGCATGAAGTGGCGCAGGCTGAAGGTTTCCAGCGATCCCGCCTGGGTGGCGGCAATGGAGGCCCTCTCGATGCCGAGATGGAGAAGAAGCCGTTCCGAAAGCGATTTCCGGGCCTTTCCGTGCTTCTGCTTCAGGGCGTTGGAGCGCAGACCGGCTACCCCGCCTTCATCGGCTGCACCTTCGAACCATTCGATGTCCCCGCCTCTCAGCGAACGCCGGGTCGTCACAACGATCCCGTCGGGTTCGAGGACGAACGACAGAAACACGCTTTCGTAGCCCTCGGACTGGCGGATCCCGTCGAGCTTGCTTCCACCCAGTGCGTAGTCGACGGCCTTCAGGATGTACGACTTGCCCGCGTTCGATCCGCCGTACACGAGCGACAGGCCGTCGCCGAAATCCACGGCTGCAGTCTGCTTCCCGGTCCCGGTGAAGCTGAGCCTCGTGAGGCGTATGGACCGCGCGCGGCTCAAGTCGTCCCTCCCGGCGCTTCCCTCTGCTGGAACTCGATCACCCACCGCTCGATCCGCTGCCGCAGTCCGGCCAGGAAACCGGAATCCTCGTCGTGACTGGCTCGCAGCCACCGCGCCCGGTCGACGAGCTCTCGATTGTAGGGGGAATTGAGGAGGTCGACGAAGCCCGGCGCGTCGTCGCCCGCACGGAAGCACGCGCCGCGGTCGGGATCGGGGACGATGTCGACGAGCCTGATGCGGACCAGCATCTTGATGCCTTCCTCGATCCGTCGCCTGCGCACGTGGTATTCGCTGAAGCTCCCGGCATTGGTGGGGTGCATGTCGGCCGGACCGCCCGCCTGGGAAGTGTGAACGACAAAGTAGTCGAGCAGGCTCAGCTGCTCGCGGTCCAGCTCGATCGGGCTGAACTCGTTCAACACGACGACCGAACGCATCCCCGTCTCGAGGACTCCATTGAACAGGTCTGGCTGGCCGGCCGCGCTCATTTCTTCTTCCACCAAGGCAGCTTCTGTTCGTTCGCGAACACGTGACAGGTTCCCTGCCGAACCATGTGGGTCACCCGGCCGTGCCGCCCGAACAGTCCACCCAAGTTAGCCCTGCCGGCCGCGTCCATCACCGCCCTGACCCGGCCGAGCCCAGTGGACGAACGATAGGATTCATGAACAGCCGACCTGAGGTCCTCGCGGAACGCGTCGATATGCTGGCGTCCGACTTTGTCGGTGAAGTACCGCTCGAACTCGACCGCGTCGAAGTAGCGGCGCCGATGGATCTGGAAATCCTCGCCATGTTCCTCGTGAGCGAGGACGGAAGCCGCATCCGGATAGTCTCGGCCATCGTGTTCGGAGTACACCATCCGCAGCTGCTCGCCATAGTGCTCGGAACGCAGGTCTACGTCCGCCGGGACGACCCCGTAGGGCGCGTCGCCCGGGTCGTCGCCGAACGCTTTTGCGGCCGCGAAGACCACGTTGGGGAGGGTCATGATCCTCGAGCTCTCCCAGGCCTCGACGCAGTTGAAATCGAACTGCTCGATCAACTCCTGGATCGCTGCCGTGAGAGGGATCGAGCCCCCCTTCACGATCCTCCTCGCGCAATGCGTCTCCCAGTTTTGGAGCAGTTCCGCCTTCAGGGCGCTCTTGCGGTCCATGAGCGCCCTGGCGGGAGCAGACAGGTTGCCAGGCACGACAAACACGTATTTGGACGGAAGGATGTAGGCGCCTTCGGACGCATGGTGGAACATCTTCCCGAGTTCGAGGAGAATGTAGTCCGCTCCCAGCGGACGGCGGTACTGTTTGCACTGGAAGTTGTGCCACTCGCCCTCGTGGCGGCGGTCGGTCAGGAAACCGGCGACGTCGCGGCCCTTGTCTCCGGAGCCGCCGTAGCACTCGTGGTCCCTGTAGGTGGCGGTCTCGAGCGAAACGAGGTGGTGGACAAAGATCTCCAGCGTCTTGTCCGACGCGGCCGCAAGTCGGCGAAGGAATGCTTCGTCGAGCGGCATGGCCGATACCTCCCCTCCCCGTGACCCTCCCCCGATTCTACTGCGGGGAACCCTGATTAAGGATTGCACCCAGGCGCCTGTACCGCAAGGCGGGACGGCGAGGCAGGCTCAGCTCATGCGCGTGGGGGCAAGCGGGCTGCGTCTATCCGGCGATGGACGAGCGAAACCAGGGAAAGCAGGAAGCGGCTTGCCTGCGCAATGTCCAAAGGCGGCGTCCGAAGCAATCGGTAAGGCCATAACGTTAGGAGCATCCAGGACCTTATCGATGGTTCGATGCCCAAGAACTCAGCGCAGCCGCGCCGCAATCGCTTCCATCTGGTTAATCTCTTCGCGTTGTGCCTTCGTGATCTCGCCGCAGAGTGTCACGAGTTCAGGATCGGAAAGTTTGGCCTCCCGGCACATCAGGATCGCGCCGGAATGATGCGGGATCATGGATGCGATGAACTGGCGGTCGTCGATGAGAGCCTGCGCGCGCGTCGCCCAGAAGGAGCCTGCCGTCAGGAGCGCGAAGGCGACGTAGAGTGCGACGTTCGCCTGTCGGTTGGGGAACATGCCGGGCATGGTCGCCAGCATGAAGATGCCCATTGGCGCCCACATGGTCACCGCCATGTAGAACATGTTCAGGTTGTTCCTGAAGTCGCCCATGCCGTCGATCATCGTGAACATCACGACGTACATGACGACGAGCCCGAGGATCATGTTCACCCAGAACATGAGGTACGGGCGGCCGTGGCCGCGGTCTTCGTGTTTCCGGTGATCGTGCTCCATCTCAGTCTTCTCCATGTCAGTGCCCCAGGCCCGCGGGCTTGAGGATCATCCAGATGGCCATGCCGACCATCATCAGGTTTTCGGTCAGCGACACGAACCCGAGGGGAACGTTGCTGTCGCCGCCGACGCAGGCGCACTTCAGTTCGCGCTTGTCGACATAGACGGCCTTGAAGACCGATACCGCGCCGATGCCGCCGATGAAGAGCGCGACCGGGACGGATACCCACATCATCGCGCCGGAGACCATGAGCACGCCTGCGAGCCCCTCTGCGAACGGGTAGACCCGTCCATAGGGAACCCAGCGCTGCGCAAGCAGGTCGTAGTTGAGGAACATTGTCGCGAAGCCGTCGACGTCCTTCAGCTTCTGGAGTGCGAGCAGACACATGGCGAAGGCCACGAACCACTCGGCGGCAGCAACGGTCACGAAGCTTCCGTATGCCGACCAACTGGCTGCCAGGGCCATGGCGAACGCCATGCCGAAGAGCGCGATGACGGGCGTGTAGGTGACGGCGTCCTTGTCCTTCACCTCCTTGCCGAGCCAGGCCCGCAGATCGTCGTAGCCGCCTATGCGGCGGCCACCGATGAAGGACTGGGGGGTGGTGTCCACCTTGTGCTCGGACTTGAAGGCATCGGTCTCGGCGCGGGACGTCAGGTGATGGTCCTCGACCTCGAATCCTTCCCGCTTCAGGAGGTCGAGCGCCTTGAGGCCCCAGGGGCAGGTGTGCTCTGGGGTGACCATCCGGTAGAGTTCGGCCTTGCGTGCGGCAGCGGACGACATTCAGGTATCCTTTCATGTTGAAACCGTCCCGCCCCGGATGTTGTTCCGGACGGGACGAGGCGGCGGTCACGCGGCTGAAGCTGGATAGCCGGCGTCGGCGAGCGCCCTGGAGATAGAGTCGGTCGATGCGGAGGATTCGACGGTCACCGTCTTCGTGACGGGATCGGCGTCGACCCTCGCCTTCGGGTCGACGCTTTCGACGGCCTTCGTGACGCTCCGGGCGCAGCCGCCACAGGTCATGTTCTCGATGTGGAATCGCATCCGGGTCTCCTTCGTGGCTTGAGCGGATGCGCCCTTCATCCGGCTTCCAGCATCTGGAAGGTCAAGCGGCTTTTTTCATCGCCTTTGACCTTGACCCTCCAGATGCTGGAAGGCCCATCTGTCGCGGCGACAACGGAATCCGACCTGAAGGAACATCGATGAACGCGCCGCTTCGCCTGACCGAGGGCGTCAGAACTCTTACCATCGCCATCGAGGGCATGACCTGCGCCTCTTGCGTCGGCCGCGTGGAGCGGGCGTTGAAAGCCGTCGATGGCGTCGTCCAAGCCCGGGTGAACCTCGCCACCGAAACGGCGGAGGTCGAGGCAGCGCCGTCGGTCAGCAGGGTGAAGCTGGCTCAGACCGTCGAAGAGGTCGGCTATGGCGTGCCCTCTGCGACCGTCGAGCTTGCCGTCGAAGGCATGACCTGCGCGTCCTGTGTGGGCAGGGTCGAACGGGCGCTTGCCGCCGTCCCGGGCGTGACCACCGCCAGCGTCAACCTGGCGACGGAACGGGCGACGGTCACGGGCATCGCGGACGCCGCGGCCCTGCGCAAGGCGGTCGAGGATGTCGGCTACGATGCCACGGTCATCGGGGCTGCCGGCAGTGGTACTAACGAGATGGAGGCGCGGCGCGATGTTGAGACCGCTGCACTTCGCCGGGATCTCCTCGTCGCAGGAGGCCTGACGGTTCCGCTTTTCGTCCTGGAAATGGGTTCGCACCTCTTCCAGTCCGTCCATGACCTCGTCCACGCGACGCTCGGGATGGAGCGAAGCTGGCAGGTCCAGTTCATCCTCGCGACGCTTGTGCTCGCATTTCCGGGACGGCGCTTCTACGAGAAGGGATTTCCGGCCCTCCTCAGGCTCGCGCCCGACATGAACTCGCTGGTCGCGGTCGGCACGTCGGCGGCCTACATATATTCGGTCGTCGCGACCTTTGCGCCCGGCCTGCTGCCAGCCGGAACCGTGAACGTCTACTTCGAGGCCGCGGCAGTGATCGTCACGCTGATCCTGCTCGGCCGCTACCTGGAGGCGCGCGCGAAGGGCCGCACGTCGCAGGCGATCCGGCGTCTGGCGGGGCTTCAGCCGAAGACGGCGCGGGTAAGGCGCGGACAGGGCAACGTCGAAATCGACATAGCGGAAGTCGTCCCCGGCGACGTGGTCGAGGTTCGCCCTGGCGAGCGCGTGCCCGTCGACGGCGAGGTCGTGTCCGGCGAGAGCTATGTCGACGAATCCATGGTGACGGGCGAGCCCGTGCCCGTGGCCAAGCGGGACGGGAGTCCGGTCACGGGAGGCACGGTGAACCAGACGGGTGCGTTCGAGTTTCGCGCCACTGCGGTAGGAGCCGACACGGTCCTGTCCCGTATCATGCGCATGGTCGAGCAGGCGCAGGGCTCCAAGCTGCCGATCCAGGCCATGGTCGACAAGGTGACCATGTGGTTCGTGCCCGCCGTCATGGGCCTCGCGGCGCTCACCTTTGTCGCCTGGCTCCTGTTGGGACCGGAACCAGCCCTGACCTTCGCTCTGGTCAACGCGGTCGCGGTCCTCATCATCGCCTGTCCCTGCGCCATGGGTCTCGCGACCCCGACCTCCATCATGGTGGGGACCGGCCGCGCCGCCGAGTTGGGCGTGCTGTTCCGGAAGGGCGAAGCGCTGCAGTCGCTGCGGGACGCCCGGGTGATCGCGCTTGACAAGACCGGGACCCTGACCGAGGGGCGGCCGGTCCTGACCGATCTGCGGGCTACGCAAGGATTTCTGGACGATGACGTGCTAGCTCTGGCCGCCGCCGTCGAGGCGAAGTCCGAGCATCCTGTCGCACGCGCCATCGTCGGCGCGGCAGCAGGGCGGGGTCTTGCGGTCCGGGAGGCCGACGGCTTCGACTCCATCACCGGACTGGGGGTCACGGCCACAGTCGCGGGCGAACGCGTCGAAGTGGGCTCCTCACGCTTCATGGATTGGCTCGGACTCGACCCTTCCGCGCTGGACTCAGATGCCAAGCGGCTCGCCGACGAAGGGAAGTCGCCGCTCTACGTCGCCGTGGGCGGCAGGATCGCCGCAGTGATGGCAGTTTCTGACCCTGTGAAGGAATCCACGCCGCAGGCCGTGGCGGCGCTGCATGCGCTTGGCCTGAAGGTCGCGATGGTGACTGGCGACAGCAGGCGCACGGCCGACGCCATCGCCCGAAAGCTCGGCATAGACCACGTTGTCGCCGAGGTCATGCCTGACGGCAAGGTGGCGGCCGTCAGGCAGCTGAAGGTCGAACACGGGGCCGTCGCCTTCGTGGGCGATGGCATCAACGACGCACCCGCGCTCGCCGAAGCCGACGTGGGGATCGCCATCGGCACGGGCACCGACATCGCCATCGAGGCGGCGGATATCGTGCTGATGTCGGGAAGCCTGGAAGGCGTGCCCGCCGCGCTCGCTCTCTCGCGGGCCACGATCCGCAACATCCGCCAGAACCTGTTCTGGGCCTTCGCCTACAACGCGGCGCTCATCCCCGTTGCGGCGGGGGCGCTTTACCCGGCCTACGGGGTCCTGCTTTCACCCGCGCTGGCCGCGGGTGCCATGGCGCTTTCCAGCGTGTTCGTGCTCGGGAACGCGCTGAGGCTCAGGGCGCATGGCCGCAGGGCGGGGGTGGCGTCGACTCCGCCTCAGCGATAGCTGGCGTAGATTTCCGTCGAGCCGTCCCGCTTGAGAAGGAGCACGTCGTACGGATCGGCGTCGGCCATGTCGCCCATGCCCGGCGAACCGTAGGGCATGTCGGGAACCGTCAGCCCGATCGCATCCGGCCGCTCTTCGAGCAGGCGCTTGACCTCGCGCGCGGGCACATGGCCCTCAATGACGTAGCCGTTGATATGTCCCGTGTGGCAGGATGTCTGGCCGGGCTTCAGTCCGGCTTCCACCTTGGCGGCGTTGAGGTCCGCCAGCGGCAGGTCACGCTCGGCGACCGTGAAGCCCGCTTCTCGCATGTGATTGCCCCACGCCACGCAGCATCCGCAAGAGGCGGATTTCAGGACCTTGATCGATCCCGCGGCCCAGGCCGCCTGGCTGATCAGCGCCAGGGCCGTGAAGGCCGCGGCGCGGGCAAGCCTGTTGAATGTCTTCATCGTCCGTCTCCTATCTGAAGAACACGTATTTCACGAGAGCGGCGATCACGAGGGCGGCTACCACGAGGCCGACGAGGCCCCACAGTCCCATGCCCCACATCATGCCGCCGTCCATGCCGTTTTCCATCATTATCTCGATCTCCGGTCAGGGCGCGGGCATGTCTGCCCGCGCCCTGACATCCTACTTGATGTCGGTGACCGTGATGCGGCCGTTGACCCGGTCGGCGGTGAATTCGATCTTCTGACCCACCTCGACCTCCTCGATCATCGAATCCTCGGCCACCACGAAGACCATCGTCATCGCGGGCATGTCGAGGTTCGTGAGTTCGCCGTGCTTGATGGTGAGCTTCTTCTGCCCGGCGTCGATCTTGGTCACCTCGCCGGACGTATATTCTTGCGCGGCTGCCGCCGCGGTTCCGAGAGCGAGTGCCGCGGCCGCAGTGATCAGGATGCTTGTCTTCGTCATGTCGTCTTCCTTTCCGTGTTGCTGGTTCAGTGGCGGACGCTGATGTCGCCCTTCATGCCGGAGTCGTAGTGGCCGGGTATCAGGCAGGCGAACCCGAAGTCGCCCGCCGACGCGAAAGTCCAGACGATCTCGCCTGTCGCGCCCGGCGCGAGCCGGATCGAGTTCGGGTCGTCGTGCTCCATCTCGGGGAAGCGCTCCATGAGTTCCTTGTGCTCCATGATGCCGTCGTGAACGTCCATCACGAACTCGTGGTCGAGTTCGCCCTTGTTCACGAACTTCAGCCTAAGGGTCTCGCCTTCGGAGACGGCGAGCGAGGCGGGTTCGAACACCATGCCGCCGTCGTCCCGTTCCATCATCGTGATCGTGACGGTTCTCGAAGCGTCGGCGGCGATGCCCGGCTTGCCGATCGCCATCATGCCCGCCTCGCCATGCCCTCCGGCGTGGCTTCCGGCCGCGAGCGCGCCGCCCGTGAGGGCAAGGAGGGCTGCGAGTGCTGCAGTGGTCGTCTTCATGTCTTGGTCCTTGTTGCTGGTTGATTCAGTGGTCTGAGTGGTCGCCGGGCTTGGCCGCCGGAGCGACGGTTTCGCCCCCTGCCGCCTTCGCCGGAGCCGGGACGTCGCCCGTCCATTCGTAGGAGACGGTGCCTTCCGGGTGCTCGTACCAACCCGGATCGGCGTAATCGTTGGCCGAAATGCCTTCGCGGACTTTCACGACGGAGAACATGCCGCCCATCTCGATCGCGCCGAACTGCCCCCAGCCCGTCATCATGGGGATGGTGTTGTCGGGGAGCGGCATCTCCATCTCGCCCATGTCCGCCATGCCGCGGTTGCCCATGGCCATGTATTCAGGCTGGACGGTGCGGATCTTCCGGGAGACCTCGGTCTTGTCCGCGCCGATGAAGGTCGGGACGTCATGACCCATGGCGTTCATCGTGTGGTGCGACTTGTGGCAGTGGATCGCCCAGTCGCCGAGATACTTTGCGTCGAACTCGTAGGCGCGCATCGCGCCGACCGGGATGTCGATCGAGACTTCGGGCCAGCGGGCTTCCGGCCTCACCCAGCCTCCGTCCGTGCACGTCACCTCGAAGTCGTAGCCGTGCATGTGGATCGGGTGGTTGGTCATGGTGAGGTTGCCGACCCGCACCCGTACCCGGTCGTCCTTGTTGACCACCAGATGGCTGATGCCGGGGAACACCCGGCTGTTCCAGGTCCACAGATTGAAGTCGGTCATCTCCATGACCCGGGGCACGTAGGAGCCCGGCTCTATGTCGAAGGCGTTGAGCAGGAAGACGAAGTCCCGGTCGACGCGGTGCAGCGCAGGGTCCTTCGGATGGATGACGAAGAAGCCCATCATGCCCATGGCCATCTGGACCATCTCGTCGGCGTGCGGGTGGTACATGAAGGTCCCGCTCTTCACGAGATCGAACTCGTAGACGAAGGTCTTGCCGGGCGGGATGCCGGGCTGGGTCAAGCCTGTGACTCCGTCCATGCCGCAGGGCAGGATCATGCCATGCCAGTGGATCGTCGTGTGTTCCGGAAGCCTGTTGGTCACGAAGATGCGGACCCGGTCGCCTTCCACGGCCTCGATTGTCGGGCCGGGGGACTGGCCGTTGTAGCCCCACAGATAGGCCGTCATGCCGGGTCCGAGTTCCCGCTCGACGGGCTCGGCGACGAGGTGGAATTCCTTCACTCCACCGGTCATTCGGTGCGGCAGCGTCCAGCCGTTCAGGGTGACGACGGGCTGGTAGTCAGGACCGCTCGACGGAAAGATCGGCGGCTGCATGTCCGGCGATTCCATGACGGGCGCGTCGGGCAGTCCCATGGCCGACGTCTTCGACCATGCCGCGGCGCTCGCCAGGAACGCGCCACCTCCGAGGATCTGTCTTCTGGTGATCATTGTCTCGTTCTCCTGGTCAGTGTCCGCCGCCGCCGTCTTCGGCAGCCGCCGTCTCGGCACCGCCGCCCGCGGGAGCGCTGCCGCCTCCGCCATGGACGGCGGTGCCGAGATTGACGTCAGCCAGCCAGAACTGGCGCTTGGCGTTGAGGGAAAGCATGATCGAATTCACCTTCGCCCTGGTGTCTGCCAGAAGCTCGAAGGTGTTCGTGATCATGCCGTTGTAGGTGAGGAGCGACTCCTCCTCGATCGTCGTGCGAAGAGGCACCACGTTGGCACGGTAGTGCCGCGCGATGTCGTGGGTGGAGCGGTATCCATCGTATGCGCTGCGGGCCTCGGAGCGGACGTTGACCGCGCGCTCGGCCAGCAGGTTGGCGGCCTGCATGTAGGCCAGTTCCGCCTTGCGCATGCGGGCCTGCCCGCTGTCGAAGATCGGAATGACGAACTCGAGTTCGGCGTTCAGCGAGACCTTCGTCTCGGTGCTGCCGTCCTCGGTTTCCTCACGCTCGATCTCGGCTCCGGTCACGAGTTCGAGGTCCGACACGTAGCGGGTCGCCTCGGTGAGCCCGTAGGACAGCGCGAGCGCCTCGAGTTCGAGCTTCGCGATCTCCAGGTCGACACGGTTCCTGAGCGCTTGCGCCTCGATATCCTTGCGGGCCAGCGGGTTGGCAGGAAGCGAGGGGAGCGCGTTTGGCACCTTGTAGTCGACGTCGAAGCCCCAGAGGCCCATCAGCCGCGTCAACGCCTCCTTCGCCATGCGTGCCTGCAGCCTGGCTTCTGCCGTCTGTCCTGCGAGTTCGGCGTAGAAGACGTGCTCGCGGGCCTGCCCGGTCTTTGTGAACGCTCCCGTCTGTCCGAGTTTCTCTGCCAGCGCCGACGCGGCGTCTGCGGCCGCCTGAGCCCGGTTGAGGTAGGCTACCCGCTCCCAGGCAGCGACGGCATCTATCCAGGCCCGGCGTGTGTCCGCGGCGAGCCTTAGCGTCGCCTCGGCGGCCCTCAACTGCGCTTGCCTGAAGCGAGCGTCCGCGACAGCCATGCGGCGGGGCCGTGTCGCCAGAGCCAGGATGTTCGAGACGACAGCGGTCTCGACGGTGCGTCCGGCGTTGATCCCCATGATGCCGACCGAAACGCGCGGGTTGACCAGCAGAGACTCCTGCCACAGCTCGGCCGATGACATGCCGACGTCGGCATAGGCGGCCTGCAGTCCCTTGTTGTTGAGGAGCGCGACCTGCACGGCGAGGTCCGGTCCGAGCGTCTTTCCCCTGACCAGCGCGGTGACCCGCTCCGCGAGGGCGCGGGCCTCGCCGCTGGACTGGACCCAGACGGTTTGCTTGCCCGTCACCGAAGCGGTCTTGGCCGAAACGGTCTGGAAGCCGGCGAGCGGATCGTCCAAGCCGTCCGCGGTAGTGACGCAGGCCGAGACGACGAGAGGCGCCACGAGCGCGGCGATGCTGCGTACTGCGCGCCTCATGAGCCTGCTCCCCGGCTCGCGGGCGACAGGTTGTCGTTCAGCCGCCGCCAGTTCTCAGGCCCCGTCGGCCGCCGGGGATGGAAATCGCCGAGGACGGGAGTGTACCGGGCATCCCGCAGTCCCATGACAGGATCGGATGGGTTGAAGACAGGCAGCACGTTGGGCGGCGGAGATGCCACGCAGCCTGCTGCTGAGAGCGACGCCAAGAGCGCCGCGATCGCTGGAATTCGCATGTGAAACCTTGAACCTGACGGGATGGATGACCGCGCGCGGACGCACGGGTGCCTCAGCGCCACACGGCGCTCCGGGTCAGGTCAGGTTCGGGGAGGCCGGATCAGACCGTGCGTCTCGCCCGGTGTCAAAGCACCGGATGCGACACGACCGAATGCTCCTGAGGGCGGATGCGCGAGATCGGACCAGCAGGGCGGCACTCCGGTTGCGGGCATGCAGTGCATGTCGCAGCAGAGGTCCGCGGTCGTCGTGCCGCCGTGATGGCTCGCGTCATTTGCAGACGATGGCTGTTCGACGGCATGATCGCCGTGAGCGGCATCGTGGTCGTGGTCTTCGATCTGCTGCAGCGTTTCGGTCTGCGCGGGATGCATCGCCGACTTGGCCATTGCGACCATGCCGGGCTGAAGCGAGGAAACGACGAGCATGGCGACGGCGAAAAGCGCGCGAACGACCGCCCCCCTCACTCCGCTATGCCTGATCGAATCCTTCATACCTTCACTTCCGCCATATGTTGCATCCGTAAGTCAAGCATCAACGGCCGGATGAGGGCGAAGATGAGGGAACGTGATCACTCGCAGTTCTACCGGGCAGCACTGCTGGCCCGGTATCGTCGACTGAGCCACAGAACTAGCGGCGGGATCACAATCCACTGGAGGAGCGGGCTCAACCCCGTCCCGAATGGGGGAACGAGCGGCATCAGGTCCGAATAGGTCCAGCGCTGGGTGACCTGGGTGTAGTAGAACTCAAAGCCGACGGTCAGCGCGATCCCCGTCCCGAGGAAGACGAGAACCGGAAGCGCGACCTGGTCGCCGATCCAGTGACGTGTCCTCGCGACGAGGCTGGCAGTCCAGAATGCTGTCAGGGCGAACCCCACGTCACCGATGGTCGCGGACGTGCAGAGCTTGATGCCCTGCCAGTGCGCCATCTCTGCCATGCCCGCATAGGTCGGCACCTGCAGAAACTCCCAGACGAAGTGCAACAGGAAGGAGAACATCGTCACCGGGAGCTCCGGGGCGTTTATGAGCGAACGTGGATCGCTCACCGCAGCGCCATGTCCTTTCTTTGGGTTCGTCATGGCGCAGAATCCTCGGCCTTGCCGCGTTAGTGAACGGGAGCCTTGCCCGACAGCCCGTCGATGATCGGGCACTCCGGCCTGTTGTCTCCATGGCAATTGGCGACGAGGTGCCTGAGCATGTCGCGCAGGCCCTGGAGCTCCACGATCTTGCGCTCGATCTCGCTGAGTTTCGTCGATGCGAGCGCTTTCACCTCGGCGCTCTCACGGTCACGGTCGCTGTAGAGCGACAGAAGCTGTCGGCATTCCTCAACGGAGAAGCCCAAGCTGCGCGAGCGCTGGAGGAAGCGCAGCCGATGCACGTCCTCCATCGAATAATCGCGATAGCCGTTGTCGCGACGATCCGGCCTGATCAGGCCGATGTCCTCGTAGTAGCGGATTGTCTTGGCCGGGAGGCCGGACTTTACCGAGACGGTGCCGATGTTCATGGCGAGTTCTCCCTGATGGGTTCAGCCGAGCCGCACGGTGCGCAGCCTGAGCGCGTTGGCGATGACGGATACGGACGAAAGGCTCATCGCGGCCGCCGCGATCATGGGTGAGAGCAGCGTGCCGAAGACGGGATAGAGGACGCCTGCTGCGACGGGCACGCCGAGCGCGTTGTAGACGAAGGCGAAGAAGAGGTTCTGCTTGATGTTGCGGATCGTCGCCTGGGCCAGCGTGCGCGCCCGCACGATACCGTTGAGATCGCCCTTCACGAGAGTAATGCCCGCGCTCTCGACCGCGACGTCCGCGCCGGTCCCCATGGCGATGCCGACATCGGCTGCCGCGAGCGCTGGCGCGTCGTTGACGCCGTCTCCCGCCATCGCGACCTTCGCCCCCTTGGCCTGGAGCTCTTCCATGAGCTGCTGCTTGCCGTCCGGCAGCATGTCGGCGCGCACCTCGTCGATGCCGAGCTTCGATGCGACGGCCCTTGCGGTTCGCTCATTGTCGCCGGTGGCCATGATGATGCGGAGGCCCGTGTCGTGCAGGGCACGGATCGCCTCCACGGTCGTTGCCTTGACCGGATCGGCGACCGCGACGAAGCCGGCGACTGCTCCATCGACGGCAACGAACATTGCGGTCTTTCCCTCGGCGCGCAAGGCGTCGGCCTGTCCGACGATGCCGTCGATGGCGACGCCAAGGTCCGCCATCATGGCGGCATTCCCGAGCGCCACCTTCCGGCCCTCCACGGTGCCGCTGACGCCCTTGCCCGTGACCGCCTCGAACTCGGAGGCCGAATGCACCGTCGCGCCGCGCTCAGATGCGCCTTCGACGATCGCCTCGGCCAGCGGATGCTCCGAGCCGCGCTCGAGCGAGGCGGCAAGCGAGAGAAGCTGGCCTGCATGGAATCCTTCGGCCGGAATTACGTCCGTCAGTCTCGGACGACCTTCGGTCAGTGTGCCCGTCTTGTCGACGATGAGCGTGTCGACGCTGGCGAAGCGCTCCAGTGCCTCCGCGTCCTTGATCAGCACGCCTGCCTGGGCGCCGCGCCCGGTCGCCGTCATGATCGACATCGGCGTGGCGAGGCCGAGCGCGCAGGGACAGGCGATGATGAGGACCGACACGGCCGACACGATGGCGAACACCATGCTGGGTTCGGGACCGAACAGGGCCCAGACGACGAAGGCAAGGATGGCAACCAGCACCACAGTCGGCACGAAATAGTACGAGACGCGATCGGCGAGCCCCTGGATCGGCGCACGCGAGCGCTGGGCCTTGGCGACCATCTCGACGATCCGCGACAGCATCGTCTCGGACCCGACGCGCTCGGCGGTGATCACGAGCGTGCCGTTGCGATTGAGAGTTCCTCCGGTAACCGCGTCGCCCAGCGTCTTCTCCACTGGCACGGGTTCACCCGTGATCATGGATTCGTCGATCGACGTGCGGCCTTCGACGACCTTGCCGTCGACGGGAACGCTGTCCCCAGGGCGAACGCGCAGGCGGTCGCCCTGCTTGACCTCGTCCAGGGGCACATCGGCCTCGGAACCGTCGGCGGCGATGCGGCGCGCGGTCTTCGGCGCGAGATCGAGCAGCGCGCGAATCGCCGACCCGGTTCGCTCGCGTGCCCTCAGTTCAAGCACCTGGCCTAGGAAGACGAGCGCGACGATGACGGCGGCCGCCTCGAAGTAGACTGGCACCGACCCGCCATGTCCCCGGAACTGGTGCGGGAAGAGGCCAGGAAAGAAGGTGGCCACGACACTGTAGAGATAGGCCGTGCCGACGCCGATCGAGATCAGCGTCCACATGTTCGGGCTTCGGTTGATGAAGGACTCGTAGCCACGGTGGAAGAACGGGATCGCGGCCCACAGCACGACGGGCGTCGCGAGCAGCAACTCCAGCCATGCCGCAAGCGGCTCGCCGATCCACTCGCGAACCGGAACGCCCAGCATTGGGCCCATCGCGACGACGAGCAGCGGCAGCGACAGGACAGCGGAGACCCAGAACCTGCGTGTGAAGTCGACGAGCTCCGGGTTAGGACCCTCGTCGCCTGTCGGCACGCCCATCGGCTCGAGCGCCATGCCGCAGATCGGGCAGGAGCCGGGCTTGTCGCGCACGATCTCCGGGTGCATCGGGCAGGTGTACTGCGTGCCCTTGGGCATCGGCGCCGGGGCGCGCCGATCGCCGAGATAGCGCGCCGGCTCGGCCTCGAACTTGCCCTTGCAGCCCGCCGAGCAGAAATAGAACTTGTCGCCGTCGTGGCGATGGAAGTGTCTGGCGGACGCGCGATCCACGTCCATGCCGCAGACCGGATCGGTAGCAGTCAGGTAGGACTCCGGTTCAGCCATGAACTTGGTGCGGCAGCCAGCGCTGCAGAAGTGAAACACGCGTCCCTCGTGCTCGGCACTCGGCTTGCCTGCCCCCGGGTCGACCGTCATCCCGCAGACCGGATCGCGCACGATCTCTCCTTCGGCGTTCGGCGCAGCTGCGTGATGGGCATGGTGGTCGTGAGAGGGCATGGTCGTCGCCTCCTGTTCAGATGGCGTACGTTCGCGCCTCCAGTTACTGGAAGGTCAAGCACTATCTTGGGCTTGACCTTCCACCTGCTGGAAGGCGGACATTCGTCACATGCCGTCCCCCGGACGGAGTCCAGGACCGCCCGCGCGTATTGCCGACGGTCCCGACAGGATGCCAAAGGAGACTATCATGAAGACATTGAAGACGATCGCGGCGGCAGCCGCGCTGACCGCGGTGACTGCTGTCGCCTGGGCGCAGATGAACCACGGCGGTCACGGTGGCGGCATGATGATGAACATGGACCAGATGCAGTCCATGATGGAATCGATGATGCCCGCCGACGGCGACTCCGAATCCACCAAAGCCTTCAAGCAGGCCGACATGGACATGATGCAGGGCATGGCCGTCGAATATACGGGCAACGCGGACGTCGACTTCCGTCTCAAGATGATCCCGCATCACCAGGGTGCGATCGACATGGCGAAGGTCGCGCTTGAACACGGCACCGATCCCGATACAAAACTCTTGGCCGAGGCGATCATCGCCGCTCAGGAACGTGAGATCGCGGAAATGCAGGCTTGGCTGGAGAAGAACCGCAAGTAGAGAACTGGCTGTGTATCCCAGCGACCCCGTCGACCGCCGACAGTGGGGCGAGGCCTATGTCCACAAGGGCGAGACTGGCGTCAGCTGGTTCGAGGAGACGCCAACGGTCTCGCTGGATTTGATCAAGGCCTTGCCGGGACCGAAGGGTTCATTGATCGACGTGGGTGGCGGGGCGTCACGCCTCGCCACCCATGCTCTTCGGCTGGGGTTCGGACACGTCGCGGTGCTCGACCTGTCGGGGGAGGCGATTACCCGGTCCCAGGCTGCTACGGGGAGCGAGGCCGATCGCGTCGAGTGGATCGTTGCCAACGTGACGTCCTGGAAACCCGGACGGCGATACGACGTCTGGCATGATCGCGCAGCGTTCCACTTCCTCACCGACGAGGCGGACCGGGCCGCCTATGTCGAGACGCTCAACGCTGCGCTTTCAGTTACCGGACACGCCATCATCGCGACCTTCGCCCTTGACGGTCCGGAACGCTGCAGCGGGCTGCCAGTGCAGCGCTACAGCCCTGAAACCCTCGCCGCGACGCTCGGTCCGCGGTTTATGCTCGTGAACAGTGTGCGGCATGAGCATCAGACCCCTTGGGGATCGACGCAGGCGTTCCAGTTCAGCGTGCTGGCGAGGGTGAGTTGATCTGCTTGGGCCAGAAAAGCGCTGCAACCTTGAGCACTAGCGATCCTGGATGCGTCGCATGACGCTCCGTGCCATCGGATTGATTGCGACGGGTTTGGCGATTGCTGTCGCTCTCGGCGTATGGGGGATGGCCCGATCATCGCCCCCCGGGATCCTGAAGCCGGACGAGGCCTCGGTCGTTGCCACAGGCTCGAAGCTGTACGCCATCCATTGCGCATCATGTCATGGCGCGTCGCTAGAGGGGCAGGCAGAGGACTGGCAGCGCCGCGACGCCGAAGGCTTTGCCCTCGCACCACCACACGACGCCACCGGGCACACCTGGCATCATCCCGATCGCCTTCTCTTTGACATCACAAAGGTTGGCGTGGGGGTCGCGGCGAACCTGCCGGATTACAAGACGCGGATGCCTGCGTTCGAAGGCGTTCTTGACGACGACGAGATCATTGCCGTGCTTTCCTTCATCAAGGCGCAATGGCCGGATGACATCCGTCGACGCCACGACCTCCTCAACGAACGGGACGCTGACGCTCGTCGCTGATCGTTCTCGTCCATAGGGGCAGCATCCGGCCGACCACGCCGTCGCGCCGAAAGCCATGCCAGGCGGCAGCCGTCACATGCAAAGCGATCAGAACGAGGGTGACGTTCCAGATCGCTTTGTGGACACCCGCCGCCGGTCCCCAAAGATACGAGGCGATGAACCCCGTCGCGGCCTGTCCGACCAGGGAGGCGTAGATGCCCCAGTGAACCGCGAGCGCCGCCAGTTCCATCGGAATGCGGCGAGGCTGTGGTCCGTCGGTGCCCCGCGACAACCGCAGTGCAATCCGGACGAGGACGAGGCAGCCGATCGCAATTCCATTGTAGTTGTGGACCGCATGCAGAAACAGGTCCACGGGCGCGGCCGGAAGGAGCGGATTGTGCGTGCGCGGAATAGCACCCGCCGTGAGCCACTGCACGAGGATCATGGAGACGACTGCCCAATGGATGGCGATCTGAAGGTTCGAATACGGCGCCCGCATGCAACGGCTCCTCCTGGACGCACGCTACCCTGAAAGGGTTGCGGAATTGCTTCCCGGATCCGAACTGGCTTTGCTCACCGCAACCGGATTTCCTGTTCGCGGAACCCTCTTTATCCTTCGCGTGATCCCTCCCCTCAACGCCAGGGCCTCGACCTCCGCGCGAAGGAACCATTTCAGGGCGCTCTTCCTGTGGAGGTACGCCTCCAAGCGCTCGGGAGGCAACGGCAGCGAAGCCCGGATTCCTTCCCATCGGAGCTCATGATGCACGATGCGCGCATGGGTGCGAAGGATCGTGGCAGCCTCCGTCGACGACACGTATCCGCGGCGGAATGCCTCCACGGCATCCTTGCGATATAGCCTCGCCTTTCTCAGAGGCCTGTCCTCGGCCTCGCCGTGTCCGTGGCCATTGTCGTCCTGCACAGGCGTGCCCACCGCGAGAACCTTGTTCGCCTTCGGCACGAACTCGACGTTGTGCGGCGTGACGGCGACCGGAACGATGTCGACCTTGCCTGACGCGAGGTCTATCCGGCTGACGGAGTTCCCGTGCTCGTCTGCAGTGTAGACAAAGCCCGCGTGCGCGGTCTCCGCCCTTGCCTGTTCTGCGAACGGCATGAGGAGCGCCAGCACGGACGCGGTCGCCATCGCAGCGGCAAGGATTCGCCACCGGTGCGTATCCAGGGCGGCGGCCATCGCCGCCGATCCGGGCTGTGCCTTGATGTTCTTGTTCATCGTCTTCTCCTGAATTTCAGCCGACGTAGCGGACGGTCGTCATCATGCCCGTCGCCATGTGGTAGAGGTGGTGGCAATGGAATGCCCACTCGCCGGGATTGTCCGCTTCGAAAGCGACGGTCACCGCCCCTTGCGGAGGCAGCCAGACGGTATCGCGTACCGCGCCTGCTATCCTCGTCCCGTCGATCTCGACCACCTGGAAGTGATGGCCGTGCAGGTGCATCGGGTGCCCCATCATGCTGTCGTTTCGCATGACGATCTCGACACGTTCGCCCTTGGTTACCTCGATCGGCTCGTGAGACCCCCAGACCTTCCCATTAAGCGTCCAGGTGTATTTCGCCATGTCACCACCAAGGACGACCTGCTTGCGTCGGCTGGGGCCAGTGACCTTGGCAGGGAGGACGGATCGAAGGCCGGTCTCGAACGTCAGGTCGATCGCTGCGGAAGGGCGTTCCGCTGCAGACGCGAACCGCTTCACGGCGCCTCCCGCAGTGGCGAGCACGAAGCCGGTCCGCTGGACGGCCCCTTCGCGGTCGGCGAATATCGGCCAGGCGCCCTCCTCCGCCGGCATCCGGAGCCGGAGATCGATCCGCTGGCCCATCCCCAACGGAAAGCGGCGCCCCTCCACCGGGACCACGGGATTTCCGTCGACCGCGATCGCCTCGCCTTGCAATTCGCCGGTGTCGATCCAGAAGGCCGTCGCCGTCGCTCCGTTGATCAGCCGCAAGCGGACCGTGCCGTTCCGATCAATCCGGAAGACTTCGGGGTCTTCCAGCGTGCGGTCGTTGGCGAGGTAGGCGTCGTACTCGATATCGTTGATATCCATCGAGACGGCCTCCGCGGACGCCATTTCCGCTCCATGTCCGGCACCGTGCCCGGACGCGGAGCCATGGCCCACCATGCCGGTCCCGCCTGTCAGGCCGGCTAGCAGCTCTTCCGGGCTCCTGAAGCTGAAGTCGTGCAGAAGAACCACCACCTCCTGCTCATCGAGCGAGGACTCGGCGGGATCTCTCACGATCAGGGGCGCCGCCAGCAGCTGCTGTTCCTGCAGCGTGTGGGCGTGCATCCAGTGGGTGCCAGGCGTGTCGAGCGGGAATAGATAGTCGTAGACCTCGCCAGGGCCAAGCAAAGGCTGCGGCAGGTCCGGCACGCCATCCTGGCCGAAGGGAGGCGTCAGGCCATGCCAGTGGATGAGGGTCGGCGCGTCGAGGGCGTTTTCCAGTCGGACCGCGAAATCGGACCCGGCATCGAGCACAAGCCCGTGGGTTCCGTCGGGCCGGAGCAGCCCAAGCACGGTGGCCGCGCGTCCGTGCACTTCGATTGTCCGGCGCTGTGCCCGTATGGTGGCAACGGGCGCTCCAAAGGCATCGCGTTGGCCTGGCCCGAAGGAGGCGGCCATGCCCGCGACGCCGAAAGCGGTCGCGGACGCCAGGAATTGGCGGCGTGAGATTCTGTTCATTTCAGGACTCCAAGATTCGCTGCGGCCGGTCGGCCGCCGGTTGCATTGCTGCGCACGAACCCCTTAGGCGGCGCGCGCGCTCTGGTGTGCCAGGAGTCTCGGAGGGCGAAGCTGCAGTTCGGATATGCCGGAAGCCAGCCTTTCGGTCTCGAGACCGAAGCTGACCTTCAAAGGAGTCGGCACGGCTATTGAAGGGTCGGCCAAGGGCGCGCAGAAGGCGCACGGAGCGGACAACAGGCAACAGCCGTCGCCCGTATTCGCATCGGCTTCATGATCGTCACAGGGTACTCCCTGCACATGTTGATCAGCTTTGACGGACACCGCATGGGAACTCTGCCAACCGGCAGCGTTGGCGTGCGTCCCGGCGAAAGCATGCGCCGTTCCGATGGAAAACGTGAAGGCCAGCAGCATCGCAATCGCCAAAGCACCCCACGAGGGCGCGCTGCGGCGCCTTCCTCTGGTGGCTTTTGGTCCGGTCTGCGAGCTCAAGAGTGCCTATCCTTCCATCTGAGGTCAGCT
This sequence comes from Aquibium carbonis, assembly GCF_003970795.1. Taxonomy (GTDB): domain Bacteria; phylum Pseudomonadota; class Alphaproteobacteria; order Rhizobiales; family Rhizobiaceae; genus Aquibium; species Aquibium carbonis. Next base: position 38,817 of record NZ_RWKW01000055.1, on the reverse strand, counting down.
TAGGCCATTTCCTGACGCAGCCGCTTGTGCTGGATCAAACGGCGACGATGCTCTACACGCCGCGGCGGAGGAACCGAACAGCACACGCAGGCAGCTGCGCCCAATGGATTGGCGCTGCTGATCTAGGCGGCTTCCGTGACATAGCCTTCTGCGGCAATGGCGGCGCGCAGGTCGTCTGGACCAGCCTCGCCTCGCACTTCTACGGTTCGTGCCGGGAGGTCGACCCTCACGTCTGCCGAAGGGTCGACCGACTTTACAGCCTTGCGGATGGCTGCCTCGCAGTGGCCACAGGTCATGTCCGGAACGTTGAGCTTGATCATCTCACGGCCTCGTTTGCTTGAACAAGCCTGCAGCTTCCAGCAGGGGGAAGGTCAAGCGACTCCCTCGCATTTCGGCGAGCATCCGGGATCGACGTCAGATGTCGAAGTCGTCGCTGCCGTATCCGTCAGGGAAACTGCGGCAGACAGCAGCCCGAAACCTTGATCTGGATTAAGGATCGAGAGCGACCCATGCCCTTTTATGATCGAGTGAGGCCGATGGGTACATCCTGGTCAAACGAGGAAAGATGGCGAAGGGCCGAGATCAGCGTCAGGACTCTGACGAAGGCGATGCAGTCAAGCCCCACGACGCAGCCGTCCAAAGGGCGCTCGTCGAGGCCCGCGAGGAACTGCTCCAGTTCCTCAGCATGCGTCTCCGTGATCGCGACGAGGCCGAGGAGGTCCTGCAGGCTTTCTCGGTGCGCGCGCTGGAGCGCGCGGCGCAGCTCCGGGACGTACGGACTGTGCGCGGATGGCTGGGAAGGGTTCTCGCCACGACGATCGTCGATCACCAGAGGCGCGCGACGCGCAGGCGCCGTCGGGAGGTCGACGTCGACCAGGAGAGCCTCGACAACCACCCCGTCGATCCGGATCCCGAACTCGATGCAGCGGTCTGCAACTGCCTCTATAGGCTGTTGCCGACGCTGAAGCCCGAGTACTCCGACATCGTTTGGCGCGCCGACATTCTCGGCGAACCACGCGACCGGCTGGCGACGAGCCTGGGCACGTCGCTCAACAACGTCACGGTCCGGCTCCACCGCGGACGGCAGGCATTGCGGAAACGCCTGGAAGAGATGTGCCGGACCTGCCCCGTCCACGGATTTCTCGACTGCCATTGCGAAAAGGGCGAACAAATCCGCGCTGCGCATGCGGCCGCGTCGGGCTGACCTCTGACGCGGTTGACAGGCAGATCATGCGCTTCACTCCCCTGCTCGTGCTGGTCGCCGTCCTCAACGCACTCTGCTACCCCTTGATCACCATGGGACTGGCTCATGTCCCGCACCTTACGTTCGCCGCCCTCCGCGCGATCGTTGCGGGAATCTCCCTGGCGTTGATCGCGGCTGTGTTGCGCCGGCCATGGCCTCCGGACTTCCGCGCATGGGTCGCGCTTGGCGGCATTGGCTTCGGATCGACCACGGTGGCGTATTTCGGGATGTTCCATGCGGCCGAGTTCGTCTCGCCCGGTCTGGCAACCGTAGTCACCAACAGCCAGCCCCTGATCGCTGCCATTCTCGCGCTCGTATTGCTGCACGAGGGACTTGGCCGCCTGCAGTATCTCGGACTCGGTCTCGGCTTCCTTGGCATCGTCGTCGTCAGCCTTCCGCAACTGGGCCTTGCGGGTGCTCCGGGGTTCCCTGCCGGACTTGCCTACGTCATCATCGCCGCTGTCGGCATCGCGTTCGGCAACGTCTTGATGAAAGCCGTCAGCAACCGTCTCGACCCGCTCGTGGCGATGGCCGCTCAGCTGCTCCTGGGAGCGGTTCCGCTTGCCGTCATGGCGCTCTTGTTCGAGCGCCCCTCCGAGACTGTGTTGTCTCCCATGTTCCTGCTAGCCCTGCTCGGGCTCGCGCTTCCGGGGACGGCGATGGCGTATTGGCTTTGGTTCTGGCTCCTTGGTCGCGTGCCGCTCGGCCGAGCGAACGCGTTCACCTTTCTTACGCCATTCATCGCCCTCGCCATCGGGATCGCGTACTTCGGCGAGCACGCCAGCGCGCCAATGATCGCAGGCCTGGCGCTTTCGCTCGCGGGCATCGTGCTTGTCGAGCGTGGAGCTATCGTCGTGGCGCCGCCCGATACCGAGGGACAGGCGCCTGGGCCTTAAGGCGCCCGTGGTTGAGTCCAATGGGTTGCCGCCCGCTGAGCCTCTACCCGGGCGACCGCCCCTCAAGCCAGGAGAGTGCCATCTGCGGATCGACTCCGGCCACCTCGATCAGACGATCGGGGTCGAGTATCCGAAGGCGACGGTAATGGAACTCGACAACTCCCTGCTTGCGCATGGCGCTGAGCACCCGGTTGACGTGGACGAAAGTGAGACCCGTCGCGTCACCGATCTGCTCCTGCGTGAGAGGGAGGGCCATCTCCTCGATTCGCGTGCCCGGCCATTGCGCCCGGTATCTGGTGAACAGCTCCAGAAGGAGATGCGCCACACGTTCCCGCGCCGAGCGCCGACCGATGCTCGTCATGCGGTCGTAGGCCATGCTGCAGTCGCGCGCCAAGGAACGTGCCAGCCGCATGGTGATCTCCGGCTCGTCGCGCGAGAAGGAAGCCAGCACGGCGGCCGGGATCACGGAAACCACGACGTCGGTCAACGCCTGGGCTCCGAATGTCGCCTGCGCGCGTTTCGACGGAAGGATGCCTAGCACCGCGCCGGGCAAGGCAAACTGCACGATCTGTCGCCGCCCGTCTTCGAGCAGGGTGTAGAGCGCCACCCATCCGTCGAGGAGGTTGAAGATCGCCCCGCCGCTGGAACCAATGCTGAACAGGTCCCGCCCAGCCTCGATCTTCCGGTCCCCGGCACGATACCGGGACACCAGCCGATGTTGATCCGCCGACGACGGCGCGATCCAAGACCCGCCGTCATCTCCTCTGCTGCCGCGCCGCGCGCGCCCGTTCAAATCCGAAGCCGGCACGCCCGATGCGCGTGGCGCCTCCAGCGGCGGCAATTCACTAAGACGTGGTCCATTCCATCCGCGTTCGATGATTTCCCAATCGTCGCGGCGGATCGACCGGGCAGTCTCTTTGGGTAAAGACGCTCGATGCCAGTTCACATTACACCTCCGGGTGCCATGCCCGTTCAGGGCCGCATTCGGCCTGTCAATTTTGATGTTGGATGAAGGTCCCTGACTCGCGGTCCGGCCGGCGGCGCCGCACTCGGGCGAATCCCGCGCGAACAGAAGCGCTCCGCATTGGCCGCCCTGCCGAGGCAAGGCTGGCGCAAGGCTCGAGCCAGGCGACTGGACGACGCTATGCCTTGGGAACGGGCGGATCCCGATCAGGAAGGTTCGATTGCGGGAATTCTTCCGGAGAGATCGGAACCGACGAAACGTCGACCGGCGGCGTTACGGGTTCGGTCCGATCGCCGAACAGCGGCGCCTGGCAGGGCGTGCAGGCGGCCACGCAGCAGGCTTGGCCGGACGGACAGTCACCTGTCTCGTTCGGCGACACGCTGACGGCAGCGTTTCCCATCGGGGCCGACACGACAGCTTGAAGCAGCGATGACCGCTTTTCGTGGGCGGCCGCAGGCTCCCCCTGCATCAGGAAGGAGGCCACACAGACGATCAGCAATGCCAGAAACCTGAGCATATGACTGCACCTTCGCCCTCAGACGCGCGCTGACGGGCGGGCGTCTGGACGCGTAGTAGTGCATAACACATCCTGGGCCACCTTGATGCAGGTCAAGCACGGGCCTGCTGCATGCGCTACGCCTTCAATCCGGATCATCAGGGCGGGCGTGCCGCAGGATCGAGCGAATGCTTGATCGAGGTTAAGGTGCGGGCGACCGACGTTCCATACCTTACCGCCAGAGATTACCGCTCCCGCAGGTCAACGATGGCATCGGCAGCCTCTCTTTTGCCTGACCGGCCTCACCGGGTCGGCATCCTTGTCGCCCGTAGCCAGCGGAGGATGATGCTCAGTCCTTTCTTCTCCAAGTGCGATGGCTTGCTGGTCGTCGACCCCGGCGCGAGGACACGGGTTTTTCGAGCAAACGCGAAACGCACCGGCCTGTCGACATGCGATCTGGTCTTGTCGAGCGGCATCGCCAAGCTGGTATGCGGTTTCATTGCCAGACCCGATCTCGACAGGTTGTCCACGGCGGGGATCGATGTGCGGATCGGCTCCTGCGCGCGCACCGTGGATGCTCTCGTGCGCGGGTTCGACGCCTTGCCAGCAGCGTGACAGCGCCCGGGGTGTGCAGGTCGGTAGCGGCGCGCGTCCTATGTAGAGGAAACGACCTGCTATCTGCCGCCGGGACCTGTCCTTCGCTTCGGCGAGCGGACGACGGATGACGAATCCTGGGCACCGCTGCTGCCGGAGGTCGGGACCAAGACCAGGACGCTCAGTTCCGCCTCGTCGAGCGTCTCCTTCTCAAGCAACCGCCGTGCGGTCCTCTCCAGAAGGTCGCGCCGCTCGGTGAGCAGTTTGACGGCGCGGTTGAAGGACTGCTCGACGATGGCGCGAAGCTCAGCGTCGATGGCGTCGGCCGTAGCCTCGCCGTAGTCGCGCTCCTGCGGGTAGCCAGCGTAGGGATTCGGACTCAGGAAGGGGTTCTGGCTCTTTTCCAGCGCCACATGGCCGAGCCCTTCCGACATCCCGTAGCGCGTCACCATTGCGCGGGCGATGTCGGTCACCTTGGCGAGATCGTCGGCCGCGCCGGTCGACAGGTGCCCGAACACGATCTTCTCCGCCGCCCTTCCTCCGAGCAGCACGGCCATCTTGTTCTCGAGTTCCTCGCGGGTCATCAGGAAGCGGTCTTCGGTCGGGCGCTGGATCGTGTAGCCAAGCGCGCCCACCCCGCGAGGGATGATGGAAACCTTGTGCACGGCATCCACGCCCGGCAGCGCCAGCGCCACCAGCGCGTGGCCCATCTCGTGATAGGCGACCACCTCGCGCTCCTTCGGGTTAAGCAGGCGATTGCGCTTCTCCAGCCCGGCCACGATTCGCTCGACCGCGTTGTTGAAGTCGTCCATGGTGACGGCGGCGGCCTTGCGGCGGGTGGCGAGCAGCGTAGCCTCGTTGACGAGATTGGCGAGATCAGCGCCGGTGAAGCCCGGCGTGATGCCGGCCACCTTCTCCGCGTCCACGTCCGGCGCAAGCTTCGCCTTTTTCATGTGCACGTGCAGGATGGCGATGCGACCCTGCTTGTCCGGACGGTCGACCAGCACCTGGCGGTCGAAGCGGCCGGCGCGCAGCAGCGCCGGATCGAGTATCTCGGGCCGGTTGGTCGCGGCCAGCAGCACCACGCCGATGGTGGGGTCGAACCCGTCCAGCTCGGACAGAAGCTGGTTCAGCGTCTGCTCCTTCTCGTCATGGCCGCCCATGACCGGGCCGAGGCCGCGGGCGCGGCCGAGCGCGTCGAGCTCGTCGATGAAGATGATGGCGGGCGCCCGGGCGCGCGCCTGCTCGAACAGGTCGCGCACGCGGGCTGCGCCCACGCCGACGAACATCTCAACGAACTCCGAACCGGAAATGGAGAAGAACGGCACGCCGGCCTCCCCGGCGACAGCCCTGGCGATCAACGTCTTGCCAGTGCCGGGAGGGCCGACCAGCAGCACGCCCTTGGGCATGCGCCCGCCCAGCCTGCCGTATTCATCCGGGTTCTTCAGGAAATCGACGATCTCCTGCAGTTCCGCCTTGGCCTCATCCACTCCAGCCACGTCTTCGAAGGTGACCTTGATGTCGGTCTCGACATAAACCTTCGCCTTGCTCTTGCCGATCTGGAGCATGCCGCCCGCTCCGCCGCCCATGCGGCGGATGAGGAACATCCATACGCCGATGAACAGCGCCATCGGTACGATCCACGAGAGCAGGTCGCGCAGGAAGTTGCTCTCGACCTGCCCCGTCACGACGACGTCGTACTGGCGCAGCTGTTCTGCCAGGTCCGGCTCGACGCGGGTGGTTATGAAGCGGGTCTGCCCGCCGTCCAGCGGCTGCCGGAACGTACCCTGCATGTAGTTGTCCGACACCTGCAATTCCGCGATACGGCCCGCCTGAAGGTGGCCCTCGAACTCGCTGTAGGGAATCTGGGCCACCTGCGTGGCGGTAGTGAAGATCATCTGGAAGACCATCAGTCCTACGAAGGCCGCCACCCAGTACCAGATGTTGAACTGCGTCTTTCCGTTCATCTTTTCCTGTCTCCTCGGACAGCGATCGGCTTCGGCGCAGCCTGCGTGTCCAGCCTTTCGAGCAAGCCGTAGCGGCGCATGAGGGTCTTTTCCGCCTCCAGCACCAGCATCAGGGCCACGCCGACGACGACGATCAGCAGCCCGTCCAGCAGCGGTATCGGCCGCGACGTGAACAACGCGTGCATGAAAGGCGCATAGGTGAAGGCGAACTGCGCGCCGACCACGGCGCCGATCGCCGCGAGCACGATCGGCGTGCCCAGCAAGCCATGCCAGCTTATCGAGCGCATATGCATGTAGCGGACGTTGAAGAGATAGAAGATCTCCATCACCACCATCGTGTTGACGACCATGGTGCGGCCCGTATCGATGTCGAAGCCGCGCCAGAACGCCCAGGCGAAAATGCCGAACGAGCCCGCGACGAACAGCAGCGACACGAAGGCGATACGCCAGACGAGGAAGCGCGACAGCAGCGCCGTCCCGGCCGGGCGCGGCGGCCTGCGCATCACGTCGGGCTCGGCCGGCTCGAAGGCGAGGACCAGCCCGAGGGAGACGGTAAGCACCATGTTGATCCAGAGGATCTGAGCGGGCGTCATCGGGATGGTGAGGCCAGCCAGAAGTGCCACGATGATGGTGACGGCCTCGCCGCCGTTCGTAGGCACCGTCCAGGCGATCACCTTGCGGATGTTGTCGAAGACCGTGCGGCCCTCGTGGACCGCCGCGACGATCGTTGCGAAATTGTCGTCCACAAGCACCATCTCGGCGGCCTGCTTGGCGGCCTCGGTGCCCTTGCGACCCATCGAGATGCCCACATCCGCCTGCTTGAGCGCCGGCGCATCGTTGACGCCGTCTCCCGTCATGGCGACGACCGCGCCGTCCGACTGCAGCGCCCGAACGATCCTGAGCTTGTGCTCGGGGCTGGTGCGGGCAAAGACAGTGGTGCGGCGGGCGAGTTCCGGCAGGTCCGCGTCGGACACCGCATCCAGATCCGGACCGGTGACGACTTGAGGCTCGTCGGCGAGGCCCAGTTGCCGCGCGATGGCGGCCGCCGTGATAGCGTGGTCGCCGGTGATCATCTTGACGCTGATACCCGCCGACCGGCACTCGGCGACGGCTTTGACCGCCTCGTCTCGCGGCGGGTCGATGAAGCCGGCGATGCCGAGGAAGAGCATGCCCTGCTCGACCTCGGCGAAGGTGAGTGAAGCCCCGTTGGCCACCTCCTTGCAGGCGAAGCCCAACACGCGCTCGCCTTGCGAGGCAATCTCGGCGATCCGGTTTGCCCAGTAGGTCGCGTCGACAGGCCCGTCTCCGTCCTGTCCGGCCTGACGGTCGGACATTTCGAGGATTCGCTCCGGAGCACCCTTCACGAAGATGAAGCGGCTTTCCTTGCCCGGCGCGATATGCAGCGAGGCCATGAAGCGGTGCTGCGCGTCGAAGGGAATCTCGTCGATGCGCTCCCAGCCGGTCCTGTAGCGGTCAGGATCGACGCTGGCCTTGATCGCGAGCGACACCAGTGCGCCCTCCATCGGATCGCCCTCGGCGCGCCAGTTGCCGTCCCTCTCGACGAGAACCGCGTCGTTGCAGAGCAGCGCGCCGCGGACGAGCTGTCTCGCCACGGGAGAAAGCGCATCCTGCCTGGCGTCCGCCAGGACGAGTGCGCCGACGGGCTCGTAGCCGACCCCTTCGACTGCCAGTTCGTGGTCCGCGGTGACGATGCGGCGCACCGTCATCTCGTTGCGCGTGAGCGTGCCGGTCTTGTCGGAGCAGATGACCGAGGTGGAGCCCAGCGTCTCGACCGCCGGTAGCCGCCGGATGATGGCGTGGCGCGCCGCCATGCGCTGCACGCCTATGGCGAGCGTGATTGTGATGACGGCGGGCAGCCCCTCCGGCACCACTCCAACGGCAAGCGCCACCACGACCAGCAGAGCCTCGTCCCAGGCATAGGCGCGCACCAGCGTCGCGAAGGCGAAGAGGGCGACAGCGGTCGCGATCGCGACGAAAGTGAAGCGGCTGCCGAACTGGTTGATCTGCCGCAGCAGCGGGGTGGTCAGCGTGCCGACTCCTCCGACGAGGCGGCTGATGCGGCCGATCTGCGTGGAGCCGCCGGTGGCCACCACCACGCCCGCCCCCTGCCCGGCCGCGACCAGCGTCCCGGAAAAGGCCATCGAGGAGCGGTCCCCCAACGGCGCATCCGTATCGACGGGCCGGTCCTGCTTCACCGCCGCAACCGACTCGCCCGTCAGGATTGCCTCGTCGATCAACAGCGCGCGCGTGCGGAACAGGCGCAGGTCCGCTGGCACCTGGTCGCCTGCCTCCAGGAGCACCACATCGCCCGGCACCAGCGTCGCCGCCGCCAATGAAACGCGTCGGCCGTCCCGCAGCACTGACGCCTTGGGTGCGATCATGCCGCGGATCGCTTCCAGCGCCTGCTCGGCCTTGCCCTCCTGGATGAAGCCGACGACGGCGTTCACCACGACCACCGCCACGATCACGCTGGCGTCGATGATGTGGTCGAGCGCCCAGGCCGCAACGGAGGCGGCAAACAGGAAGTAAATGAGCGTGTTGTGGAATTGCGCCAGGAACCGCAGGACAGGATGGCGGCGTGGCGGCGGCGGAAGCTCGTTGCGTCCATGGCGTGCAAGCCTCTCCGTCCCTTCGACCGAGGTGAGGCCGTGCCGGCCGCTGTTCAGCGTGGCATAGGTCGCCTCGATGTCGAGAGCGTGCCATGCGGCGGCGCTGTCCGGCATACTTGCTTGAACCATCGCAGCCCGGTCATCCATTTTCTTCGACCAGATTCTCCCGCACCAGTCCTTCTGCCCTCAAAGAAGCATTGCGATACCTTGGAAGGGAAGAAACCTCGTTTCCTACCAACGGCCCCCCTTCGAGTGTTTGATCTGGATTAAAGAGCAAGCGGGCAGATCAACCGTTGGCCACAACATCGAAACGGCCATAGTCGTCGTATTGGGTTCCGATGCTGCCCAGCACCGACGGGTGCATCAAGGCAGCTTAACCTGGATCAAGGTTTCCAGTGCTCCCTCGCCTGATCGTGTCCCGATCACCCAGGTCAGCCATCCTCCAAGACGGAGAGCTCATGGAACGCGACACGAACCGTTCAAACGAGGACGAGGGGCGCAAAGGTCGATCAACGGCCTCCAACGTCGCCCTTTTCGGCTTCCTCGCCCTCGCTGCCTTCTACTTGATCGCGGAACATCGGGCACACCTTCTTGGCTGGCTGCCGTGGCTGCTGATCCTCGCCTGCCCGCTGCTTCACGTCTTCATGCATGGCAGGCACGGCGGGCACGATGAGCATTCGGACAGGTCCTTCCCCCGCTCGCGGCAGCCGCCGCACCGACATTGATCAGGCGGTCCGGAGCGCCCCATGCAAGAAAATATTCCAGCCTACGGCCTATGGTCCCTGGTGGTCCTGAACTCCGCCGTATTCATCTTCTTCGCCTTCACGTTCTTCAAGCCCACGACCACACGCGACTGGCGCTCGTTTGGGGCGTTCAGCGCGTTCATCGTGGCGCTCTTCACGGAGATGTACGGCTTTCCGCTCACGATCTACCTCCTGTCCGGATGGCTGCAGACACGCTATCCCGAGATCGACTGGTTCTCGCACGATGCAGGCCATCTGCTGGAAGAACTTCTCGGCTGGCGAGCCAATCCTCATTTCGGCCCGTTCCATGTCCTCAGCTTCATCTTCATCGGCGGTGGCTTCGTCCTGATCTCAGCGGGATGGAAAGTGCTCTACGAGGCCCAGCGCCGGGGCGCACTTGCGACAACGGGCGTCTACGCGCGGATGCGGCACCCCCAATATGTGGGATTCGTGCTCGTCATGTTCGGTTTCCTTCTCCAGTGGCCGACATTGCTGACCCTCGCGATGTTTCCCGTTCTGGTCTTCATGTACTGGCGGTTGGCGCTCCGCGAAGAGCGGGAGGTACTTGCCGAACACGGTGAGGCGTACGCCCGGTACATGAAAGAAGTGCCAGGCTACTTTCCGCGGCTAGGCGCGCGACCGGCCCGGAGGGTCGACACATAACTACCGGAGCCGTGCTCATCAGCGAGCGGCCTGGATAAGCTCTTCGAGATCCGTTCATCTCCACCATCCCGTCAAGTCCGAACCCCTCCCTGGAAAACATGGACGCGTTCATTCTGAAAACCATCGACCGCCTCGTCAAAAGAGGAACCCTCAAGGTAACAACCGCCAAAGGCACCACCCGAACGTTCGGCGACGGCAGCGGAACACCGGTGGCAGTGCGCTTCACTTCCTCCTCCGCGCAACGCCGCGTCCTGTCCGATCCGGAGCTCCGGCTGGGCGAAGCCTACGTGGACGGAGGGATGGCGCTAGACGAGGGAACAATAACCGACCTGCTAGAGCTTCTCCTCTCGCAGGACCAGATGGACCAACGTTCGGCTTTCTCGCGAATGTTGGCCGGACTGCGCTTCATGCTTCGCGGTCTCAGCCAGCGTAACTTGCGCGGGCGATCCAGACGCAACGTCGCGCATCACTACGATCTCGACGGGCGTCTGTACGACCTCTTCCTCGACGCCGACCGGCAGTACAGCTGCGCCTATTTCGAATCAGCCGACGCAACGCTCGACGAAGACCAAGAGGCAAAGAAACGCCACATCGCCGCCAAGCTGCTCATCCACAGGAACGCCCGCGTCCTGGACATCGGGTGTGGCTGGGGAGGCCTTGCCCTGAGCCTGGCGGAAACGTACGGGGCGCACGTTACCGGGATCACGCTCTCCGAAGAACAGCGCCAGTACGCCAACACCCGGGCGGCGGCGGCGCAGCATCCCGAACGCGTCGATTTCCGGCTTCTCGACTACCGGGACGTGACGGGACGTTTCGAACGGATCGTCTCGGTCGGCATGTTCGAACACGTCGGCGTCCGTCACTACGACGAGTTCTTCCGCAAATGCCGCGATGTCCTCACCGACGATGGGGTCCTTCTGCTCCACTCCATCGGCCGAGTCGACCCACCGGGATTCACCAATCCCTGGATCGCGAAGTACATATTCCCCGGGGGATACATTCCCGCGCTCTCCGAGGTGCTTTCCTCGGTAGAACGCTCCGGCCTCGTCGTCACGGACATCGAGATCCTGCGGCTCCACTACGCAGAGACGCTCAGGCACTGGAGAGAGCGATTCCTGGCGGAGCGGGCGGCCGCGGCGCAACTTTACGACGAGCGCTTCGTGCGCCTGTGGGAATTCTATCTCGGCGTTTCCGAAATGGCGTTCCGGCACCAGGGATTGATGGTGTTCCAGATGCAGATCGCCAGGCGACAGGATTCGGTGCCGCTCGCGCGCGACTACATCGGCGACGAAGAAGGCCGTCTCCGCATGATGGAGACCCGACATGCCGAGACGGCGTCGATGCTTCGTGGAAGCACATCCGGCGATCTCGCAGCTGCAGGCCGCTAGCAGCAAGCCGCTCGAGCATGTCCGCCATGGCCTGCAGACGTCGCAGGATCGGGGCACCAGCCGCGGGAGGACACCCGCCGCGGACGGCTGTCGCCGCTACTTGATGTGCTCGTTCGGAAAGACGACCCGCACGGTATCGGCCCGCCCCGGCACGTCGATATCAACCTCAAGCTGGAAGCGGTCGCGGCCCGGCAGATCGACGAATGCGCCGTACGTAACCGTTCCCGCTACGGCCATCGGCTCGAGGGCAATGCGCCTGTGGCCCACATGACCCAGGCCGGAAACCGTCACGACGACCCTTGCGTCCTCGACGCGCTCTCCGCTTGCCGCGTTGAAGATGGCCACGACGACGTGCTGCTCATGCTCCCCGCCCCGCGTGCCGCCGTGCATCGCCCCCTGGCCGCCGCTCCCGGGATGCCCTTTGACGAGAGCGGCAGGCATGACGCCGAGGTACACCGCGAAGCCGCCCGCAGTTTCATATCCTTCGGCGGATCGCGCAGGGACTGTCATCAGGAACAGGGCCAAAGCCAGGGCCGTGATCGCAAGAGGCAGCGGACTTGCGCGGGAGAGCGTCCGGGCTTTCCTCACTGACTTGCCTCCTTCCGTGACCGCCAGGCACGCGCGGGCGGTCACAAGCTTCTGTCTCGAACGTTCCGCCTACTGGCCTCTCGCCTGAAGCCAGGCGTTCATGGCGTCGATCTCCGCCTGCTGCGCGTCGATTATCTCCTGGGCCCACTTCCGCACCTGCTCGTCCGACCCGAACTGCAAGGCGGCCTTTGCCATGTCGATGGCGGCCTGATGGTGCGGGATCATTCCCTTCACGAACGCGACATCGGGCTGGTCGATCTGCATGGCTTCCATCATGGGTCCATGCATTCCCATCATCGCCCCCATGTAGGCCCGGGACGACTCCGGCAGCGCGTTCATGCAGCTGTCCATGTGCTGGCCCATCATGCCTTCCATCATCTGCATCATCGGTGCGCATTGCTCGGGCACGGCAGGAGCGGCGGGCGCTGCGTGGTCGCTCCCGCTTCCGGGGTGATGCGCATCTTGCGACATGGCGACGCCCGGAGACGCGGCAAGCGCGAGCAACAGCACGATTCTCGACCAGGACTTCATACGGGCATCCTCTCTGTTTCTCTCTGGGCCGCCGCGGTCGCAGCGGCCTCATGTGAAATCGGCGACCCCGACCGATCCTGTGTCCCGATCCCAGTCTTGACCCGAACATAGGGGATGCGCCGTCAGTCGAATTTAACCTCGATCAAAGACGGAACCTCGCTCCGCGCCTTAGATGCGCCCATCGGCGGAACCGGCGAGTTACGGGTAATCTCGTCTTTTCCGCCTCTCGCGCTCGATCGCGTGCCGGAGTCCCGGCCGGTGTCGAGCTGGAAACCTTGGGGTTCGCCGTCCGCTCGTTCGTCGCGGCTCCCCTCCAGGAGACGGGGGAACATCATGACGAGCACATCCGCCACCGCCGCACCGCGCAGGCTGCGCTTCCCGACGGCATTCACCATCCTGTTCGGGCTGATCGTCCTCGTGGCGGCGCTGACCTGGATCATTCCGGCCGGACAGTACGAGCGCGTCCTCAATCCCGCGCTCGACCGCGAGGTACCGGTCGCCGGCACCTATGCGCCCGCGGAAGCCAATCCGCAGGACGTGTTCGACGTCATCATGGCCCCCATCGGAGGCCTCTACAACCCAGCCACAAACGAGGCCAACGCCATCGACGTGGCCTTGTTCGTGCTCGTCATCGGCGGCTTCATCGGCGTGGTGGCCTCCACTGGAGCGATCAACGCTGGCATCGGCAGCGCGATGACGGCGCTCAAGGGCCGCGAGAAGTGGATGATCCCGGTTCTGATGGCGCTGTTCGCCTTTGGCGGCACCACCTACGGCATGGCGGAGGAGACGCTCGCCTTCTACGTGCTCCTGATCCCTGTCATGATCGCGGCGCGCTACGACGCTGTCACGGCCGTCGCCATCATCCTGCTTGGCGCGGGCGTAGGCGTGCTGGGCTCGACCGTGAACGCGTTCGCGACCGTGATCGCATCGGATGCGGCCGGCGTTCCCTTCACGCAGGGCATCGTGCTTCGCTTCGTCATCCTCGGCCTCTGCTGGCTCGCCTGCGTGATCTACGTGATGCGTTATGCGGAGCGCGTGCGGCTCGATCCGAGCCAGTCCCTAGTCTACGACCGCAAGGCGGAGAACGAGGCGCACTTCCTCGCCGGACAGCAGGACGGAACGCCCGAGTTCACCGGCCTGCACAAGATCGTGCTCGGCGTGTTCGCGCTCACCTTCGTCGTCATGGTGTGGGGCGTGCTGCGCGGCGGCTGGTGGATGGGCGAGATGAGCGGTCTCTTCCTCGCTTCCGCCATCCTCGTCGGCCTGATCGCGCGGCCAGGCGAGGAGAAGTTCGTCGACGCCTTCCTCAACGGCGCGCGTGACCTGCTCGGCGTCGCCCTCATCATCGGACTGGCACGCGGCATCGTCGTCATCATGGACGCGGGAAGGATCAGCGACACGATCCTGCATTGGGCCGAGCTTTCGGTTGCAGGACTGGGCGAAGTCGCCTTCGTCAACGTCATCTACTGGATCGAGGTGCTCCTGTCCTTCTTCGTGCCGTCCTCGTCCGGCCTCGCCGTGCTGTCGATGCCGATCCTGGCGCCGGTGGCCGACTTCGCTGGAGTGGGCCGCGAACTCGTGGTGACCGCCTACCAGTCGGCAAACGGCATCGTGAACCTCATCAACCCGACCTTCGCGGTGGTGATGGGCGCGCTCGCCATCGGCCGGGTGCCCTACGAGCGCTGGCTGCGCTTCATGTGGCCGCTGCTCGTCATCTTGACCGTCATCATCATGGCGAGCCTCAGCGTCGCAGTCGTGGTCGGCTGAAGGAGAAGTCGATGACCATCACCTACGGCGTCCACTCAGAGGTGGGCAAGCTGAGACGCGTCCTCGTCGACCGCCCGGGTGCCGCCCTTGCCCGCCTGACGCCCTCGAACTGCCACGAGCTGCTGTTTGACGACGTCATCTGGGTCAAGCAGGCGCGCGTGGAGCACATGACCTTCGTCGACGCGATCCGCTACCGCGGCGCCGAGGTCGTCTTCCTGCGCGAGGCGCTGGCCGAGACGATGCAGGACGCGGAAGCCCGGCGCTGGCTGCTCGACCGGCGCGTCAACGAGAACACTGTCGGCGTCGGGCTCGCCGACGACCTCAAGGCGATGCTGATGGAGGCCGACGCCGACGCGCTGTCGCTCGTCCTGATGGGCGGCATGAGCAGGGCCGAGCTGCCGATCGAGCCGAAGGGCGTACTGACGCAAGTCCTCCGGCCGGAGGACTTCATCCTGCCGCCGCTGCCCAACCATCTCTTCACCCGCGACACGACCTGCTGGATCTACGGCGGCGTGACGCTCAACCCGATGCGCTGGAACGCGCGCAAGCTGGAGACGGTCAACATCGCCGCCGTCTACCGCTTCCATCCGGATTTCCGCGACGCGGGTTTCCCGGTCTGGTGGGGCGATCCCGACAACGACTACGGGCTGGCAACGCTGGAGGGCGGCGACGTGATGCCGCTTGGCAACGGCCTCGTGCTGGTCGGCATGGGCGAGCGCACCACGCCGCATGCCGTCGGCCAGCTCGCCCGGGCGCTGTTCGCGCAGGGCGGAGCCGAGCGGGTCATCGCCTGCAAGCTGCCGGTCGAACGCGCCTCCATGCATCTCGACACGGTCTTCACCTTCTGCGACCGAGATCTGGTGACGCTGTTCGCCGGTGTCGTCGACGGCATCACGGCCTATTCGCTGCGGCCGGGCGAGAAGGACTGGCAAATCGACGTGCACCAGGAAAAGGGGCATCTCACCGAAGTCGTCGCCGACGCGCTCGGCCTCAAGAAGCTGCGCACCGTGCAGACCGGCGGCGACGCCTACGTCGCCGAGCGCGAGCAGTGGGACGACGGCAACAACGTCGTCGCGCTCGAGCCCGGCGTGGTCGTCGGTTACGACCGCAACACCTACACCAACACCCAGCTCCGCAAGGCCGGAGTCGAGGTCATCACCGTGCCCGGCGCGGAGCTGGGGCGCGGGCGGGGCGGCGGACACTGCATGACCTGCCCGCTGGTCCGCGATCCGGTCTGAGGCGGAGGAAGACCCATGCCAGTCAACCTGAAGGGCCGCAGCTTCCTCAAGCTGCTCGACTTCGCTCCCGACGACATCCGTTTCCTGCTGCGCCTCTCTGCGTCGCTCAAGCAGGCCAAGTACGGCGGCTACGAAGAGCAGCGGCTGAAGGGCAAGAACATCGCGCTGATCTTCGAGAAGGATTCGACGCGCACCCGGACCGGATTCGAGGTCGCTGCCTACGACCAGGGCGCTCACGTCACCTATCTCGGGCCGACGGGCACGCAGATCGGCAGGAAGGAATCGATGAAGGACACAGCCCGCGTGCTCGGCCGGCTCTATGACGGCATCGAGTATCGCGGCTTCGGGCAGGAACAGGCCGAGACGCTGGCCGCCTTTTCGGGCGTGCCCGTCTACAACGGGCTCACCGACGAGTTCCATCCGACCCAGATCCTCGCCGACTTCCTGACCATGCGCGAATACACCCGCAAGCACCTGTCGCAGGTCGCCTTTGCCTTCCTTGGCGATGCGGGCAACAACATGGGCAATTCGCTGCTTGAGGGCGCCGCCCTGATCGGCATGGACGTCCGCCTCGGCGCGCCGAAGGCATATTGGCCGGAGGAGACGCTGGTGGCGCGCTGCCGCGAGATCGCGCAACGGACGGGCGCGACGATCACGCTCACCGAGGATGCGGCCGAGTCCGTGAAGGGCTGCGACTTCGTCTATACGGATGTCTGGGTCTCGATGGGCGAGCCAGATTCGGTCTGGGAGGAGCGCATTAGGCTGCTCACGCCCTACCGCGTGACCTCCGACATCATGGCGGCGACGGGCAACCCCCACGCCAAGTTCATGCACTGCCTGCCCGCCTTTCATAATCGCGAGACGGAGATCGGCGAGAAGATTTTTCAACGGTATGGCATCGACAGCATGGAGGTGACGGAGGAAGTGTTCGAGTCCGATGCCTCGATCGTCTTCGACCAGGCGGAGAACCGCATGCACACGATCAAGGCGGTGCTAGTCGCCACCTTGGGGTCCTGACATGCGCGTCGTAGTCGCCCTCGGCGGGAACGCGCTCCTGAAGCGAGGCGAACCCATGACAGCCGAGGTGCAGCGCGCGAACGTGCGCAGGGCTGCCCTCGCGCTCGCCGACCTCGCACTTGACCACGACATAGTGGTCGCCCACGGAAGCGGGCCGCAGGTTGGCCTGCTCGCCCTGCAGGCCGCCGCCTACAAGGAGGTGCCGCCCTACCCGCTCGACATCATCAGCGCCGAGAGCGTCGGCATGATCGGCTATCTGGTCGAACAGGAACTGGCCAACGCCCTGCCGGAGAACGCGAAGCTCGCCACGCTGCTCACCCAGATAGAGGTCGACCGCGGCGATCCGGCCTTTGCGAACCCGGTGAAGCCGATCGGTCCTGTCTACGACGACCGGGAAGCCCGGAAGGCGGGAGACGAGCACGGCTGGCCCCTGGTCGAGGAAACGAAGGGCAAGTGGCGGCGCGTGGTCCCCTCTCCTCTTCCCAAGCGCATCACCCAGATCGAGGTGATCCGGCTTCTGGTCAAGTTCGGCGTGGTCGTCATCTGCGCCGGCGGCGGCGGGATTCCCGTCATCCGCAAGGAGGACGGCGATCTCGAGGGCGTCGAGGCGGTCATCGACAAGGATCGCGCCGCCGGATTGCTGGCCGAGCAGCTCGACGCCGATGCCTTCCTGATGCTCACGGACGTCGATGCCGTCTACGAAGACTGGGGAACGCCTCGGCAAAGGCCGATCCGGCGGGTCAGTCCGGACAAGTTGAATCCGGCTGCCTACCCCCCGGGTTCGATGGGTCCTAAGGTCGAGGCGGCGATCGCCTTCGCCGCCGTCGAGGGTCGGCTTTCCGGCATCGGCCGCCTGGAAGACGCGCGCGCGATCCTCGAAGGCCGCGCCGGGACGACGATCTCGATCCGATGACACGTAAGAGACGGGAACCACGCCAATGTACAAGCATATCCTGATCGCGACGGACGGCTCCGATCTCGCCCAAAAGGGTGTCGACCACGGGCTTTCGCTGGCCAAGAACCTGGCCGCCAAGGTCACCGTAGTCACCGTAACGGAGCCGTTTCCAGTATATGTCGGCGATGGCTGGGCGCTCGGTCCCGACGAACTGGATCGTTATGAAGCCGATCAGCGGAAGTCCGCACTCGATATCTTCGAGTCGATAAAGGCCAGCGCCGATAGGCTCGGCGTCCCCTGCGAGACGCTTCACGTTCCCGGCCGTCGCCCGGCGGAAGCGATCCTCGAGGTCTCGGCCACGAAGGGCTGCTCGCTGATCGTCATGGCCTCGCATGGCCGTCGCGGACTTGGCCGCCTGCTGCTGGGGAGCCAGACGCAGGAAGTGCTGGCGGGTTCCTCGATCCCTGTCTTGGTGGTGCGCTAGCGGCAGCCGCCGCCTGCCCGGAACTTAACTTGGATCAAGGAATCCCGCTCGCGAAACGGGGAGGTTCGGCTTGAAAGATCTGTCCTCCCCGACATCTTCTGGCTGACCGGGGACGGCGGTCGCCGCCGTCCCCGGCCGTCACGCTAGGAAGAGAAACATGACCTCTCCGCATTCCCATCACGAGCACCACGCCCATCAGGGTCACGCCGCTGGCCGCCGTCAGGATGAAGACTACTACGGGAACCCGAACGTCGTATCCGCCGCCGGCTCCAGCCATTCCGAACATGCCCACGGCGGCCATGACCATGCAGCGATGGTCGCGGACTTCCGCCGCCGCTTCTGGGTGACGCTGGTCCTGACCCCTCCGGTCCTGCTCCTCTCTCCCATGATCCAGCACTGGCTGGGTCTGGCCGAGACGCTGGCGTTCCCGGGTGACGGCCTGGTTCTCTTCGCGCTGTCGACGGTGGCCTACCTGTACGGAGGGTGGCCCTTCCTTACGGGCTTCTTCTCCGAACTGCGCAAGGGGCAGCCCGGGATGATGACGCTGATCGCGCTGGCGATCTCGGCAGCGTACTTCTTTTCCTCGGCCACGACGTTCGGCTTCCCCGGCGAGGCCTTCTACTGGGAGCTGGTGACTCTGGTCGCCATCATGCTGCTCGGGCACTGGGTGGAGATGCGCTCGGTCATGGGCGCTTCGCGTGCGCTCGAGGAACTGGTACGGCTGCTGCCAGACAGCGCAACGAGGCTGGACGCGGACGGCTCCACGCATGAGGTTCCGATCTCGGCGCTGAAGCCGGGCGACCGTGTTCTGGTGCGCCCAGGCGCCAAGGTGCCCGTAGACGGGGAGATCATCGAGGGTTCGTCCGGCTTCAACGAAGCGATGCTGACTGGCGAATCCCGCCCCGTCTCCAAAGGCGTTGGCGCCACCGCCATCGGCGGTGCGATCAACGGCGCCAACGCAGTGACGATCAGGGTGACCGCGACGGGCGATTCGACCTATCTCGCCCAGGTCATCGATCTCGTGAAGAAGGCGCAGGCGACCCGCTCGCGCACTCAGGACATCGCGAACCGCGCCGCCGCGTGGCTGACTTACATCGCGCTCGTCGTCGGCTTCGGCACCCTCTTCGTCTGGTGGCTCCTCCTTGACGCCCCTCTCGAGTTCGCGCTCGAGCGCATGGTGACGGTGATGGTTGTCGCCTGCCCGCATGCGCTCGGCCTCGCAGTCCCCCTAGTGGTGGCGGTCAGCACCTCGCTCAGCGCAAGCAACGGCCTGCTGATCCGGGACCGTGCCGCATTCGAGCGGGCGCGAAACCTCGATGCCGCCGTGTTCGACAAGACGGGCACCCTCACGGAAGGCCGCTTCGGGGTCAGCGACGTCGTGCTGCTCGGCGCGGGCGACGAGAACGAGGAACTGGCGTTCGCCGCCGCCGCAGAGAGCCAGTCCGAGCATCCGATCGCCCACGGCATCGTCGCGGAAGCGAAGGACCGAGGACTTGCCGTTCCGAAGGCCAGCGACGTGAGCAACATCACGGGCGAAGGCATCGTGGCCAAGGTCGGCGGCCAGGATATCCGGATCGTCAGTCCGGGCCACCTCGCCCGGCAGGGCAAGGCAGTCGGTAACGCGAGGCTTGCGGAGCTGGAGGGACAGGGAAAGACCGTGGTCGTGCTGGTCCGCGGCGGCGAGCCGCGCGCCCTTTTCGCGCTGGCCGACATCGTGCGGCCCGAGTCGAAGGAAGCGATCGCCGAACTGAGCAGGCTCGGCATCAAGTCCGTGATGCTCACCGGCGACGCGCGGGGCGTCGCGGAAACCGTGTCCAACGAACTGGGCATCGCGGAGTTCTTCGCGGAAGTGCTGCCCGACCAGAAGTCTGACAAGATCAAGGAGCTGCAGGCCCGGGGCCTGTCCGTCGCCATGGTCGGCGACGGAGTCAACGACGCGCCCGCGCTCGTGCAGGCTGACCTCGGCGTCGCCATCGGTGCCGGAACGGACGTGGCGGTGGAATCGGCCGACGTCGTGCTCGTAAGGAGTGATCCGCGGGACGTGGGCGCGATCCTGGGCCTCTCACGCGCCACCTACCGCAAGATGGTGCAGAACCTTATCTGGGCCACCGGCTACAATGCGATCGCGATCCCGATGGCGGCCGGGATCACCTTCGGCACGGGGTTCCTCATGACTCCTGCCGTCGCCGCCGTCTTCATGTCGGCGAGCACGATCATCGTGGCGATCAACGCGCAGTTCCTCCGCTTCTACAGGCGGCACGCGTGACCGCGCGCCAACCTGCTCCAGAGCGCCCCGCCATGCGCATCATCCTCCCGCTCCCCGGCAACGAAGGCTTCGCCGCACGTCTCGCCCAGGAAGGCGGCTGGGAACTCGGGAAGCTGGAGACACGGCGGTTTCCGGACGGGGAAAGCTACGTCCGCATCCTGGCGGACGTGACCGACAGGCCCGTCGACTTGGTGTGCACCCTTGCGAGGCCTGACGAAGGCTTTCTCCGCATGGTGTTCGCTGCGGACGCCGCGCGGTCGCTGAGCGCGCGCGAGGTCAATCTGGTTGCCCCCTATCTCGCCTACATGCGCCAGGACCGCCGTTTTCAGGCGGGCGAGGCGCTGACCTCCATGACATTCGCGCGCATCGTGTCTGCAGCGTTCGACCGCCTCGTCACGGTCGACCCGCACCTTCACCGCTATCCCGCGCTGTCAGCGCTTTATGGTGTCCCTGACACGACCCTCCACGCCTCGCAGCTTCTGGCCGACTGGATCGCGTCCGAGGTTGAAGGCCCGCTTCTCGTCGGTCCGGACGAGGAAAGCGAACAATGGGTGGCGGCCATAGCGGAACGGATCGACGCGCCGCATGCGGTGCTCCGCAAGATCAGGCATGGCGACCGAAGGGTCGAGGTCGAGGTGCCGGACCTTGCCCGCTGGCACGGCCGCCAGCCGGTGCTGGTCGACGACATAGCGTCCTCGGGACGCACCTTGATCGAGGCCGCCGGAAAGCTGCCGCAGCAGGGCTTCCCCAAGCCGGTCGTCACGGTCGTCCACGGCATATTCGCCGAGGATTCGTACGAGCGTCTCCTGCCGCTTTGCGCCCGCGTCGTGTCGACGGATTCGGTGAGTCACGACAGCAACGCGATAGGGCTGGCCGCGCTCGTTGCAAGGGCGCTGCCCGCGCAGGTGCAAGGCGGCGGTAATGTCCGGCAGCGCCGTCCCCCGGAACCCTTGGACGAGGTGGAACGCGCGGGCCTGGATTCCTTTCCCGCAAGCGATCCGCCGTCCTGGACGGCCGGAAGATGAGGTGGTCCTCCAAGGAGCAAGGCGATGGAGCAACATGAAGACGCCGTCAGGACTTCTTCGCGCCTGAAACGAGCCGAGGTGGCGGCGTCGTTCGGCGCCGGGCTGATCGGCGGAGGCATCGGCGTGTTCGCCGCGCCGTATGCGGCCGACCTCGCGCTCTACGTGCTCGTGGCCGGCGTGCTGATGCACGGCTGGGGCATGTACGACAAGCACGCCATCGAGCGGAATGCGGGCCGCCCCGAGGCGGGCTGGATGAAGGTTCTCTACTGGTTGTGCTGGGCCGTCCTCGCGGGGTTGGGAATCCTGCTGCTCGTCCGCGTGCTCCTCTAGGGCGCCGGGCTTCGAACTCGGGAAAGGCAAGACGCCGTGAACCAAAAAGCATCACCGGACTACCTCGCTTGGGCTAGCGGTTACGGCGTGATCGCTCACGCGCCGGAGACGCTCGATCGCGTCCGAGAGCTGGCAATGCGGCTGGCGGAGGACAGGCGCATGCCTGAAGCGGCGTTCTACCGCCTCCTCTCGGCGGCCGACCGCCTCGCGTCCGCCGCCATGTGGACGGTCGTCCATATGACCTACGCGAGGCGCGTGGACCTCAGCGGCGCGCCGCTTCCGGCCGATGCCTTCAAGCCCGTCCCGGAGGGCCATACGGGAGGTTCGCTCAACATGGTCCCCGCCATTGTGGGCTACCTGGCAGCCAATGCCATGACCGGAACGACCCGCTCATGGATGATGGGCCAGGGTCACTGCGTCGCCGCTGTCGAAGCCGTGAACGCTCTTACAGGAGACGTGTCCCCGGCGCAGAGGGGGCGCTACGACCGCAGCGAAGCAGGCCTCTCCCGGCTGGTCTCAGACTTCTATTCCTACGCGATCGACGCCGACGGGAGAGCTGCCGTCCCGCTCGGAAGCCATGCTGGGCCGAACACGGCAGGAGCAATTTCCGAAGGAGGATATCTCGGCTTCGCGGAGGTCCAGTACGTCCATGCCCCGCTTCCGGGAGAAAGCCTCGTAGCCTTCCTGAGCGACGGCGCGTTCGAGGAGCAGCGCGGTTCGGACTGGACCCCGCGCTGGTGGAGGGCCGAGGATTCCGGTCTGGCGGTGCCGGTCATGATCCTGAACGGGCGAAGGATCGAAGAACGGGTGCAGATCGCGCAGCAGGGCGGCGCCGAGTGGCTGGCGGCCCATCTCCGTCTCAACGGCTTCGATCCTTTCGAGATCGACGGCCGCGATCCCGCCGCCTTCGCCTGGGCCATCATCGAGGCCGAGGACAGGCTCCGGCGGTTCGCCGAAGGCGAGCGGCCGAAGTATCCGGCCCCGATCCCCTACGTGATCGCCGAAACGGTGAAGGGATACGGCTTCCCAGGCGCGGGCACCAACGCCGCCCACAACCTGCCTCTTTCCGGGAATCCCTCGCAGGACGCGAAGGCCCGCGAAGCCTTCAACGAAGCCGTCCGGGCGCTGTTCGTGCCGCCTGAAGGAATCGAAGGCGCGGTTGCCGAGATAGCTGTCCACGAACGGCAGTCCCGCCCTCCGGAAAGCCACCATGCCCTCTCGCAGAGAAACCCCGACGCCCCCCGGTTTCCGAACCCGGAATGGTCCAGCGCCGGAGATTCTCCCGACTGCGCCATGCACGCGCTCGATCGCTGGTTCGTCCGCTTCGTTGAAGCGAATCCGAACCTGCGGCCGCGCGTCGGCAATCCCGACGAACTTCGCTCCAACCACATGGGCTTCACCCTCGACAGGCTGCGCCATCGCGTGAACGCTACCGAGAACGGCGTCGCCGATGCCGTGGACGGAGCGGTCATCACGGCCCTCAACGAGGAGGCGGTCGCGGCATCGGCGCTGGCGAACAAGGGGGGCATCAACCTGATCGTGAGCTACGAGGCCTTCGCCATGAAGATGCTCGGCGGATTGCGCCAGGAGATCGTCTTCGCGCGCAGGCAGCGCGAAGCCGGCCAGCGGCCGGGCTGGATATCGGTCCCCCTGGTCGTAACCTCGCATACCTGGGAGAATTCGAAGAACGAACAGTCCCATCAGGATCCGACCGTCGGCGAGGCGCTTCTCGGCGAGATGTCCGACACGGCGCGTGTCCTGTTTCCCGTCGACTCGAACACCGCGGTGGCTGCGCTTCGTTCCGTCTATGAGGGGAGAGGCCAGGTCGCATGCCTTATCGTGTCCAAGCGCGACATGCCCCACAGGCTCGATGGCGACGCTGCGGTCCGGTTCGTGGCCGAGGGGGCAGCTCACATCGAAGGGGACCCCGCCAAGGCAGAGGTCCAGTTCATCGCCGTCGGAGCCTACCAACTCGAGGAGGCACTGAAGGCATCCCGCAGGCTCGGCATGCATGGCAGGCACGCCCTCGTGACGGCCGTGTCCGAACCCGGCCGTTTCCGTATCCCCCGCGATCCGCTGGAAGCCGCGTTCACCGCGAACGACGAGGAACTCGCCAGCCTGTTCCCGCCCGGCATGCGCCGGGTGATCGTATCTCATACGAGGCCCGAGCCCATGATCGGCCTGCTGCGGCGGCTTGACGAAGGCCCGACGCGCACGGCCGCGCGAGGCTACATAAGCCGTGGAGGGACGCTCGACGTGCCCGGCATGCTGTTCGCCAACAGATGTTCGTGGGCGCATCTGATCGAAGCGGCCTCCCGGATTTCCGGGTGGGACCGCGACGGCCTGCTTGCTTCGGCCGAGCAGGCTGCCGTGGACGGGCGCGGCGATCCGCGCGCGTTGCGTGCGCCGGACAACTGAAAGAAGACCATGCTGACACTCACCTGCCTCGGCGCAGCCGGAACCGTCACCGGCTCGAAACACCTCCTCGACAACGACGGAAGGCGCATTCTGATCGACTGCGGGCTGTTCCAAGGACTCAAGAACCTTCGCGAACTGAACTGGGAGCCCCTTCAGGCTGCCCCGTCTAGCATCGACGCCGTCGTGCTGACCCACGCCCATCTGGACCACTCAGGCTACCTCCCCAAGCTCGTGCGTGACGGCTTCAAGGGTCGCATCTACTGCACCCTCGCAACGCGGGACGTTGCCGAACTCATCCTCATGGACAGCGCCCACCTCAACGAGAAGGACGCGGATTATGCGAACCGCAAAGGGTTCTCGAAGCACCGCCCAGCGGTTCCCTTGTATGGGGTGCACGACGCCGAACGCGCGATTTCCCAGTTGACGCCGGTCGCCTTCGGCGAGCGGATCGCCCTGCCGGGCGGAGCCGCCCTCACTTTTCGCCATGCGGGCCACATACTGGGCGCCGCCAGCGCGGAGATCCTGTGGAACGGGCGCCGGATGGCGTTCTCCGGCGATCTGGGACGGTATTCGGACCCGGTGTTGCCTGATCCGGAGGCGATCCCCGAGGCCGACTACGTCGTGGTCGAGTCCACCTACGGAAACCGACGGCATGAACCGACGGATACCACCGACGCGCTCGGAAGCGTGATCGAAAGGACCGTCCAGCGCGGCGGCACGGTGGTGATCCCCGCATTCGCCGTCGGCCGCGCCCAGTCCCTGCTCTACCATCTCTGGAAGCTGAGGACTTCGGGACGGATCGCTGGCGTTCCCATCTATCTTGACAGCCCCATGGCGATCAACGCGACGGACCTCCTCCACGCGCACCGGGCAGATCACCGCCTTTCGCCGGAAGATTGCGCCAGCATCTGTTCGATCGCGACCTATACCCGCGACGTCGAGGGCTCCAAGGCAATCACCGCGAGTCCCTACCCCAAGGTCGTCATATCGGCGAGCGGCATGGCGACCGGCGGGCGGGTCCTGCACCACCTGAAGGCGTTCGCTCCCGACTCCAGAAACACCGTTCTGTTCTCAGGCTTCCAGGCGGCCGGGACACGTGGTCGCGCCATGGTCCAGGGAGGCAACGAGATCAGGATACACGGACAATGGATTCCTGTCCGTGCCGAGGTCCGGGACCTTTCGATGCTTTCCGCGCATGCGGACGCCGACGAGCTTATGCGCTGGCTCTCTCGCTTCAGGCGAAAGCCTTCGCGCGTGTTTATCGTCCATGGCGAGGACGAAGCGTCCGAGAGCCTGCGCGTGCGGATCGATCGCGAGCTCGGATGGGAAGCGACCGTGCCGCGTCAAGGTCAGGTCTTCCAGCTATGACCAAAACGCCTCCCGCCACTGCCGCCGTCCCGGAGCAGCCTGCCCTCCGTGTCAAACGGCTTGGTCTGCACACCCAGCACCAGCCGGTGATCGTCATGCACGTCGATTGCCATGTCTGCCGTTCCGAAGGACTTTCGGCCCGTTCGCAGGTGTTGGTGTCTAGCGGAAACCGCAGCGTCCAGGGCACTCTTTACCAGGTCGAGGGGGATGGCTTCTTGTCTCTCGACGAGGTCGGGCTGTCGGAAACCGCATGGGCCTTACTGCAAGTGTCTGAAGGAGACGACGTGCGGGTCACCCATCCGCCGGCGATCCAGTCTCTCGCCAATGTACGGCGCCGCATCTACGGCAGCCGCCTCGATGCCGGAGCTTTCTCGGACATCGTCCATGACGTGGTCGCCGGGCGCTATACGGAAGTGCAGCTCGCCGCGTTCCTGACGGCAAGCGCGGCCTTGCCGATGGACGAGGCTGAGACCGCGCATCTGACGGGCGCGATGATCGAAGTCGGAGACCGGCTTCAGTGGGACACGCCTGTCGTCGTAGACAAGCACTGCGTCGGCGGGCTTCCCGGCAACCGCACGACGCCCATCGTGGTCGCCATCGTCGCCGCGAATGGTCTGGTGATGCCCAAGACCTCGTCCCGCGCCATCACCTCTCCGGCGGGCACTGCGGACGCTATGGAAACCCTGGCCCCGGTTGACCTCGACATCGCAGCCCTGAGGCGGGTTGTCCAAGCGGAGGGAGGCTGTGTCGCATGGGGCGGAGCGGTTCACCTCAGCCCCGCTGACGACATCTTCGTACGGGTGGAGCGCGAACTCGACGTCGACACGGAAGGACAGCTGATCGCGTCCGTGCTGTCCAAGAAGATCGCCGCCGGTTCGACGCATGTTGTCATCGACATCCCGGTCGGTCCGACAGCGAAGGTCCGGAGCGAAGAGGCGGCAGCCCGGCTTGCGGGACGCATGACGGCGGTCGCTTCCCGGTTCGGACTCTCGGCGACCTGCATTCAGACGGACGGCTCGCAGCCCGTCGGCAAGGGGATCGGGCCAGCTCTCGAGGCGCTTGACGTGCTGGCTGTGCTCCAAGGCGTGCCAGATGCCCCCGAGGACCTCCACCACCGTGCAGCCGCGCTGGCCGGGGCAGCGCTGGAGATCGGCGGCAAGGCGGAAAGAGGGAGAGGCACGGCGCTGGCGATGGAGACGCTGGCGAGCGGCCGGGCATGGAAGAAGTTCGAGGCGATCTGCGAGGCGCAGGGCGGCCTGCGGGTCCCGCCGAAGGCCCCTCGTACCCATCCCGTGACGGCGCCGCGTGCGGGACGCGTCGTCCATATCAACAACCGGAAGCTGGCCCGGCTTGCGAAGCTCGCAGGCGCGCCGGACGCAAAGGCCGCGGGCGTGTACATGGACGTGCGGCTTGGCCACGAAATTGACAGAGGACAGCCGCTCCTTCACATCCACGCGGAGACCCCGGGCGAACTCGCCTACGCGCTCGACTACGCTGCCCATGCGGGGGACATCGTCGAGATCGAGCCGTAAGCTCCGGGATCGGGAGACCCGCGACCTGCATCGGACGTGATCCATGGATAGCCTGATACTGAGGCTCGGGCTGGCGCTCGCCATCGGCCTACTTGTCGGCCTCGAACGAGGCTGGCGGGAACGCGACCAGCCCGACGGAGGCAGGACGGCCGGCATCCGGACCTACGGAATCACCGGACTGCTCGGCGGCATCGTCGCCGCCCTTTCCCTCAGTCTCGATTCGCCTGCCGTGCTCGCCGCGGGCCTGCTCGCATTCGCTGCTGTCTTCGCCTGGTTCAAGATGCGTGAATCGATGGGCGACGGCAGCTTCAGCGTGACCGCCGTCGTTGCAGGACTCAGCGTGTTCTGCCTGGGGGCGCTGTCCGTCGCGGGCGATCCGCGCGTCGCGGCGGCAGGCGGCGCCGGTCTCGCTGCCGTCCTGGCCAGCCGGGAAGTTCTGCACGGCCTCCTGCGGCGGATATCCTGGATCGAGCTCCGGTCTGCGCTCGTGCTCGCGGTAATGACCGCGATCGTCCTCCCGCTCCTGCCAGCGCAGGCAATAGATCCCTGGGGAGGATTCAATCCCCGGCAGGTGTGGCTCTTCACGGTCCTGACCGCCGCGATCTCCTACCTTGGCTATATCGCCGTGCGGGCCTTGGGGACCACGCGAGGCGTACTCGTGGGAGGCTTGGCCGGGGCTGTCGTTTCCTCTACCGCTGTAACGGTCGCGCTGGGGCGGACTGCTGCCGGAGGAGCAAGCGCGCTGCCTCTCGCGGGGGCGGCGACGCTGGCTGCAGGCGTGTCGGTGCTGCGGGTGACCGGCATCGTCCTGGTGGTGGCCCCTTCGGTGCTCGGCGTGGCAGGCTTGTCGATCCTTGCCGCGGTCAGCGGCTTCGCCGCATGCGGCGCCTTGTTCATGATACGCGGCAGGCTGGAAGGCGACGCCGACCACCTGCCACGCAATCCATTCGATCTGCGCGCTCTGCTCGTCTTTGCCGTCTTCTTCGCGGTCGTCTCCACTATAAGCGCCGCGGTCGCGACGGAGAACGCGAGAGGAATGGTCGCGACTTCCGCGATATCCGGCATCTTCGACGTCGATGTCGCCGTCCTCAGCGCGATGCGGCTCCTTGGACAGCCTGCCGATCTCGAGACGGTCGGGCACGCGGTCCTGCTGGCGCTCGCCACCAACGCGACCGGGAGACTGGCGGTCGCCGCTGCGACCGGACCGATCCGCTTCTGGCTGCCGATCGCCGGGGCCACCGTCGTCGCCGGACTGCTAGGCTTCGCCGCCTTCACGGCCCTGCCGCATTTCGACCTGCAGCCGGGATTGCTCCCGCCCGGTTCCTGACGACGAGCAGGAAGCTTTCCAGAGCGTTCGGGCGGCGCCCGGTCATCCGCCGATCGCCAGGACCCACCCCAAGAAGCCAGAGATGAGTACCGCGAAGACGACGTTCAGCTTCGACTTCCAGAGATAGAGGACGGCAAGCGTCAACACGAATACAAGCATCCCGGACGGCAGCGATGGGAGGCGCTGGACGACGGCAACGGCCAGTTCCACCGTCGTGGCGGCGATCAGCCCGACGACCCCCGCCGCGACGCCTTCCAGGAAGCCATGCAGCGTCCTGTTCTCGACCACCCGTTCCAGCCGGTCGTATAGGATCAGCGAGAAGCCGAAGGCGGGCAGGAATATCCCGGCGGTCATGGCGACCGCGCCGAGCGGCCCTCCGGCGACATAGCCGACGAAGGTGGAGAAGATGATCAGCGGAGCAGGAAGGATTCCCGAGAGCGCGAGGCCGTCCAGGAACTGAGCATCGGTCATCCAGCCCCGGCCGACTGCGTCGTCGCGCAGGAATGGTATGGCGGTGTAGGCTCCCCCGAAGGTCAGGAGGCCCGCCTTCAGTCCGGCCAGGAAAAGGGCCCGCCAAGTGGCGGACTGGGTGGCCGCCTGCGCTGCCTGACTGGCCGCCGGGACCAATGGCTGAAGCAGTCCGTTTCCCGGGCCGACGAGGTACGCCACGGTCCCCGCGGCGGCCAGGACCGCAACCGCCAGCGCGACCTGCCGCTGCCGGGCCAGTACGTAAACGATGCCCGCAGCCGGAAGCGTGATCCAGAAGCTCGTGCCGAGGAGCGCCGCCAAGGCGCTCGCGACGCCGATTCCCCAAAGCCAACCGTCGAGCAAGATGTGTTCCCCGATCCTGTGGACCGCTCGCACGATCAAGGCGATGACCGCCACCTGGACGCCAAGGAAGATCGGTCCAAGCGTCGACTGGGTTATGTCAATCGTGAAGTAGAGCCACGACAAGGCGAACATCAGCACGAAGCCCGGCAACATGAATCCGAGACCAGCCATGAGGCCCCCGAGGCGCTTCCCTGCCAGCATGCCGATATGCACGCAGAGCTCGTGCGCTTCCGGTCCCGGCAGCACCTGGTAGACGGCAAGGAGGCGGTTGAAGCGGCCGCTGGACAGCCACCGCTCCTCGTCGACCAACTCGCGCCGGATCATTGCGATCTGGGCGACAGGCCCGCCCCAGGCGAGCAGCCCGAAACGGAGGAAGCGCACGAAGATCTGCCAAGGCGACAGCGCGGGTGGCGAAAGATCGGAGGTCTCGGCCGCGCCGACCTTTCCGGCGGCTTCGGTCTGAACCTGAGCGGAGGTCGGAGAGACGTTCATTTCGCGCCTCCCGACTTCGCGGAGGGCCAGTTGTGCGTCTCGCCCGTCGCGTCCCGCGCCCAGCGATAGAAGGCATCGTAGAGGGTCATCCCCGCATCGAGCTGCGCGAGATCGTCCGAGAACGTCCGAGAGAGGCCCAGCGAGGCGGCGAGCAATCCCGCCGCTTCCGGCTCAAGATCGAGGCGGCCCGTGTCGGCTCCCCTGACGACCCTCGCCAGCCGTAGAAGCGGCTCGGTGCCGAGTCCGAATTCCTCGACCATCACGTCGAACGTGCACAACTCGCCGCGGTGGCTCCAGAACACGTTCTCCACGTCGAAGGGAGCGGCACCGAACCTTTCGGCCACGGCCTCCACTTCCTGCGGGGCGACGAACAGGAAGACCGCCTTCGGATCGACGAAGCGGCGGATCAGCCAAGGGCAGGCGATGCGGTCGATCTTCGGGCGCGCCCGTGTCACCCAGACCGAGCGCCCTTTTCCGTCGCGGGACGGGATGCGCTCCTCGGGCACTGTGGGGAGACCCGCCGCGGTCCATGCCTCGAAGCCGCCTTCCAGCGCCTCCGCAGGAATGCCCTGGTGACGCAGCCATGCGGCCACGCCCTCGCTGAGTTTCCTGCCTTGCTGGCAGATGACGACCGCCTGCCGGGCGGCAAGGGTCCCGGCCCAGTCAGAAGCCGATCCGTGGGGCCTTCGAACCGCTCCGGGAACAAACCGCGGAGTGGCAGCGAAGTCCTCGTCCGTCCGCACGTCGATGAGCGTCGGGCAGCCGGGAGTTCCATAGAGACGTGATAGCTTGTCGACCGAAATGGTCGTGGGAGATGGCATGGCGCGTCCTCCGTTGCCGGATTAATCAGGACGCGATGCTTGGGCCGTAGCCTCGTGGGGAGACCGCGATCCCCATGCGCAATACATCGCGCCCGACGGGGCCGCGTGTCAAGCGCTGCCGCTCATGCTCCCCCAGAACAGCCTTGTGCCGGTCACCGCTGCCGATCAGGCTTGGTTTCAAGAGAGGTAGAAGCGGTTCGAGGTTCACATGTTGCTTGAATTGACCGACCACGACGCCGCGTCGATGGCGAGAGGTGGCCTCACGGATGTCTCGTTGGAAGTGATGCGTGCTTTCAGCGAAATGAGAAACATCGACGGACTCAAAAAGGCACTGCACACGCATCGCGACCAGATCGGCAGCGAGAGCCGCCCGGAAATCATCGCCGAAATCCGTGTTTTCCGTCAGTTCGTGATGGAAGGCGAAGCCATCGAGGCAGACGCAGGAACGGGCTACCTGCTTGATCTCGAACATCCCTTGATTGCGCAATGGACAAAGGGGGGCTACTTCATGTCGGAGAAGCGTGTAGCTGCCGCGAGACGCAGGATTGCTGAGACGAATGTCACGGGTAGCTAAGGCCAGGGCTGCAGTCATCGATAGCCGCCGCTACTGCCCCCGCCTGGCTGTCAAAGCTGCCTAGTGGACCATCCGGCCCAACCACGCTGAACGGTCCAACAAGTTTCCCGCCCTTGGCACGCGCGAAGACCCTATAGCCCTCCGGGATTCCCGCGAGGTGCATCTCTACCTCCTCCTGGTCGTCATCCGCAGGTTGTCGGGCATCATCATCGCCGAATCCTGGCATCGAGTCCTCTGCGCGCTTCGACAGCTTTTTCCTCCTACCGTTCCGGGAAGAGCTCACAACTTCCGATTTCGATGGCATTCAATGCAAACAGTCGCCGACTGCCCGAGCGGCTACGTTCGAAGAGGGGCTTATTCGAGCAATGCATTCGCGGCGACGGCGACAAGGACCATGCCCGCCGCCACCTGCACCATCCGCGTTACTACCTCGACCGCCCCGGGGACGTGTCGACAGGAGCCTCAGCAGCTGCTGCCTGAACAGAACCGCGGCCAGGGCGACCGCCGCAAGAACCAGCGCTACCCCGGCCATCATGACGGCGGCGAAGGCCACGCCCGCCTCCGGCACGCCCCGCGAGATCGCAAAGGTCATGACGAAGAGGGTCAGCGGGCACGGTATCAGCCCCGCTGCGAATCCTGCGGCCATTCCCTGACCGCGGGCATGTCCGGTCCCGCGGATACCCTGCCAGAGCATCCACAGCCCGATCACGCCGAGCAGCCCCCGGCTGACGTCCTCCAATAGCGGGGCTCGGCCGACGCTTCCCAGCGCCACGGAGACAAGCGGCAGCGACAGGAGCGCGATCAGAACGGACATGCCAACATGGACGAAGGAGAGCACCAGGGAGACGGTCAGCCCGCGCGGAACGCTCGCGGCCGACCCGGTCAGGTAGGTCGCCAGCACCGCCTTGCTGTGGTCTGGCGTGAGCGCATGGACGGCCCCGAACACGATGCCCATCGGGAGATAGGCCGCGAGCAGCGACCAGTCTCCCGTCTCCGCGAGCTCCCTGATACGGTCGGCGAAGGCCGGGTAGATTTCGCGCTGGATCGCAACGAGGTCCCGGAACAGCCACATCATGCCGCCAGCCCTGCCGTCGCCGCGGCGAGCACGACGTACCGTCCGGTCTTCGCGATCGCCACGAGCAGGAGGAAGCTCCAGAACGGCTCCCGGAGGACTCCTGCCGCGACTGTCAGCGCATCGCCGCCGAGCGGCGCCCACGACAGCAACAGGCTCCAGCGGCCCCACTTCCCGTACCACGCGGAAGCCCGGTCCAGCGAAGCGGCGGAAACGGGGAACCAGCGGCGGTTCCGGAAGCGCTCGGCCTCCCGGCCCAGCGCCCAGTTCAGGCAAGCCCCGAGCGTGTTGCCGACGCTAGCCACCGCCACCAGCAGAACAACAGGATATCCGGCTAGCTGCAGGCCGACCAGCACCGCCTCAGACTGTGCGGGCAGGACCGTCGCCGCCACGAAGGCGATTGCGAACAGCCCGCTGAGCGCGAGGATTCCTTCCACGCGGCGGTCAGCCTCTCGTCGGCCAGCTGGCGTGCAGGCCGTCAATGACGAAGGCATGCGCATGAGGGCGCCGTCCGCCCCCCTCCGAGAGGGATATCGTCAACGGTGGTGGCCACGTTCTCCCAAACATCTGCGTTCAATCTCGTCCGCGTTTCAGCGCCAACAGGGCAGCCGTGCCGAACGCCAGCAGGGACAGAAGCGAGATGAACCACAGGAAGTCGGACGCAAGGACGATGTTGCTGAACAGGAAACGCCCGAACGCCACGAGAACAGCGGCGGCTGTCGACCAATGAAGCCATCGCGCTCGCCCCGTCAGCGTGAAGGTCCCGATCCCCAGAAGGACGATCCCGAAACCGGCGATGAATCCGCCCCATGTCCGGAAGACGATGCGGAGCCAATCCAGGAACGCCGGAGGCAATGAACTGACGTCAATTCCGGTGTGACGGATGTCTTCCGGCAGGAGAGGCGGTCGGAGGAGCAGGAAAAATATCGCTGTTCCGAGGGTGAGGACGCCGAGGGCGACAAGCAGGGCGCCGCTCAGCCGATCCCCACGATTCATGACCCGGTCTCCTCGATCAACGCATGCCTAGGGCATTCGCACTTTGTCGCCGAAA
Organism: Aquibium carbonis; assembly: GCF_003970795.1. GTDB lineage: Bacteria > Pseudomonadota > Alphaproteobacteria > Rhizobiales > Rhizobiaceae > Aquibium > Aquibium carbonis. The sequence goes on along the minus strand of NZ_RWKW01000055.1, from coordinate 5,606 downwards.
GCAGGCATCTGCCGCACAGGTCGGTTGATGGAATGGCAAGCTGCCATGTCACGGCCTGTACATTCTTAACCCGGATCAAAGATTGCACTCTGGATCGCGTGAATCCTGCGCCAGCGGCCAGCGTTCGGAATCATTGTCTCGTTGGAGCGCCGTCATCCCCTCGGCAGCAAGCCTTCGGAATGCCGCATCCAAGGTCTCCGGTGGCAGCCTGGCGCCGCCATCAAGCCACCACGCCAGCATTCCCATGAACGCACCTGTGAGGAACTGAGCAGCGATCTCGGGCGGTATCCTGCCGACGTCCTCCGCGTCGCCGCCCTCCCCGCTTATGTCGGCGTCCACCACCGCATGGACGATGTCCCGGAGGGCGTTCAGGGAGACACCCCGTCCCCTGGTGCCAGCCAGGGCGCGATAGTGCAGCAGATGCTCCGAGGCATGCTCAAGCAGGGGCAAGACGAAAGAGAACCGATCGGCCGATAGATTTGCTCCTTCGACCAGACGCGCTTTCAGGTCTGCCAGCCCGCTTCGCTTCAGGTCGTCCTTGTTCGCGAAATGCAGGTAGAATGTCGACCGCCCCACGTCGGCCTTCCGGCAGACGTCATCGACGGTGATCGCATCGTAGTCCTGCTCCCTGACCAGTGACACCAGGGCGCGTTGAAGCGCCGCTCTGGTCCGCATGACCCGCCGGTCGCGGCGCTCCTTGGATCCGGTCGGCCTGACAGACAAATCGCCTCCATCGTCCAGCATCGGACATCAATCCCGGTCTGTTCGTTGATCTTATCGCGCAAAGCGTCCTCTGTCGCGCAGGTCCTTGGAACATGGAGCTTCTGAAATGAAAGACCGGCACGGCTATCCGGCAACTCCTCGATGGGTGATCCTAGGCGGGCTTGCGCTGGCACTGCTTGTCGGTGCGGCGGCCCTGATGACGTCTGGCGGCGGGCACGGTCCGGGACGTCATTTCCAGTCCGGCAGCAGCGAGGCGTCGTTCAAGGATGGAGATTCGTAGCGATGGGTCCCCGCCTCCGCCGATTGTTGCTGACGCTTCACGTCGGACTGTCCGTCGCATCGATCGGCGCCGTCGCCGCCTTCCTTGCGCTGGCGTCGGCAGCTCTGTTCGGTGCCGAAGGATTCGCGGTGCACGGCGCCTATGCGGGCGCTGGGATCGTTACCTGGTGGGTCATCCTTCCTCTGGTCGTTGCAGCACTTGTGACTGGCACGATACAGGCGCTCGCCACTCAATGGGGGTTGTTCAGGCACTATTGGGTGCTGGCGAAGCTGGTGCTCACCGCGGTGACCCTTGCCGTTCTGATCCTCCAACTGGGCGGTATCGAAACCGCCGCAAGCAACGCATCGGCCCGTGGACTGGCATCGCTTGGCAGCCTTCCGATGTCGCTGGCCCTGCACGCGACGGGCGGGTTGGCGGTACTGTCGATCGTAACCGCCCTGTCCATCTTCAAGCCCCAAGGGCTGACCCGGTACGGATGGCGGAAACAGAAGGAACGGTCTGGACAGCGTCGTCGGTGACGGCACCTCGCCGCTCCGGAGAAGGAACCAGGGCCACCCTTGCGGTTTGTGTAGCTAAACAGCGGCAACGCTGCCTGATGGCAGCGCGGCGGTATAGGCCTCGGCATTGCGAGCCCGGCGCAGTTTGATCAGTCCTGCCGAACGCCGTCCTGCAGGACCGGATCATTAATCCGCAATATCGCGCCTTCGCCCCCTTTAGCCTTGATCGCCAACCCAGTGTCGGCCACCTGTCGCAGACGGTCGTGGAGCGCGCGGCTAGTTTAGAGGGACGAGTTCAGCGATATCTGCGGAATTCGGTAGCAACCGCTGGCGGTTGCTACCGAATAGTGGGTTTTTCCATAGCGTCCCGAACTCCCCTTGAACAGGTAAGAGAGGCAGGCGTCGCCATGACGGCGTCCAACGAGGGCGACAGCGCGCCACAGGTCGATGCGTTGTTCCTACTTCGGGATGAAGGCGATAGCATCCGCTTCTGTCTCGTGGGACGAGTATTCGGGGATGCCGAACTGGCAGCAGTAGCAGGGGGCTGAGGGGCATGGAGCATTCGAGCGGGGACCGCCTGAAGACCGCGCTTCTGGTCATTGCACTTGTCGGGCTCGCCGGCGGGCTTACCCTGTATTTTGGCGGACGACCTGATGTTGCCTCGACGGTCTGGCTCCTTGGCGTCGTCCCGGTGCTCGCCGCGCTGCTCCTTGAAATCCTGCGCAGCCTGCTGCGCGGCGAGGTCGGGCTGGACATCGTCGCCGCGCTGTCGATGTCGGCCGCCCTGCTCTTCGGCGAGACGCTCGCCGCGGCCGTCGTGGCCGTCATGTACTCGGGCGGCACCTTCCTCGAAAGCTTCGCCGAGGGTCGGGCGCGGCGCGAGATGCGCGACCTGCTTTCGCGTGTGCCGCGCACGGCGACCCGTCTTCGCGACAGCGGCCTGGAGGAGGTTCCGCTCGAGGACATCGTTCCCGGCGACCGCCTTCTCATCCGTCAGGGCGACGTCGTTCCGGTCGACGGCACGGTGGCGTCTGCCTCCGCTTTCCTCGATACGTCCGCCCTGACGGGAGAATCCCTCCCGGCCCGCGCCGAGATGGGCGGCGACGCGATGAGCGGGTCGACCAATGCGGGCGAGGCATTCGACCTGATCGCAACGCGTCCGGCCAAGGACAGCACGTACGCGGGCATCGTCCGGCTCGTGGAGGAAGCCCAACGGTCGAAGGCCCCCATGTCGCGGCTGGCCGACCGCTGGTCGCTGGGTTTCCTTGCGGTCACCGTTGGCCTTGCCTTCGCAGCCTGGTGGTTCACGGGGGATCCGATCCGGGCCGTGGCGGTGCTCGTTGTCGCCACGCCATGCCCGCTGATCCTCGCTGTCCCGGTGGCGCTGGTAGCCGGGCTTTCGCGGGCAGCGCATTTTGGTGTGCTGATCAAGGGTGCCGGTCCGCTGGAGGCGATGGCGCGCACGCAGACGCTGATCCTGGACAAGACCGGGACGCTGACGGACGGGCGGCCGCAGATCGTCTCCGTCGACAGCCATATCGGGATGGAACCCGACGAGCTCCTCCGGCTCGCCGCCGCGCTCGACCAGGCCACGAAACATCCCGTCGCGCAGGCCATCGTCGCCGCGGCAAGGGCGCGCGGGCTATCGCTCCCCGTTCCGACGCAAGTGGCGGAAACTCCCGGTGAAGGGCTGGCCGGACAGGTGGAGGGCCGCCCGGTCGTCGTGGGCGGGCATGGCTTCGTCACCAGGCATGTCGGTGCGACGGCTGCGGAGCATCCGGCACTCGCCGCCGGATCAGTCCTCGTGGCCGTCGGTGTGGATGGAAGACTGGCGGGCCATCTGGTCATGGCCGACCCGCTTCGCGAAGGTACGCGAGGCATGCTCTCCGGCCTCCGCCGCCAGGGGATCGGGCGTATCCTTCTTGCGACCGGGGACCGCCAGGAGGTAGCCGAGCGCGTGACCGAGGGCCTCGGGCTCGACGGTATCCGCGCAGGTCTGACCCCGGACCAGAAGGTCCTGCTGGTGCTCACCGAGGGCAAGCGTGGCCCGGTGATGATGGTAGGAGACGGCGTGAACGACGCGCCTGCGCTGGCGGCAGCCGACGTGGGCGTCGCCATGGGCGCGCGCGGCGCGGCGGCATCTGCCGAGGCCGCCGATGTGGTGCTGCTGGTGGATCGCATCGACAGGCTGGGGCCTGGCATCGAGATCGCGTACGGCGCGCGCCGTATTGCGCTCGAAAGCGTCGTGGCAGGCATCGGCCTCTCCGTGCTCGGCATGGTGGCGGCTGCGCTCGGCTATCTCACGCCCGTGCAGGGAGCTTTGATCCAGGAGGCGATCGACGTCGCCGTGATCCTCAACGCGCTTCGCGCGCTCAGCATCTCCCCGGCCGACACATGGTCAGGTGAAACTGGGTCCGCGCCGACCTAGACGCGGCCTAAGAGGAGTCCCTCCTCCGCTCGGCGCGGACGAGGCGGAGCTGGAGACGGGTCGGGTTCCCGAGGCTTCCAGCCGGACTGCTGCTATTTCACTGGAGCCAGCGTGCTGTTTCCACGGTTCTTGATGGCTTCAAAGCGCGGCTATCGGATGCTCCGGATCAGACGTTGCTTCATCGCGGGAGCAGCCGGGCATCGCGGCTCCTTCTGGCTTCCTTCCCTTCGCCGACGTCCGCATCGCAGCCGAGCGCCGTCAGATCGAACGCGCTGGATCAGACCGGTCATCAAGGCTGCCGAACTCCTCGGCGTTGCCCGTACGACGCTGTGGGAGAAGATGACCGAGCTGGGATCGCGCATAGACTCGGTTTTTACCCGTGCGCTTGAGGTCGCGCCCTTCTGTATGACGGCGCGATCTCTCCAACTCAGAGCACACCCCATCTTGCCCAGGTCGACTATTGCAACGCTAGTGGCAACGAATGTGTCGTCGAGCTACCTTCTGACGGCTGCCTGTCCTCGATGATGATCAGCAATCCGTCGGCCGAACTGAACACGCCTGTGGTAGTCAGGTGAACGATGGCTGCGGTGACGGCATTTCTCAGCTGCGAACTTGTAGCCCTGAAGCCGAGCATTCGCGAAACTCGGGTTACGATCTCGTCTTCAGTTGCTCCCAGGTTCGACGCCACAACTTCGATCGCACCTTCCGCGATCTCCTCCATCGCGATCATTTCTGGCTTGCGCAGCCCGAGCGATGCCACTTGGCTTCGGTCCCTGAGTGTCACCGTCGCTCCGGGTTTGAACAGGAAGTCTCCCTTCCGTGAAACGGAACCGCGGCTCTCGGCGATGGTCAGCCCACGCTCGACAGCATCCTGGATACGTCCGCCGGCGCGCTGCAGGCCCCAAGCTTCTCTGATTCGGCACACTACCTCGTCGAGATGGACTGGCGCTTCCACCGCGACGACCTGCTCGACAAGTCCGGCCATCACCCCGGTCGGCGTCTCGTGCAACTCATACGATCCGGTGCGCTTCAACTCGGCTTCCGCATAGGCCCGCTGCGTCGTGTCGTCTTCCGGCACATCGGCCAAGCCGATCTCCGTCACCTCGCCGCGATCAACCGTGACGACCTCCACATTCACGGCCCGGTTCCTTTGGAATCCAAGTTCCATCCTGGCATCCAGTTCCTTCCTGGCGGCCTCGATCGCCGCGATTGTCCGCTCGAGCTGCTCGCGAGGGCGCTGGAACCAGTCAGGACTCCAGATGCGGTGGATGATCCATCCGTGGTCCTCGAGAACGGCCTGCCGAAGGCGGTCGCGGTCCCGAGCGGAGCGGGAGGAGTGGTAGGCAATACCGTCGCATTCGATGCCGAGGATGTACCTTCCGGGTCGTTCAGGATCGGCGATGGCGAGGTCGATGAAGAACCCAGCGATGCCGACCTGCGCGTGAACCTGATAGCCCTTCTCTATCAGCGCGTTGGCAACCTGTTCCTCGAACACGGAATCCATCTCGCGGGTGGTCGCCTGTGCCAAGGACAGCCTTCCCGTTCGAGCGTAATGCAGGAACAGCTTGAACGCGAAGACGCCCTTCCCCTTGCCGCGTTCCAGGTCGATGTCTTCATCGGTGATCGACGCATAGACCTCGCATCTGCGTTTTGCCCGGCTGATGAGGACGTTCAGCCG
>NZ_RWKW01000054.1 GCF_003970795.1 Aquibium carbonis | reverse complement strand
TGGCCGCCGTGGCATTGCCCGCCATCCTGCCGGCGCAGCCGCGCGACCAGCGAACGGCCCCGCTCGCCGCCCCCCGGCCGTCCGAGCATCCGGCCTCCGCGCAAGCTTCGCTGGACAGACCGGCCACGCAAGAGCCCACCGATGGCCGGGACGGCGCGCAAACGGGCCAGGACAGGCGCGGCGAGCCGGCACCGCAGGCCCAGAAGAGTGCCAGGCCCACCCCCGAGATCGGCGACATGAAGGTCCGCGTGATCGGCGAAACGGTCATCCCGGCCCCCGGAGTGTCGCAAAATCAGCGCACCATCACGGATCTTGTCGCCACGATGGCCACCGATGGCGACTGGAAAGGCGCCCTGGAGCGGGCGACGGCCGCCCGAAAGGAGGCTGCAAGCGCCCCGATCGGGCCTGTCCGGGACCTTCGGATCCAGCTCAATCCGGCCGAACTGGGCTCCGTGGAGGCCCGCCTGAGGATCGTCGGCGAACAACTTTCAGTAGAAATACGAGTGGAGAATGGCGACGCCCTGCGGCGGCTTTCCTCGGAAAGGGATGCCATCCTGACGGCTCTTCGCGGGCTCGGCTTCGCGGTCGACGACGTCTCCATCCAGCAACAATCGACAACGTCCGGCCAGTCCCAGACCGCCCCCGGCAGCCGCCAGGGCGATGGCTCGGGGGAACTGTCCCAGGGGACCGGACGCGAGCGGCAAGGGGACGGCGAGGCGACGGGAAACCGCCGGCGCGACGTCGAACAGGGAGGTCAGAACGGCGATGCGCACACTCCTGCGGCGCGCCCTGCTGGTGGCGGTCTTTACATCTAGCGCGACGGCGACAGCCCTTGCCAATCCTTGCGAAGGTGAGATCCTGCGTGCCTCGAAGAAGTATGATGTCCCTGTCGGCATACTATATGCTGTGGGTCTCACCGAAACCGGCCACAAGGGAAGCCTTCAGCCCTATGCGCTGAACATCGAAGGCAAGGCCGTGTTCGCCCGCAGCGCCGCCGAGGCCGAACGGCACTTCGCTCAGGCGAGGCGCAATGGAAAAACGCTCATCGATCTCGGCTGCATGCAGATCAACCACCGCTACCATGCAGACGAGTTCGCCAGCGTGACGCAGATGCTCGACCCGCATCACAATGTCGACTATGCGGCCCGCTTCCTCGTCGACCTGAAACGGCGTCACAAGAGCTGGTCGCTCGCCGTGGCGCGCTATCATGCAGGCCCCAACAACGACCCCGCGCAGAAGCGATATGTCTGCCGCGTCATCACCAACATGGTTGCAACCGGCTTCGGACGTTGGACCCCCGAGGCAAGAAGTTTTTGTAACTCGTAGGTTGCATTCAAACCAGTCGGCCGAGCCTTCCCGTCCTGTGGAAAAGCTGTGGACAAACGCGAGACGGCGCCCGGCCTTTGTCCCAATTTTTAATATATAAAATCTTACCGTTGTCGGCGATTCCCGGCAACGGCTACCCCCTTTCCCAGCGGGCTTAGAGGCTGATTCGGGGGCGGACCGATGATTGTGATCGTTGATGAACGGGAACGGGTAAAGGAAGGGTTTACATCGCTTTTCGGAAGAGAAGGCGTGCCCACCACCGGCTTCCGCGCGAGCGAGTTTGGCGAGTGGGTGTCCAGCGCGGCCACCGAGGACCTCCAGTCGATCGGAGCCTTCCTGATCGGCGAGTGCGACGACCATCCCGTGTCGCCGCGGCTGCTGCGTGAGCGGACCGGCGCGCCGGTCATCGCGCTGTCGGACCAGCACTCCCTCGAGAACACGCTGAGGCTGTTCGAGTCGGGTGTCGACGACGTCATCCGCAAGCCCGTCCACATCCGCGAGATCCTCGCGCGGATCGCCGCGATCCGCCGCCGCGTCCATGACGAGGCCGCAAGCTGGACCGATCTCGGCGGGCTGCGCATCTTCATGAACGGCCGCGATCCGGAGATCAACGGCGAGGCGATGCCGCTGCCACGGCGCGAGCGTCGGATCCTCGAGTTCCTGGCGCAGAACCGCGGCCGCCGCGTGACCAAGACGCAGGTCTTCAATGCCATCTATGGCATCTTCGACGAAGAGGTCGAGGAGAACGTCATCGAGAGCCACGTCAGCAAGCTGCGCAAGAAGCTGCGCGAGCGGCTGGGGTTCGACCCGATCGATTCGAAGCGCTTCCTCGGCTACTGCCTGAACGTCTGAACGCCGTCCCGGTCGCCGCCATTGGCCCTGAAATCCGGGCCAACCGCCGGAACCGCAAGGATTTGTTAACCTTCGAGTACAGTTTCGCGCAAGTCCGGAAAGCTAGCCTGCGTATCGGGCGACGCTGGAAGCGAAGGGAATGTCGAATGAGCCTCTACGGGATGATGCGGACAGGGGTGTCCGGCATGCAGGGCCAGTCCAACCGGTTGGGTACGGTCGCCGACAACATCGCCAATGCCGGCACCAACGGCTACAAGAAATCGACCATCGAATTCTCCACCCTCGTGATCGGCTCGTCGGATGGCTACTATGCCTCGGGCGGCATCGTCAGCGACGTGCGCGCCTCCGTCTCGCGCCAGGGCGTCATCCAGTACACGCCCTCGGCGACGGACCTGGCGATCGAGGGCGCCGGCTTCTTCGTCGTCCAGGACGAATCCGGCCAGCCCTTCCTCACCCGTGCCGGCTCCTTCGTGCCCGACGACCAGGGACGGCTCGTCAACGCGGCCGGCTTCTATCTGCTGGGCTACAGCTTCGCCAACGGCGATCCGAGCCCCGTCGCCAACTCCTTCGCCGGCCTGGAGCCGGTCACCGTCGTCCAGCAGTCGATGTCCGCCATTCCCACCACGGCCGGCAGCATAGCCGCCAATCTTCCGGCCAATGCCAGCGAGGTCGATCCGGCGCTGCTGCCCTCCACCAACGCCGCCGGCGCCGAATACACCAACAAGACCTCGCTCGTGGTCTATGACAGCCTCGGCGGCGAGGTCCTGCTCGACATCTACTACTCCAAGACCGCCGATCACGAGTGGGAGATCACGGTCTTCAACCAGGCCGACGGCACCGCCAATACCGGCTTTCCCTATGCGTCCGGCCCCATCGCATCCGACATGCTGATCTTCGACGGCACCAATGGTCAGCTCGATGCGTCGAGCATCACCAGCCTCGCGATTCCGGTTCCCGGCGGCGAGACGCTGACGCTCAACCTGACCAAGATGAGCCAGCTGGCCACCAGCTACACCCCCGGCGAAGCCAATGTGAACGGCAGTGCGGCGGCAGCGGTCAAGGAAATCAAGATCGGCCAGGATGGCACCGTCTACGCCCGTTACGAGAACGGCACGATGCAGGCGCTCTACAAGATCCCGCTTGCCAACGTGCGCAGCCCCGACCAGCTGATCATCGGCTCCGGCAACGTCTTCAGCCAGAGCCCGAGTTCCGGCGACGTGTATCTGGGCTTTGCCGATTCCGGCGGACTCGGCTCCATCAGCTCCGGCGCGCTCGAGGCGTCCAACGTCGACATCGGCGAGGAACTGACCGCCATGATCGAGGCGCAGCGCAGCTACACCGCCAATTCGAAGGTGTTCCAGACCGGCTCCGAGCTGATGGACATCCTCGTGAATCTGAAGAGGTAAACCCGCATGCCCGGCCCGGAGAGTGGTGACGGATGTCGCTGACAACGGCGCTCAACATCGCCCAGAGCGCGTTGCTCGCGACGTCCAAGCGCACGAGCGTCGTCTCGCAGAACATCACGAACGCCGGCAATGCAGACTATGCCCGGCGAACGGCGGTCCTTGCGAGCACCGACGGAGGCGTGCGCGTCTCCGAAGTCCGTCGAGCAACCAACGATGCCCTGTTCAAGCAGAACCTGCGCGCCGCATCCGACTGGCAGGGCCAGCAGCGGCTCTTGTCCGGGCTCGACAACCTCGCCACGGCGGTGAACGGCACCAACAACGCCTCCTCGCCCACCACAGCGCTGGCCGCGTTGCGCGACGCGATCCAGCTCTATTCCGCCACGCCCTCGAGCTCCAACCTCGCAGAAGGTGCCATCGACGCCGCACGCCAGCTCGTCCGCTCCCTCAACGATGGCTCGGATGCGATCCAGAACATCCGCACCAGCGCCGATGTCGAGATCAAGGCGGCCGTCACGGACATCAACAAGCTTCTGGCCGATTTCGAGATCGCCAACAGGCAGGTCATCTCCGCGACCGCGACGGGTCGCGACCCCAACAGCTTCATCGACCAGCGCAACGCCATCCTCTCCGACATCGCGCAGTACATCCCGATCTCGACCTATTCGCGCGGCAATGACGACATGGTCATCATGACCGCCGACGGCGCAACCCTGTTCGAAACCATCCCCCGCCAGGTGACCTTCGAACCCACCGCCTCGTTCGGACCGGGCATGGTCGGCAATTCCGTCTATGTCGACGGCATCCCCGTCACCGCCGCGACGCAGGACGCCAGCGCCATTTCCGGCACTCTCGGCGCGCTGGTGAAGCTGCGCGACGACGTCGCCGTCACCATGCAGACACAGCTGGACGAGATCGCGCGCGGGGCCATCTTCGCCTTTGCCGAACTCGACCAGACGGGCGGCGGCGCGCCCGCCCTGGCGGGTCTCTTCACCTGGAGCGGCGGGCCGGACCTGCCGATCGACGGAGTGGTCACCCAGGGCCTCGCGTCGATGATCACCGTGAATGCCGCCTTCGACAGCGAGCAGGGCGGCGATCCGGTGCTTCTGCGCGATGGCGGCGCCAATGGCGGCGACTATGTCGCCAACACGCTGGGGGGCGCGTCCTTCGCCACCTTGCTGATCGGCCTGGCCGACCGTATCGACGCACCCATCGTCTTCGACACGTCGGCGGGCATCGCGGCCAATGTCAGCCTCGCCGAGTTCGGCGCGAATTCCATCGGCTGGATCGAAGGGTTGCGTCAGCAATCCTCCAGCGCCGCCCTCGGCGCCAGCGCCATGATGGTCCGAACCGCCGAGGCGCTGTCGAACGAGACAGGCGTCAACGTCGACACGGAAATGGCCCTGCTGCTCGACCTCGAACACGCCTACGAGGCGTCCGCCCGCATCATCAGCACGGTCGACCGGATGATGGCCGCCCTCCTGGAACTGGTGTGATAGCGCCATGAAGGTCAACTTCGTCTCCACCGATGCCATCCGAAACGCGCTTCGTTACTCCCTGACGAAGATGCAGACCGAACTGATCGCCGGACAGAAGGAGGTGCAGACCGGACGGGTCGCGGATCTCGGACTGTCGATCGGCGTGCGCACGGGAAAGGCCGTCACGCTGTCGCGCGACATCGTCCGGATGGAGACGATCGTCGGCACCAACTCGCTGGTCGCCTCGCGCCTCACCGCCACGCAGAACGCGCTCGGCCAGATCTCGGAGGGTTCCTCCACCTTCCTGTCGGCGCTCGCCGCCGCGGTGTCGGGCGACGCCGATCAGGCCACCACCCGCCAGGCCGCCGTGTCCATGCTCCAGTCGCTCACCGGCATCGTCAATTCGAGCTTCAACGGCGAGCACGTCTTTGCCGGCGTCAACACCGACGTCGTGCCGCTCGCAGACTATTTCGACGCCAGCGCACCGGGTCCGAAGGACGCCATCGACGCGGCATTCCTGGCCGAGTTCGGCTTCGCGGCGGACGACCCGGCCGCCGACGCGATTACCGCCGACCAGATGACCGCCTTCCTCGATGGGGCGCTCCGGGACGAGTTCTTCGGCTCCGGCTGGGAAACGAACTGGTCGTCCGCCTCCGACCAGGGCATCACCACCCGCATCGCGCTGAACGAAACCGCCGAGACCTCGGTCAGCGCCAATGTCGAGGGCATCCGCAAGCTGACGATGGCCGCGGCGATGGTCGCCAATCTCTTCAGCGGCGACTTGAACGATCAGGCTCTGATCGCCATCGCCGACAAGGCCGTCAGGATGGTGGGCGAAGCGCTGGGCGACATCGCCCAGACGCAGGCCCGCGTCGGCTTCACCGAACAGCGCATCAGCAATGCCACCGAGCGGGTCGAGATGCAGATCGACATCTTCAAGACCTTCCTGAACGAGCTCGAAGGCGTCGACCCCTACGAAGCGTCCACCCGCGTAAACGCGTTGATCTCGCAGATCGAAACCTCATACGCCCTTACTGCCCGGATCCAGCAACTGAGCCTCACCAGGCTGTTGTAAGGAACCGTGGCCGGCCCGGCCCGCAGCGAAAACGGAAGAACGATGTATCAGTTCTCATACGCCGAAATCCAAACCGATTCGGTTGCAGACGCGAAGGACCGCGAGCGGCAATTGCTGTCGCGGTCGATCGACCTCCTCATGGCCGCGCGCGACAAGGGCACGAACTCGATGCAGGCCATCGAGGCCCTGCATTTCCTCAGTCGCGTCTGGACCACCTTCATCGAGGACCTGGCCAGCAACGACAACGAGTTGCCGTCCGAACTGCGCGCCAACCTCATCTCCATCGGGCTGTGGCTCCTGCGCGAGGGCGAGGCCGTGCGGCAGGGCCAGTCCGACAATTTCGACGGGCTGATCGAGGTTTCGCAGATCATCAGGGACGGGATCCAATGAAGAACACCCTGCGCATCTCTCTCAAGGCGAACGAGAAGATCTACATCAACGGCGCCGTGGTGCGGGTCGATCGCAAGACCTCGATCGAGTTCCTGAACGACGTGCAGTTCCTGCTCGAAAACCACGTCATGCAGCCGGAAAAGGCATCGACCCCCCTGCGCCAGCTCTACTTCATCGTGCAGGTCATGCTGATGAACCCGGAGGAATCGGCGCCGGCGCGCGAAATGTTCAGGCGATCGCTGCCGATGCTGCTCGCCACCTTCACCAACGACCAGGTGCTGGCTTCGCTCAAGCATGCCGACCGTCTCGTGGCCGAAGACCACATCTACGACGCGCTGAAACTCATCCGCAGCCTGTTCCCGATCGAAGCCGCGATCATGGCCGAGCAGCGCGACCTGGCTCCCCCCCTTGCTCCCGACGCGCTGGAGGCGCTCGCATCATGACCGTTCCTGCCGTCACGGGCGCGACCGCCTCGACCGCCAGCCTCGCAAAATCCACCACGGTCGACTACGAATCCTTCCTTCGGCTCCTCGTCACGCAGATGAAGAACCAGGATCCGACCGCGCCGATGGACTCGACCGACTACGTCGCCCAGCTTGCCACCTTCTCGCAGGTGGAGCAGACTGTGCAGACGAACGCCAAGCTGGACTCCCTTCTGCAGATGACCCTGCTCGGCCAGGCCGCGAGCATCATCGGCCGCACCGTGACCGCGCTCGACGGCACCACGGGCACCGTCATCGCGACGGGGATCACGACCGACGGCGTCACCGCCATCCTCGACAATGGCGAGACGGTGCCGCTCGGGGCCGGCGTCACGATCAGCTGACACGGCGCGCGGCCTTTCCGCCCGCCCGAGGACCGACATGAACGAGATCGACGCACTCGAGATCGTCCAGTACGCGATCTGGACCGTGCTCCTGGCCTCCGGGCCGGCGGTGGTCGTCGCCATGCTCGTCGGCGTGTCCATCGCCCTCGTGCAGGCGTTGACGCAGGTCCAGGAGATCACGCTCACCTTCGTGCCGAAGATCGTGTCGATCCTGCTCGCCGTCGCCCTGTCGGGACCCTTCGTCGGCGCCCAGCTCTCCACCTTCACCAACGTCATCTTCCAGCGCATCCAGAACGGCTTCTGAGGCCACTTCCCCGTCGGCGCGCATTCGCGCGCTCACCCTCGCGCAAGCTTGGGCCGCTAAAGCCTGACGCTTGTGGAGAGCCAGGAGAGACGCTGACCGATGGCCAACGTGACCATCACGCCGATACCGGCGGCGGCCGAACGCAACAGCCGCGACGTCTACTTCGCGATGGGCATCATCACGATCCTGTCGGTGCTGTTCCTGCCGATCCCGTCCTTCATGATCGACATGGGCCTGGCGGTGTCGATCGCGCTGTCCGTCCTGATCCTGATGGTGGCGCTCTGGATTCCGCGGCCGCTCGACTTCTCGTCCTTTCCCACCATCCTCCTTCTGGCGACGATGCTGCGGCTGGCGCTCAACATCGCCACGACGCGCGTGATCCTGGCGCATGGCAACGAGGGCACCCACGCGGCCGGCTACGTCATCGGCGGCTTTTCCAACCTGGTGATGAGCGGCGACTTCGTCATCGGGCTGATCGTTTTCATGATCCTCGTCATCGTCAACTTCATCGTCATCACCAAGGGCTCGACCCGCATCGCCGAAGTGGGCGCGCGCTTCACCCTCGACGCCATCCCCGGCAAGCAGATGTCGATCGATGCCGACCTCTCCGCCGGCATCATCAACGAGAAGGAGGCGCAGGCGCGCCGCCGCGAACTCGAGGAGGAAAGCTCCTTCTTCGGCTCGATGGACGGCGCCTCCAAGTTCGTCCGCGGCGATGCGATCGCCGGCCTGATCATCACCGCGGTCAACATCGTCGGCGGCATCGCCATCGGCTATGGCCGGCACGGCATGAGCATCGGCGAGGCGGCCGACGTCTTCGTGAAGCTCTCGGTCGGCGATGGACTGGTGACGCAGATCCCGGCGCTGATCGTGTCGCTCGCCGCCGGCCTGCTGGTGTCCAAGGGCGGCACCCGCGGTGCGGCCAACCAGGCGGTGATGGGCCAGCTCGCCGCCTATCCGCGCGCGCTCTACGTCGCCGCCTCGCTGTTGTTTGCCCTGGCGGTCATGCCGGGCCTGCCGTTCTTTCCCTTCATGGCGCTGGCGCTGGCGCTCAGCCTCGTCGCCTTCGTCATACCCCGCCGAGCCAAGCGCCGCAGCGATGCCCAGGCGGCCGCCACGCAGCAGAAGGAGGAAGAGAAGGTCCAGGAGGACAAGAACTCGGTCAAGTCCTCGCTCAAGACCGCCGAGATCGAGCTCCTGATCGGCAAGCAGCTGTCGACGCGGCTCCTCGCCTCGCATCAGGAACTGGCGTTCCGCATGGGCAAGATGCGCAAGAAGTTCGCGCTCGACTACGGCTTCGTCGTCCCGGAAGTGCGCCTGACCGACGATTTCGCCATTCCCGCCAAGGCCTACCAGATCAAGATCCACGGCACGGTGGTGGCCGAGTATCAGATGCGGGTCGGCGAGGTGATGGTGCTGCTCGGCGGCAACCAGCCTCCCGACATGCCCGGCGAGGAGGTGCGCGAGCCGGCCTTCGGCATGCGCGCCTATTCCGTGCCGGAAACCTTCGCCGAGGATCTGAAGCGCGACAACTACGCCTATGCCGACAATCTCTCCGTCCTGCTGACGCATCTGTCCGAGGTGATCCGCAACAACCTGCCGCAGCTTCTGTCCTACAAGGACATGAAGGCGCTGATCGAGCGGCTCGACCCGGAATACAAGAAGCTAGCCGACGAGATCTGCTCCTCGCACATCTCCTACCCCGGCCTGCAGGCCGTGCTGAAGCTCCTGCTCGCCGAGCGCGTCTCGATCCGCAACCTGCACCTGATCATCGAGGCCATCGCCGAGATCGCGCCGCATGTGCGCCGCACCGAGCAGATCGTCGAGCATGTTCGCATCCGCATGTCGCAGCAGATCTGCGGCGACCTGACGGCGGGCGGGGTGCTCAAGGTGCTGCGCCTCGGCAACCGCTGGGACCTCGCCTTCCACCAGTCGCTCAAGCGCGACGCCAAGGGCGAAATCCGCGAGTTCGACATCGATCCGCGCCTGCTGGAGGAGTTCGGGCAGGAAGCGGCCAAGGTCGTGCGCAAGTATTTCGACGCCGGCGAACGCTTCGTCATCGTCACGGCTCCGGATGCCCGTCCCTACGTGCGGATGATCATCGAGCGGTTCTTCCCGACGCTGCCGGTGCTGTCGCATGTCGAGATCGCCAAGGGTGTCGAGATCCGCGTCCTCGGTTCCTTCTCGTGACCCTGCCCAGCGAACAGCTCCTCCTCGCCGCCTTCCTCGCCTTCTGCCGCGTCGGCGCCTGTTTCATGATCATGCCCGGCCTGTCCAGCGTCCGCGTCCCGCTTCAGGTGCGGCTGTTCGTGGCCATCGCCGCCACCTTCGCCATCACCGTGCATCTGTGGGACAGCCTCACGCCGTTCGTCTCGCGCGAGCCGGCCGTGCTCGTCGGCATGGTCGTCTCCGAACTTCTGATCGGCGCCCTGATCGGCCTGGTCACCCGCATCTACGTGCTGGCGTTGCAGTTCGTCGGTTCGACCATCGCCATGGTCTCGGGCTATGGCAACATGGTCACCGGCGCGGTGGAGGAGAACGACGCACAGGCGGCGATCACCAACCTCATCACCTTCTCGGCGCTGATGCTGCTCTTCATCATGAATTTCCACCACGACGTCATCAAGGCGCTGGTGAACTCCTACCGCGTCGCCCCGCCGAACCTCCTGTTCAACCCCGCCTCGGCGCTGACAGACATTGCCGACACGCTCGGCGAGAGCTTCATGGTCATGGTCCAGCTCGGCAGCCCCTTCATCGCCTACGGCATCGTCGTCAACCTGGCGGTCGGACTGCTGAACAAGCTGACCCCGCAGATCCCCATCTACTTCATCTCCCTGCCCTTCGTCCTCGTTGGCGGGCTGCTCCTGATGTATCTGGGCATCGGGCCGCTATTGCGCCTTTTCGCCGAGGGGTTCGTGCCCATGACGGTGGGGCGGTGAGGCGATGGCGAACCGCTCCGACCGGCTGAAGCGCATCCTGCGGGTCCAGGAACAGCTGAAGGCCATGCACGAGATGCGCCGGGCCAACGAGTTGAGGGCCGCACACAAGGCCGAGGCCGAGGCCGCCGAGATCGCCTCCGGCAAGGACACCGACGCGACGCTGTCGCGGCTGTTCCCCGAACTCTACGAGCGCGCGATCGTCAGGGCTCACGACAAGCGCGATCGCCACCTCCAGGCCGCCCGGCGGGAGGCCGACAACATCGCCAGGGAGACTGCCCGCACCGACCGCGTGGGGCAGGATTACCGCGCCGCCGTAAGGGTCGAGGAACGGGCGGCCGAGGAACGCAGCGCGCTGGAGACGGTCGAGCGCCTGCTCGGCCTGCCGCCCTCGCGGGGCGGCGGGAACGGGTAAGCCTGCGGCAAGCTTGATCTGCGAAAAACCGTCCATGGAAATGGTCCACGAGGGCACCCCGTGAGCATCTCACCGCCGAGCGACATCATCATGGACGTGGCCCGCGCCGTCGAGCCGGAAGCGCTTGAGGCCGCCCGTGCCAGGTTGGCCGCGATCGTCGACAGGGTGGCCGCGAAGGCGGGTTTCGAGGTTCCCGAAAATCTTGCCGACCTGCGCGACGCCCCGGTGGCAAGCCGCGTCGCGTCCGCAAAGCGGCCGGAGGCGTTCCAGAAGTTCGAGGCCATGGTGCTCCAGACCTTCCTCCAGTCGATGCTGCCGCAGGACGCCGAGAGCGTCTACGGCGCCGGCATCGCCGGCGACATGTGGAAGAGCTTCCTCGCCCAGGAACTGGCGCAGCAGATGGCCAGGGGCGGCGGCATCGGCATCGCCGACCGCGTCCTCGGCGACTACTACATGGACCAGGACAAGCGTATCCCGGTCGCCGGCATCAAGGGTGATCCGGCGGAGACCGAACGCGCCGACACCCAGTCGCTCCTCTCGGTCGCGATGGTTCAGGAGATCCAGCGCAACATCATGCGCAATGTCGTCGACCTGGCGGGCGATACGACCGGCGGCGTGACCGCCGGGCGGTGACAGAGGGAGGAGTGGGGCAATGAGTGAACAGGATCTCTATTCCCAGGTACCGGTCAACGTCCCCCGGCCGCGCGTCGACCCGCAGGCGAGCCAGCGCGGCGCCAGCCTGCCCGGCCTCATCGCCCGCATCGAGGAAGCTGTCGAGATCGAGACCAAGGCGATCCGCACCGATGTCGGCTTCGACCTGAAATCCTCCAACGACCGCAAGAGCCGCTATCTCTACGAGCTCAACAAGGCGGTGCGCGACATCCGGCCCGAGGTCCTGCAGGCCAACCGCGACGGCATCATCCGCCTGCGCGGCAAGCTTGCGGAAAACGAGGCCGCCATCGCCGCGCATCTCAAGGCGGTGACGGAGGTGGCCGGCCTGATTCAGGATGCGATCGAGCAGTCGGAAGCGGACGGCACCTATGATTCCGCCGCCTTCCAGCGGATGCGGACGGCATGATCAAGTTCGTCGTCGCGGCCGTCTGGATCATCGGCGTCACGATCGGGACGATCTTCGTTTCCTACTCGATGAACGGCGCGCAGCCGGTGACGACCGGCGACTCGCCCTATCATGGCAAGCTCGAATTCGTGAAGACCGACATGATGTCGGTTCCCGTGGTCCAGGAGGGCGCCGTGAAAGGCTACTTCCTCTCGAAGCTCGTCTATGCCGCCGATGTCGAAAAGCTGAAGAAGCTCGCCCTTCCCATCGACACGCTGCTGGTCGACGAGGTCTACACCTTCCTGTTCTCCAACCCGTCGATCGACTTCTCGCGCGTCGAGGGCGTCGATCTCAACGCGATGCGGACCGGCCTGAAGGACAGCATCAACCAGCGGGTCGGGGACGACCTGATCTACGAGATCATGATCGAGCAGGTCGACTACCTGACCAAGGAGCAGATCCGCGACAACGCGCTGAAGCGCCGCGATGCCAAGGGCGGCAAGAACCGGCCCACCTTCAACGCCAACACACCGAGCGGGCACTGACCAGGCAGCCCGCCAGCGCGGGCCGCCCGCACTCCGCTCGGGTCAGCCGAAGCGCGGCTTGCGCTTTTCCAGGAAGGCGTTGAGCCCCTCCAGCGCATCCGCGCCCGATTGCGACAGCGCCGCGCTCAGGCTCTCGGCAAACAGCCCGTCGGCCCGCGACATGTCGTCGATGCGCGAGATCGCCTGGATGATCAGGTAGTTGACCAGGGTCGCGTTCGACGCGATCTCGGCGGCGAGTTCCAGCGCGCGCGCCAGGCCTTCGCCCGGCTCCACCAGATAGTGCGACAGCCCGAGCCGCAGGCCGTCCTGCGCGTCGTAGCGCCGGCCGGTCAGCATCATTTCGGTCATCCGGTCGGGGCCGATGATGCGGCCGACGCGGACCGTGGCGCCGCCGCCCACGAAGATGCCGCGCTTGCCTTCCGGAAGCTGGAACATGGCCGATGGCTCGGACACCCGAACATGGGTCGCGGCCGCGATCTCCAGCCCCCCGCCCATCACCGCCCCCGTCAGCACCGAGACGATCGGCAAACCGCCGAACTGCATGGCCTCCATCACCGAGTGCCAACTGCGCGAATGATAGAGCACCTGCTCGGGCTCGCGCCGAGATTGCTCCGACAGGTCGAGGCCTGCCGAGAAATGGCCGCCGAGGCCCTGGAGCACCACCGCCCGAACGCCCTTCGGCGGCTTCGCGAAAAAGGTGCGCAGCTCTTCCAGGAGCGCATCGTTGATGGCGTTGCGCTTGTCGGGCCGGTTGAACGACAGAATGGCGATCGTGTCCCGGATTTCGACCAGCATCGCGCGGTCTTCCGATGCAGCGGAATCGACGGTGGAATTCATGCGGCTCTTCTCCCCCCGCAGCCGGTGGCCAGCGGAAAATTCCTCTTGATTATATTGTTACGTACCATAACATTCTCTCGTCATTCAAGGTTGGGGCTGGCGCGATCGCCGGACCCCTGTCAGTATGGCCCAAAGGGAGGAAGACCTATGAATCGCAAGACTGTCGCGGCTCTCGCCGCATCCATTTCCATGAGCGCTTTTGCCGCGCAGGCGGCGGAAGTCGAACTTCGCCTGTCGCATTGGGTGCCCGCCACCCATCCGATCCAGTCTCTCGGAATCGAGCCCTGGGCCGAATCGATCAAGCAGGCCTCCAACGGCCGCATCAACATCACCATCTTCCCGGCTCAGCAGCTGGGCGCTGCGCCCGATCACTACGACATGGCCCGCGACGGCATCGTCGACATCAGCTACACCAATCCGGGCTATCAGGCGGGGCGCTTCCCGATCTACAGCATCGCCGAGATCCCCTTCCAGGCCACGAACGCCAAGGAAGGCGCCAAGGCGCTGCACGAGTGGTACGACCCGATCGCCGAGACCGAGATGAGCGACGTCATGTTCTGCCTCATCAATCCGCATGATCCGGGCACGATCCACTCCAAGACGCCGATCAACGTCCCCGCCGACGTCCGCGGCAAGAACATCCGCCCGGCTCACGCCACCATGGCCCGTTTCGTCAGCCAGCTCGGCGGCGCGAGCGTGCAGGTTCCGGCGCCCGAGGCGCGCGAGGCGATCGCCAAGGGCACCGCGGACGCGATGACCTTCCCGTGGAACTCGATCTACATCTTCGGCATCGACTCGGAGGTGAAGTACCACCTCGACATGCCGTTCTACCTGTCGGCGCAGATGCTCCTGTTCAACAAGGACACCTACAATGGCCTCGCGCCGGAGGACAAGGCGGTCATCGACGACCACTGCACCCCCGAATGGTCGCAGAAGTTCTCGACCGGCTGGGCCGACAACGAGTATTCGGGCCGCCAGAAGATGATCGATTCGGGCGAGCACACGCTCTACGAGCCGACGGCCGAGGAGGTGCAGCTCTGGCGCGATGCCGCACAGCCGCTGCTCGATTCGTGGAAGGCGGACGTCACCAAGGTCGGTGCCGATCCCGAAAAGATCTACGCCGATTTCATCGCCGCTCTCGAGCGCAACAACTCGCGCTACTGATCTGCAAACGAGGAGCCGGCCCATGGCCGGCTCCTTCCCCTTGAAGACGGCACCCGCGCATGAACGCTCTGATCAGGGCTCTCGAACGCTTTTCGCTGGCGATCGACAGGATCGCCGCGCTCTTTCTCGCCGCGATCACCTTGCTGGTCGTGGCGTCCGCGATCGGCCGCTACGGCTTCGCCTCGCCGATTCCCGAAGCCTTCGACATCTCGCGGCTGATGCTCGGGGTCGCCATCATGTGGGGCTTCGCCAGCGTCGGCTTTCGCGGCTCGCACATCAAGGTCGACATCTTCGTCGAGCTGATGCCGCCGCTGATGCGCCGCATCGTCGACCTGATCGCCTGGACCGTCCTGCTCGTCTTCACCGTCCTGCTGTCGTGGAAGATGTTCGACCGCGTCATGAGCGCCTACCGCAGCGGCGAGGCCACCTTCGACCTGCGTCTGCCGGCCTGGCCATTCCTGGCGCTGATCTGCGCCGGTGCCGCAGTGGCCGTCGTCACGGTGCTCGCCCGCATCGTCATCATCGCGACCGGTCGCGGCTCGCTCGACCATTTCGACGCGGCCGAGCAGGCCGCACGCAGCGGGAAAATCGATGTCGAGCGCTGATTTCGTTGCGGTAGGCGGCTTCATCGCGCTCTTTGCCATGATGGCCCTGCGGGTGCCGATCGGCATCGCCATGGGCCTCGTCGGCGTCGGCGGCTTCGCCGCCATCACCGGCTTCAAGCCCGCGCTCAACCTTCTGGCCCAGTCGCCGATCCGGGTGATCACCGACTTCAACCTCAGCCTCATCCCCTTCTTCATCCTGATGGGGGTCTTCGCCACCAATTCGGGCATGTCGCGCGAGTTGTTCCGCGCCGGCCACGCCTGGCTCGGCTTCCTCAAGGGCGGCATGGCCCTGTCGACCATCGCCGCCTGCGGTGGCTTTGCCGCCATCTGCGGCTCGTCGGTCGCCACCGCCGCGACCATGACCAAGATCGCCCTGCCCGAGATGAAGCGCGTCGGCTATTCGAACGAGCTGGCCAGCGGCGTCATCGCGGCCGGCGGAACGCTCGGCATCCTCATCCCGCCCTCGGTGGTGCTGGCGGTCTATGCCTTCATCACCGAACAGGACGTCGGCAAGCTGTTCATCGCCGGCATCGTGCCCGGAGCGCTCGCCGTCATCATGTACATGCTCACCGTGCGGGTCGCCTACAGGCGGTCGCTGCCGCCGGGCGAGCGCTTCCACTTCGGCGACGCCGTCCGGTCGCTGCGCGACGTCTGGGCCGTGCTGATCCTCTTCATCGCCATCATTGGCTCGATGTATCTCGGCATCGCCACCGCCACCGAGGCGGCCGCCGTCGGCTCCGTCCTCACCTGCCTGATCGGCGTCTTGCGCGGCCGGTTGAACGTCGCCAGGATCCTGGACAGCCTGATCGAGGCGCTGCGCACCTCCGTGGCGATCTACACGATCCTGATCGGCGCCGTCCTCTTCGGCTATTTCCTGGCCATCACCCAGACGCCGCAGAAGATCACCGCCTTCCTCGTCGCGCTCGACTTCGGCGCCTACGGCACGCTGGCGCTCATCCTCGCCTTCTTCCTGATCATGGGCTGCATCCTCGATGCCATGGCCATGATCATCCTGCTCGTCCCGATCGTCTTCCCGGTGATCCTCATTCTCGGCTTCGATCCGATCTGGTTCGGCATCATCATCGTCATGACGGTGGAACTCGGGCTCATCACGCCCCCTGTCGGCATGAACGTCTTCGTCATCAACACCATCGCCAGAGAGGTCAATCTCGTCACCATCTTCAAGGGCGTCTTTCCCTTCGTGATGACCGACATCCTGCGGCTGATCCTGCTGATCCTCTTCCCGGCGATCGTGATGTTCCTGCCCATGACCATGAAGTGACGCCGAATGCCCCCACTCGCCAAGCCGGAACTCGTTCATCTCTGCGACCTGACCGTCGAACTGGCCAAGCCGATGGAACTCGGAGACGCGCCGCGCGGTCGGCGGCGCATCATCCCGATCGTCGGCGGCAAGGTCGAGGGCGAGCGGCTCAACGGCCGCATCCTGAATCTCGGCGCCGACTGGCAGACGATCATGGCCGACGCCAACGCCGAGCTCGACACCCGCTACGCCATCGAGACGCAGGACGGGGCGCTGATCGACATCCGCAATTTCGGCTACCGGCACGGGCCGGCCGAGGTGCTTGCGGCGGTCGGCCGCGGCGAGCCCGTCGATCCCGCGCAGTATTACATGCGCACGCTGCCGCGCTTCGAGACCGGCGACCCGCGCTATGCCTGGCTCAACAGGCTGATCTGCGTCGGCACCGGCGCGCGCCTGGCGTCGGCCGTCCTCATCTCCGTCTACGAAGTGACATGACCCCGCGGAATCCCAGGTCGCGGACGGAAGGCAGGGGCGTCGAGACCGCCGCAAGAGTGTCCGGCCGCGTCGAAGTTCCCCCCATGGCGACGATCATCGGCTACAAGCTGCGGCGCGCGCAGCTTTACGTGTTCCAGGATTTCATCGAGACCTTCGCGCGCATGAAGTTGCGCCCGGCCGAGTTCTCCGTGCTGGCCATCATTGCCGAGACGCCGGGCCTGAAACAGTCGGAGATCGCCGAGATGCTCGGCGTGAAGCGCGCCAATTTCGTCGCCCTGATGGACAATCTGGAAAAGCGCGGCCTTGCCGAACGGCGCAAGGCGCAAACCGATCGGCGCTCCCACTCCGTCCACCTGACCGAGGACGGCGCGCGTTTCGTCAGGAAGATGACCGCCATGTGGGCCGAGCATGAGGACCGGCTGATCGAGCGGCTGGGCGGGATCGACGAGCGCGACCGGCTGATCGATCTGCTCGACCGTCTGCTTTCCCCGCCGGCCGGCGGCGCCGCCGCGTCCGACCCGTAGCGCGTCGGGCGCAGAAGGCTGCTCCGGCCGACTTGATCCTGATCATCGCGCCGGACCCTTAAACCGCCTCAGGTTGGCCAGATGGGAGCGGCATCTGCCCTTCCGAAGGGGCGTCGCCGATGAGACTGATCCTGCTCTTCGTCACGGGCGTTCTGGTGTCCGCCCTCCTGGTTGCCGCCTCGGCCTATCGCCGCGACATGGCCATCGCGGGCGCGGCGGCCGACGCGCCGAGCCGCCTGCTCGACGGGCCGGACGGCACGATCGAATATGCCGACACGGGCCGTGGCTCGCCGGTCCTGATGATCCATGGCAGCGGCGGCGGCTTCGATCAGGGCCTCGCCTTTGCCGGACCGTTGACGGAGGCCGGGTTCCGGGTCATCGCGCCGTCGCGTTTCGGCTATCTGCGCAGCGTCATGCCGCAAGCCGCCTCGCCGGAACGCCAGGCCGATGCCTTCGCCTTCCTGCTCGATGCCGTCGGCGTGGATCAGGCAGTGGTGGTCGGCGGCTCGGCCGGCGCCCTGTCGGCCACGCAGTTCGCGATCCGTCATCCCTCGCGGTGCCGCGCCCTCATTCTCGTCGTTCCCGCCAGCTACGCACCGGATCGTCCCGCTGGCACCAATGCCGCGCCCGCAGCCTGGCCCGTCATAAAGGCCGCGCTCGGCTCCGACATGCTGTTCTGGGCTGCGATCAGGATGGCGCCCGCCTTCATGACGCGCATGGTGCTGGCCACCGATCCTGCTCTGCTGGAGGCGGCAGGCGAGGCCGAGCGGCAGCGCGTCCGCAACATGCTCTTCCACGTCCTGCCGGTGAGCCGCCGCAAGGCGGGGCTGTTGATGGACATGGCGACGGCTGGCGATCCGCCGCCCCACCCGCTCGAGACGATCACCTGTCCGGTGCTGGCGATCAGCGCCAAGGACGATCTCTACGGCACGGCCGCCGCAGCGCGCCACATCGCGGCCCGGGCACCCGATGCACGCCTCCTGCTTTTCGACGATGGTGGACACATGCTCGTCGGGCACGACGCGGCGATGTGGCGGGCGGTCCTGGATTTCATCGAGGCCAGCGGGGGCGGAAACCGCTAGCCCTTCAACGCCGCCGCCACTGCGTCGGGAATCGGAAAGCCCTTGATGCGGTCGGGGTTCTCGGGATCCTTGCCCGCCCACACCCGCGTCTCGCGCGCCACGATGGCCACCGCGTCTCCCTTCAGCACCCGGTGCTCGATGTCGAAGCTCGACCGTCGCACCTCTCCGGCCGTGGTCTCGATCGTGATCACGTCGCCATAGCGGGAAGGGATGATGAACTTGGCGCTCGTGTCGACCATCGGAGTCCCGATGACGCCGAAGGCCTTCGTCCAGGCGATCTTCTTCATGCCGGTCGCCTTTTCGAGCAGATAGGCCGTCGAAGCATCGAACATGGCGAAGTAGCGCGGGTAGAACACGATGCCCGCCGCATCGCAATCGCCCCATTCGATCTCGATGTCGCGTCGGTTGACCAGCATGACTGCCCCCTTTGTTCAGGCCGAGCCGCGATGGGCCGTTCAGCCCTTCCGGTTCGCCACCAGCACATGGCGCGGCGCCGGGTCGAGGTAAAGATCCTCGACCAGCTTTGCCCGCGTCTGCATCACCGCGCGCTGGTTGATCGATCCCTTGTCGGTGATCTCGTGTGCGTCGATGGCGGGCGGACTGTCGAGGATGATGACGCGCGCAACCAGCGTGGAGCTGCCCGTCGACCGTTTCGCCAGCGCGTCGAGCTTGTCCTGGAAATGCAGCAGCACCGCCGGATGGTGCGCCAGGTGCTTTTCGTCGGCGACGGCAACCTCGGGCGCCAGCCGCAGCGTCGCATCGACGTCGAGGAACAGCAGCGCGCCGATGTGGTTGCGGTCGAGCCCGGTCAGCACGACATCGCGCACATAGGGAGCGAAGCCCGAGACGATCGCGCTTCTCACCCCGGCCATGTTGACCCAGGTGCCGGTCGACAGTTTGAAGTCTTCGGTGACGCGGCCATCGAACATGAAGCCCTTCGACACATCCTCCGGATCGACGAAGCGAAGCGCATCGCCGATCATGTAGTAGCCTTCCTCGTCGAAGCACTCGGCGGTCTTGTCGGGCTGTCGCCAGTAGCCCGGCGTGATGCTCGGTCCCTTCAGCCGGACCTCGAGCTTTTCCGCATTCGGGACCAGCTTGATCTTCAGCTCCGGCGCCGGCAGGCCGACCTCGCCGGGCTGGTTCACCGGCCAGGTGGTG
Organism: Aquibium carbonis; assembly: GCF_003970795.1. Classification (GTDB taxonomy): domain Bacteria; phylum Pseudomonadota; class Alphaproteobacteria; order Rhizobiales; family Rhizobiaceae; genus Aquibium; species Aquibium carbonis. Next base: position 23,916 of record NZ_RWKW01000054.1, on the reverse strand, counting down.
GTGAAGGCGAAGGGCGCCGTCTCGGTCGAGCCATAGCCGGTGATGATCATCACGCGCTCGCCGATGGTCTTGACCGCGAGACTTTCCAGCGCGTCCCAGACATGCTTGGCGAGACTGGCGCCCGCATATTGCAGAAGCTTGACCCTGCTGTAGAACCGTTCACGCAGCGCGGCATTGCGTGCCAGGTGCTCGGTCAGCATCTCGTAGCCCTTGGGCACGTTGAAATAGATCGTCGGGGCGATCTCCGTCAGGTTGCGCACCGTCTTCTCGATGCCGCCAGGCGTCGGCGCGCCATCGTCGATGTACAGTGTCCCGCCGTTCGAAAGCGCGATGCCGAAATTGTGGTTGCCTCCCGCCGTATGGTTCCAGGGCAGCCAGTCGACCAGAACCGGCGGCCCGTCGGTCAGGAACGCCATGGCCGACGCGATCATCCGCTGGTTGGATGTCATCATCCGCTGCGTGTTGACGACCGCCTTCGGCATGCCGGTGGAACCCGACGTGAACAGGAACTTCGCCGGCTGATCGGGGCTGACGGCGGCATCCGCCGCGTCCACGGCATCGGTGGCCGTCGTCGCGACCATGGAATCGAAGCTGTCGGAGGAAAGGCCACCGACGGGGTGGCGCGCCACGACCAGGCCGATCTCGTCCGTCATCACCGCCCGTAGCGCGGCTTCGAAGGGCCGGCCGTCGGCGGCGAAGACGAGGCCGGGCGTCAACAGCGAAAAGATGTGCCGCAGCTTGGCATGGTCCTTCGACACCAGCGAGTAGGCCGGTGAAACCGGCGCGAAGGGTACGCCAGCCATCATCGCGCCGAGCGCGATCAGTGCGTGCTCGACGGAGTTTCCGGACAGGACCACGATCGGGCGTTCGGCGGAAAGCTTCCGGTCGAGAATGGACTGGGCGATCGAGCGCGCCTTCTGCAGCGCCTGGGCATAGGTGACCTTGCGCCATTCGCCGTCCTCGCCGCGATCGGCGATGAACACGCGCTCCGGCGCCTCCGCGGCCCAGCGGCGCAGCCAGTCGATCATCGAGCGCGGATAGTCGCCGAGCGGCAGCACGGACTCGACATAGGTCGACCCGGAAGACCCGGCGGTCAGCGCGACGGACTGTTCGCCCATGCGAACGGCCCGCAATCCCGTAGCGGCAGTGGCCGACATGATGATTTCCTCCCGAGAAATTTTGTTATTGAGTATAACGATCCGGGAGAAACTTCAAGCTGTCCGCAAGGGCCCGGCCTTGGCCGGCGCCGCGGAAAGCCGGGCGCACCTTCGCCGCCCAAGCCGCTCGGCGATCCGGACCGACGTGCGCGATGATGCTCGAACGGATCGGTGCTCCGCGCTTCGAGCCGTCCGACGACGACAAGAAAAAAGGAGGCCTCGTGGACCTCCTTCTCTGTCCGGGCATCCGCTCGGACGGTCTGGTCCCCATGACGGGACCGTCGATGCGACCAACGTGCCTACTGCGCCGCGATGGCCGGCTCGTCGGAATTGTCCTCGGCGGCCGGTTCGCCTTCCTTGCGAGGGCGGCGGGGACGGCGGGGCCGACGCGGTGCGCCGTCGTCTCCGGCGGCAGGCGCTTCGCTTGCCGTGGCTTCGGCGGCCACGGGCTCGGCGGCAGGCGCGACGACCGTGGCTTCGGCCGCGGCGTTGTCATCCGCGCCCTTGGCAACGCTGTCGCTGCGCGGCGGCCTGCCACGGCGTCGGCCTGCGGGCTTCTGCGCGGACATGGCTTCCTGTTCGAGCGCGACCTCGGCCGGCATGCCTTCGATCACCGGCTGCGGACCGCTGCCGTCATGCGGCTGGTTCTCGCCGTTGCCTGCATTGTCCCGCGCGGCGACCGGCTGCGGCTGGTGTTCGCGACGAGGATCGCGTGGCTGGTTCTCGCCATCGCGACGATTGTCGTCGCGGCGTCCATCCTCGCGACGCCCGTCCTCCCGACGCCCGTCCTCCCGACGCCCGTCCTCCCGACGATTGTCGCGCTGGCGGCCATCACGATTCTCGCCCTGGCGAGAATCCTGCTGGCGACCGTCACGACCTTCGCCCTGGCGGCCGTCATTCTGGCGGCCTTCGTTCTGGCCCTGCGGGCGGTTGTCGCGATTCTCGTTCTGCCGGCCGTCGTTCTGCCGCATTTCGGGCTGGCGCGACTCCGGCTGCTGGTTGCCGTAGTTCTGGTCGCCCGACTCGTCGCCATCCTCGTCGTCGAATTCGTCGCGCTGGTCGCGCGGCGCGGGCGCCGGCATTGCACCCTGGGCCGCCATGATGATGCGATTGTAGTGCTCGGCATGCTGCAGGTAGTTCTCGGCCATGACCCGGTCGCCGGCGCTGTGCGCATCGCGGGCCAATGTCGAGTATTTTTCCGCAATCTGCTGGGCCGAACCTCTGATCTTGACGTCAGGCCCATTGCTTTCATAGCTACGGGTAAGTGGATTCGGCCCTTTGCGGCTGCTGTTATTGCTATTATTGTTATTGTTGTTCCTGCCGCGCATGCGCCTGTTCTGCTGTTGTGGCCTCATCCGATACTCTTCGTTTCAATCATGTTGAAATAAGCGGGCGCCACCGCCATCAAAGGCTTTCGCGAGCGCCATTCGATTCCGAGCACCGCAGCATGCCTCAGCCGCCAGCCCAGCCATCACGTTCCCGGTTTCTCACCATGGGCCGGAGGAACCCCATACGAAGCACTTGCGTGGGTCACGCGGCCGGCAGCTTGTATCCTGAAGGAACCGAACCGATCAGCACTGCCTGCTTCGTCTCATCCGGTGGCCGGAAGCTATCCGGTATCGCAACGTATGCCAAGCACTTTTTCGCAAGGCACAATCATTGCGGTCAGCGGCCGAAAACGAGGGCCCGATCCCGCCCCCCGAGATCGCTGGCCGCGTCCAGAAGCACATAACCCTCTGTTTCGAAGAGAGCCGTCACGGCGCGCTTCTGGCTTGCGCCGATTTCGAGCCCGACGATGCCGCCGGGACGAAGATGCTGTGCCGCACCGGCCGCGATCGCGCGATACGCATCCAGTCCATCGGCTCCGGCAACCAGCGCCCGCACCGGATCATGGTCCTTCACCTCGCGCGCAAGCGCCGCATATTCCGTATCCGTTATATAGGGCGGGTTCGACAGGATTGCATCGAAGCATCCCGAAACATGGCCGAACCAGTCCGAAACCACCGTCTCGAAGCGTTCCGACAGGCCGTTCGTCAGGGCATTGCGCCGAGCGGTCTCCACCGCACCGGGTGCGATGTCGGCCGCCACCGCGTGCGCTTGCGGAATCTGCACCAACACCGCCAGCGCGATGGCGCCGGTGCCCGTGCCGAGATCGAGGATCCGGCATGGCCTGCCCTCGGCCGCAGCCCGGCGCAGGCGTGGCAGCACGAGATCGACCAGCGTCTCGGTGTCGGGCCGCGGCTCCAGCGTGTCGGGCGACAGCCCTAGCGTCAGCCCGTAGAAGTCGCGATGCCCGAGGATGCGGTGCACCGGCTCGCCGGCCAGGCGCCGCGCCAGCAGGGCCTCGATCGCAAGCGCCTCGTCCCGGGAAACCGGCCGGCCGGGATCGCGAATCACGTCCATCCGATCCGTCGAGGTCGCGTGTTCGACGATCAGCCGCGCATCCAGCGAAGCATCCGCGATCCCGGCGGCGGCAAGCGCGCCGCGCGTCCGGCGCAGCACGGCGTCGAGGGTTTCGCCCGCAACGCCGGGCGTCTCAGCCATTCTCGCCCATTTCGGCCAGAAGCTTCGACTGGTGGTCGGAGATCAGCGCGTCGATGACGTCGTCGAGGTCGCCCTCCATCACCCGGTCGAGCTTGTAGAGCGTCAGGTTGATGCGGTGGTCGGTGAGCCGCCCTTGCGGAAAATTGTAGGTGCGGATGCGTTCCGACCGGTCGCCCGAGCCGACCTGGAGCCGCCTTGCCTCCGAGCGCTCGTCGGCCGCCTTGGTGCGCTGCATGTCGAACAGCCGCGCGCGCAGGATCTGCATGGCCCGGGCCCGGTTCTGGTGCTGCGACTTCTCCGCCTGCACCACCACCACGCCGGTCGGGATATGGGTGATCCGCACCGCCGAGTCGGTGGTGTTGACGTGCTGGCCGCCCGCACCCGAAGCGCGCATCGTGTCGATCCGGATGTCCTCGTTGCGGATCTCGACGTCGATGTCCTCGGCCTCCGGCAGCACCGCGACGGTGGCCGCCGAGGTGTGGATGCGTCCGCTCGCCTCGGTCGCCGGCACGCGCTGCACGCGGTGCACGCCGGACTCGAACTTCAGCTTCGAAAACACGCCCTTGCCGGTGACGGTGGCGATGATTTCCTTGTAGCCGCCGGCATCGCCCTCGCTGGCCGAGACGAGTTCCACCTTCCAGCCATGGTCGGCGGCATAGCGCTCGTACATGCGAAACAGGTCGCCGGCGAAGATCGCCGCCTCGTCGCCGCCGGTGCCGGCGCGGATTTCGAGGATGGCGCTCCTGGCGTCGGCCGCATCCTTGGGCAGCAGCAGCAGCTGGATCGCCTGCTCGACGGCCTCGATGCGCTCGACCACCTCGTCGAGTTCGACTTCGGCGAGTTCGCGCATCTCCGCGTCGGTCGCCTTGTCGGCCAGCATGGCGCGGATGCCGTCGCGCTCGCGCTCGGCCGCCCGCAGCGCCTTGATCTGGACGACGAGGTCCTGGATCTCGGAATACTCCGAGGCAAGGCGGACATAGGTGTCCGAATCCGGCCCGGCCGCCAGCTGCGCCTCGATGTAATCGTGGCGCTTCAGGACCTGGTCCATGCGATCGGCGGGAAGAATGGTCATGGTTGCGTATGTATCGATTTGCCCGGCCCGCGCAATGCGGGAGGGCAGAAGCCGTTCCGTTCGGGCGGCGACTGAATGACGGATTTGCCGCGCGACGTCCAGTCTCATGGCCGCCGCAACGCGGTCAAATCTCCGCCTCCCGCCGGATCGACCATGATCGCTCTCCGCGAGGCGGCTCGCGCCCGTCCCGGAAACGGGTCGGGCGCAGCCCGCCTCAGCCCGGAAACGGCAGGAAGGTCGTGGCGATCGTGAAGTAGATCAGCACGCCCGACGCGTCCGCGATCGACGTGACGAGCGGCGCGGACGCCGTCGCCGGGTCGAGATTGAACCGGCTGAGCACGAAGGGCAGCGACATGCCGATGATGGATCCGACGACGACGATCAGGATCATGGACGAAGCCACCACCATGGCGATCTCGGGGCCGCCGCGGTAGACGCCGATGAAGGACACGGCGAAGGCCATCGTCAGGCCCAGCCCGAGCGCCACCATGAGTTCCCGCCCGATCATGCTTCCCCAGTCCGAGAGGCGCACATCCCCGGTGGCAAGCGCGCGCACCATCAGCGTCGCCGACTGCGAACCCGCATTGCCGCCGGAATCGATCAGCAGCGGCAGGAAGAACACCAGCGAGACGTAGGCCGTGATCGTGTCCTCGAAATAGGCGATCCCGGCGCCCGAGAAGATGTTTCCGAAGACCAGCAGCACCAGCCACACGATGCGCGCCCGATAGAGCATCCAGATCGTCGCTTCGCCCACGCGCCCGCTGAGGTTCGTCACGGTGCCGACACGGTGGAAGTCGTCGGTCGTCTCTTCCTCGAGCACATCCAGCGCATCGTCGTGCGTGACGATGCCGACGATGCGTCCCTCCGCATCGAGCACCGGCAGCGCCAGGACGTCGTAACGGCCGATCTTGCGGGCCACGTCCTCCTGGTCGTCATCCACGTTCACGGCCAGCGTGTTGGTCTGCATGACGTCGACCACCGTGGCCCTGGCCGGCGCGGTGATGATGTCCTGCAGCCGGACGGAGCCGATCAGCTTGCGCTCGTCGTCCACGACATAGGCGCGATAGATCGTCTCCTTGTCTGGCGCTTCGCGCCGCAGCTTCGTCAGCGCCTCGGTGGCCGTCAGATCGGGCGTCAGCGTCGCATAGTCCGACGTCATGATCGCCCCGGCGGTACCCTCCTCATAGGCGGCGAGCTTGCGGATGTCCTCCCGCTCGGCCTGCACGAGGGCCGGCATCAGCGCCTCGCGCTGGTCGTCGGCGAGTTCGTTGTAGAGGTCGGCGCGTTCGTCGGCGTTCATCTGCACGACGATGGCCGCCAGCTTGGCGCGCGGCGCGACGGTCGCCAATCCAACCTGGACGTCGTGATCGAGGTAGCCGAACGTTTCCGCCTGGCGATCCAGCGTCAGCAGTTCGAGGACGGCCCAGCCCTCCTTGGGATCCAGGTCGTTGATCATGCTGCCGATGTCGGCGGGGTGTTCGCGATCGATGCGGACGCGCGCCGCCTCGATGTCGCCCGTGCGCATCAACGCGGTCAGGTCGGAAAAGGGAGTGGTCTTCATCTCGGTCTCCGTCTCGGTTTCCCGACGACGGAGCCGCGAGTTCAGAACGAACGAACGGAACCGTGCCGGAAAGTCACGTCGAAATGGCCAACCTCGAGAGCCTCGAATTGGCTCCGGGTCACCGTGAATCTAGGTCGGTCGTCCAAGTTCTTCTCCTGTGGGAGTCCGTCTTCCGCCGCAGCGGAAGACCGCGTCCCTAACCCATGAATCGTCCGGAATGTCAATTTCAAAGCGCTCGGATCAGGGAGCCGGGCATTCCATGCGACGAGGGATCTCGGGGTTTTTGCGCGCGGCGTCCGGGCCGTCCGGCACGAAGCGGCCGGATAGGGCGCGGTGTCCGGCCGGCTCCATCACGCCACCCTAAAGCGGGATGTCGTGGTCGGCTGCAAACGTCCGCAGCAGGCCGCGGGCGTCATGGGCGCCACCGCCGTCGCCGAGGATCAGGCCCATCTGGGCGGTCAGTGCCTCCACGGGCAGGTCGACCAGCATCGCCTTGACCGGGCCGATGGCGGCGGCCGACATGGAGATGGAGCGGAAACCGAGGCCGATCAGCGCCATGGCCGAAATCGGCCGGCTGGCGAGTTCGCCGCACAGCGTCACCGGCGTGCCGGCGCGGCACCCGGCGTCGAGCACCGATTTCAGCGCCCGCAGGAATGGCGCGGACAGCGGGTCGAAGCGCGACGCGACCGTGCCGTTGCCGCGATCGGTCGCCGTCATGAACTGGAACAGGTCGTTGGAACCGATCGAGACGAAATCGACCTCCCGCATCAGCTCGTCGAGCTGGAACAGGAGCGACGGCACCTCCACCATCGCGCCGATGCTGAGGCTCGTCGGCAGATGGTGGCCGAAGCGGGCGAGGTGCCTCACCTCGCGGTCGATGATCTCGCGCGCCCGACGGATTTCCGAGACCTCGGTCACCATCGGCAGCATCACCCGCAACTCGCGACCGCCGGCCGCCTTCAGAAGCGCCCGGAACTGCGTCCGCAGCAGCGCCGGACGATCGAGCGTGAGACGGATCGCGCGCCAGCCGAGCGCCGGGTTCTCTTCCTTCTCGGAGCCGCGGAAATAGGGCAGCACCTTGTCGCCGCCGATGTCGATGGTACGGAAGGTCACCGGCTTGTCGCCCGCCGCTTCCAGCACCTGGCGGTAGAGCGCCTCCTGCGCCTGCGCCCGCGGGAAGGTCGACGCCACCATGAACTGCAGCTCGGTGCGGAACAGGCCGATGCCTGCGGCGCCCGCCTCGCCAAGCTGCGGCAGGTCGACCGCCAGCCCGGCGTTCATCATCAGTTCCACCTCGACGCCGTCGCGCGAGACGGACGGACGGCTGCGCAGCTCGCGGTAGAGCTCCTGGCGGCGAGCCCTGAACCGGGCCTTTTCGGCGAAGGCGGCCTCCACGTCCGGCTGCGGCCGCAGGTGCACCCGCCCTTCGTCGCCGTCGACGATGATCGGATCGCCGTTTTCGGCCATCGACACCGCGCCCTTGGCCTGTCCCGCCACGGGAATGCCGATGGCGCGGGCAACGATGACGACATGGCTGGTCGCGGCCGCGTCTTCCAGCACGAGGCCGCGCAGCTTTTCGCGGGGATAGTCGAGCAGGTCGGCCGCCCCCATCGAGCGCGACACCACGATGGCGTCGCGCGGCAGAGCGGCGGCCATGGCATCCGAGCCATGCCCCATCAGTTGCCGCAGCAGCCGGTTGCCGAGGTCGTCGAAATCGTTCATGCGGTCGCGCAGATAGGGATCGGTCATGTGCATCATGCGCGCGCGCATGTCGCTCTGCACCTTTTCCACGGCCGCTTCCGCCGTCAGGCCGTTGCGCACCGCCTCTTCCAGCCGCCGCACCCAGCCGCGATCATGCGCGAACATGCGATAGGCCTCGAGCACCGCGCGGTGCTCGCCCTCGCTGGCGACGTCGCGTCGCGACAGCATGTCGTCGATCGACACCCGAAGCGAGCCGAGCGCATTGTCCAGCCGGCGCAGCTCCGTATCGACGTCCTCGTTGAAGAGGTTGGTGACGACGATGCGCGGCTCGTGCAGCACCACGTGGCCCAGGCCCACGCCTTCGTTGAAGGCGACGCCCTCGATCGTCACCGGGCGGGACAGGTCGAGTTCCAGGCCGGGCCGGGTCAGGCGCTTCAGGTCGCCGGTCGCGACCATTTCGGCGATCACCATGGCGGTGGTCTCGAGCGCCTCCACCTCGTCGTCGCCATAGTGGCGCTTGGTCTTGTTCTGCACCACCAGCACGCCGAGCGTCCGGCCCGCGCGCAGCACCGGCACGCCGAGGAAGGAGTGGTAGATCTCCTCGCCGGTCTCCGGCAGGTAGGTGAAGGCCGGGTGGTTCTGTGCGTCCTGCAGGTTGAGCGCTCGCGCGCTGGCCGCAATGGTTCCGACGAGGCCCTGTCCGAGCTTCAGTTGCGCAAGGTGCACCGAGCTCGGATTGAGGCCTTCGGTGGCGTAGAGCTCCAGGACGGAATCGGCCCGCAGCACGTAGAGCGAGCAGACCTCGGCCACCATGTTGGAGGCGATTTCACGCACGATGCGATCGAGCCTGGCCTGCGGCTCGGCCGCCTCGGCCATCAGCTCGCGCAGCCTTCTCAGCAATACCCGCGGGCTGCCGGCGATTTCACGCATCGACCCATCTCCCACGGCCTTCCGCCGCCGCCGCGCGAATCGCGGTTGCGGCAGGCCGAGCAACGACTGGTAGGACTATTGCTTATCCAGACCGTAGACGGAATGCAAAGTCCGCACGGCGAGCTCTGTATAGGCGCCGTCGATCAGGATCGAGATCTTGATCTCGGAGGTCGTGATCGCGCGGATGTTGATGCCTTTTTCCGACAGGGCCTTGAAGGCGGTGGCGGCCACGCCCGCATGGCTGCGCATGCCGATGCCGATGACCGACACCTTGGCCATGCCGGTGTCGTGCTGCACCAGTTCGAAGCCGATGGTACCACGCGACTGGTCGAGCACGGCCAGCGCCTTGTCGAGGTCGCTCGACGGCACCGTGAACGTCATGTCGGTGCGCGATCCGTCCTCGGAGATGTTCTGGACGATCATGTCGACATTGATGTTGGCTTCCGCCAGCGGCCCGAAGATGCCGGCGGCCACGCCGGGTCGGTCGGCGACGCGGCGGAGCGATATCTGGGCCTCGTCCTTGGCATAGGCGATGCCGGTAACAACCTGCTGTTCCACGATTTCGTCCTCGTCGCATATGAGGGTGCCGGGGGGATTGAGAAGATCGCCCATGCCCGGAGCGTCCGGGTCCTCGAAGGAGGAGCGCACGAAGGTGCGCACCTTGTGCACCATGGCGAGTTCGACCGAGCGCACCTGGAGAACCTTGGCGCCGAGCGAGGCCATTTCGAGCATTTCCTCGAAGCTGATCTTGGCCAGACGCCGCGCCTTGGGCTCGATGCGCGGATCGGTGGTGTAGACGCCGTCGACGTCGGTGTAGATGTCGCAGCGGTCGGCCTTCACGGCCGCCGCGATCGCCACCGCGCTGGTGTCGGAGCCGCCGCGGCCGAGCGTGGCGATGCGGTTGTCCGGGCCGATGCCCTGGAAGCCCGCGATCACCGCCACCTGCCCTTCGCCGAAGCGCTTGATCAGGAACGAGCCGTCGATCTCGTCGATGCGCGCCGCGCCGTGGGCGTTGTCGGTCCGGATCGGGATCTGCCAGCCCTGCCACGACCTTGCATGGATGCCCATCGACTGCAACACCAGCGCCAGCAGACCCGACGTCACCTGCTCGCCCGACGCCACCACGGCGTCATACTCGCGCGTGTCGTAGACGTTGAAATTCGATCCCTCGGCCTTCGAGGCGTCGCGAACCCAGCCGACCAGCTCGTTGGTCTTGCCGGCCATGGCCGAGACGACCACAGCCACTTCGTGGCCGGCGTCGACCTCGCGTTTGACGTGACGGGCCACATTGCGGATGCGACCGATATCGGCAACCGAAGTCCCGCCGAATTTCATCACGATGCGCGCCATGGAAGCGATATGCCTTTGCGGGGGGTCGCAGCCTTGTCGGCCACGGGAAATGAAACGTCGCGTGACGGGTGCCGCCGCCGCGTGGATGCGCGGCTTCCATAACCAAAGCGCCTGCGCGACGCAAGCTTTCGCCGGGGGCAACCGGCGCCCCGACGCCGCGCGGCAGACGTCCTACCCGATCGTCCGCTCCAGTAGCCCGATCCAGTTCCTGAAGGCGATCTTCTCGATCAGGTCGCGGCCATAGCCGCGGGCCTCCATCGCCTCGATCAGGCGCGGCAGGCCGGCGACGTCGCGAATGGCGGCCGGAATCGGCGCGCCGTCGAAGTCCGAACCGAAACCGACACCGTCCTCGCCCAGCGCCTCCAGCAGCGCGTCGACATGCGCCAGCATCACGTCGAGCGCGGTGTCGCCGCCCATCCGCCCGTCCGAGCGCAGGAAGCCGGTGGCGAAGTTCAGCCCCACCATGCCGCCCGTCTCGCGAATCGCCGAAAGCTGCCAGGCCGTCAGGTTGCGCGCCGAGGGACAGAGCGCGTGCACGTTCGAATGGGTGGCGACCAGCGGCGCGTCGGAGATCGCAGCCACGTCGCGAAACCCCTTCTCGTTCAGGTGCGACAGGTCGACGAGGATCCTCAGCCGGTTGCAGGCGCGCACGAGATCCTTGCCCGCGTCCGTCAGGCCGGGTCCGGTGTCGGGCGTCGAGGGAAAGCGGAACGGCACGCCCTCGCCGAAGGCGTTGCGCCGGCTCCAGACGGGACCGAGCGAGCGCAGGCCGGCGGCGTGCAGCACGTCGAGCAGGGCGAGGTCGGGACCGATCGCCTCCGCGCCCTCGATGTGGAACAGCGCGGCGATCGAGCCCCGGTCCATCGCCGAGCGGATGTCGGCCGCGCTGCGGCAGACCGTCAGCGCGCCATCCGACGCACGTTCCAGCCGAAACAGGATCGACGCCATGGCGACGGTGGCGGCCATGGCGTCGCCCTGCGCCAGTTCGGGCGGCAGCAGGGCGTCGTCGCCGGGTGGCGGCGTGGGCGTAGAGAAGTCGATCGGCCCGAGCGGCGGCGGAAAGACCGCGAAGAATCCGCCCGCAAAACCGCCTTCCCGTGCCCGCGGAAGGTCGATGTGGCCCTTGCGCGTACCGTCGAGGAAGAGCCGTTCCGGCTCCGCCACCTTGGCGGCATGGAGCCGGAGCAGCGTGTCGTTGTGGCCGTCGAAGACCGGGACGATGGCGGATGATGTCATGGGCGGACGAAGCGTCTCCGTTGCGGGGTCTCGTGCGGCCCCTCCCCGGCACGCCCGCCAAGTCGTATCCGAGCGGGGGTGGCAGGGCAAACGGGAACGCGGCGGCTCTCCGGGGCCTGAGCCCGGCGGGACGGACCCGGCGTCAGCCGTCCAGCGCCAGTTCCACGATCACGTCCCCGGCGCGCACCTGGTCCCCGGGCTGGGCGCGGACGGCCGTCACGGTCCCGGCAGCGCCGACGTCGAGCACCGTTTCCATCTTCATGGCCTCCACCATCCCCACCCCCTGCCCTGCTTCGACCCGGTCGCCGGCCGCCACCGTCAGCGCGCGCAGGGTCCCGGTGACGGGTGACAGGATGAGCGACGGATCGGATGCCGCCTGAGGCCCGGCAAGACGATCCGGCTCGCAGAACCGCCAGGTACGGCCGTCGCGGTCGAGCCAGACGTCGCGGCCCTCGGCGAACACGGTGGCGACGACCAGGCTGGACGGCGCGCCAGAGCCCTCTCTGCGCACGCCATGAATCCGCCCGTCTTCGATCCGCGCCTCGGCCAGCCCGGCATCGAGGCCGTCCACCGAGACGCCCGCATAGCGGCCACGTTCGAAACGGACCACGGACTCGAACCGCGCGCCCTCGCTGTCGAGCGTGATCGGGCAGGCCGCGATGCCCGTCGAGCGGAACCAGCCGCCCGGCGCCGACAGCGCCAGCCAGGCGGCGGCCAGTGCGACCGTCTCGCGCGACGGCGGCTGCGGACGCATGAGCGCGGCGTCGGTGGCGATCCAGCGGTCGATCAGATCGGTGGTCACCGCTCCGGCCTCGAATTCCGGCGTCGCAAGCAGGTCCAGCAGGAAGGCGCGATTGGTCTTCAAACCGAACAGCGGCCGTTTCTCCAGCGCCCGCATCAGCCGGCGGATCGTCTCGTTCCGGTCGCGCCCATGCGCGATCAGCTTGGCGATCATCGGATCGTAGAACGGCGTCACCACCGTGCCGTCCGCCACGCCGGTGTCGATTCGCAGGCCGGGCTCGTCGGCGCCGACGACGGGCCGCCAGCCGCGCACCGTCCCCGTCTGCGGCCGGAAGCCCGACCAAGGATCCTCGGCATAGAGCCGCGCCTCGATCGCGTGGCCGTCGAAGACCACGTCCACCTGGCCGAGCGGCAGCGGCTCGCCCGCGGCCACGCGGAGCTGCCATTCCACGAGGTCGAGCCCGGTCACCATCTCGGTCACCGGATGCTCCACCTGCAGCCGCGTGTTCATTTCCAGGAAATGATAGCCGCCATCCGCCCCGACGATGAATTCCACCGTGCCAGCGCCGACATAGGAGACCGCCCGGGCGCAGGCGACCGCGTCACGCGCCATGGCGATGCGACGGGCGGTGTCGGCACATGGCGACGGGCTCTCCTCGATGATCTTCTGGTGCCGCCGCTGCGCCGAGCAGTCGCGCTCGCCGAGATGGATGCAGCCGCCAAAGCGATCGGCAAAGACCTGCACCTCGATGTGGCGGGCGTCTTCGACCAGCCGCTCGAGGATCAGGTCGCCATCGCCGAAGGCATTCTCGGACTCCCGCCGCGCGCTCTCGATCGCTGCCGCGAGGTCGCCGGGCGATCGCACCCGGCGCATGCCGCGCCCGCCGCCGCCGGCCGATGCCTTGACCAGCAAAGGAAAGCCGATCCGCTCCGCCTCGGCGGCGAGTTGTTCCGCCGACTGATCCTCGCCGTCATAACCCGGCACCACCGGCACGCCGGCCTTCGCCATCAGGATGCGGGCGCGGGCCTTGTCGGCCATGGCACGGATCGCTTCGGGCGGCGGCCCGACGAAGATGATCCCGGCCGCCGCGCAGGCCTGCGCGAAATCCGCGTTCTCCGACAGGAAGCCGTAGCCGGGATGCACCGCGTCGGCGCCGGCCAGGCGGGCGGCGGCAAGGATGGCATCAGCGTCGAGATAGGAACGCGCCGCCTCCGCCGGCCCGATCCGCACGGAGCGGTCGGCCATATGCACATGCGGCGCGCCGGCATCTGCGTCGCTGTGCACCGCCACCGTCGAAATCCCCATCCGCCGCGCCGTGCGGATGATGCGGCAGGCGATCTCGCCGCGATTGGCGATGAGGAGCGTGCGGATCATCGTCGTGCGTCCTTCGAGGCTCGCTTCGCTCGCACCTCAGGATGAGGAGCGCGGGCGTTTGCCGCCCCTCTGCAGCGTCGGACCAGAAGAACTGCTCGCGAACTGCGCAGCCGGTCCTCATCCTGAGGTGCGACCCTGAGCTTGCCGAAGGGGAGCCTCGAAGGACGCACCACCCTCACCCCCGCGCCCTGTTGCCCGTCCCCGGCAGCGTGCCTTCCAGCTTGGCTATGATACCGAGCATGATCTCGTCGGCGCCGGCCCCGATGGAGACGAGCCGCGTGTCGCGCCAGGCGCGGCTGACCGGGTTGTCGGCCGTGTAGCCCATGCCGCCCCAGTATTGCAGGCACGAATCCGTCAGTTCGCGCGCCAGCCGGCCGGTCTTCAGCTTGGCCATGGAGGCGAGCCGCGTCACGTCGGCGCCGGCCACATGCTGCTCGATCGCGCTCCAGGTCAGCGCCCTGAGCGCCTCGACCTCCGTCCTGAGTTCCGCCAGCCGGAAGTGGACCACCTGGTTGTCGAGGATCGGCTTGCCGAAGGCCTGCCGCTGGCCGGTATAGTCGATCGTCAGGTCGATCAGCCGGTCGAAGCCCTTCAGCGAACTCGCCGCCGAATAGAGCCGCTCCTCCTGGAACTGCAGCATCTGGTAGGTGAAGCCCATCCCCTCCTGGCCGATCAGGTTTTCCTGCGGCACCCGCACCTCGTCGAAGAACAGCTGCGCGGTGTCGGAGGAATGCATGCCGATCTTGCGGATCTTCTGCCGCGTGATCCCCTTCGCGTCCATCGGCACGCAGATCAGCGACTTGTTCCTGTGCGGCGGCCCATCCGAGGTGTTGGCGAGCAGGCAGCACCAGTCGGCCTCCATGCCGTTGGTGATCCACATCTTGGTACCCGAGATCACCCAGTCGCCGCCGTCCCTGCGCGCGATGGTCCTCACCGCCGCGACGTCCGAGCCACCGCCGGGCTCCGACACGCCGAGGCAGCCCACGACGTCGCCCGAAATCGACGGCGCGAGGAAGTTCCGCTTCACGTGATCGGAGCCGAAGCGGTTGAGCGCAGGCGTGCACATGTCGGTGTGGACGCCGATCGCCATCGGCACGCCGCCGCAATGGCAGGCGCCGAGTTCTTCGGCCATCACCATGGAATAGGAGAAGTCGAGCCCGAGCCCGCCATAGTCGGGATCGTACTTGACGCCGAGCAGGCCGAGATCGCCCATCTTCTTCAAGACGTCGTGCGAGGGAAACCCCTCGGCCGCCTCCCAGGCGTCGACATGGGGATTGAGCTCGGTCTCGACGAACCGCGCCACCGTGCGGCGCAGGCTCTCGTGTTCGGCCGTGAAGTGCATGTGGTTTCCTCCCATTTCTGTATGGCCGCACCCCCTCCACCGCCTTCGGCGGTCCCCTCCCCCGTAAACGGGGGAGGATCCAGCGCCAGATCCTCCCCTGCGAAGCGGGGGAGGGGGACCGCCGAAGGCGGTGGAGGGGGCGTCGCGTGCGCTACCCCCGCGCCACCCCGAAGCTGTTCGCCCGCAGCACCCGCGCATCCCCTTCCGCCGCGATCCGCAGGCAGAGCGCGAGCACGCGCCGCGTGTCCCTCGGATCGATGATGCCGTCGTCCCAGAGCCGGGCGGTGGCGTAAAGCGCGGTGGACTGCGCCTCGACGCCCGCGCGGATGCCCGCCGTCATTTTCGCCAGCGCCGCTTCGTCGACCGCCCCGCCGCCCTTCCCCCGCGTGACGATCTCCATGACCTTCGCCGCCTGCTCGCCGCCCATCACGGCAGTGCGGGCCGTCGGCCAGGAAAAGATGAAGCGCGGCGAAAACCCGCGCCCGCACATGCCGTAATTGCCGGCGCCATACGAGCCGCCGATGACGATCGTGAACTTCGGCACGCGCGCGTTCGCCACCGCCTGGATCATCTTCGACCCGTGCTTGACCGCCCCGTCGCGCTCGGCGGCCGAGCCCACCATGTAGCCGGTCGTGTTCTGCAGGAAGAGCAGCGGCGTGCCGGCCTGGTCGCAGAGCTGGATGAACTGCGCCGCCTTCAGCGAGCCCGTCGGCATGATCGGACCGTTGTTGGCCAGGATGCCGACCCGATGCCCGTCGATCGCGGCATGGCCGCAGAGCGTGTCGGGCGCATATTCCGCCTTGAACTCGAAGAAATCCGAGCCATCGACGAGGCGCGTGATGACCTCCTTCATGTCGAAGGGCTGGCGGCCGTCGGCCGAAACGATCCCGAGCAGGTCCTCCTCGTCGAACAGCGGCGACGCGACGGCCGCCGCCGGCTCCACCATGTCCCAGGCGAGGTTGCGCATGATCTCGCGGCCGATGGCCAGCGCCTGCAAATCGTCCTCGGCGACATGTTCGCCAAGGCCGGTGACGCGGCCGTGCAGGTCGGCCCCACCGAGGTCCTCGTCGGTCGCGTCCTCGCCAATCGCCGCCTTCACCAGCGGCGGCCCGGCGAGAAAGATCTTCGAGCGGTTACGCACCAGGACGACGTAGTCCGACAGGCCGGGCAGATAGGCCCCGCCCGCCGTCGACGACCCGTGAACGATCGCCACCTGCGGGATGCCGGCCGCCGACAGCCGCGCCTGGTTGGCGAAGGAGCGCCCGCCTTCGACGAACATCTCGGCCTGGTGGAGCAGGTTCGCCCCGCCGCTCTCGACGAGGTAGATCAGCGGCAGCCTGTTCTCGAAGGCGATTTCGTGCAGTCGCAGCGCCTTCTTCAGCCCGATCGGCGGGACGGTGCCGCCCTTGATGCCGCTGTCCGACGCCGAAACGATGCAGCGCCGCCCGGCCACCACGCCGATGCCGGTGATCGTGCCGCCGCCCATGATGTTGCGGTCGCCGTCATCGTCATGCATGCGCAATCCGGCGAGCGTCATCAGTTCGAGGAAGGGCTGGCCGCGGTCCAGCAGCCGCTCGACACGCTCGCGCGGCAGGATCTGGCCGCGTTCGGCGAAGCGGTCGGCGCGTGAGGCCGAGTTGGCGCGGACCTTCGCCTCGAGGTCGCGCACCTCCGCGAGCTTTGCCGCCATCGCCTCGGCATTGGCCCGAAAGGTGTCGGAGCGCGGGTCGAGCCGCGAGGCCAGCGCCGGCATCAACACGCCCCCGCGACGGCGAGGCATCGCGTCGCACCGCCGCAACATTCCGCCTTCAGAAAGCTTTGAAAGGTCAATGCCGGCTCCTCCTCCCGCAGCATCAAGGCTAATCAACGTTGACGTAAACGTCAATCGGCTGGTAAGGGAGGCCATCGCCGGACGGCGTCGTTCCGGCATGCGACATCAACGGGCGGATGAATCGTTCGCCGCACCAGGGAGACTGACATGAGCCTCGACCAGATTGCATCCAAGATCGGCGAACGCCTGACCGGCACCGGTTTCGACCGGTCGGTGAAGATCGACCTCGGCGCCGACGGCGCGATCCTGATCGACGGCGAAAGCGCCACGGTCGGCGACGGCGAGGCCGATTGCACCATCTCGATGAGCATGGACAATTTCGAGTCCCTCATCGCCGGCGACCTGAACCCGACCGCCGCCTTCATGACCGGCAAGATGAAGGTGGCCGGCGACATGTCGGCGGCCATGGCGCTCAGCCAGGCGCTCTGAGCGCCAGTTGGAGTATCGGGGCTAGTAACGCCTCTTGGCGGCGTCGCCTTCCGGCGCGCCGCCACCGATCCGGCGTCGATGGACGACGTTACGCCGCCATCCGCCGACGCTCCGAACCCTTCGCCTTGCGGCCCGACGCCTTCAGTGTGCCCTTTGCCCCGTCGAGCCAGCCCTCGATGAGTTCGAGAGCCAGAAACCGGCTCTTCTCGTAGGGGCCGGGCATCGACAGCGCGTCGGTCTTGTTGGCCGTGAACCCGAAGCGGGCATAGTACGGGGCGTCACCCACGAGCAGGATCGCGCCGTGACCGAGCCTGCCTGCCTCGGCAATCGCCTGGCGCATCAGCGCCGAACCGATGCCGCCCGACTTGACCGAGGGATCGACCGCGAGCGGGCCAAGCAGCAACGCCGTCGCTCCGCCCTCGCCCGCCGTGACGTCCCAGAGCCGAACCGTGCCGACGAGCCGGCCGTCCGCGTCCTTCGCCGATAAGGCGAGGCCTTCCGACGGACGGCGTCCCCGCCGCAGCTTTTCCGACGACTTGCGCTTGCGGCCGAGACCCATGGCCCGGTCGAGCAGCGCCTCGCGCGCGGCGACGTCATGCGGTTGCTCGGCTGCGATGGCGACCCTCTCCTCCACGAGGAGAGAGGTAACCGGCTCCGCCGCCACGCCCATCATTGCAAGTTTGTTGTTCATGTCCGCGATCCTTCACAAGCGGATGAATTGTCCACGAGCGAACCCGTCGCCGGGGACGGATCCCCGGCGGCAGGCATGATCTGGCGGCGTCCGGCTGCTTGAGCCGGCGAGCCGTCAGATCACGTAGGATCGGAGCGGCTCGAAGCCGTTGAAGGCGACCGAGGCATAGGTCGTCGTATAGGCGCCCGTGCCCTCGATCAGCACCTCGTCGCCGATGGTCAGCGACAGGGGCAGCGGATACGGCGTCTTCTCGTACATCACGTCGGCCGAATCGCAGGTCGGGCCGGCCAGCACGCAGGCGCCGAGCTCGCTGCCGTCCCGCGGGGTCACGATCGGGTAGCGGATGGCCTCGTCCATCGTCTCGGCCAGACCGCCGAACTTGCCGATGTCGAGGTAGACCCAGCGCACATTGTCGTTGACGGCCTTCTTGGAGATCAGCACGACTTCCGACTTGATGACGCCCGCATTGCCGACCATGCCGCGGCCCGGCTCGATGATGGTCTCCGGCAGCTGGTTGCCGAAATGCTTCGACAGCGCCTCGAAGATCGCCTGGCCGTAGGCCTGCGCCACCGGCACGTCGCGCAGGTAGCGGGTCGGGAAGCCGCCGCCCATGTTGACCATCTTGAGCACGATGCCCTCGTCCGCCAGCGTCGCGAACACGCGCTTGGCGTCGCCCAGCGCGCGGTCCCAGGCGGTCAGGTCGCACTGCTGCGAGCCGACGTGGAACGATACGCCATAGGCGTCGAGACCGAGCTCGCGCGAGCGGCGCAGCACGTCGACCGCCATCGCGGGCACGCAGCCGAACTTGCGCGACAGCGGCCACTCGGCGCCCTCGCCGTCGGTCAGCACGCGGCAGAACACGCGGCTGCCGGGCGCGGCGCGGGCCACCTTCTCGACCTCTTCCACGCAGTCCACCGCAAACAGGCGGATGCCGAGCTCGAAGGCCCGCGCGATGTCGCGCTCCTTCTTGATGGTGTTGCCGAACGAGATGCGATCGGCCGGCGCGCCGGCGTCCATCGCCATCTCCACCTCGGCGACCGAAGCGGTGTCGAAGGACGAGCCCATGGAGGCGAGCAGGCGCAGGATCTCCGGCGCCGGGTTCGCCTTCACCGCGTAGTAGATCTTGCTCTGCGGCAGCGCCTTCTCGAAGGCGCGGAAATTGTCGGCGACCACGTCGAGATCGACCACCAGGCAGGGGCCGGCGGGACGACGGGTGGCGAGGAAGTCGAGGATACGCTGGGTGGCCATCGGGGTCTCTCCATTCGCGCCAGCAAGGCGCGCACAAGCAGGCTCTGCGACGCCGGCCGTCAGCCGCGCGAACACAGGGTGGACAAAGTCGAGACGTCGATGACGTGGAGCCAGCCGGTGGAGACCCCGGAACCACGCAATGCCGTCTCGCGGCGATGGATCACGACCGCCCGGCCGTAATCCGCTTTGTCTGCCTTGGCTTGGATGGGAGATCCCAACCGCACTGCCGGCAATGATGGTGTGCCTCTTCAGTAACCCCGGTCTTTGGACGACCGGAAGAGAACCAGAAAGGCCCGCACCGTCGTTGCTTCAAGGTGTCCTCGGATCGGCGGTTGGCCGTCGAACCGACCGGAGGGGTTAGCTCCGGTTACCTTACCGATTTCCTCGCCATTCGAGGGATCGGCGGACACCCACAGGCACGTGCGACTTTGGGCAAGGCGGATATAGGGACAGCGTCTGTCACAATCAACGGAAAATATGCCCCTCGACGAAAAACTTTGGCTGGGCGGCGCCCGCCGGTTTTCCTGCCTTTTCGATGACGCAGGGCATGGCCGAACCGCTTCGTCCCGCTTGCGCAAACGTTCTTGCTGAACGATGCTCGCGCCGACGTTTCACCTGCAGAGACAATGACCCGCCGCATGCACGACCCGTACAAAGCCTTTCTCGACCGCGACGGGCCCGCGCCCGAAAGCGCCGCCGCCGGGCCGCTGGCCGGCCTGACGCTGGCGGTCAAGGACATCTATGATATCGCCGGCCAGAAGACGGGCGGCGGCAATCCGCAGAAGCTGGCCGAGGCGGAACCCGCGCAGCGCACCGCGCCGGCCGTGCGGGTGCTGCTCGACGCGGGTGCCCGCTTCATCGGCCGCACGCAGACCGACGAACTGACCTTCTCGCTGATGGGCCAGAACGCGCACTATCCGTTCCCGGTCAATCCGGCCGCACCGGCCAGGGTGACGGGCGGATCCTCCTCGGGTTCGGCGGCGGCGGTGGCGGGCGGTCTGGCCGACATTGGCCTTGGCTCCGACACGGGCGGCTCGATTCGCGGCCCGGCGAGCTTTTGCGGCCTCGTCGGCCTGCGTCTCACCCATGGCGCGGTGTCGCTCGAGGGCGCCATGCCGCTGGCGCCCTCCCTCGACACCTTCGGCTGGTTCGCCAGGGACATCGAAACCTATGAGCGCGTGGCCGACGTGCTGCTTCCCGCCGGCCACGAATCGGCGCGCGACTGGAAACCGTTCCGGATCGCCATCCTCGACGCCCTCGTCCTCGGCCCCGCCGAACGCGCCGAATACGAGCGCATGGTTGCCGTCGCCGCGCGCGTGCTCGGCACGCCGGAATCGGAAGCCGCCTTCACGCAGTCGATCGACGACCTCTACTGGGCCTTCCGCCGCCTCCAGGCGGCAGAGGCCTGGACCGTCCACGGCCCTTTCATCTCGTCCGGCGACCGCCGGCTGGGGCCGGGCGTCAAGGAGCGCTTCGAGTTCGGCGCCACCGTCGACGCGGCGACCGTGGAGCGGGAAAGCGTCGTGCGCGCGGCCTTCAAGGCCGGCCTGGCGCGGATGCTGGGCGCGGACGGCCTCCTCGTCCTGCCCACCATGCCGGGCGCGGCGCCGCTCACCGACACCGGCTTCGACGCCATCCAGGCCTACCGCGAGCGCGCCCTGCGGCTGCTCTGCCTCTCCGGGTTGTCGGGGTTGCCGCAGATCACCCTGCCGCTCGGCACCGTCGACGGCGCGCCCTTTGGCGTCTCGCTGTTGGGGCCGGAAGGCAGCGACCGCGCCCTCATTCGCCTTGCCCGCACCATCCTCGCCAGTACCGGAACCGCCTGAGATGGACACTCTCACCCGCATGCGCGCCTTCATCGACGTGGTCGAGGCGGAAGGGTTCTCCGCCGCCGCGCGCAAGATCGGCCGATCCAAGGCGCTTCTGTCGAAGTACGTCCGCGAACTGGAGGACGATCTGGGCGCGCTGCTGCTCAACCGGACCACCCGCCAGTTCTCCATGACCGAGGCCGGCCACACCTATTACAAGCGCGCGGTCGAGATCATCCGCGAGATCGACAGCCTGGCCGACACCGTGCGCGAATCATCCGGCGACGTGCGCGGCCGCATCAAGCTCTCGGCCCCGCGCACCTTCGCCGACGCGCCGATCGGCCAGTGCCTGATCGACTTCGCGCTCGCGCATCCCGACATCGTGCTCGACATCAACCTCGACGACCGTTTCGTCGATCTCGTCGAGGAAGGGTTCGACCTCGCGATCCGGATTTCACGGCTGGAGAACTCCTCGCTGATCGCGCGGCGGCTGTCGCCTTTCAGTGTCCGGCTCTGCGCCTCCCCGGCTCTCATCGAACGCGTCGGCATGCCGCAGAGCCCGCAGCAGCTGGCTTCTCGTCCCTGCATCATCGACACGAACGGCCGCTGGCTGGCGAACTGGCCGTTCAAGGGCGATGGCGGCGAGATGCTGAGCGTCGCGGTATCGGGGCCTATCGAGGTCAACAGCCCCCTCGCCGCGCGCGCGGCCGCCGTCTCCGGCCTCGGCTTCTCGATCCTGCCGGATTTCATCGCCGCGCCCGAGATCGAGACCGGCAACCTCGTCGCGCTGATGGACGAGCGCATGTATTCCGGCGGCGGGATCTTCGCCGTCTACCCGCACCGCCGCTATCTGCCGGCCAAGGTTCGGGTCTTCGTGGACTTCCTCGTGCAGTGGTTCAGGGACAGGGGCTCGTCCTGACGCATCCCGCCAGTCCCATTTTCGCCCGCTTTGTGGTAGACATCGATATGCAAATCACCACATCCGGCAGGGACACCGGCAGCCTCCGATGAATGCTTTCGCGAGATCGGCCCTCCTATCCACAGCATGCGCCGCGGTGCTCGCCGTTCCGCTGCCGGCCTTCGCCCATCCCCATGTGTTCGCCGAGGCCCGGCTCGACGTGACCGTCACCCCGGAGGGAGACGTGCGGTCGCTTCGCCACGTCTGGCGATTCGACGATCTCTTCTCGTCCACCGTGCTGCTGGAGTTCGACGCCAATGGCGACCTCAAGCTCGACGCGGAGGAACTCAAGGAAGTGTCGCGCGTGGTCTACGAGTCCATTGGCGATTATGGCTATTTCCAGATGGTGCGCGCCAATGGCAAGCCGGTGGCGATGCGCCCGCCGCCGGGCCTGATGGTCGACTACCAGGACGACCAGTTGATCATCCTGTTCGAATCGGAGCCCGAAAACGAGTTGAAGCTCGCCGGCAGAATCGATTTCGGCGTCTACGACCCGACCTTCTATACCGCGATCGACTTCCTCGACGATGACACCATGGCGATCGACAATCTGCCGGGCGGATGCAGCCGGGCGGTCGTGCGACCCGACCCCGACGAGGCCATCGCCCAGAACCAGGCATTCCTGACCGAAGAGTTCTTCAGCGATCCCGAAAGCAACGACATCGGCAGCCTGTTCGCGACCCGGCTCGAAATCACCTGCGGAGCAGCCGGCTGATGAACAGGACCGTCGTGCGGACCGTCTTCGCGGTCCTCGCCATCACCTATGTGCTCACGCATTTCCTCGGCCATGCCCATGCGCAGAGCTCGCTCGGCATCGGATCCAACGAGGCGATGCTGCCGCAGACGGGCCTTTTCGGCAGTCTGATGAACTGGGTCAACGTGCAGCAGCAGGGCTTCTATCGCGCGCTCACCGGTGCCCTGAAGGCAATGCGCGACGACGGCTCGAAGCTCTGGGTCCTCGTCGGCCTGTCCTTCGCTTACGGCGTATTCCACGCCGCCGGTCCCGGCCACGGCAAGGCGGTCATCTCCTCCTACATGCTGGCCAACGAGGTGGCGCTGCGGCGGGGCGTCATGCTGTCCTTCGTCTCCGCCCTGCTCCAGGGCGCAACCGCGATCATCGTGGTCGGCCTGGCTTTCCTCGTGCTGCGCGGCACTTCGGTTTCGATGACGGATGCCACCCGGTTTCTCGAAACCGCGAGCTATGCCCTCGTCACCGCCTTCGGCGCCTGGCTGCTCTGGAAGAAGCTCGCGCCGCGCGTCGCCCGGATGATGGGCCGCGCGCCCGCGCACAGCCTGTCGGCGGCGGCTGTCGGACATGCAGCGCATCGACATGATCACGCGCCCGCCGACGACCATCATCACGGACATCACGGACACGGCGACCATGCGCACGATCACGCCGCGCATGCACACCATCACCATGATCACGCGGCAGGCGAGGTCTGTGCCACATGTGGCCATTCCCACGCGCCGGACCCGGCCATGATCTCGGGCGACCGTTTCGACTGGCGCACGGCCTGGTCGGCGGTGGCCGCCGTCGGCCTGCGGCCCTGCAGCGGCGCGCTGATCGTGCTCACCTTCTCGTTCCTGAACGGGCTGTGGCTCGGCGGCATCGTCTCTGTGCTGGCCATGTCGATCGGCACCGCGATCACGGTCGCCACGCTCGCCACCATCGCCGTTACGGCCAAGAACGTCGCCGTCGCTCTGGCCGGAGACGGCCGCACCGGCAACGTCATCCATGCCGGCATCGAGATCGGCGGCGCGGCGCTGGTGTTCCTGCTCGGTCTCGTGCTGCTGACAGCGAGTTTGAACGCTTAAAGCGTGTCGCGTCCAATACGGTTCATTCTGCCGGGGATGGTTTGGGACAAGGTCGAGGTCTCCGTCGATCGTCGGGCTGGTGGCCCGGCGGAGACGAAGACCGACGAATTTGGCCCAAACCGGC
>NZ_RWKW01000053.1 GCF_003970795.1 Aquibium carbonis | reverse complement strand
GGGGTTTTTGTGTTTGGTTGCGGGGGCAGGATTTGAACCTGCGACCTTCAGGTTATGAGCCTAACGCAAGCCCATCGGCACCAACAACCCCCAACGCCAAACCATAGCTTTTGCAGGCGTTTAGCGCCAGCGCCTTGTTGAAAGCCGTTGACGAAACGGGCCGGAGCATGGGAACAAGTGTCCCCATATTGTCCCCGCGCGTCCCCGAGGCCCCGCCATGCCTACCATTGAAAAGCGCATCCGCAGCGAGAACGGCGAACCCTATTACCGGGTGCGCGTCAGGGTGCGCGGCCTGCCCGAGCGGCAAAAGACTTTCAAGCGCCTGACCGACGCCAAGCTATGGGCGCAGCAGACCGAGGCCGCGATCCGGCGCGGCGAGGTGCAAAACGTGGTGGCGACCGCAAAGGGCAAGACCCTTGGCGACGTGATCGACCGCTACAAGCGTCAGGTGTTGCCCCACAAGGCCCCGACCACCCAGCGGGCAGCCGAAACATACCTAGGGCATTGGCAGCGCGTTCTAGGCACTTACGGGCTGGCCTACATCACAACGGACGCCATCGAGGCCGAGTTAGAGAAACTGGCCGAGGCAGGCGACACCCGCCGCAAGCTGGACGAGGGCGAGGCCCCCGAGCGGCCCAAGAGCCGCAAGACCTTGAAACACTACCGCGACACGCTGGCCGTGTTGTTCAAGCACGCCAAGGCGTGGGGGTGGACGGCGCAGAACCCCATGGACGGGGTGAACGCCATCACCAAGATACGCGACGAGCGCACGCGCTTCCTATCCGACGATGAACGGGCCGCCTTGCTTGAGGCTTGCCGCCAGAGCGACAACGCGCACCTTTTCCCCGTGGTTATGTTCGCCTTGAGCACCGGCGCACGGAAATCCGAAATCCTGACGTTGACCCTTGCCGACGTTGACCTTGACCGGCGCACGGCGATCTTGCGCGACACCAAGAACGGTGACACCCGCGCCGTGCCCATCGCCCGGCATCTTGCCGACGTGCTCACAGAGCAGCGGGCCAAGGCCGCCGCACTATACGACGCCATGCCCAAGCCACCGGCGACCCGTTGGCTATTCCCCCGCGCCGACGGGCAAGAACCCATCGACATACGCACCGCGTGGGAGAACGCCCGCAGCAAGGCCGGGCTGGCGGATTTTCGCTTTCACGACCTGCGGCACTCAACCGCCAGTTACCTTGCCATGAAAGGCGCGAGCCTTGTTGAGATTGCCGAAGTGCTGGGGCACCGCACGTTGCAGATGGTACGCCGCTACGCCCATCTATCGGAGAGCCACGTTAAGGGGCTAGTCGAGCGCTTGAACGACGACCTTTTCAGCGGTAAATCTTAGGCTTCCTTGGCCTTTTCAAACCCCATGCCCCGAGGTTTGGACATGGTGGACTTGAAAGACCTGTTGACCGTGCGGCAGGTGGCCGACCAGTCACCCGGCATCACGGAAAACAAGCTACGTTGGTGGATATTCCACGCGGAAACGAGCGGGATAGCCCCGGCGTTGGTGAGGATCGGCGGTAGGGTCTACATCGACCGCGCCGAGTTCAACCGCTGGCTTGAAGGCCAGCGCATGGCCCCCAAGGCCGACCGCGCAGCCTAACGGCAGGCGGAGAACAATAAGCCCCCGGCGCAAGCTGGGGGCTTTTCTTTATTCATGCAAAATAAAATCAACCGACTACTTGAAACAGCCGGTTGATTAGCGCATGATTATTTTATCTGCAAATAATCAATAAGGAAATAATTGCATGTCGTCGCAAAATAATCAATCAAAACTCTCCCCGTACTGGAAGAAGCGTTATGAGGAAATGCGCGGCACATTTGACGCGCCCCCACTTTTCGAGGCCGCCCCCACCCTGAAAGCACCAAGCCCCACCGCCGCCCCCTCGCAAGCCGCTGCGAACGACAACACAGGCCCCCGCCTGTTCATAGCCGGTTTGGACGACGTGTTGCGCGCTATGCCCAATCAGGTTGCAAGATCGTCTTTGTTCGCCCCCGTCGCCCGTGGCCGACGCCAGTACCACCGCGAAACCACGCTAGTTACCCGCGCCGACGCGGTAATGACCTACACTGGCGAGCAACTGGACGAGGCCGACGCCGATCTTTGCTTGCAACTGATTTTCGAGGCTCGCACGCAACCCTTGGGCCAGCCGATCAAACTGAACCGGGCCGCGCTGCTGCGTGCAATGGGCCGGAGCACCGGAAAGCACGATTACGAATGGCTACACCGCCGCATGAAAGCCCTGACCGCAGCAACGCTTTATGTCGAGGCTAAAAGGCCGGACGGTTCCATGAAATACAGGATCGGCACAACCAAGGCTTTTCACATCGTGGCCGATTTTGATTACGACGATACGACCGAAACCTACAGCTACAGACTTGACCCTCGTTGGCAAACTATGTTTGGCAATCGGGAATATGCGTTGCTCGATTGGAACAAGCGTTTGCAGATTGGGCGGGGTCAGGATATGGCAAAGGCCCTGCAACGTCTTGTCGCCACGTCATCCGATTGCGAGCAGCGCTATGCGGTCGATTGGCTTAAAGAGAAAATGCAGTACACGGGACGCCCGCGTGACTTCCGCGCCGCCCTTCTCAGGGCAGCGCGCGAGCTTGAGCGATTGGAGATCATCGCCGCAAGCAACATCGAGATCAGCACCAAAGGCCGTGAGCAACTGGCTATCCGGCTTATGGGATCGGTATAGCATCGCACGCCCCCAAAAATGGCCCGCCTTGGCGGGCCATTTTTCATCGGGATAGCATCGCACGCCCGTCGGGATAGCATCGCTCTTTATCGGGATAGCATCGCCCTTTGTCGGGATAGCATCGCTCCTCACACCGTCGAAAGCCAACAGCACCGCCACTTTCCGACGATCAAAAATCCCTCTACCTTTCTTCTACCTTATTTTTACCAAAGCGCGCGAGAGCGCGCGGCATCGGGATAGCATCGCCCCCCCCGGAGAAAATCGACCGGGCTGGACGGCTCCCCCTTTCCCCAAAAAATCGCAGCCGCCTACGGCTTTGGCCTGCGCCTTCGGCTTGGCCTTAAAAGGAAGCCGCCTTGCGGCGGCTGGGATTGTACTTAGCCGCGCAGGGCGCGGCGGCAGGCTTGCGCCTGCCTGAAAAGGAATGCGCTAAGCCAGCCTATGGGCTGGCGCGCATCCCCCATAGCCCCCAAACGGGGGCGGTTCGCTCAAGCTCACCACGAGGCAAGGGCGCGTCCCCGTGCTCCCGTCTCCGCTTTCGGTTGCTTGGTCTATGCCCGCCCGTCAGCCGGGTAAAGGCCAAGCCCTTCGGGCGCGCAAGCGCGGCCTTGACCCGTCCGCCGTCCGGTCATGGGCGACCGGCGCGAAAGCGGCTCCGAGAGGCAAGGGACGAACACCAGACCCCTTACAAATACCCGCCAGACGCAGCCAGCGGGCTTTTGGTGCATTTCTTGGTCTTGAATAGATAGAGGACACCGCACCGGCGGCAAAGCGCTTTTAATGGCGTTCTAGGCGGCTTCATTTTTTCGCAAATATTCTTTCGCCAATCGGCTTGTTTTGCGTTATACTGTAACCATAATTGAAATATAGCCAACAATCACTTTGGATTTCTGCCATGAATACAGAACCGAGAACCGTAGTTTACGCACTCCGATCCGATCAAAAGACGGATGCGCCTTCCCTGTTCCGCACCCTACAGCTTGCCCACCGGCAAGGCGACCAACGCGCCATAACGCACATGTTCGAGCGCTGGGACGTTCCGGCCCATGTGGCAAAGCGCCTGCTATCGGGCGACATACCCACCCGCATCGAGGGGCGTTCCGTCCTGTTCGAGCTTCCTTGCTGCGACGTGCTCCCCTTTGTGCCGAACCCGGCCCAGCCGACGAAACACTAGGGGGGAGGCCGAGCCTATGAACCGCGACGCCTACAACTTGATGCTGGACGGCATCGACCGTGCCACCGGCAACGCCGGGACGCTCCACCGCGTCACCCGTGAATTGCAAACCCTCTACATGCGCGGGCCGCGCACCGACCGGGAGCAGGCCGAGGAACTGTTGCAGCGCGCCGAAACGCTGGCCCGGATGCTGGCCGCCGACGTGCTGCAAGTGCGCATGAGTTTCGACCGGACGTATACCGACCAACCTAAGCAGGCGGAGGGCGCGCTATGAACCCGCTTGCCTTTGCCGCCATTCTTGCCAATCCCGGCGGGGTTATCGTGCTCATGGCAACAATAGCGATCCTGACCGCCTTTAACGCTTGGGCATTTTTGATTTTCGGCAGTATTGCAGCGCTGATCGGCCTCTTTCTGTTCTTTCGCTGGCCGCGTGTATTTTGGTTCTACGCCGGAGCAGCCACGATTTACGTTGAAAGCCGGTTCTTTGGATTGTCGTTCTATATCGAGGAGATTTTACGCCGTGCGTTCACATCATAAATCCCGTTACGCCGCATTGGTGTTTGTCTGGTTCTTCCGGGCATTGGCCGCGCTTATCCTGCCCGTGGCGCTGGTCATGGTCGCGCTGACCGCAACCGGGTGCAGCTACACCAACCGCCAAGAAGGCGAGATCGGGGGCGGTTTACGCCTGTTCCCGACTATCGTTTTTGACAGCAACATTGAAGTTGGGAAACAGCGCCAATGAAAGCCATAGCTATCGCCATTGCCGCCACCGCCGCCTTTATTCCGGCGACCGCTTGGGCCGGGTGGAATACTGCCAGTTATGCAGCCACTTTCCAGACGTTGACCGACATTCGGAACACGCTCACCCGTTGGTGCGCAACCGAGGCCGCCCACAAGCTGAATTACACGGCTGGCCGCCTTGAGGATGCTTGCGGCACTACCTTTGACGGGCAGAACATCCAAGGTGCGCAAGTCTATGTGACCCGCAGCCACAACGACCGCGACTTGATCAGCGCGACCCGCTGGACGTTCGTTCTTTCCAACGACCGCAAGGCGTACCTGTTCACGCTGGTTGACGAAACCCGCCACCAGAACGCTTTGCGCGACCGCGAGCAGGATCAGACGAGCACCCGGCTTGAGGTCAGTCAGGTTTACCGGGGCCAATGGATGGCCGAGCCGGACATACTGACCGCCGGAACGGCTTGGCGTGGCCGCAAGGCCGGAGGCAGCCGCCGCACCGACCGCGACCCGCCCGCCTTCGAGGACGTGGACGCAGGTTTAGGCGACGCAATCCGCTCCCTTTACGCGCTGCGCTTCCGCGTCCGCGAGGCTTACCGCGTCAAGTAACAAGAATGAAACAGGAACTTACCCCATGCCCCTCACAGCTTTTGAAAGGAACCTTGTAGCCGCCCTACGCACCGCCCGCCCCTTTGTGGAGCAGGCACGAAACGACAGCGGCGGACTTTCCGGCACCGGCGAACTTGTCTTTATCGACAGCGTGTTGACCGCCGCCGGGCGCAAAGACGCGCCGACCCCGCCGACGATCAAGCCCGGCCCGCGCTGCAAGCGCACCCCCGACATGTTCGGAGGGGCCGAGAAATGAGCAAGCCGACCCAAGTACGCACCGCCGCCGTGTTGCTGACGACCGCCAGCGGCGAGGCCCACAAGTTGAGCCTGCACCTTGCCGGAGCCGTCAACAGCCTGCGAGCGCCCGCCTACGACCTTGAGGCCGCTCAATCGGCCTACGAGGACATACAGGCCGCCGCCGAGCGCCTGCGGACAATCGAACGGATCATGACCGAGGCCGCCGACGGGCTGGCCCGTGTGGAGGCTTGAGCCATGCGCCAGCCCCTACACATCGAGATCGGCCTTGCCTTCCTCACCAACGACGGCCAGCCGGTTGTTATCTGCCACCGGCGCGAAACGGGCCGGACGATCCCCGGCACCGACGTTGCCGACGTACGCTTTATGGGCCGGAGCCAGCACGACCCCCGCTTGATGATCGAGTTTGACCGCGAGGGGCGAGCCTTGGAGTTTTGGCGCGCACCCCTACCCGAGGGCGTGACGGTCAGAAAGAAACACCCGGCGATCCGCCGCTTGCAAAACGACGAGCGCCAGCCAGCGCCGGAAAAGTTTTCCCTTGCCCGCCTAAAGGCGCGACCGCGCCGCCAGCAGGTCAGGGAGGCTTGGCACCGCTGGGCAGCCAAGCCCGAGAACCGCGAGCGCAAGCGCGCGGCGGATCGTGCCCGGTATCAGGCCCGCAAGGCCCAACAACAACTGAAAGGAACCCCCACCAAATGAACGACATGCAACGCCGTGTGGCCGAGATCGGCCACATATTGCAGGAACGGGCGAGCGATCTTGCCCACGCATCCCGCATCACCGACCCGCAGGAAATGGCCCACGCGCTGGCGCTGGCCGTAGTCGGCATCGAGGACGCAAAGGCCATGCTGATGAAAGAACAGCGCGAGGCCGAGCGCCAGATCGGCGACGTTGCGCCGTGGGAAATGGCCGACAAGTGATCCGCCATCCGGCTTGCCGGACGCCGCGCCACGAACCCCGCCCCCGTGCGGGGTTTTTGGTTGTCCATTCAGGCGCACAGCGAAAGCAGCCCGCCCGCCATGTTGCCGGTGCATCGGCAGCGGGAACACCCGTCAGGCGCAGCCAGCAGGCCGCCGGAGGCTTACCGCAGGCTTTCCCTACCCGCACCGCGCCGCAGGCCAAGGACGCATTGCAGGGGCTTTCCAGAGCGTTTGCCGCAGGGCGGCACCGTTGCAGCCTTCCCGGCGCATCGAGGCGCAGGCATCCCCCGACCGTTTGGGCGTTTGCCCGACGTGGCCGACCGTTCCGGCTCCATCCCCTCTTGAGTGTCAGCAGCCCATCGAGCCGCATTCCTGACATGGCCCAATCTGCCCCCGCCCGCATCCGCCACAAGGGAAAACACGGCTTTCCCCGCGAGCGGCGAACCTTCCGATTTTTCCCTTGCACCGTCCGCTTATTGGCGGGGCCGACGATAAGGCATGAAAGGCGGCGATAGGCGCAGCCAGAAATCAAAAGGAGATAGAGTTATGAAAATCGGCCAAATCGTCAAAACTGCAAACGGTTTCGAGGGCACCTTGCACACGCTGACCGTAAAGGCATCGCTGCAACTGGTTCCGACCGAGAGCGACAACGAGAAAGCCCCCGGCTTCCGCGTCATGGCTGACGGCATCGAGATCGGCGCGGCTTGGGAAAAGACCAGCAAGGCGGATAAGCCTTACCTGTCGGTCAAGCTGGACGATCCCGCCTTCCCGGCTCCCGTCTATGCCGTCGCTTCCGTCCCCGCCGACGGCGAGGCAAGCGATCTTCGCTTTGAGCGCCAGAAGAAAAAGAAAGAGGACTAACCAACAAACCCCGCCCAAAAGGCGGGGTTTTCGATTGCCTGCGCCCGGTCCAAAAGCGCCAGCCCCTACAATGGAGAAAACCGCCCTTGCGGACGGCTCCCCCTTTCCCGCGCGGCTATAGGGGTTCTCGACCAAACGGCCACGCAAGATTATTATGCCGCCGCGCCCTAACCTTCGGCAACGAAAAACTGACATGCACCCAACGGAACTGATCTTCTACGGCGCACTTGCCGTCTTGGCCGTGGTAGCCGTGGCGATCTTCAACCATCGCCAGCGCAAGGCGCGCGAGCGCGCCGCGCAGGAGGCCGACCGGCTGGCCGTCGAGGAATGGGAGCGCCAGCAGGAGGAACGCCGCCAGCGCATCCAGCGGCTTGTTGCCCAATTCGACGATATCTAAAGCGCGACCGGCTGGCCGGTCAGGTCAGACCAGCACCCCCCGAAATCTGCCCGCACGTCATCGAGGACGGCGAACAGGAACAGCGGCGCGAACGCGGCGAACGCCGGTAGCGCGCCTAACCGTTCCCGCACAGCGTCGCGGCTGGCCGCCGCCTCAAACACCGCAATCAGGCGGTTGCCCCGCTGGACGTTCAGGGCTTCCGCCAGCAACCCGGCTTCCATCGCCTCCCGGTGGCCTTCCATCTGGCGGACGATCCGCCCGCGATCCGTCCCGCCCCGGTCAAGACACACCTCCAACGCCGTCAGCGCGGGCCGCCCGTCGGCGCGGGTTACGTCAAAGACGGCATCCGGGAACAGGGTGCGCCCGCCCGGCAGGCGCAGGCGCAGCGGTTGCCCGCCATAGTAGGGCCGCCAGCCCGTGACCGTTCGACCAGCGCCCGCCGCCCATTGCGTCAGGGCTATATGGCAATCCACCGTCCCGCGCCGGTGCAAGTGATCCATCTCGAACTTGGGCGACCCCGGCACGAACGGGACTTCCCCCACGTCAACACGCAGGTATGCGGCGAGCGCCGCCGCGCCCTTGGCCTTCAGGTGATACATGCGGGGCAACCGGCCAAGGCCGGGATAGACCCCCCATGTTAGCACCCCGATTAACCCCCCATTGGCGAGCAGCCGGAGCCTGTCGCCCAAGTGTTTACGGTCGTTCCCGACGCCAAGTCGCCGCATCTGATCGACCGTCAGGAACCGATAGACGGACAGGGCTTCGAGCGTGCGCGCTTCAACCGGCGTCATGGTCAATCGTGCCGCTTGAGATCGTACTTAGGTTTGGGCACGCCGACCGGCGCTTGCGCCGGATCGTCCGGCCCGTCGGCACCGCCGAGCGGGGCAGGCCGGCCGCCAAGCGGCAGGTAATAGGCGGCCAGTTGTTCGGCCTTCACCGCTTCCCATTCCGCTGCCGTCATGGCGCGGCTTTCGTCCGCCAAGTGTCCAGCGGCATCGAGGACGAACGGCGCAGGCTTGTTCCGTCCACCACGCGCGACGACGAATTGCCGATCCCGCAGCCGCATGAACATATCGAGGCGAACGCCGAGCGCCCCCGCCAAGGCGCGATAACTCCCCGCCTCGTTTGTTCCGGCCACTTTCAGTTGCGGGTTGCCAAGTACCGACTTGGCAAGATCGGTGCCCATGGCCTGCCCGACCTGTTGCTGACACAGCGTCAGCGCCACGCCGAACTTGCGGGCATCGGTTAGGATTTGTTCGACCGACGGGCCAAGGTAGTTTTGGCACTCATCCACGATCACGTGCGCAGGCGTGCGCGCCGTGCGCTTGTCCGCCGCCCGCCGCAGGGCGAGCGATAGCAGGTTGGCGAGGATGAACCGCCCGAGGCCCGCGCTTGTTTCCGTCCCCAACCTGCCCTTGGCGAGGTTGAACACAACGACTTTGCGGGCATCAATCAGCGGTTCAAGGTTGACCGTGGACGGCCCGACGAACAGCGACCGGCCAGCTTGCAGCATGACCCGCAGCTTTGTCGTGATCGCCAGCCGGGTTTGCTGGTACTGCCCCGCCTGAAACTCCCCCGAAAAGAACGACGCTTCATCCGGCGGCAGCTTTCGCCGGGCATCTTCCACAAGGTCGATATTTTCGCCTTGGTTCAGGAACCGGACGAGATCGGCAGGGCTGCGCCCCGGCTCCCCCATGAGCACGGGCACGGTATGCAGCAGAATGTTACGCATAGGCACCGTGAAGGACGACCCGCCGCCCGTGCCCAGCATTTCGGATAGGGCTTCAACGAACTGTTGGCTATCGGCCACCGTGGCCTTGCGTCCGGCCAGATCGAACGGGTTGAGGCAGGGCGAAAAGCCCGGATCAAGGAAGGGATCGACGTACACAAGCCGCCCGTGCCACGCGCCCCCCGACGCGAACTCCGGCCATCGGGCGATTTGTTCGGCCATGTCCCCGTGAGGATCGAGGACGACGACGGCGCTATTGCCTGCCCCGGCCAGACCGTGAATGAGCAGCTTAAGCATTTCGGTTTTGCCGGAACCGATTGCGCCCGTGACGTAGGAGTGCCGCAGCATCGAGGACGCGGGCAGCATGACCGGCAGAGGCCGGGCGAGAAAATCCGCGACCCCCGGCGCAACCGCGCGCAGGTAGTGCAGATACCCCGCAAGATCGGGTGTCCATTCAGCCGGGGTTGGGGCATCAAACCGCCCCTTGAGCATCAGGAAACGCATATCCAGAGGCCGCCAAAGCGGCGTTTCGCTGGCTTGCACTTCCCCGTGGCCGACCCGCCCAAGGGAGCGGCTTTTCAGCGTTTCGGTAGGCTTCACCCCCTTGGCGACGTTGTGCAGATATAGGCGGTAGGTCAGGAACAGATAGGCGAACTCCAAAAGGGCAGCCGTGCCCCCGCCCGCCATGTTGCCCCACGGCTTCACCGGCAGATCGTCAGGGGTGAGATCGTTCCAATCCCCCGCCGCGACCTGGCGCTTGATCAGCGCCCGCTTTTCTTCGAGCCATGCCGCCGTAAACTTCTCGACCAGATCGACCGACGAGGCCGGAACCATCGTGCCGATATAGAAGGCCGGTTCATCGTCCGGCAGGGCTTCCGGGTGCGGCAGGGCGAGCAGATCGCAAAGGCGCTTTTCCGCCGCCACCGTGCCCGCTTTCTTCGGACGGCTAAGCCAGCTTTCAGGCACCATTTTTAGACCCCCGCGCAGCGCCCCCAATAACCCCCCTTATGGGGCGCCCCATTGAGGCCAGATTTTCGCTTGTAGTTCAAGCGCCAAGCGCCCGCTGGCGCTTGGCCGCTCCGCTCGCTTCGCTCTCTCCGCCTCCCTTCCCCCGCTTCGCGCCCCGCCAAGCCCCGCCGACGGCGGGGGCATGTCGGGGTTTCAGGGATAAGGGAGGCGGAGCGAGCCAGCCGGAACCGCCGAACATCGGCGCACGAAAAAGCCGCCCCGCAGGGCGGCTTGTCGGGTTGGTAGGATGGTTATGAGCCGCTTGCGGCAGTCTGCCCAAGCTTCTTTCTGAAAGCGTCTCGAACGGCCTCAAATAAAGCTGCTTCAATATCAAGGTCGGAAAGCGTGTCGGAAAAATTATCCGTCCAATCAACGGCCCCACAATCTCCATCCAAAAACTCTTGTATTTGCTCAACTGAATAATCATAGCGCCCTACGAAAATCGCGACGAATGCGTCAACGTCAATGGTGAGCACAGTTTTAGAAGTTTGGTTTTGCATGGTCAGCGCCCCCTTAGCCCAAAATAAAGGCGGTTGCGAAGGTGAGCGCAGCGCCGACCAGCACCGCATTGCGGTCAATCACAAGCACCAGACCACGGGAGCGGCGGCTACTTTTTGTGCGGCGACTACTCTTAAACATATTCATTTTTGAGAACCCTTTATCTGTTGAATATAGATATATACTATCACATTTTTTCCGCTAATCAAAAACAAAAATCGCTTTATTTTGTGGCGGTTAAATCATCTTCCTTTGTGCAATCTGTCAGGTTTTCTTGGGCGCTTGCTCGCCGTTGTTTTGAATGAGGGAAAAGGGCGCTTTGCCCTGAAAGGGGGACGGCTGGACACGAACGAAAGAGCGGCAACGGCGGCAAAGTATACAATCAACCAGCAAATAAAACGCATTTCGCTAATCTTTTTTGTTGATTTGCGCTTATTTATACACCATAATCTAAGTATAGAGTAAATTAACTGCTTAAAAGGGTTCTCAAAATGAATGGTATGAATAGCTTTGATCACATCGAGCGCGCACGGCAGATCATTGTATATGCAGACGGCGGCATGGCCGTAAGCGGCGGGCTGGTACTCCGAACGGCAGAGGAACGCGCCAAGGCGCTTTGGGTCGCGTGCCAATGGTCAGACAACGGCGCGCAAGCGGTTTTCGATGGCGATTGCTATTTCTTCGACAAGCCCGCTCACATGGAGGGCAAATAACATGCAGCAGACAATCGGCCACACCATTTTGCAGCAGCTTGGCGGCGGTAAGTTTATCGCCATGACCGGCGCAAAGAACTTTATTCTTTACGAGGACGGCTTGCGCTTTGACCTGCCCGCCCGCTTTGCCGCCAAAGGCATCAACAAAGTGCATATCACCCTGACCCCTAACGACCTTTATACCTTGGAGTTTATGCGCTGGAACGCCCGCGCGTTGGAATTGCAGCGGATCGCCAAGGCCAGCGACATTTACGCCGACATGCTCCCCGACACGTTCCGCGATCACACGGGATTAGAAACCCGCATGCCGACCGTGTACCGC
Organism: Aquibium carbonis; assembly: GCF_003970795.1. GTDB lineage: Bacteria > Pseudomonadota > Alphaproteobacteria > Rhizobiales > Rhizobiaceae > Aquibium > Aquibium carbonis. The sequence goes on along the minus strand of NZ_RWKW01000053.1, from coordinate 11,737 downwards.
GCCCGATAAGATCAACCAGACCGGGGCCGCAAGGCCCCCAACAACCCCAAAAGAAGGGATAAAGATATGTCTTACACATACAAAGATTTTGTAAACGACCTGCACAACGCACTTAACAAGCCCTACTGTCCTGCCGAGGGTGAGGTAATCAACTTCCAACGTAAAGGATTGCACAGCGATACGGTTCACCAGTTCCTTGAGCAGTTCAAGGAAGAAAACAGCCGCAGCACGCTTATTCTGCGCCTGTACGAAGAAGGTGCTGCTATTCATATTGAAGACCTTCCCGAAGTGGACGAGGACGAAGACGAGGCGGAGGGCCGCTAATATGGTTGCCCTTTCCATCCGCCAGCCGTGGGCATGGCTCATCGTCAACGGCCACAAGCGCCTTGAAAATCGCAACTGGCCGACCCGGCAGCGCGGGCCGATCCTGATCCACGCCGCAAAGACCATGACCCGCGCCGACTATAACGGCGCGGCCATGCTGGCCGAGGCCGACGGCGTGACCCTGCCCCCGTTCGAGGCATTGGAGCGCGGCGGGATCGTCGGGCAGGCCGAGATTGTGGACTGCATCAATTACAGCACGTCGCATTGGTTCTTTGGCCCCTATGCCTTTGTGCTGGAAAACGCCCGCCCGCTACCGTTCCGGCCCGTGCCCGGCAAGCTGGGCTTTTTCGTGCCGAAGTACCACCCGCACCACGGCAACATGGGGGGCACCCATGAATGAACGTGCCCCGCGTCACCGTTCATATTGAGGAACAGGACACCGCCACCGCCGAGACCTTGCCCGTGGTCAACGTGTCGGGCGGGAAGGACAGCACCGCCCTTTACCTATGGGCGATTGACCGCTACGGCCCAGACGGCTTTTTACCGATTTTCGCCGACACCGGCCACGAACATCCCGTAACGCTCAATTACCTTCGCAACCTGCCCAACATGGCCGGAGGCCCGCCGATTGTTTGGGTGCGTGCCGACTTTGCCGACCGGCTGGCGCGCAAGGAGCTTGAGCCGACCGGCGAGCCGTTTCTTGACATGGCGAGATATAAAGGACGCTTTCCATCAACCAAGGCCCAGTTTTGCACCGAGCACCTAAAGCTAGCCCCGATCCGCGCCTATCTGGCCGAGCACCACGCCAACCAAGATTGGTTGATCCTGACCGGTATCAGGCGTGGCGAAAGCAAGCGCCGCGCAGCCTATCCGCGCGACGAATGGCACACCTATTTTGATTGCTGGACTTCGCGCCCGTTGCTCGACTGGTCAACTGCCGACGTTTTCGCCTTTCTTAAGGCGAAAGGCGTACCGCCCAACCCGCTTTATGCCGCAGGCGCTGGCCGCGTCGGGTGTTACCCGTGCATCCATGCCAGCAAGGCCGAACTCGCAAGCCTGCCCGAATGGGCATGGCAAAAACTGGCCGACTGGGAGGCGACGCTAGGCCGGACGTGGTTCCCGCCCGGCACCGTCCCCGGCGTCGGCATCCCCACCATTGCGCAGGTGCGCGAATGGTGCCGCACGACGCGCGGCGGCTGGCAATTCCCTCTGTTCGACGAGGACGCGAAAGACGTTCCGTCGTGCATGTCCACATGGGGCATTTGTGAGTGACCACATAAGCCAACAACGGCCAACAAGACCCAATTACCGCAAGCAAATCAATATTTTAGCTTGACGGCATGGCCGGTTATTTGATAGATGGAGGCTAGATCGAGTGAACGATCGCTTTTCCCCCTTTCTCTTTTCAGACGAAACCGAGCCGGACGCGACCGGCTCGAAAGAGAACGAGGAAAAGCCATTGCAAAGGGCATTCTTCGGCGCGCGCACCGCGCAGACAAAAGACGAATGGTTGACCCCGCCCGACCTGATCCGCCAGCTAGGCGAGTTTGACCTTGACCCCTGCGCGCCGGTCAACCGGCCTTGGGAAACCGCAAAGCGGCATTACACCATCGAGGACGACGGCCTAAGCAGGCCATGGGCCGGGCGGATCTGGCTCAATCCGCCATACGGGAAAGAAACCTTTAGGTGGCTCGACAAGCTGGCCGACCACGGCAGCGGGATCGCCCTGATCTTCGCCCGGACGGACACCAAGGGTTTTCACAAGACGGTTTGGGCCAAGGCCCACGCGGTCTTTTTCTTCGAGGGCCGGTTGAAGTTCTACCACGTCACCGGCAAGCAGGCCGGAACCGCTAACGCTCCGTCGGTGCTGGTAAGCTACAGCCCAGCCGACACGATAGCGATCATGCGGGCGGGACTTCGCGGTAAGCTGGTCATCATCGCCGCGAACGACAACGAACCGCCGAAATAGGCGACACGACCGGGAGGCCGCCGCAAGGCGGCTTTCCTCTTTCTGGCCGCAGGCCGCACCCCTGCCCCCGGAGAAAATCGACCGAGCGGACGGCTCCCCCTTTCCCCGCGCGCGGCGAGCATAGCGACGCCGCGCGGCAGGGCCGGAGGCCCGAGCGTATCCACCGCGAGCAGCGCGAGCGCCCGCCTTCACCCATTGACCACAGGCCCCTTGGAAAGCGTGGACGGCACGCCGCCCACCCTTACCACAGGCTTCCGGGCTTCACTGCGTCCCGCCGCCTGCACCATCCTTCGGGAGGCGCGGCGGGCCGGTTCAGCCCTACAGCCTAACGGGGCCTGACGCCGGGCGCGGCCATCCCGCCAAGCGGGAGGGGCCGCCCGTGCCCGACTTGGACAATAGGCAAAGCCGACAAGAACGCCGTGCATCACGGCGTAGTGCACGTAGCCGCCGTAGTCGTTCAGTTGTCGGCTTGCGGTGCCAGTCATAAGCAGAAGGAGGGCGGCAAGATGGGGAAACGGATACCCCGCATACGGCGAATACGCCGAATACTGCGGATACCCGTTTCCATCTTGCCACTGTTCGGCCTTCGGCCTTGGTGGAATAAAGGAGGGTAGCATGGAATGATGGACGCGAAACTTAAACCCCGTGCCGTTCGCTTAACGGATCACGATTACATCGCCGCGAAACAGAAGGCCGCCCATGCCGGGATGGGCTTTGCCGAGTTTGTCCGGCAGGCCGTGGCGCGGTTCAATCCGCCGCCCAAGGCATCGTTTCCGGTTGCCGTGCTGGCGACCGTTCAGGAACTAAACGCCATCGCGGTAAACTTCCGCCAGATCGCTACCGCGACCGACGGCGACCTTGCAGCCTACGCCGAGAAGGCCGCCGACAAGTTTCTTGCCCATATCAACGCAACCCACACCGGCAGCCGTCCGCCGCTGTCACCGGCGGGGCTTGAGCGACTGCGGGAGCAGGGGCACAAGATCAACGCGCAGGCCAAGGCCGCGAACGCCGGGCAGCCGGTCAGCATCGACACCTTGCGGGACGCGCTGGGCGAAATCATGCGGATACCGGCAGGTTAGGCCATGCGGGCCAAAATGCCCGCCCGGCAGCCGGACAACATCGCAAAGGCAACAGGGTATCAGTTTTTCGGGAGCGCCAGCGACCGGGCAGGCCGCAGCCTAGCCGACGTGCAGGCCGAGCGCGTCGCATGGGTTCAGGGTTACGGCATCGAGGCCAAGGACGCGCCGGGCATCACGGCCACGCTTGAGGCGCATCACCTTGTGGTCATGCAGAACCGGACGGGACGCCCGCCCGAAAGCCCGTTGCTGCATTTCTCCATTAGCTTCGACCCCAAAGAGGCCGACAAGGCGACGCCTGATAAGCAGCGGGAGATTGCCGGGCAGATCATCGAGCGCATGGGGCTGGCGGGGCATGTGGGCTTTGTGGTCAGCCACAAGGACGAGCCGCACCCGCACATGCACTTTGTCTTTCACCGCGTCCACCCGGAAACCGGCAAGACATGGGAGGAATGGGCGAGGCCGCGCGACGGCGAACAGGAATTGCCGACCGGCAGGGGGGGCTTGGTCGGTTGCAAGGTGCGGCTCAATCACCACACCCGCGACCTTGCCCGAGAACACGGGTTCAACATCAGTCAGGAGATCGGCCAAGGGCGCACGAGCGAGGCCGAATATCACGAGGCGCGGCGCGAGGGCCGCGCACCCTTCCAGACGTTCACCCCCGAGCAACGGACCGAAATCAGGGGCCAGACCTTGCCCGCCTTCCGCGAGGCGACCGGCTGGGCAGACCTGACCGAGCGCCTACAGGCGCAGGGCTTGCGCCTTGGCATGGCCGGGAAGGGCAGCAAGGCCGCCCTGTACGTTTACAGCGACACGCACAAGGCCAAGCTGTCCGACGTGTTTGGGAAAGAGAAGGACATACGCACCGGCCAGCTTGCCGAGCGGTTTGGGCAGCGGTTCACGGACTACGCCCGCGAGAACGGCCTAGAGGCCCCAGAGCGCCCCGAGAGAGCGCCGGAGCGCCCGGAGGCCATACAGGAACCACAGATTGCGTTGGACGACGAGGGCGACGCCTACAGCGCCGAATACGCCCGCCGTCAGGGCGCGCTAGACGAGGCGATCCGCGAGCGCGACGCCTACCAAGCAGAGGTGAGCCAGCAGCGGGCCGCCGAGGCGAGCGCACGCGAGGCCGAGCAGGCCGCCGCCGCCTTGGCCGCCCGCGTTGCGGGCATGGATCGCGAGGCCGCGCAGGCCCGTGCGGAAATCATGGCCGCAATCGCGGAGGCATTTGCGAACCCAGCCGAGGCGCAGAAGGCATGGGAGCAGTACGAGGTTGAGCGGGAGCGCACGCGACGGTTGGCCGATAGGGCTTTCAAGCCCGAACGGTTTGGCATCTTGCGGGGCAAGGTACGGGCCATGGTCAAGGACGGAGAGCGCCGCAAGGCGCTTGCCGCCATCGAGCGTTTGAAGAAGGCCCGCGCCCAGCTTGTGGCCGCGCGCGAGCGCGTGGAGGTTGCCCGCCTGACGCTTCCCGCCGTGCAGCATAAGGAACAGCAGGCCAAGCGTCATTGGCGGGAGTGGACGGCACGCACCGGCGACCGTCAGGAGCAGGAGAACCGCCTAGCGCAACAAAACTTGAACGTGCGGGAGAAGGCCGCCGCGCTGGCCGAACTGTCCCGCGAGCGGGAGCGCGAGCGCGAGATCGACCGCGACGACAGGGGCCGGGATCGCGGAATTGATTGGAACGATTGACGGCGACGCATGAGGCGTAGCCGTCGGGCCGAAAGGCACAACCCCAGTGAAAGGCAAAGGACATGGACAACAGCGCTAAGCAACAATCGCCCAAAGTTATCGACCTTGACAAAATCCTAGCGGAAGGCGGTCAATACACGCCCGCATGGGAGGGGCTTTTTACTCCCGTCGCCGTGGTCGCCATCAAGGCCGCCGCCGAAAAGGTTGAGTGTTCGCCCGAGGAATATATCCAGATCGCCACCCTACGGCAGCTAGACGCCGACAAGGGCTAGCAGCGACCCCCGCCCCGGCGGGGGTTTTCAATTCCTGACAGGTTGCCGGCCGACGAGCTGGCCGGAATGTCAGTCATCACCCGCCGCCGCACGTCAGCCGAAATTGGCGGCAAGCCGCATAAGCCCCCGAGAACAACACGGAGGGCGCGCACATGAAGGCTTTTCTTTTCCTGACAGCTTTAGCCGCCGCCGAACCCGCAGCGGCGCAGGACAAGTTTTATTCCCATTCAACAAACGTCGGAAATAGCAAATACGAGGCAATGGCGACCGCCATTCTTGCGAACCAGACCACGCAAGGCGCGTCCATTACCTACCTGAGCGAGATCATCCCACCTAGCGGCGAGGTAAAACTAGGCGCGGGCGGTGCGTGCGATACGGAGAACGAGGGCGCTTTGCGCTATAACAGCACTTCGGGCGGGGTTGAGTTCTGTAACGGAACCGCATGGCAGCCAGTCGGCGGCGGTGGAGCGCTCCCGCAATATTCCATAGTCCCCATGTACACGGCCACGCCGCCGATAGGGTTTCAGGTTTGCGACGGCACCAACGGTACCCCCGACTTGCGCGGGCGGTTCTTGGTTGGTGTCGGATCGGTCAGCGTTGGCGGGTTCCCGGAAACCTACACCTTGGGCCAAGCTGGCGGCAATCATCGCCTGACTTTGAGCGTTCCCAACCTGCCCCCGCACAGTCACGGAATGAACATCACCGGTCAGCCCGGCGTTTCGTTCGTCAACGGGGTGAACACACTTCCCGTATTTGGGAGCGGCAGCACCGGCACGACCGGCAGCGCGGAACCGTTCGACAACCGCCCGCCATTCCGCGCCGTGGTTTACATGTGCAAAACATCATAGGGGGCCAATAGATGATTTTGAAAATTGTAATCGGGATGATTTTTGCGCTGGCGGTTATTTCCTACGTCCACGACCCCGCCCAAGCAAAGGCATTGGCGAGCATTATTGCCGAATTGCTTTTCAGCATTGGCGCAGCCGTCCGGCACGCGCTCATGGCAGTAATTGAAACCATCAAGTGAGGACTTTTGATTATGCGTATTTTGTTTGTTTCCCTTGTCGCCGCGTCGATCCTTCCGCTTGCCGGTCACGCCCAGCACGTCACCGGCCAAGGCATCGACCGCGCCAGCAGCAACATGCGGCTGGAGAACGAGTTTGAGGTTTTTCGCACCAATCAGGACGGCATCGACCAAACCCAAAACGTGCGCCTTGAGGCATTGGAGGCGCGGGACGCTGAATTGAACGCCCGGACGAGCAAGAACGAGGGCGATATTCACCAGCTATTCCAGACGATCAATAACCTTGACCTGACGTGTAGCCTTGACCAGTACCAGCTTACCGACAAATGCCAGCCATGCATCACCGGCCTGAAATATCCCGCCTGTAAGCCGGGCTATAGCGCATCCATTGCACAAACGCCTTGCGGTTCATCGGGCAAGCAGCAGTTTTGTATCCCCTCGACCACTTGCACCGCCATGAAGTGCCAGATGTACAAGTGACCGGCCCGCATGACCGAGGCCGCGATCCCGTCCCCCTACTACATGACGCCCGCCGCAGAGCGGGCCATGCAGCTTTTATGCAGCGGTAGCCCCGAGGCCGCCTTGCGGCTTTCCTTGGGTCATGCCGTGGTTTGCTGGCGAGATGACGATCTTGAGCAATGGCGCTACTGGCAGGACGTGGCGCTAATGGTGCGCGTGTTCGCCGTCGTGCCGTTCGAGTACCGGCCACCGTGGCGGCGGTAGGCCCCAACGAGAACCGCCCAAGGCGACCTTGGGCGGTTTGTTCATGGGCGGCAGCCTAACGGCTTACCCCTGTTCCCAGCGCCCAAAGAGGCCCCGGAAAGCGGCATCTTCCCAATACCGCACCTTGTCCGCCATCAGCGGGCGCAGCCCTTGGACAAGGATAATTTGTTTCGTTTCAGGCATGGCCGCGACTTCATCCGCCGTCATCAGATCGCGCGCCGTCATCGAGCGCGACACCGTGGCGTCGGTTGCCACCAGACCGCCACCGGCCACGCGGGCCGCTTGGTTCTGGGTTTCGACCGTCGTTCGCCCGAGCGACCGGCTAATGTATTCCGCCGTTTCCAATTCCGTTACGCCAAAGAACGAGCGCACCGCACAGTTAGCCATCAGCGTACCCGCCGCCTTGCCGTAAATTGCCAGAAGTTGCGGCTTGTCTTGGCAGAAAATCCAGAACCGGACGCCATAGCCCGCAACTACGCCGATCCCTTGCTCAATCGAGGCCATATGCCCGAGCGCGGGAAACTCATCGAGCAGGAATAGCACCGGCGTTTCCGGCTTCGCCTTGTTCTTGGTCATCGCCCGGCAGGCCATGCCGACCACCGTTCGCATGAACACCCGGAAGTGTCCTATTTCATCGGGCGGCACCACCAAATAGACGGTTACGCCGTTTTCCTTCATCTGGCCAAAATCGACCGTGCTACGCCCCGTCGTGATCGCCTTCACTTGGCGGTCGCTCCAAATGTCAGTTTTTCCCACCGCCGTTGACAGGACGGAACCAAACTCACGCGGCGACTTGGCCGCCAGCTTTTGCATGTGCCCGCCCGCTTCGCGTATTTCGGGCACGGCACTGGCCGCCATAGCGTCAAGGATGCACTCAAATTGTTCCGGCCCCGCCATCAGGGCTTGCCGCACCATGCCCATGCAGGCCCGATCCCCGGCCTTGTCGATCACATAGAGCAGCAGCCCGCGAACGAGGATCAGGGCTTGTTGGTCAAAGTGTTCGGACGCTCCCCCACCCCCCGACCGAGGCATGAGCAGATCGGCCAGCACCCCGGCATCCGTTGCCATGTTGGCATCGCGCCGGATGCAGTCGAGCGGGTTGAAGATCACCCCCGGAGCGGGGTTGCTGGGGTCAATCCTCACGACCTGTTGGCCGAGCACGTCCGCCCGATAGGCCGACGTCACATCGTAGTTTTCCCGCTTAATGTCGGTTACGAACACCGAACCGGGATAGGTCAGCAGGGTTGGAATAATCTGCCCTGCACCCTTGCCCGAGCGCGTCGGCGCGAACGTGGCGAGGTGGCCGGGCGCGTCATAGCGCAAGAACCGGCCTTCAAGTTTGCCGACGATCACGCCCGCATTGCCCAGCAGGCCCCGCGCCTTGGCTTCCGCCTTGGTCGCCCAGCGGGCGGAACCGTGCAGGGTTTTCCCCCGTGCAAAGGGCACCGGCCCGAATAGGCCCCAGAGGCCCGCAGCGCCCAGCAGGGCGGCATGGGGGTATAGATCGGCGTTGACGTGCAGCCAGCAGGCCGAGGCCATCGCCCCGGCAAAGAACGCCTGCCATTTCAGGTTTTGGATCATCACAGGCTAATCTCCCCGCTTTATGGCCGACGTGCGCACATAGCCGGAGAACCCGCCCGCGCGGACGTAGCTTTGCCCGCCTGCCCGCTCCAACACTTCCACCGGCGACCCGGCTGGAATGGTTAGGCAGGCCGCCATGGCGCTTTTGGAGGTGCAAAGCTGGGTATCCGTGCCGAGGTAGGCCCCCGCGTCGGGGGCATCTTGCGCAACTGGCGCGGCATCGGCGCGACCCCATGCGAATAGCGCCCCAGCGTTCAGCCAAGCAGCGCCCCCACCGAGGGCGAGCAGAACCGCTTGGAACATCAGGCGTTCGCGCAAAGTGTCAGCCTCCTTTTGTTGTCCGGTTGCATATGCCTGCAACCACCTACCCGCTTATGCGGGCCGCCCCCTGAAAATAGGGGCACAAAACAACTGACAGGAGGCACCCCCTTGAAACGCGACCTTTTCCATATCCCCCAAAAAATTAGCATGAACCGCCGATTTGTGGCCGCCAGCGCCGCCACCTTGATCGGCGTTTCGTTGGCCTATGCTTTCACCGGCCACGCCAGCACGACCGTCCACGGGGCGGCACCGAGCAAGGCAACCGTGTATGCGGCATCCGCCCCGCGCCTGCCCGCCTGCGACGGGCGCGAGGTCATCGCCTATACGCTGGACGGCTTGCGCCATCAGGGTGCGGACGTTTCCGCCGTGGTCGCCGTGGCCGAGGATATGCGGATCATCGCCGCCGAGGGCCACGACGTGGCCGCCTTTTGCAAGGCCGAGGCGGTATTGGACGGCGGAGCGCGCCAGCCCTTCGCCTATCAGATCGGGTGGAACGCCGAACCGGGTAGCGCAATCTATGTGGTTGGCGACGCCATCCGCTAAAGCCGTTGTCCCCTCAACCGGAGCGGCCCGCAGGTATGCGGGCCGCGTTCGTTACGAGCGTATGCCGGTCAGCGAGATCACCCGCGCGCGGAAATCCTGATATTCAGGCCCGCCGCCGTTGATCAGATCGGAAATCCGATAAAAGCGGTTCGTCGTGGGGCTTTCTTTCTTCGCCATGTCCATGTCGATACGGTCAACATTAACGACCGTCCAACATTCCACATAGCCCGCCGCCTTGGCTTTCTGGTGGCTTTTTTCGGCTTCGCCGATCCGGTTGTGAATGTTGGAGAAATCCGAACCGCCCTTGACTTCGACCGCAATCAATTCCCGGAAATTGTCCTTGCTCATTTCCTCGCGGATGATGATATCCGGATCGGGCGCAAACTCTATCAGCACGCGCCGCCCCGCCGCATTTTCAATTTCTATCCGGTTGGCCGTGGCTTCTTTGACGGCGGGCTTAACAATGTCGTGGATTGCGTCGAAAACCTTCACGATCCCAGCCGCGCCCTTCTTCACGTTCGCACCGCCCCGCAGTTGCGGGCCGAGCGTCAAAAGCGTGAGATCATCAAGCAAGGCTTGGCTTACGCGCTTCGCGCCAATGCCATCGAGCAGGAGCGCCGCCGCACCGGACAGCGCCCGGCACAGATCAGGGAGATCGGCAGCGTTGGCAGCCGTCAGCACCCCGCGCTTTTCCATGGACTGGAACCGGGAAACCCCCGTTTCCGTCGTGTAAAACTCTTTCTGGCTGTAGCCGTACAAGAGCCGGTAGTAACCGAGCAGGCGGGGGTTAGCCGTCAGGAGCAGCGGAACCGGGAACATAAGTTCCCCACGCAGGCCGTGGCTTGCCAGCGTCGCAAGGCTTGGCTTGGGCACATAGTCCGCAAGCGCCTTGTCAATTTCCGTTATGTCGAGGTTCTTGATTGTCGCGGCGAGCGCGTCTTGCAGGTATTGCCCGCGTATTTCCGCGAGCACTCCCGAAAAATCAATCTGTAATTCTGGATCGGGTATTTTGAACATCAGGCCGCCACACGAATAATGGACTTTTCATCAGCTTCCAGCCGTTCGGCAGCAAGCGCCACATAATCGGGATTGAGTTCAATCCCCACATACTTTCGGCCCAACTGTTGGGCGACAAGGCCCGCCGTTCCCGAGCCAAAAAAAGGATCAAGGATGAAGTCGCCGGGCTTGGTGGCCGCGAGGATACACGGCTCCACCAGCGCAGGCGGGAAGGTCGCGAAATGCGCGCCCGGAAAGGCTTGCGTGTGTATGCTCCACACCGTGCGCCGGTTGCGCTTGCCGCTTCCGTTGCCTTCCATGACCGCAGTACGGTCATAAAAATACTTCTCATCCTTGGTGAACATGAACAGGTATTCATGGGAGCGTGTCGGGCGATCCTTCACGCTTTCGGGCATGGCGTTGGGTTTGTTCCAAATAATATCGGCCCGCAAGTACCATCCATCTTCCTGCATGGCGAACGCCAGCCGCCAAGGGATGCCGATCAAGTCCTTTGGCTTGAGGCCGTCCGGCGTGTCTGGCCGTACTGACATGGCACGGGCCGGATTTTTCTTGTCAGGCGCGCGCCAACCCCGGTTGCCGCTTGTGTAGCCGTCGCCAATGTTCAGCCAGAAAATCCCATCATCCTTAAGCACCCGCCGCGCTTCCGAGAAGATCGAGCGCAGGGCGTTGACGTACTGGGGCAACGTCCCTTCAAGGCCGAGTTGATCGGGTATGCTGTAGTCCCGCAGACCCCAATAGGGCGGTGAGGTGATGATCGTTTGCACGGAGCAGTCGGGCAGCCGACGGAGCACGGTAAGCGCGTCCCCCTCGAAAATCGTGGAGGCCGTCACGGTCAGCTTTTCAGGCTTGGCTATCTTTTGTGTTCGCATGTCGCCCCGTCTGTCCCCCATCAGGCAGGCGCTTGATCGCGCCGACGGGCCAGAGCGTGCGCCGTATCGTGCCTTCTAAATGCCGTGCCCCGTCATCGTTCGCACACAATATCGGGCTTCGCCCGGAATGTGGAGGACGATCTTGCGCCGTGTCCGCCTGTTGGCGGGAGTTGGCCGGGGTTGTCCCCAATTTGTCCCCAAAACGCCAAAGCGCCCCGACCGACTGGCAGGGGCGCTTTGTGTTGGCTTTGTATTTCAAGGACTTGTTTGGTTGCGGGGGCAGGATTTGAACCTGCGACCTTCAGGTTATGAGCCTGACGAGCTAC
>NZ_RWKW01000052.1 GCF_003970795.1 Aquibium carbonis | reverse complement strand
ACTTCACGCTCGACCTTGCCACGGGACTGGAACTCGCCGACGGCGCCCGCACGCTGGCGGCCGTCTCGGCCGAGGCGATCCTGAAGGCGGCCGAGCAGATGCCCGGACAGCCGAAACTCTGGATCGTCTGCGGCGGCGGGCGCAAGAACCCGCACATCGTGGCGGACCTCCGCGCCGGTGCCGGAAGGCAGGGCGGTGAGGTGCTTCTGGCCGAGGATGTCGGGCTCGATGGCGACGCGATGGAGGCGGAGGCCTGGGCCTATCTCGCCGTGCGCTCGGTGATGGGCCTGCCGCTCACCTTTCCCACCACCACGGGGTGCCGGCAGGCGGTGACTGGCGGAGTTCTGGTTGGAAGGGATGGCAAGGCGTGAATGACGGCGCTCTTCCGCGTGCCTTCAGTTCGGCGCCCTGCTTGCGCAATCCTGCCCGTCCTACCGAAGTCGCTTCGGCCGCGCGTCGGACAGTTCGCCGTTGAGACGGCGGTCGAGATAGTCCGAGCATTCGTTGATCAGCAGCTCGGTGTCGTTGGAGAAGAAGTGGTTCGCGCCCGGCAGCGTCTTCTGGGTGATCGTGATGCCCTTCTGCGTGTGCAGCTTGTCGACGAGGCCCTGCACGTCCTTCGGCGGCGCGACCTTGTCGGCGTCGCCATGGATGATGAGGCCAGACGAGGGGCAAGGAGCGAGGAACGAGAAATCATAGGTGTTGGGCTGCGGCGCGACCGAGATGAACCCCTCGATCTCCGGGCGGCGCATCAGGAGCTGCATGCCGATCCAGGCGCCGAAGGAATAGCCGGCCACCCAGCAGCTCTTCGAATCGGGATGCAGCGACTGCACCCAGTCGAGCGCGGCGGCGGCATCCGACAGTTCGCCCGCGCCATGGTCGAACTCGCCCTGGCTGCGGCCGATGCCCCGGAAATTGAAGCGCAGCGTCGTGAAATTGCGCTTCTGGAACATGTAGAACAGGTCGTAGACGATCTTGTTGTTCATGGTTCCGCCGAACTGCGGATGCGGATGCAGCACGATGGCGATCGGCGCGTTCTTTTCCGACGAGGGCTGGTAGCGGCCTTCGAGACGACCATCCGGTCCGGCGAAAATGACTTCGGGCATGGGTACTCCAGTTCACGACCACCGGACGAAGCGCCCGACAAATGGGGTCCGCCCTTGACGAGGGGCCGACGCCTCCATAGAAACCAGTTTAGAATTGTTCAAAACTCGGCGGTTGCCCGCTGGTGTGAACAGAGCGGGTAAATAGGACGTGTGGCCTCGCAATTTCAAGGAAATTGCGACATCACCTGTCCCCATGACCGATCCGGAGATGAAAACTCGCGAATGACTGCCGACCGCGCCTATCTCGACCACAATGCCAGCGCCCCGCTCGTCGAAGCGGCCCGCGGGGCTGTGCTGGTCGCGTTGAAGGCCGACGGCAACCCGTCCTCGGTGCACGCGGAAGGACGAGCGGTCCGTCGCATGGTCGAGGCCGCGCGGCGCCAGGTGGCGGAACTGGTGGGCGGCAAGGCCGACCATGTCGTGTTCACCTCTGGCGCCACGGAAGCCGCGGCGACGCTTCTGACCCCTTCCTGGCGGATGGGTCGCGGGCCGCTGCGCGTCTCGCGTCTGCTCGTCACCGCAGCCGATCACCCCTGCATCCTGTGCGGCGGGCGGTTTCCGGCTGACGCGGTGACCATCCTGCCCGTCGATCGCGACGGCCTGATCGATCTTGCCGCGCTCGAGGCGGCACTGGCCGCGCACGACCGCGACGCGGGCCTGGCGATGGTCGCCACCCATGCCGCCAACAACGAGACCGGCGTGATCCAGCCGATGGCCGAGATCGGCCGCATCGCCAGGAAGGCCGGGGCACCGGTCGTCATCGACGCCGTCCAGGCGGCCGGCCGCATTCGTCTCGACATATCCGATGGTTCGGCGGATTTCCTGATTCTGTCCGCGCACAAGATCGGCGGCCCGAAGGGGGCCGGCGCCTTCATCGGCGCGTCCGACCTCGTGATGCCCTTGCCGCTGGTTCCCGGCGGTGGGCAGGAGAAGGGGCACCGCTCCGGCACCGAGAACGTCGCCGCCATCGCGGGCTTCGGCGCGGCCGCGCAGGAAGCGCTGGCTGGACTGGCCGATATGGTGGCGGTCGAGTCGCTTCGCGACGCGTTCGAAGCCACCGTCCGATCGGTCGCCCCCGGCGCGACGATCTTCGGTGCGGGCGCGCCGCGTCTGCCCAACACGACGTTCTTCGACCTCCCGGGCCTGAAGGCCGAGACGGCGCAGATCGCCTTCGACCTCGCCGGTGTCGCATTGTCGGCAGGGTCAGCCTGTTCGTCGGGTCGGGTCGGGCCGAGCCATGTCCTGAAGGCGATGGGCCATGGCGCCGATGCATCCGCGCTGCGCGTTTCCATCGGACGGGCGACCGGCGCGCGTGAACTTTCGATGTTCAGGGAGGCGCTTCTGGCGCTCGTTGCACGTCAGGCGCGGTCGGTGACGCGCGCCGCGTGACGGCTGGAGGGAAAAAACGCGCGTTTCTGCTCGAATTCGTGCCTTTCGAGGATGAATTCCGGGCGCGGACGCACTAGATCAGGCACACGCCGCCAGCGGTGCCATAGTTTGAAAACTGCCGGGCCTTGAACCCGGCAAGGATGGAGAACACTGATGCCTGCCGTGCAGGAAACCATCGAACAGGTCCGCAAGATCGATGTGGACCAGTATAAATACGGATTCGAGACCGTCATCGAGATGGACAAGGCCCCGAAGGGCCTCTCGGAAGACACGATCCGCTTCATCTCCGCCAAGAAGGACGAGCCCGAGTGGATGCTCGAGTGGCGCCTGTCGGCCTATCGCCGCTGGCTGACGCTGGAAGAGCCTACCTGGGCGCGCGTCGACTATCCGAAGATCGACTTCCAGGACATCCACTACTATGCCGCGCCGAAGAGCACGCCGGGACCGACCTCGCTCGACGAGGTCGATCCCGAACTCCTGAAGGTCTATGCCAAGCTCGGCATTCCGCTGCGGGAGCAGGAAATTTTGGCGGGCGTGCAGAAGCCAGCGGCTGCGGCCGACGATCTCGACGAGGCGAACGACAACGGCGCAGCCCCACGCCGGGTGGCGGTCGATGCGGTGTTCGATTCGGTCTCGGTCGTGACCACCTTCAAGAAGGAACTGGCCAAGGCGGGCGTCATCTTCTGCTCGATCTCGGAGGCCATCCGCGAGCATCCGGAGCTGTTGAAGAAGTATCTCGGCTCGGTCGTTCCGGTGTCGGACAACTACTATGCGACGCTGAACTCGGCTGTCTTCACCGACGGCTCCTTCGTCTTCGTGCCGAAGGGCGTTCGCTGCCCGATGGAGCTGTCGACCTATTTCCGCATCAACGAGAAGAACACCGGCCAGTTCGAGCGCACGCTGATCATCGCCGAGGAGGGGGCCTACGTCTCCTATCTCGAGGGCTGCACGGCGCCGCAGCGCGACGAGAACCAGCTTCACGCGGCGGTCGTCGAACTGATCGCGCTCGACGATGCCGAGATCAAGTACTCGACCGTCCAGAACTGGTATCCAGGCGACAAGGACGGCAAGGGCGGGATCTACAACTTCGTCACCAAGCGCGGCGACTGCCGCGGTGACCGGTCCAAGATCTCATGGACGCAGGTCGAGACCGGCTCGGCGATCACCTGGAAGTATCCGTCCTGCATCCTGCGTGGCGACGACAGCCGCGGCGAGTTCTACTCGATCGCGGTTTCGAACGGCCACCAGCAGGTCGACAGCGGCACCAAGATGATCCATCTCGGCAAGAACACGTCGAGCCGGATCATCTCCAAGGGCATTTCGGCCGGCAAGTCGAACAACACCTATCGCGGACAGGTCTCGGCCCACCGCAAGGCCACCAACGCGCGCAACTTCACGCAGTGCGACTCGCTGCTGATCGGCAATGATTGCGGGGCGCACACGGTGCCCTACATCGAAGCCAAGAATGCGACCGCGCAGTTCGAGCACGAGGCGACGACGTCGAAGATTTCCGAGGACCAGCTGTTCTACGTCATGCAGCGCGGCATCCCGGAAGAGGAAGCCGTGGCGCTGATCGTCGGCGGCTTCGTGCGCGAGGTCATCCAGGAACTGCCGATGGAGTTCGCGGTCGAGGCGCAGAAGCTGATCGGCATCAGCCTGGAGGGGAGCGTGGGGTGATGGGGTTGTTGGTTCGCCTGGGCAGGTCGTCATCCTCGGGCTTGTCCCGAGGATCTGCTGACGGATGAACAACGGAGATGGCCGGATACGTTTACATGATGTCCGACAAGCCGCGTGGAGTGATCTACATCGGAGTAACGAGCGACCTGCATGATCGCGTCTGGGAACATCGCAACGAAGCCCATCGAGGGTTTACGTCGAAGTACAGCGCCAAGAACCTAGTTTGGTTCGAATTGCATCCAAACATCGTCCTGGCGATCCAACGGGAGAAGTCGTTAAAGCGCTATCGACGAGAATGGAAAGTGAACCTGATCGAGGGCCTCAATCCGACTTGGTTGGATCTCTACGAGCGGATCGACGAGATCGAGAATGTATACCAGCCGCACCCGAACACGAGAATGTCGAGTGATTATGTTTGAGATGGCAGTTCTTCGGGCGCGGGGCTTTCCACCGTCATCCTCGGGCTTGTCCCGAGGATCTGTGAGGATGCGGAATGAGGTGATGACCTATCTTGATGTCTTGGAGGCAGTAGATCCTCGGGACAAGCCCGAGGATGACGGCTCCGTGGCGGCGATAGCTCAAAAGCCGATCGGCTGAAGACGGATACGAAGAAGAATTGGACGAGTAAAATGCTTGAGATCAGAAACCTCCACGCCCGCATCGCCGAGACCGGCACGGAGATCATCCGCGGGCTCGACCTGACCGTGAAGAACGGCGAGGTTGCCGCCATCATGGGGCCGAACGGCTCCGGCAAGTCGACCTTGTCCTACATCCTTGCCGGCCGCGAGGACTACGAGGTCACCGAGGGCGAGATCCTGTTCGACGGTCAGTCGATCCTCGACATGGATCCGGCCGAGCGGGCCGCGTCCGGCATCTTCCTGGCCTTCCAGTACCCGCTGGAAATCCCCGGTGTGGCGACGATGGAGTTCCTCAAGGTCGCGCTGAACGCCCAGCGGCGGGCTCGCGGCGAGCCGGAGCTGAAGATCCCCGACCTTCTGAAGAAGGTGCGCGAGGCCGCCGGCCGGCTGAACATGGACATGGCCATGCTGAAGCGTCCGCTCAACGTCGGCTTTTCCGGGGGCGAGAAGAAGCGCGCCGAGATCCTGCAGATGTCGCTGCTCGAGCCGAAGCTCTGCGTGCTCGACGAGACCGATTCCGGCCTCGACATCGACGCGCTGAAGGTGGTGGCCGACGGTGTCAACGCGCTGCGCTCGCCCGACCGCTCGATGGTGGTCATCACCCACTATCAGCGCCTTCTCGACTACATCGTGCCGGACACGGTGCACGTGCTCTACCAGGGCCGGGTCATCAAGTCCGGCGACAAGTCGCTTGCCCTCGATCTCGAGCAGAACGGCTACGCCGACATCATCGGCGAGGCGGCATAGGTGGACGCCATGAACATGCACGCACAGCCCCAACGAACGCACGCCGAGACGGCGCTGATCGATGCCTTCGTGGAGCGCTTTTCCTATCTGCCCGGCAACGAGGCGGTGATCCGTCGTCGCGACGACGCGGTCGAGCGGCTGAAGGCCGGCCTGCCCACACGCCGCGTCGAGGCCTGGCACTACACCGACCTGCGACGGCTCCTCTCGACCGTGCCGATGCACGATCCGGCCGTGGGCGCAAAGCCCCTGCCGGCGCTTCTGCAAGGCTCGACCGTCCTGCCCGTCCTCAATGGCGTCGCGGCCCACGCGCCGCGCATCGACGGCGTGACGGTGACCCGGCTGGAGCAGAAGCTCATGGACGGCTCCGTCGCCCAGGCGATGGCTTGCGACGATGCAGCCGACGTGATCGCGCCGCTCAACGCCGCCTTCGTGACCGATGGCTGGTTTCTCGACATCGGCGAGGGCGTCGCGGTCGATGGCCCGATCGAGCTGCAGAACGTCCAGGCCGGCGGCCAGGCGCATGTGCGCTTTCCGGTTCGCATCGGCGCTGGCGCGAAGGCGACGATCGTCGAGCGGCAGAGCGGCAACGGCGACGCACTCGTTTCGTCGGTCAGCCACCTGACGGTGGGCGAGGGTGCGGAGATCGTCTGGATCCTGCTGCAGGAACAACCTGTCGGCGCCACGCAGCTCGGCCAGTTCAACGCGGTGCTGGGCAAGGATGCGAAGCTGACGCTCTTCGTCATGAACACCGGCGGCAAGCTGGTGCGCCAGGAGATCAAGGTCGACGCGGCCGGCGAGGGCGCCGTTTTCAATCTGCGCGGCGTCAACCTGCTCACCGGCGACAGCCACACCGACGTGACGATGGTGCTCGACCATTCGGCGCCGAACACGACCTCGTCGGAGATCATCCGCAACGTCGTGACCGGCCGGGCGCGCGGCGTCTTCCAGGGCCAGATCCGGGTCGACCGCCTGGCACAGAAGACCGATGCCAAGATGGCGTGCAACACGCTGCTCCTGTCGGACGATGGCGAGTTTTCGGCCAAGCCCGAACTCGAGATCTTCGCCGACGACGTGGCCTGCGGCCATGGCGCGACGGTGACCGAGATCGACCGCAATCATCTCTTCTACCTGATGGCGCGCGGCGTGCCCGAAAAGGAAGCGCGCGGCCTTCTGGTCAAGGCTTTCGTCGCCGAGGTCATCGAGGGCCTGGAAGACGAGCCGCTCATCGCGGCGCTGGAAGCGAAGCTCGAAGCGTGGTTCGCGACGAACGTGTAAGTCCGGCTGACGTCATCCTCGGGCTTGTCCCGAGGATCCGCAGCGTATGGGAGTTTCGCGATGGCCAATTTTGTCGATCTGAGTGCAACGGATCCTCGGGACAGGCCCGGGGATGACGGCCGGCACTACGACGTCGAGGCGATCCGCCGCGACTTCCCGATCCTGTCGCGCGAGGTCCACGGAAAACCGCTGGTCTATCTCGACAACGGCGCCTCGGCCCAGAAGCCGCAGGTGGTGATCGACGCCGTCGCCCACGCCTATTCGGCCGAATATGCCAACGTCCATCGCGGCCTGCACTTCCTCTCCAATGCCGCGACCGATGCCTATGAGAAGGCGCGCGAGAGCGTGCGCCGGTTCGTCAATGCACCGAGCGTCGACGAGATCGTCTTCACCAAGAATGCGACCGAATCGATCAACACGGTCGCCTATGGCTGGGGCATGCCCAACATCGGCGAGGGCGACGAGATCGTGCTTTCGATCATGGAGCATCATTCCAACATCGTGCCCTGGCACTTCATTCGCGAGCGGCAGGGCGCCAGGCTGGTCTGGCTGCCGGTGGATGATGACGGCGCCTTCCACATCGAGGACTTCGAGAAGTCGCTGACCGAGCGCACCAAGCTCGTCGCCATCACCCAGATGTCGAATGCGCTCGGTACGGTGACGCCGATCAAGGAAATCTGCCGCATCGCGCATGAACGCGGCATCAAGGTGCTGGTCGACGGCAGCCAGGGCGCGGTTCACATGCCGGTCGACGTGCAGGATCTCGGCTGCGACTTCTACGTCTTCACCGGCCACAAGGTCTATGGGCCTTCGGGGATCGGCGTGCTCTGGGGCCGCATGGACCTGCTGGAAACGATGCGCCCGTTCCAGGGCGGTGGCGAGATGATCGAGGACGTCGCGGAAGACCGCGTCACCTACAACCATCCGCCCCACCGTTTCGAGGCCGGCACGCCGCCCATCGTCCAGGCGATCGGGCTGGGCGTGGCGCTCGACTACATGGACCGGATCGGCCGCGACGCCATTGCCGCCCACGAGGCCACGTTGCGCGACTACGCGCATGAGCGGCTTGGCGCCATCAACTCGCTGCGCATCTTCGGCAACGCGCCGGGCAAGGGTGCCATCGTCTCGTTCGAGCTTCAGGGGATCCATGCCCATGACGTCTCGATGCTGATCGACCGCTCCGGCGTCGCCGTTCGGGCGGGCACCCATTGCGCCCAGCCGCTGCTCAAGCGCTTCGGCGTGACCTCGACATGCCGCGCGTCTTTCGGCATGTACAACACGACGGCGGAGATCGACGTGCTCGCCGAAGCGCTGGAAAAGGCGCGGAGATTTTTCGGATGAAGGCCATGACCGACGAGACCGACCAGACACCGCAAACCGGCCCGGCCGACGCCATCGAGGCGTCCTCGGCGATCCCGGCCGACGAACTCGCGCGCCTGACCGACGACATCGTCAGCGCGCTGAAGACCGTCTACGATCCGGAAATCCCGTCCGACATCTACGAGCTCGGGCTGATCTACAAGATCGACATCGAGGATGACCGGCAGGTCAGGATCGACATGACCCTGACGGCGCCCGGCTGCCCGGTCGCCGGCGAGATGCCGGGCTGGGTCGAAAACGCCGTCGGCGCCGTGGAAGGCGTCTCGGGCGTCGAAGTCTCGATGGTCTTCGATCCGCCCTGGACCCCCGACCGCATGTCGGAGGAAGCCCAGATCGCCGTCGGCTGGTACTGACCCGGGCCTGCCGCCGCGTGACGGTCAGCCGAGGCGCGGGGACGCGTCGCGCAAGGCGATGATCGACTTGTTCAGCCCGAAAGCCTTTTCGTGGAAGACTTCGGCGTCGGGAAACAGCCGGCGCATCTCGCGGGTCGACAGCAGCCGGTGATGCCGGATTATGTCGTCAGCCTCCGCGCGATCCTCGATCCTGCGGAAGAAGCCCAGCGAAAAGCGCATGATCAGCCGCGCCCGCGCCGCCGCCGGCAGGTACTGGAAACCCGGGAAGCGGAAATGCGGCTCGTAGGGAAACCAGTAGTTCGGCGTCTGGATGTAGTAGCGCGGCGCCAGCCGCCGCGCATTGGCCGCGAAATCCTGCATCGCCTGCCAGTCCCCGACATGCTCGACCACCGAGTTCGAATGGACGAGGTCGAAGCCGCGATCGGCAAACAGCGCCGGGTCGGTGGCGCTCGCCTCGTGGAACGAGAAGACGTCGCGGTCCTGGATCGCCTGCGGCTCGGGATTGATCATGGTGATCGTCAACCGGTGGCGGTTGGCGCGGATGAAGTCGGCGCCGATGCGCCAGTAGGTTTCCGTGCCGCCGAGATCGAGAATGTCGGCACGGCCGCGCTCGATGAGGATCGCCTCGATCATCCGCTGCACATGCGCAAACCGTCTGGCGCGGAACCGGAACTCGATGCTCTGCGCGTTCGCGTAGGGATCGGCCTTGGCCGGAGCGCCCAGCGCGGCGCCGGTTATCGATGCGTTCGTCATGATCGTCCCCTGATGTCCGAGGACGTAAATAGGGTAAAAAAAGCCAGACGACAGCCTTAACCCTTTGTCAAGGTTAATGAATCTGGACATTTTGAATCAAATGCGAGACGTCGCGCGGCAAGCGGCGGTGGAACCGCGGGCGCCGGTCACATCAATTGCAGACCTTTCAGGCTGGCGTGGCCCGACTTGCCGATGATGATGTGGTCATGGACGGAAATGCCCAGCGGCCTGGCCGATTCCACGATCAGTTTCGTCATCTCGATGTCGGCGCGCGATGGCGTCGGATCGCCGGAAGGGTGGTTGTGCAGCAGTATTCCCTCGGAAGATATCGCATTGAACCAAAAGGAATTCTTGCTAAGTCGAGAAATCGCTGGGGTATGGGTTTGGGGCCGGTTGTCTGTGATCCAACGTGTTCTTCATCCTCGACAACGTCTAGTCATTCTGAGGATGCGGTGAGCACGTTGGGTCACCAACAACTCTACACCATTCGAGCGAAATGCTCAAAAGCTGGATGCTTCGAGCTCTGTAATGGCTGACTGGTTCGTTCGAAAGGTTTGTGATCGTCGGCAAACGACCAGGTTCGATTGATCCCAGCGATCGAGCTCCTCGATCGGATAAAGAGGCACTCTGCCGATCTTGATGAATGACGGTCCGACTCGCAGAGATCGCCAGTTGCGGAACGTGCCTTCGCTGATTTGGCCACGGTATCGCTCTATAACTTCATCAATCGTCAGGTAGGCGGGACTCGACACGGACGCTCCTTGTAGCTGCAATCGTGCAACAGCTTGTTGCACGATTGGGTTGATCATCACGAAGAATAGGAGCCCCGGGTCATCGCGGAAAAGGAAGACAGCCCAGCCAGCTTGGCAGCCTAAGCTGGGTGGGCTGATATGCCACCTGGGCGACGTCTTTCGACGCATCACGCCGGCTCTGATATTTCCAAATAGGCGAATCACTCGGACCGTCGGCCGTGCTTGCACTGTAGGCCAACCAGTAGTCACAAAGAGTATCAGGCCCTTAGTGATGCATCGCTCGGCAAACGATGCCCGTTATCCACACGCCAGACATCGCGGGTCGTATGCGGCAGACACAATATCCGGCTTCATCCAGGGCCTGCTCGACGGGGCGGAGTTCAGGCAGACTGCCTACGGGGTCGATCGCGACTTGTCAGAAGCGCCGCTTGCCAGTTTCTCAGAAAAGCTGCGGCGAACCACGCTTATCGATCAGAACCGTTCACAATGGCCAGACCAACGTGATCAGTGGGACGGCCAACACGATAACGATAACGGAGAGCGGTAGGCCTAACTTCCAATAGTCACCGAACCGATAGCCGCCCGGCCCCATTACGAGCGTGTTGCACTGGTGCCCAATCGGCGTCAGGAAATCACATGCCGCTCCAATGGCTACCGCCATCAGGAACGGATCAGGATTAAGGTCAAGATTTCTGGCTACGCCGACCGCGATCGGCGCCATGATGAGGACTGTGGCAGCATTGTTAAGGAAGGGCGTCATCGCCATGGTAGCGACGAGTACAAGCGCCACCGTGCCGGTCGCCGAGAGTTCTCCCGCCACGGCCGAGAGCGCGCCCGCCGCGATGCCTGCCGCGCCGGTGCTGCTGACGGCATCGCTAATCGGGATGAGGCAAGCTAGGAGGACCAGGATCGGAGGGTCGAGCGCGCGGTATGCTTCGCCGAGCGTGAGTACATGTAAAAGCACGATCAAAACCGCTGCACCGAAAAAGGCCGCCGTAACGGGAACGAACTTTGCCGCGATGAGGACGATCGCGATCGCGAGGATCACGAGTGGCAGATAATCTCTACGGGAGGAACCAAAGCCCGTTGCCCGGTCTGTCAAGGGAAGGCAGCCAAGATCCCTTAGGATGTCCGGTGTGCCCACGGTGCTTCCCTGCAGGATGACGACGTCGCCGACCCTGAAAGGCGTCCGGCCCAACCGGGCGTTGCCTGCTTGCCCGGGGCGGCTAATACCAAGCAGATTTACCCCAAATCGGTCGCGCAGCCGCAGGTCTGAAGGCGTGCGGCCAACAAGCTGCGAGTCGGCCATAACAACAGCCTCCACGACGCTGATCTGCGCGGGAGCGAGCGTCTCGTCGGGCGTCTTTGCCGTGCCGACCACATCGAGCCGCGCCTCCTGCGCGAGCTCCCGCACCGCATGGGCATCGCCCTGCAGGACGAGCACGTCATCCGCAAAAATCCACCAGTGGCCGGAAGGGATATAGCGACGCCCGCCCTCCCGGATGATCGCCGTAACGCTCACCTCACCGTCGCCAAGAGCTTCGAGCGACTCCACCGTCTTGTCGACAAACGGGGAAGATGCGGGGACTGATGCTTCGATGATATAGGCGTCAACCTGGAAAGCGTCCTGCGCTGAAGCCTGTGCACCCCGGCTTGCTGGCAGGAGGCGCCAGCCAAAGGCCAGAAAACCGAGACCTGCGACAAGAATGCCGAGCCCGACCGGGGCGAAGTCGAACATCTCGAACGGCTTACCAAGAACCTCCTGGCGGATCCGAGAAACCAGTATATTGGGCGAGGTTCCGACGAGAGTGACGACGCCGCCGATCAACGAGGCGAAGGCCATCGGCATCAGCAGTGTCGACGCAGACGTGCCGCTCCGACGCGCGATTTGCAGAGCGACGGGAAGAAAGATCGCGAGCGCACCGATGTTCTTCATGAATGATGAGAGCAGAGCGACGGAGGTTGCGAGAACAAAGACCTGGGTGCCGGGCGTCCTCATGTAGGGCTCCCCCCTCCTGATTAGGCGCGCGATGACGCCCGATTTGCTTACGCCCGCGCTAATGATGAGCGCGGAAGCGACGATGATGACGACTTGGTCGCCGAAACCTCCGAAGGCTTTGTCGACGGGCACTATCCCGGTGCCCACGGCGGCGAGGAGGCCCAACAGTGCCGCCAAGTCGTAGCGGATTTTCTCCGAGATGAAGAGGACCATCAGCCCAGCGATGACCGCGAAGACAATAACCTGATCGATGGTCAAGCAGCACCTGGCAAAGGTTGCAGCCGCGCGCGTAGCTGCGGGACAAGGAACGCAATGTCGTAATCTACAGCGCTTCAGGAGAGTTCCGGCGGAAAGTCGCGCCGCTATGGAGCCAAACGACCGGACGTGCTCCGGTGCCGCAAGCTCCGGCTGCGCAATTCACTAGGTCGTGTACTCATAACGGCGGAGCCGTATGACGCTCGTTTGATGTCCTTGTCCCCCAACAGCGGCGCAAAACCGGACATCGCCAAACTTCTGACAAGGCCACGATCGGACGAAATCTAGCCCCGCTGCAGTGATAGCGAATGCACTAGGAAGAAGCGCATCATTTCCCTCGTTGCGTCTGGCCCACGCGGATCGGTGTAGGACCCTGCAGGGCTGCCTCCCGACCATGCGTGTCCAGCTCCGTGGATATTCCAGTGCTCAAAGATGCCACGCCCAGCCGCGTCGGCATGGATCGTGCGGGTATAGGCGTGCCCCCCCGGTACTTGCCCGCGATGCACCTTCTTTTGCGTGCCCGTCGCTCTCAGGATCAGCTTACGAATTTGATCGACATTGTTGGGATGGACCGTCGTGTCGCGATCGCCGTGAAAAACAATAGTCGGGACAGGAAGCCGGTCACCGGGAATGACCATGTCATCGGACCTGCCGCCTTGCCGCATGGCGACAAACGCGGAGGGGAGATCAATGGCGGCCCCGCAGGCGAGGCCGGAATGCACACCAATTGCCGCGTACAGATCGTTGTGCGTTGCTCCCATGATGGCGGCAGCGGCGCCTCCGGCCGACAGTCCACCAACGTAGACTCGCTTTGGATCAACCGAATAGTCGCGCATGATCTGGCGCGTGATACCCGCGATCAGCGAAGGCTCGCCGCTGTCCCGCTGCTGGTCGGCCGTACGAAACCAGTTCCAGCATTTCGCGTGGTTGGCGTCGCTGCGCTGTGCAGGATAGACCACGAAGCATGTCTGCTCTTCTGCGATGAAATTCATCCTTGTGCCGGCCGCGAAATCGTCCGGCGACTGGGTGCAGCCGTGCAGCATGACGACCAAGGGAAGTGGTTGCCCCTTCTGATAATGGCTGGGGATGAAGAGCCTGTAGGCACGGCTTCCCGCCGCGTTACTATAGGTCCCTTCGATGAACCTTGCGCCCTCGGGCACGATGTCGCGTATGGACGGCGGGGCGCGCTTGACCCCATCCCGCAAAGAGAATCCCGGGCGCATCTGCGCGCGGTCGAGCAGCGGGCGAAGCACGGACGGCTGGGCGGGTGTGGCCCGCCCGAGGTGCGGACTATCCGGCCCATCGAAAGGATCGGCCTTCGCGTCAATGGTTGGCGGCTCGCGTTCTAGAAGAGCGGTGCGCCCGCTCGTGCGCGGTGGCGTGCTCTCACCGCGCAGCATGCGCTGAAGGAGCGCCGTGGCCTCGGCGAGTTGGCCCTCGCGCGTGAGGCGTGTGGCTTCGCGAATTGCGTCTTGGTTGAGCATCGTCTTCACCTCATCCTGTCGGCGAGAGCGGCCTTTACCAGGGGACTGGCGTGCAATGCTCCCAGCACCGAGACCGAGGCAATGGTCGCGCGAGCGAGTTCGGGCGTGACATCGTGGCCGATGCTTGCAAGCCCCAGAACATTGATGTGCAACATCTCACCGGCTCGCCGCGCCGCTTCGAGTTGCTCGCGGCTGTAATCCCGCAGGCCGAGGTCCAGACTTTTCCGGGCGTAGGATTGCTTGACGACGTCGGCGTGACGTTCGAGCTGGTTGCGGATCGCCGTCCGAATGAAATCGGTCCGGTTCGAGTAGAACCCTTCCTGCACCATAAGATCGACGTGACCCAAGTCGACATAACCCAGATTGATCGTAATTTTTTCGGTCTCGGGGGGCTTCGACCGGAGTTCGCGGACATTGTCGGGCATAGCGCTTCCATCCAATAACCATCTGGTTGGATGGTATATGGATGTCAGGAGGCGACTTTCAAGGCCACTTGGGTCACGGACAAAACTCAATGGGAGCATAACCAGTCCGCTTCGGGCGCATCGGGACCAAAGCGTTCCTTGGCCGCGGATGTTGAGCCCGCCTGCCGAACGGTGATTCAAGCCCCAACCGAAGGGGCCAAATCATGCGCTACGCACTCACCGACAAGGAACGGACTGGCATCAGGCCGTTGCTGCCAATAAACCGCGCGGAGTGCCGCGGGAGAACGACCGTCCCGTCCTCAATGGCATCTTCTAGGTCTCTTGCGATCTGGGGCACCGTGGCGTGATCTGCCGGTCAACTTCGGTCCGCGCACCACTTGTTACAATCGCTTCGTTCGCTGGCGGCGAGCCGGCGTGTGGGCGAGTAGCCCACCAATAAACGAAGCGCACCGATGCGCTATGCTTCGGTCCGCTTCTCTACCCTGCGCGCAATCTGGTTGAACGGTTCTTCAACAAGATCAAGCAGCGTCGTCGAGTCGCGACGCGCTACGACTATCTCGCTGCGAACTACCTCGCCTTTATTCAACTGGCGTCAATACCGCTATCGCTGCGCGTTAATGAGTCCACGGCCTAGTTCCGGATACGCTTGTACTCGTCGATCACCGCAAGCACCGCGCGATACACATCGTCGGTAGGGTGCTGGGTACAATGATGGTCGACCAACTCAGTGATTTGCTGGGTACTGCTACCGGAGGAGACGTCGCGCTCGGGACGTGGCCCGTACTGGTGGAACGCCGTAATGAAGCCGAGAATCCAAGCGACGCGGGCAGAGGCTTCACTACTGTTGCGATCGGAACTCCATGTCCTGCAGGACACGTTGCCTTGCCCCAGTACCGCTTGCTCTGCGGCCGCGACCTGCACTGTGGGAACGATGATCAAACCCGCTGCCATGAAGGCACACACAACTTTCACCGGCTTCCTCCATTGAGCAGACGCGCCGAGCCTCGGAGCGGTCGAGCCGGCCCCGCTGGTCTAAGTTAGCGCCGCGAGTAATTTGATCTGTGCAAAATTGACCAGTGCACCCACGTATGCTCTCGCCAGCGCTCACTCCAAGAACGCGCGGCCCGAAAGCTGACGCTCCCGCCATCGACGCATCGCCGTCGCAGTTTCCAAGAACGAAAGCCGGTGGCGAGGGGAATGACTGCCCTCAGCTAGCGGGCGCGCGCGAGGGGCGAACCTCTGAGTCGTTTCAACATGGCGAGCGCTGGAGATTTGTTTTCATTGAAAGCGCCACCAGGTGGAATCGCCCTGATCTCGTCCTCGAACATCATCGTCAGAAGTTGATGTTTGATTGCTATGGTTGAGGGGAGCTTGATCTTGCTTCCGAAGCGTTGGCCTCGCATAGGGGCCTCCTCGACTAGTGGCTGATGTGAGGGAGTTCTGGGCCACTCGTAATGAACATATGGTGATGACGGCGTCGCTTTGCTATCCACAGAAGTGCAGTCATCGCATGGTGGTTCACCAGAGTCAGCGAAGATTTGTTCTGCATGATAGGGCTGGCGACCGGTAGAAATCAGCACGGTCTCACATGCTGACCTGCGCCCACCAGACCGGTTCCAAAATCGACGGTTTGTTCCATCCAAGGTGGCGGCCCGAGAGGGCAAAGTAGACGCCCTGGTCTAACTACGATGCCGACTCTCCCGTTCAAAAGCAGCGACGGATAAGTCCAATCGTGTCCAAGCTCTTCATCCCCGGGCCATCTCCTTCATCAATGACGAACAACCTGCGATCGTCGCAAATGAAGGGGTCAAATTGGGAAGCCAACCGCCCGTTCTTGGGGTCAATCTCGCAGGCCGGATGATCGCCATGCAGGGCAATATGCCGTGATATGGTTGCGATCCGCTCCGAAAGCATCGGCGGCCATAGAACGATCAGACATGCTCATTGAGCGGTTGTGGGCGGCGACTGCAGGCTTGCCCGTGCAAAGGAAAACGGAGCGGTACCGGTTGAAAGAGAATTATGATCAAGTTCAGAATCAGCCACAGGACAACCTATCGCTATGGCAAGCTCGTTAGCCTGCGCCCGCATCGCCTCATGCTTCGGCCGCGGGAGAGCCGCGAACTCCGTCTGCTGTCAATGGAACTGAGTGTGAAACCACATGCGTTCGTGACCTGGGCGCAGGACGTTGCAGGCAACATGGTCGCGACAGCCACATTCCAGAGCATGGCCGAGAGGCTGATCATCGATAGCGTTGCCGAATTGGAGCTCGATGCCGTTGCATGGCCGGTTTTCGATGTCGCGGCGTCTGCGATCTTCTATCCATTTCGATACAGCGACGATGAATGGACGGACCTTGGGGCTCTGGCAATTCCGCAGCATCCCGATCCGACGAGACGATTGCGAGAATGGGTTCAAGCCTTTGTCCGCAGCAATCCGACCGACACGCTTTCACTTCTCAAGGATATCAATGCCGGCATCCTGGCATGGGTCTCCTACCAGGGTCGCGACGAGGAGGGCACGCAGTCACCCGTGCAGACTCTGGAGCGCGGATGGGGTTCCTGCCGCGACCTCGCGGTCCTCTTCATCGAGGCGGTTCGGACGCTCGGATTCGGAGCGAGGATCGTGTCGGGCTATCTCCACAATCCGGCTCAGGACATCGTCGGATCCGACGGGGCAGGCACAACCCATGCCTGGGCGGAAGTCTATCTGTCGGGCGCGGGCTGGATCACCTTCGATCCGACGAACCGCAGCGTCGGCGGTGTCAATCTCATTCCCGTTGCAGTGGGGCGAGACATCCGGCAGGTGACCCCCGTAGCCGGCAGCTTCGTGGGGATGAGCGACGCCTTCCTTGGCATGTCGGTCGAGGTTCGTGTCGTTTCATAGATGCATCACGCGACGTTCCGCCGATCACAGCAAGAGTCACAATCGCCCTAAGTCCGACGCTGAGGCAATTCGACGCGCCTTATTGCCTGCGAGAGGACGTTAGCCAGATCAACGCCAGGAATCCCGCTGCGGCCGAGATGACCGAGGCGACCATGACGCCGAGTTTGACCGAGTTCAGAAGGGCCGAATCGAAAGCCAGTTCGGCAATGAATAGCGCCATCGTAAAACCGATGCCGGTCAGCAATCCTCCTGCTGCCAGCAGACCCCACGACAACTCGCTCGGACGAATGACGAGGCGCGATTTCACAGCAAGGAAGCTGAAGAGGATCACGCCAACCGGCTTGCCTGCAACGAAAGCGGCGAAGATTGCAGTCGTAAGCGTAGGGTCGAATTTTGCGGCGATCATTGGGACCCCCGCATTGGCCAAGGCAAAAAGAGGCAAGATGCCAAATGCGACCCAAGGATGGAGCGCAATCTCAAGGCGCTCGATCGGGGACAGCGCCTCGCGCGTTGCGATGCCCGCCTTGTTGAGATCATCGCGAGCGGCTGTGTCGTTGCTCCAATGGTCACCAGGCGGATAGGCAACGACCCGATCAAGAATAGCATGGAGACGCCTGTCGCTCACCCAGCTCCGCGCCGGCGTCATCAATCCGAGGATGACCCCCGTCAGGGTCGCGTGGATGCCGGAAGCATCGAACGCGAGCCAGATAACGCCGCCCATAGCGAAATAGACTGGGATGCTGCGCACGCCCAAGCGTGCGATCGCGGCCACGGCGACCAATCCTGCTCCCGCCGCGCCGAGAGCCAGCCAGTTCAAGGCGCCGCCATAGCCGACCGCCACGACCAGGATGGCACCGACATCATCGAAGATCGCGAGCGAGAGCAGGAACAGCCGCAAACTCTCCGGAATGCGCGAACCGAGAACCGCCAGGCAGCCGATCACGAAGGCCGTGTCGGTTGACATCACGGTGCCCCAGCCGCTTGCTCCAGGGCCACCGCCTACGATCAGTAGGAATACGCTGACTGGCACGACCATCCCGCCGATCGCTGCGGCGACAGGCAATAAGGCCGCTCGGGGATCGCGCAGTTCGCCCAGCACCAGTTCACGTTTCAGCTCGAGCGCAATGACGAAAAAGAAGAGCGTCATCAACCCATCGTTGATCCAATGCTTCAGCGATCGCGATATCTCCAGGCCGCCAAGATTGATCCCGGCGTGGATATCCCACAGGGCGAGAAACGAAGACGACCACGACGAGTTGGCGAGCGTGAGCGCCACGAGGGTGCTCAGCAACAGAACGGCGCCGGCCATGGCCTCGATGCGAAGGAAACGCATGAATGGCTTGGTCAGCCGATCGGCAGGCACTTTCGGGAGTCGGGAGAGACTCTCGTTCATTTCAAATGCCCTTTGCTTGTCGGCGGCGGCGGTCTGGTTCTGCAGCTAAAGCGGAGCCTGCACCTCGTAGGTCCAGACTCGGAAGGATTTCAGGACATGAGGTCCGAATGAATTGATGAGAGGGACGTCGGCGGCGTCGCGCCCACGCGCGACGACGATCCGGCCAATTCTTGGAACGTTGTTGCGCGCATCGAATGTATGCCACGCACCGTCGAGAAAAACCTCCATCCAGGCGCTGAAATCCATCGGATCGACGACCGGCACACCAATGTCGCCCAGATGGCCATTCACATAACGTGCAGGGATGTTGAGGCAGCGGCAGAAGGTGATCGCCAGATGCGCGAAGTCGCGGCAGACCCCGACACGCTCATGGAAGGCGTCGAACGCCGTGCGTGTCGCGCGAGCTTGCATATAGTCGAAACGAATATGGGCTTGCACGAAGTCGCAGATGGTCTGCACCCGGCCCCAACCGGGCGGAATCTTTCCGAATGTATCCCACGCGATCTGGCTGAGACGATCCGTCTCGCAATAGCGGCTGCCCATGAGGTAGCCGAGGCACTCGTCCGGCAGATCCGGCACGGGAGTTTCCCGGGCCTCGGGCACCACGGGGTCAAGCTTGCCATCGTCCTCGATCGTGGCGTCGCCCCAGATCATGAGGTCGCCAGCCGGCGCGACAAGCCGCCGGCACCGGTTGCCGAAGAGGTCGCGATAGGTCGACACCGGCACATCCGGTGTCGTGAAGGTCGTCTCGGGAACCCTGATCTCGTCCGCGCGATCCTCATGGACTGACAACAGGCACACCAACGCGGTCGGTTGTGTGCAGGTCAGGGTGATCTCGTAGCCGTAGCGGATCAGCATCGCACCGCCCTACCGGAAATCGGTGGCGGTCAGGGTGTTCGAATTGCGGCGGCTGTGGGAATACGCCTTGCGTGCAACATCATGGATGGATGCACGCATTGCATCGAACGCCGAAAGATATTGCGCCTCCGACATTCGCGCGCCCCGTGGCTGGCCTCCTGCGAGTGCCGCGATCTCGACAAAAAACCGTATCTCGAACATGCCGTCATGACCGAAGAAGACAACCGCATTGCGCGCCTCATCGAAGCTCCGGCTCGGATTGAGGAAAGCCAGTGTCATGATCGGCACGCGGCTATAACCGGCATCAAGGCGGCCGTTGGTAGCCCACTGCGGTCCTTTCTGCAGCTAGCGTAGCGTTCGGCGAGCGACAAACGGTTATCGCTCACTGCCCAACGCCAGAGGGCCGTCATCGTGAGTCGAGGCGCATCTACGCGGGGGAACACGGGATGGAGCGTCCGGGATCGATCCGCCTCTATCTTCCAACCGTCTTGATGGTCAAGCGTGTCGGGCGCCGGTGCTCCGCCCTCATTTTCCCAAACGCCAATCGCGAGGGCATGCCGTCCGAGTTCGGTCTCCGTCCCGGGAGCGTTCATGGTAGTGACCTTTCATCCGGTGTTTCAAATACGCGGAACCTGTGAACATAAAGCTCGTTTCCGTCGCTATCGCTGATCGACATGGCGTCTGGCTGCTGCGGCATGTTGAGAGTCTTTGCAAGCCGCTGTGCAATCTCGATTGCATCATCGAGATTTGCGGCGTCTGCAGTCTCCTGGCCAATGACAGCGTGCGCGTTGTCCGTTTCGCGGATACGGTAGAACTCGATCACGATCTTCATCGCTGATTCCCGACGCCACACAGCGTCACGACCACCGCGCTTTGCCTTTGGCGCGCCTGGTGTTTGTATTCGCGGCGAGTCTGGTTTGGCTGGCGAACGGGTCCGCTGACTTAGGGGCGGCCTTCTCCTGCTTCGGCTTTTTGGCCTCGCGATTGCCGCGCTTCTGTCCCTTAGCCATGACCGAACGTTCTCTCGATGAGAGTGTCGCCTTCGCTACCAGACGAAGTGCTCACCGGCTCGAGGTTGTCCTGCGTCGCCACCCGTTCGTGACGTTCGTCGTCGTTGCGGATACGATATTGCGGAAGCTCTCCACGCGACGGCAAGGTACCGGTAATGTGATAAATGCTGGCGCCTAGGGACCGCCGCACGAAACCGCCCTTTAGCCGGACTGCCTGCCCCACGGCGTAAAGATGG
This sequence comes from Aquibium carbonis, assembly GCF_003970795.1. GTDB lineage: Bacteria > Pseudomonadota > Alphaproteobacteria > Rhizobiales > Rhizobiaceae > Aquibium > Aquibium carbonis. The sequence goes on along the minus strand of NZ_RWKW01000052.1, from coordinate 34,646 downwards.
GTCGGGGCGTCAGCGCGCATCGGACGGGTGATACGTCGGGAAAGATTCGGAGCGTTCATGATGTCTTGTTGTCCTTTTCGATTGCGGCATCGAGGTCCGCTGCATTGATCGGCACCATCTGATGAGTCGATATTTTCACGCCGATCCCAGGCAAATGGATAAATGAGCCAACGCGGCGCCACGCCAGTCGGGAGACGCCTTCAATGGACTCCTCGTCATGGTCGACGCGATAGTCCCCGGCCGGTTGTGGTTTATTAGAGCCTGGTAGCAGGAACGCATTCGTAAAGCGGACGATGGCTTGTGTCGTACGGTTGGCCATGGTTGCGGGTCTCCGCAGGGCCACGGAATGACCGCGTGCCCGGTGTGCCCATTCGGACCGGAACGCTCTCCTAGCAGCCAGTACATTCGTGGTCAGCGTCGCAGTTCATTCCAGGAGATCGAATGGAGCGACATGCCGCGCCGGATGGCGCATGCATTCGCTATCGAACATCGTAAGAGGATGGCGGGTCTCTGACACCGCAAAGCCATATCGGCCAAATCAACGAACCTTATTTATATGGGCCTCGACTGAGTTCTAAACAAGGAGATCGACTCGCTTTTGTCTCGACCTCCGGCCTGGCCAGGAGCAGGCTCACCCACCCCGGTGAGAGGGATCAACTTGCAGCGGTGGACGTGTCGTCGAAATCGTGATCGGTCGCTTCTCCGCTCATGTTCAGGCGATGCAAGTGTCTCTGGCTGCTAAGGTATTCAGCTCGCGTCAATGTCTTACGCTTCGGCCTAAGGTCGTCCACGCTGGACGCGCCAACCTCATCCACATTTGCTGAATTCGCTTCTTTCTGACACCGAACGATTATTCTCGCGGGCGCTTTTCGTTCGTTTCAATCGCATCCCTGTCGTTACTTGGTTCAGATCGATCTTTGGGGACAGCTTTGCTTTTGCCGGACTGGTTGCCCGGATTAAAGTGATACGTGCCTTCCGGTTTTTCGCCGGGCTGTTTTTCGTTCGGATTTTTGTTGTTGTTATCAGGCATGAAACTCTCCATGGGATATGCCGACAACAGTGGCGCAATGGATAAGTTCATTTCTAGATCGCGGTAGGTTTGGTGGGTCCGATACGCGGAAATCCGACAGCGCCCGTGGGTGATGATGTGTTAATTTGTACAAAGGGAACAGCAGGCAGCCCCTTCCGGCACATGCAGCTTCTTCCGCGATAATTGGAACGAAAACTCGACTGCCCCGGTTCTAGAACATCTGCAACATTTCTCATGCTCAACTATGTTCCAATTCTGGGACCGCTGTTTGGAACCATCATTTTCCTCCTGGCCGGAATGTTGAGCTTCGACAGCTTGTGGTGGGCTCTGCTCCCGCCGGCCCTCTATTTCGGTATCCATCTCGTCGAAGGCGAAACGCTGACGCCTATGCTTCTCGCGCGGCGTTTCACCTTCAACCCCGTGCTGGTCATCCTGTCGCTGGTGTTCTGGTTCTGGATGTGGGGCGTGCCAGGCGCGATCCTGGCCGTTCCAATGCTGGCCGTCCTAAAAATCGTCAGCGATCGGCTGCGCCCGCTAAAGCCTTTGGGACACCTGCTTGAAGGCTAATGGCGGTGCAGATCCTTGCGCGGGGAACCAGCGGCTGAGAGACGAAGCGGCTGGCGTCCGCTTTGGCGCGGGCTGCGCTAACCAATGTTGCGGTTCCGCTATTAAGCGGGAGAAGAGGCATCTCACTCGCGCAATCCCAACGTTTACAAGGGCTAGCAGGCAGACGTCATCTCGCGAAACGAAACAAGCTTATGTCGATCCTCATCCCAAAGGACCTTGTGCACACAGCGAAGGCTCTGGAAGAGCGTCAGCCGCCCGACGGCAGAAAGTTGCGGGTGATCCCGCAGCACCTGATGCAAGCGGTAATAAGGAATCCGGCTACATAGATGGTGGACGTGATGCACGCCGATATTGGCGGTAAACCAGCGCAAGACGATTGGCAAATCATAATGCGAGCTGCCGTGTAATCCGGCTTCATGAAAATCCCAACCCTCCTCGTGAGCCCAGAATGTATCTTCGAACTGGTGCTGGACATAGAACAGCCAGACCCCGATCGAGGCGGCGAGAAGCGTGATCGGCACCTGAACAAGCAGGAATGGACCAACGCCGACGAGCCACATCATCGGCGCGATCAAAACCACGATTGCAGCATTTGTTGCCATCGCGCTTACCCAGGGTTGCCAACCACTGCGCATTAGTCCCATCGGCAGCCGGTGCCGCAAGATGAATAGATACGCCGGCCCGATGCCGAACATGACGATTGGGTGACGGTACAGGCGATACAGCAGCCGGCGCCCGCTGGACAGCGCCTTGAATTCACGGACGGTCAGCGTGTCGATGTCCCCAATTCCACGCCGATCGAGATTACCCGAGCTTGCATGATGCAACGCGTGGGTGCGCCGCCAGAAATCGTACGGCGTCAATGTCAGCACGCCTATAACGCGTCCGACCCAATCGTTTGCGAGACGATGGCGAAAGAATGATCCGTGGCCACAGTCGTGCTGGATCATGAAGAGGCGTACGAGGAAGCCTGAAGCCGGTACGGCCAGCAGAAGGCCAATCCAATAGCGGGCATCGAGAGCAGCCCACATCAAAACCCACAGAAGGAAAAACGGCACTGCCGTGATCAGGGTCTCGAAGATGCTGCGCGCGCTATTCAGTTCGCGATAGCGGCCCATTGCGCGGGCCAGGGCTCGGGAATCGGACGTGGGGACATTGGTCGCGCGTTGATCCATGCTAATGGCTTCCGCTGAATGGCGCTCTCCGGCCGAGAAACGCGAATGGGCCGGCGCTTTACCGCACCGCGTGGTTGAGGCCTATTGCGGTCCGTGTCATTCAGGACACGTCGCCACGCCAGAGCTACGATGGCATCCGCCAATATAACACATAGCCAGGCACAGTTTGGTCAATCTTGCTCATCGTCCCGTCTGATCTGGGGGTGATCATGCAGAACGACGCTCAACAGCGAGCTGTGAACCTTCAAAGTACCATTGTACTCGATGAAGCCCAGTTCCCGGAACTTGTTCATGAAATGACTGACGCGAGACCGCGTGGTCCCGATCATATCCGCCAACGTTTCTTGGCTGACCTTTGCAATGATTGGCTCGGGTTTTCCCTCCTTGCCGAAATTGGCCAGCAGAAGGAGCGCCCGCGCCAAGCGCTTCTCACTAGAATTGAACAATTGATCAACCAGATCCTCCTCGACTCGAATGGTTCGAGCCAAGAGATGCGCAACGAACATCTCGGAAAAGGCCGGCTCGTCGTGGAGGACGCGGATCATGGTGCTCTTTTCCATCCGCATGATCTCGCAGTCCGTCATTGCCGTCGCAGTCGCCATGCGCCGAGGCTGGCCCGCGAGACAACCTTCGCCGCAGAATTCATCTGGCCCCAGGATGGCTACCACCGCTTCCTTGCCTTGTGCGGAGTTCACCGTCACCTTCACCTTTCCGTGTTGGATATAGAGGACTGAATCGGCCGGATCACCCTGCGCAAAGATGACTTGATTTATCTGGTGCTTGGAGATGGTCCGCCCCCCGTTAGCCTTGGCGAGGAAGGCCTTGGGATCGAACGTGGGCTCTGCTTTCCGTGTCATGATGGGGTCTCTTTCCTGGCCTCCCATACACACTGGAGACGCGTGACAGAAATCTGAATGTTGTCCGCACTTTAGATGATCCTGAAGCATCCGGGCGAGACGTTTTTTGTAGCTCCGCCCGTCGCCCGATGGGCGTGAGCAATATTATACAGTTCTCCGTCGGCATCGACGCTACGCTTCAATTGCTGGACGTTTTGGTGGTTTGTCAGCCCTTGCGTTGATCCGGCAAGGCCCGGCGTGGTCGCGTCGCCACGGGGCTTCGCAGCGTGTACGGGGACTGCGACAATTATGCATTCCATCGCCTTCAGAGATCAGTTCACCAATGTCGCGGACGCATGCGCGCTCGCTCAGGGCATCGTCGACACCGTCCGCGCGCCCATTCTCGTACTGGACAATGAACTGCGCGTGGTCGCCGCGAGCCGCTCCTTTTATTCGACATTTAAGGTCAGCCCGGAGAACACCCAAGGCCGGCATTTGTATGCCTTGGGCGACGGACAATGGGACATTCCAAAACTGCGGGAATTGCTCGAAAAGGTCATATCGCAGCACGGTGTGATGGAAGGCTACGACGTCGAGCATGAATTCCCCGATCTCGGACACCGCAGAATCCGTTTAAGCGCCCGGCAAGTGTTCTACGAGGGTGGTGCCCAAGCAACCGTTCTGCTCGGCATGGAAGACGTCACGGAGCGACGCGCCCTGGAGCGCGAGAAAGACGAGTTGCTACGGGAGAAGGACATGCTCCTTGATGAGCTTCAGCACCGCATTTCAAACAGCCTGCAAATCATCGCCAGCATCATCTTGATGAAGGCGAAGACGGTGGAGTCTGAGGAGACGCGCGTCCACCTGCAAGATGCCCACAAGCGCGTCATGTCCGTTGCGGCCGTACAGCGACAACTCCATGGATCCGGGGCCAGCGGACCTATTGAGATGATGCCTTATCTGACCAGGCTATGCGACACGCTCGCAACGTCGATGATCGGTGATACGCGGCCCGTCTCGCTGAAAGTGGTCGGGGAGGCAGGCAACGCGACGTCCCGTCAGGCCGAGAGTCTTGGCTTGATTGTCACCGAACTTGTCATGAATGCCCTGAAGCACGCGTTTCCAAATGATGAGATCGATTGCCGGATTTCCGTCGCATATGAGGTCCATGGGACGAACTGGAAGCTTTCGGTCGCGGACAATGGCGTCGGCAAGCCGGACGGTGTCTTTGCTCAACCGAAAACCGGGCTCGGCACGGGCATCGTGAAGGCGCTCGCCCAACAACTCGGTGCTACTGTCGAGACTGTGGCGGGTCCCGCAGGAACCACCGTGGCGATCACCCATGCAACGTTTGCCACAAACGCAATCCATGCCGCGTAAGCGGCTTTCGCCGCCTCGGCCACAGCAACACTGCGTCGACGAACGCTGGACGCTTGCGATGAAATTTGACGAAACAGCTTGTCGCTGGCGCACCGCATGATGCGAACGTGCGGCCTCCACCTTCGGAGAGCAACTGTCTACGTCCCAGTCGCAGAATAGTCCGTCAGGCGTGAACAGGCGCCGCTTGCGTTTGGCGATATTGTGGGAATCATCCGACGGAAAATAAGAATCACGCTCAATCACTATCTAAGAATGATGGATCGTAATCGAGCATGCAGATGGGGTATCGAGTGGGATTGTTGTGCAGGACGCTGAGCTGCCGGGTAACCATCTGATTCCACGAAACAATGTTGGCTAACCCGATAGGCTGGTGCCTGCAATTGGGATATGTATCAACTGATCCAACGGGAGCGTCACGTTTGATCACCCAAGCTCTCATATCCATTTCTTACTGAGACCAAGCCCGGCTCGCATCGCAGGTCCAGTTTGCTAGCGTACCTGCAGAGGGATTGCGGCGCATTTAGACAATTGTGCTGTGAGCGTATCACGCGCGATCATCCGCATTCGCATGTAGTCGCCCAAGCGCGCGACACGAGACGCGGTTCTGCTCGTCCCACGCATCCAGCTCGCTGACCGGATACAGAATGGCTTTGCCGATCTTGACGAAGCCTGGTCCGACTCTCATTGAACGCCAGTTCCGCAGGGTACCAACGGAGATTTGGTCACGATAGCGTTCAGCGACTTCGTCCGGGGTTAGGTACTTGACGGCGTCCATGGGGGCTCCTTCCTTGACAGTAAGGGCGCCGGCACGAGCCAATCTTGTCGTGGCGCGCCACAAGCGGAGCCTTGTCGCGTGTGGGGTCACAAAGCAGCCCGACCGCGAGCGGTTACTCACGCTCGTTCACGAGTTTAGATGACTCCGCTTCTGGCTTCTGAGAAGTGGTTGATTGCTGCGATCGTGAAGACGGATGTTGACGGCGGCGAATCGGACAGGAGCAGTAGGCCAGCTAGTGGAGGGAACCAGCATTACACCCATCGCAGAGCGGTGCCTCCGAAGGTGAACGTCCCGTGTTCGAATCGCGGCGGGTGCAGGGCTTTGCACCGGGATTCCCGGTCCTCAATGCAGTACGGGCCCGAGCATCATCGAAGGTTTTGCTGTGACAGAGGATCTCGCCCGCCCTGCTACCAGAGCCGCACAAGCTCCCGGCCCGACATATTGGTGGACGTTGGTAGGCAGTATGGTCGACAATGCTATTGTCCATTGGAGGGGACGGTCGTCGACGGCGCCGAGCTAACCGCGGGACAGATCCGCATTAGGTCAGATCCTTGGACATGAATATCCGAGCGTGACCGGGAGCGCCAAACGGCACGCGGCCGAACTCCTGATAGCCGAAACGCTGATAGAATATTGGCGCCTGGAAGCTGCTCGTCTCAACCACTGAACGCAAGCAGCCGCGCGCTCGCGCCTCATTCTCCACAGCCATCAGGAGCCGGCCTCCACACGATTTGCCCCGATAGTTGGCCTCGATGAACATCATCTCCAGAAAAAGGAGGCCGAGTTCGGTTCGGCCCCAGAGGCCACCGACCATCCGACCCGTTCCCGGCTCGACCAGCTTCGCGCCAACCGGGGCACGATCATCGATTCCCGTGCGATCCACATTGTGCTGGTACAGAGCGGCTGCCGCATGGGATCGCCCAGGTTCATCGGCCACGCTCAAAAGTGTCAAGACCGGGTCCGAGCATGGCTTCAAACCGACAAGGGGTTGCGACGCCGCACGTTCTCGGATCGCGTGCTCACTCCAGCGCGCAATGATCTTTGGGCCGATATCGACGCCGAGGCTGCGGTAGAACGCCTGCGCGCTGGCATTAGCCGACTCGATTTCCCATCTCGCTGTCATGCCGGCCGCTGCGCATATACGAGCCAGTCCGTCGAACAGCGCCGTTCCGACGCCTTTTCGCCGGGCGGATTCCGAGACGAACACATCGTCCACCCGAACGACATCGCCTCCCACCCAGATAGCGAAGTCGACCGTATAGGTAAGCATGCCGATGATTTCGCCGCGGCACTCGGCGAGCAATGCATGCAACCGCGGCACGCCGCCGGATAGCGCTCGGCGCAACTGGCTGTCGCTAAATCGGACTTCGGCAGCATGCCCTTCGTAAGCCGCGAGCGATCTTATCAGCCGGCCTATGACCTCAGCATGTGCGGGGTCTGCCCGCCGAACATGCATCGTGCCACTCCGGCGAGGTGCTGAGGTTTCTGCCCGCATGTCTTGTGTTGTTTCCCGCTCAGTCCCAATCCCATCCTGCACCGGACAGTCGCCAATACCATATGCGTGCGCCCCCGCTCTCGCGGGCGAAAACGATTCAACCCTAAGAGACCTACACTCACCTCGTTGGCGGATGAGTTTTGCTCTCCTGCACGCGCAGATTATGCGGTCGCGGTGCACGGGCGATGGCGGCAATGATCCCGGAGTTCCCAAGGTGGACTCCTTTCATGCCGAATGCGCTAGGCGACTCATTGCAGTTCGCACCGCTCCCGCCGAGGTCCGACTTTTCCGAGTTCGTGTCGAAGCTGGATATCGGCGATGTGCGCGCGCGCTTCGGGTTTCCGGTCGAGGCGGAGAGTCTTTGGCCGCTCCTTGCTCCCCGCATCCCCGACTGCCGCGCCATCGGCGCATGGAACGGCCGATCATTGGTCGGCGCCGGTATGCTCGCTAAGTTCGCCCCCGGGCAATGGGAGTTCGCGCTGATCGTGAGGTCGGATCTGAAACGTCGCCGCATTGGCACCGCACTGGTCCACCACGCATTTGCCAAGGCACGTGCGCTCGGCGCCGGCGAGGTCGTCGCTCACGTCCGTTCCGACAACACGGCTGCGCGCGGACTCGTTCGCTCTCTTGGTTTTGTGGCGGTCGGCGGGCCGGGGCTTGAGCAGTTCTATGCCGCCCGCCTCTCGACCGAGCAGACAGTTGGATAAAGACACACAGCGGCGTCGCTTCCCGCAGCCTACGCCAACGAGGGGCTTCGTCCGACGGCGCCGGCGGCGCGGCCGAGCCGCATCATCGCATCGAAGCTCATCTCCATGTCCTCGTCCGTCGTCGCCCAGCTCGAAACGCTGACGCGCATGGCGCGGCGGCCTTGCCAGGTCGTTCCGCCGCACCAGCACGTGCCGTCCCGCTGAATTTCGGCAATCATCCGGTCGGTGGCCTCGTCGCTTTCGCCGGCAACGAGGACCTGGTTGATCACGACGTCGTTGAGCACCGCGAAGCCGGCGGCGGACAGCCGCTCGGCGAGCTTCGAAGCATGGCTGCACGTCCTTTCGACGAGATCAGCGATGCCGTCTCTTCCGAGAGATCTGATAGCGGCCCAGACTTCAACCGCGCGGGCCCGCCGCGACAGCTCGGGGTTGAGCTGGCTCGCCTCGCGTTGGTCGCTGGCCTGCAGGTAGGCCGCGCTCGCGGTCATCGCCCGGCGAAGATGCTCGGGCTCGCGGACCAGCGCGATCCCGCAGTCGTAAGGTGTGTTCAGCCACTTGTGCGCGTCTGTAGCCCACGAATCGGCAAGCGGCACCCCCGCTGTCAGGTGAGCGCGGCGCGGCGCGCATGCAGCCCACATACCGAAGGCGCCGTCCACATGAACCCACGCCCCGGCCGCGCTTGCCTGCCGGCAAATCATCTCCGCGGGATCGAAGGCGCCGGTATTCACATTGCCTGCCTGGATGCAGACGATCGTCCGATCGTCGAGCGCCGGTAAAGCGTCTGCCTGCATCCGACCCTGACCGTCGACCGGCACCCTGATCAATGTATCCCTTCCAAACCCAAGCAGCGTGAGCGCCTTCAGCACCGTCACGTGCACCTCGTCGCCCACCACCACGCGGATCGGCGGCGCTCCAAAAAGGCCGCGCGCGTCGGCGTCCCAGCCCACGCGAGCAAGGATCGCTTGGCGCGCGGCGGCAAGCGCCGTAAAGCTCGCCATCGAAGCTCCCGTCACGAAGGCGCCGCCGGTGCTGCCGGGCAATTCGAAGAGCTGTTTCAGCCACTCGAGCGCTATGTCCTCGAGCTGCGCTGCGACGGGTGACGTCAGTCGCATTGCGGCGTTCTGATCCCAGGCGGTCGCGAGCCAGTTCGCCGCGACCGTGACAGGAAGCGCGCCGCCGATCACGAGGCCGAAATAGCGACCGCCAGCCGAGGCCATCGTCGCGGGCGAGCCAACCTCGTCGAGGAGACGCAAGACCTCCTCGTCGGCTGTCGCGCGATCAGGCAACGGCCCGCCAAGCTCGGCAAGCCTTTCCACTGCCTCAATATCGGGTGAAACCCGCCGCGCCGTAACACCGCGGAGATAGCGCTGCGCACGCTGCGCGGCATCGGCGAGTAGTTCGGGCTCAACGACTTGATCCATCTGCTATTGGCCCCTGGTCAAAGGTGAGCCGCAATCCGAACGCGATGAAGACCGCACCCACCGCCCGATCCACGCCGAGGCCGGCTTCCATGACGCGGCGCCCGGACGCCGCCGCTGCGGTACGAACGATCAGCGCGGTATCTGCGCCCGGAGTGAGTGTTACGAACGCGGCCGCGATGGTGAACGCAAAGACGTTTACCCACGGAAATGCATCAAGAGAAGTTGCAGCCATCACGTCCATGACAATGAGATAATGACCTATTGTCGCGGGAGTCAAACATGATATTGTCATGCATGACAATGAAGAGGACCGTCTATGCCTGTCTGGAAGCCTGTTGTTCCTTCCGGCGAGGCGCCGCTCTACGAGCGCATCGCCGATGCGATTGAGCGGGACATCCGGGACGGTGGACTGCCGTCCGGGGCTCGCCTTCCGCCGCATCGGGAATTGGCGCACGCGCTATCCGTGAGCATCGGGACTGTCACCAAGGCCTACGGAGAGGCCGAGCGCCGCGGTCTGCTGGTCGGGCATGTCGGCCGCGGCTCCTTCGTCGCCGGCCGCTCGCATGGTGCAGCGGCCTCGAACGGCCCGATCGACCTCGCCCTCAATCTTCCCGCAGGCGGACCTGGACCACGGCACTTCGCCGAGGCGCTCGCCCGGCTCCGCCGCAGGTCCGATCTCGCGCTGGCAGCCGAATATGCCCCACCGGAGGGCCTTGAGAGCGTGAGGCGGATCGGCAGCCAATGGCTCCAATCCCGACACGGCGTCGCCATCGATCCCGCCGAGATCATCCAGACCAACGGTGGCCAGCACGCGCTCGCGCTCGCATTCGGTGCAATCGCGCGTCCTGGCGAGACGATTCTCTGCGAGGCCGCCACGTTCTACGGCGTCAAGACGCTTGCCGAAGTCGTGCCGTATCGTCTCCACGGCGTCGACCTCGACGCCGGGGGGTTGAAGCCCACGGCGCTGGAGAAAGCGATCGCCGAAACCGGCGCGCGCGTGCTCTACACCATTCCGACGTTGCAGAATCCGACCACGATCACGATGACCGCGGCACGCCGAAAGCAGATCGCGGCGATTGCGCGCAAGCGCGACCTGCTAATCGTCGAGGACGAAGCCTATCGGGCCATCGCAGCGCCAGAGGACAGGCCTCCGACCTTCACCGAACTCGCGCCTGACCGCACGATTCACGTGGCCACGATCTCGAAGGCATTTTCGCCAGGCCTCCGCCTCGGGTTTCTCCGCGCCCCGACGAGCGCAATCAGGGAGCAGATTCTGCACCATGTGCGCGCGATCGGATACGCGCCGCCGGCGCTCGGCGCCCTCGTGTTCAGCCAGTGGATCGAGGACGGAACGGCCGATCTCATCGCAGACCAGATCGTGCAGGACGCGCGCGCCAGGAGCGATGTCGCGAGACGGATTTTGGGTAGTGCGATGACGCCGCCAGGATCGCAGCAAAGCATCCACGTGTGGATTCCGATGTCTGCACTCGACGCCGAGCGGGCCGCTGGCCGAGCGCTCCGCGCGGGAGTCGAACTGACGCCTCCCGACGCGCCGATCGTCGCTCCCGACAAGATTTCCGGACTGCGCGTTTGCCTCGGCGGTGCGCCTGATCTTGTTGCGCTCGAAGCCGCCCTGACCGTCGTCGCACAAGCGCTCCAAAGCGACGTCGGCCATCAGACGCGCGCGCTCGTCTGATCCCTCGGCAGCTCACACGCTGGCAGACGGATTGCGGTTGCGCGGCTGGACGATGGCATGCTTGCCGCTACGCTTTTGACCAAAGGATTGATGCCGAATGCTTGAGGTCTGGGGCCGCAAGACATCGTCAAATGTCCAAGCACTGATGTGGTGCATCGGGGAGCTGCGGCTGCCCTACCGGCGACATGATGTGGGGCACCGCTACGGCGGAAACGACACACCCGGATTTCTGGCGCTCAATCCCAATGGCACCGTGCCTATTCTCAAGGACGGCGATGGCGAACCGCTCTGGGAAACCGGCGCGATCCTCCGCTACCTGGCAACTCGCTATGGGACTGGTCCCTTCTGGCCGGCAGACCTCGACGATCGCACGAGGATCGATAAGTGGGCGGAGTGGTCGAAGATCAACATCGCGTTGAACTTCACCGCGCCGGTGTTCTGGCGGGTCGTGCGAACCGCGCCAGCGGACCGCGACGAGGAGGCTATCCGCGCCGCACTGCGCGCTCTCGAAGTCAAGCTGGATATCGCCGAGGCGCAGCTCGAACATCATGCGTTCCTTGCCTGCTCCGAGTTCACTCTCGCGGACGTCCAGTTCGGTCATGTTCTCTTTCGATATTTTGATATCGACATCCCCCGCGGTGAGCATCCAGCCGTGAAGCAATACTATGATGCACTAACGAAGCGTCCGGCATTCATCGAACATGTAATGGTCTCATATGAAGAGCTGAGGGTGGCGTAAGCCAGCCCGCCGGACGAACACCTCTCATCCGTCGTTGAAGTCTTCTCGTTTGCCAATCAAGGCGTTCCGAGGCGCTTCTGTAGGAATGCCCGAGCGTCCGAACAATCCTACGGAGCATGCGGACGGCGCCCGGATCGGTGCCCTTCGCCGATTGTTAGCGCGCATCGAGATCTGGCGCGACCGCGCACACCGCCGGCGCCAGTTGGCAGAGATGAGATCCAGCGAATGGAAGGACCTTGGCCTCAGCCGATGGGATGTAAGGTGCGAGGTCAACAAGCCATTCTGGCGACCGTGACACCTTTGCGCTCTTCTGACGGCGGCCCGCACCGGCTTGTCTTCTGATAGTCGTCTCAACCCCGCAAAAGGAACGAAGCATGCGAACCTTTCCGTTCGTGACGGTCGACGTCTTTACAAAGCAGCGCTTCGGCGGAAACTCCCTCGCGGTGTTCCCGAACGCTGTCGGCCTCACTGACGAGGAGATGCAAGCACTGGCCGCCGAATTCAACTTAAGCGAGACGGTCTTCATCCTGCCCCCAGCCGAATCCCAGCACACAGCGCGCGTGCGGATTTTCAGCCGCACGACCGAGATGCCGTTTGCCGGCCATCCCAACGTCGGCGCGGCCTATGTGCTTGCACGTGAAGGGCGTGATCGTCACGGACTGCTTGTCTTCGAAGAGATTGCGGGTCTCGTCCGCGTGGAAGTCGCACGCGACGCGCTGGGCGAGGTCACCGGTGCCACAATCGCCGCCCCCGGCGTCCTTGAGCGCGGCATGCAGATCCCTGTCGACGTAATCGCACGCTGCGCGGACTTGTCCCCCGAAGACATCCTGACAGCGACCCACCAGCCTGTCGTCGCGTCGCTCGGAATCTCCTTCGTCCTTGCCGAGGTGGCTCCGCATGCTCTCGCCGGCGCGATGCCGAACCTGCAAGCGTTTCGCGAAGCAGCGGCAGCCAGGCCCGAAATGAAAGGCCGCTTCTCTCTGCATTTGTACGCGAAGATGGACACTGGAATACGCGCACGCATGTTTGGTCCCCTGAGCGGCACCGTCGAGGACGCTGCGACAGGATCGGCCAACGCAACTCTGGGCGCGCTGCTGCTGGTTCTTTCGGGCGGAAATCAAGCGACCTACCACATCGTGCAAGGCGTCGAGATGAGGCGCCCGAGCGAACTTCGGGTCGTCGCGGAAGCAACCGCCGCGGGCATCACTGCCAAGGTTGGCGGAGACTGTGTCGAAGTTCTTCGCGGCGCAGCGCGTCTATGATCGCCTGCAACGCGATCGATGTCAGGCAGTTGAGTTTTGCTCATCGCGCCACGAGCGTAACGCGTTTGCCTCCGCGCTGCGACGAGCGCTGACTTCCAACAGCACGGACAGGCCTCCCAGCGAGCTTTATCGCGAATTCGCCGGGGGTCGAGTCCTGAAGGAGGTCAGGCCCAATGAGCATATCGACAGCAAGAACCCCATCGACCGGCTTTTCCATCCCCGTGATCATTCTGGTCGTTGCAGCGTCGACAATCCTGTCGATCAGCATGGGAATTCGTCAGAGCCTCGGCCTCTTTCTTCCGCCGATCAATGCCGAACTGGGCGTGTCCGCGTCAGCCTTCGGCTTCGCTCTCGCTCTGCAAAGCCTCATATGGGGCATTAGCCAACCAATCATCGGTGCCCTCGGCGACCGGTTCGGCGCACGGCCGGTCGTAATTGGCTGCGCCATCATCTACGCGCTTGGCCTTCTGCTGATGGCGTGGGGTCAGCCGGTCCTCGGCCTCAATGCTGGAGCCGGACTGATGGTTGGCATCGGCATCGCCGGCACTGGCTTCGGCGTCCTCTTCGGAGCGGTGGCGCGGGTGGTTCCCGCCGAGCGGCGTGTACAGACGCTGGGCATCGTTTCAGCCGCTGGTTCGCTCGCCACGCTGCTGATCGCCCCGCTTGGGCAATACCTCATCGCAAACAGCGGCTGGCGCACCGGTGCGATCGCTTTCGTGCTCGTGGCACTCGTCATGGCGATTCTCGGTGTGCTGATGGGGCCAAAGCCTGCAGACGTCAAAACGGAGGCGGACCAGCCGGGATCGAACATCCGCGAATCCTTGATCGCGGCAGCAAGACATCCCGGCTTCATTGCGATGACAATCGCCTTCTTCGCCTGCGGCTTCCAGCTCATGTATATCACCGTGCACCTGCCGGCCTTTCTCGCCTTTTGCGGTGTGCCGCCGACAGTCAGCGCAACGGCACTCGGCGTGATCGGCCTTGGAAATGCCGTGGGGTCGTTGCTGGCAGGCTATCTCGGTTCGAGATTCAGCCAGAAGCGGCTGCTCGCGCTCGCCTATCTCATGCGGACCATCACGATAATCTGCTTCGTCGCGCTGCCGGTGACGCCGACCTCAACGATCGTGTTCGCAGCCACGATGGGTGTCCTGTGGCTTGGCGTCGTGCCCCTAGTGAGCGGTCTGATCGTGCGGCTGTTTGGTTTGCAGCACTTCAACACGCTCTTCGGCTTCGCCTTCTTCAGCCATCAGGTGGGCGCTTTCATCGGCTCATGGCTCGGCGGATTGAGCTTCGATCTGACCGGATCCTACACGGTGGCCTGGGGGGCGATGGTCGTCATCGGGCTGTCCGCTTTCCTTCTCCAGTGGTTCATGGATGACAAGCCTCGCCCCTGGAGTGGAAACGCAGCGGTGCCTTTGCCGTCCGCCGCGTAGCAGGCTGGGCTGCGGTGCTGTGCTGTTGGCGGGCACCGCAGCCTTCTGAATCTCCGGAGTCTGACCTTGCTAGTCCGGCCGGCCAACCGGCACAAGTCCGTGATCCTGCGCTCGAAAGGAAGCGCGGGACCAGTTTCGTCGTGGCGAGGTGCGAGACCGCAGAGAACAAGATGAGCGTTCCGCAAGTGCGAATGAGGAGTTCCCGTTTGATACGTTCCTGTCCCGCTGTCATCACCGCCACATGCCAGATGACCGCTGCGGACAGCCGGATCGATACCGAACACCGATCACGCTTGAGCAGTATCGGCAAATGTCGATCGATGAACGCGACAGGTTCTATGCACGGCTTCGCCACCAGAGGAGCGTCGAGATGGCCGAGGCGTTCTCCTGCCTTGCCCGCCGGACAGGGCGCGGTCTGCGACGCCTCGGGAGCCGGCTCGGCAATGCCTGGCGCGGCCGTGACCTGGGAGGTCCCCACGCCTGATACGGTCCGCCCGTTGCGGCCGCGGCGGCGAGGAGCCGTGCACAGGATTTCACCCGGAGATGACGATTTGTCGGCTGACTGCCGGATCGTCGGGGCGCAACGTCGCGGCCACGTACGACGGACCGTTGATCAAAGCGGCCTCGGAAGCATAGCGGCGGACCTGTGGAGGCGACGGCAAGGAATCGTCAACCCCCGCCAGATCGTCGAGCGCGGTCCTCTGGCGCCGACCGCATGGACGCTCCAGCGAAAGTTCGCCGCACTCGGGATCGCGAGGCGCGAAGGTGGAAATCGAGCTAAGGCAGTTACGGTACGTTGTAGCCGCCGCGGACGAGAAAAGCTTTCGCCGCGCGGCCGAGGGCATGCGCCTTCGTCAATCCACCCTGAGCAGGAGAATCCGAGACCTCGAGCTTCAGCTCGGCGTCGGCCTCTTCGAGCGGTCGCGCGCAGGCGTCCGGCCGACCCTCGCTGGAACCGAGTTAGTCCGCATCGCTCGACATGTCATGGACGAGGTTGACCGGATGGCTGCCGCCGCGACTGCTGCTGGACGGGGCGAGGCGGGGCGACTGGTCGTGGGATTCTATACGTCGCTATCCACTGGCAACCTGCGCCTGGCCCTTCAGGACTTCAAACAAAGCAAGAAGGAGGTCGAGATCGTTACGGTCGAGGGCACGCGCAACAGGCTCTTCAGCGGCCTGAGCAACGGTGCAATCGACATTGTGATCGTCACCGGCGACTCCGGGAATAGCCGCTTCGACTCACTGCCGCTTTGGAGCGAGCGCGTAATTGTCGCGCTACCCGAGTCGCATCCTCTCGCCGAAAACGAGATCGTCTATTGGACCGACCTCCGAGGAGAGACGTTCCTCCTCAGCCAGCGCGATCCGGGCCCGGAGATTCAGGATATCCTCGTGGCGAAGCTGGCTGCACCAGGAGATCGGCCACGCGTCGTCAGGCACGATGCCAGCGGCGAGAATATCAAAAGCCTCGTCGGCGCCGGTTTTGGCGTAAGCCTGATGTGCGAAGCGTCAATCGGCGGCAAATTCAACGGCGTCGTCTACAGAGAGGCGCGCGACGGCAATGGGCCGACCAGCATCAGCTATGCCGCTCATTGGGACCGCGACAACGGAAACCCCGCACTCGGCGGCTTTGTTCGTTTGCTAAGAGAGCGCTTCGCGCCGCTCGGCGCCTAGTCACGGCGAGGCTACGTAGCACAAGGTAGAGCCATTCGATCCGAAGAAGGACGGTCGCGAGGCCAAGCAGGGCGAGGGTCGCGAACATGGCACCACCAAGCCCCATGCCCATAGCCGCGCATAGCCCATCCCTGCGGGATGCGGTCGCGGCAATCCGCGAGACCAAAACGAAGCTCGGTCCCGGACTGACCGCCCCAACAAGTAGCGCTCCGAGAATACCGAAAAGAGCAAGGGACGCAGACATGGCAAGATCCCTTCTTGAGCGGAGTGCCCAGGTGATAGGTGGCGCAGGAGCCGACCGCGCAAACGAGTTGTCATTGCGTATGCATGAGTATCCCTCAGCAGGCAGACTGAGCGGCACAATCCTCCGCCCACGTGAGGCGAGTGGAGGCAAGCCAAGACTACATTCGCGCTGAAATTCTGAACGACGCTTTTGCACATCTACGGAACTGAGGGGAAAGCCTTCCCCTGCGGCCGAGCCGCGGTCTCGGCCGATCCCTCCTGCGGGCGGAGCTTGCTTTCTGAACGTCTGACTTCAACGACGCTATCTGAGCAGCTTCTCCATGTGATAGCGCCGCAGGCCGCCTCCCACGGCCTTTAGGGACATTGCGTCGGCCGTCTCCGTGCTGGTCAGCGAAAAGCCCACGTTTTGATACAGAGCGAATGCGGCCTTCTGGATTTCCGAGGTGCTAAGGATCAGGCGGTGATATTGGGCCGCTCGGCCGATCTGTTCCGCGTGGGCGAGCAATCGCCGCGCGATGCCCTGACGGCGAAACGCCGGGTCAACATACATACGACGAATTTCGAGAGAGCTGTCGTCGTATGCCTCCAGGCCGTACATGCCAACGCCGCGGGAGCCATCGCCCAACTCCGCGATCCAAAATGAACCCGCGCGTGCGGCATAGTAGTCTGGGATACGATCGATCTCATCCCTAAGCGCTTGCCTGACGTAGACGTCGAACTGCGTCCGCATGTGGGATGGTGCAAGCTGACGGTTGATCGCGACAAACAGGGTGCGAACGAATTCGAGGTCTTTCGGCTGATATAGGCGAATGTGAATTGGAACCCGCACAGCCAAGCGCGCGGGGGAATGTTCGTCGCCATCCCTGAGAGACTCGGTGCCCGGCATGGCGCGGCGTCAGGTCCCCGGGTGATGTCGCAGCGGTACTTGCGATCTAGTCGGTTGCGGCCCGGATTTTGGGAGCAGTAGGGAGACAATGTTTCTTCGAGTGGAAGGACCAGCGAACCGCTTCGGCAAGGCTCGCCATTCGTCGCTGAGGAGCGAGAAGAGGAAGACGTCACGGTAGCTGGGCTCCACAAAGTAGCGGCCCCGCAGAAGTCCCTCTCTTCGGAAGGACAGGCGTTCGAGGAGTGCCGCTGCGCGAAGGTTGTCCGGTTCGCAGGTTGCCTCCAGCCGATGAAGCGCCAGCTCGTCAAAGCAATAGTGAAGCATGACGCCGAGAGCCTCCGACATCAGGCCTTGACGCCAATGGCGCCGTGCAAGGATGTAGCGGACCTCTGCTCGCCGGTGGCAGGCTTCTCGTCGTACGTACTGGACCAAGCCGACCGGATGTATCTCGCCGCGGAAGATTAGGCACCAGGTGCCTTGCTGGGCCGGTCCCAGTGCAAGATAGGATCGCAGCATCTGTTGGCTCTGCTGCACGTCGCGGCGAACTGGCACATCCCAATAATGCATCGCGATGGGGTCGCCGAAGATCGGAAACAGCATTTCCGCATCTGCCGGTCTCACCGGTCTGAGCAGGAGCCGATCCGTCTGAAAAACCGGTAAAGCCTCATCCGAAATGGTCATCGACGCCTCGAACGCCGCGTTAGCGAGCTGCTGGGCTTGAGTTGTTGGAAGAATGTTGTCCTGCAGCTAGCAGCGCAAACGAGTTTCTGTCACCCGCAGGCGACGTCTCTTTGAGGGATCAACAACATCCTGAGCCGCCTCGCGCTCAGGTCATCTTGCGATGCCAAGGCGCTGGGGTGTGATTTTCGGCCGTGGCACCGCCGCGGTGGTAGGCGCCAGCGGCCGAACGCCGTTACGAAGCTCCTGAAGAATCCAGGCGCGAAATAGCCTTGTCTCAGGTCGGTCAAAGGCCAACTGCGTACCAACGAGCCAGTAGCTGGTATCCGCCGGGATCGCGGGACCGGCGATCTCCAAAAGGCTGCCCTGCACGAGGTATTCGTCGATCAGCGGCTTGCGGCCCATGGCGATACCAAGTCCGCGCATGGCGCCTTCCGCCGCGAGCTGAATGGTGTCGACGCGAATGGCGCGCTCGTTCGACGGAGGTGCAATGCCTCTTGCCTCGAACCATGAGCGCCAATCTTCCCGGACAGTGGTCACATGGATCAGAGGCGCGTGTCCGAGGAGCTCGACTTCATCGTCGACGGAAATGCTTTGCCGCAGACTGGGCGAGCAGACAGGAACAACCATCTCGGGCACGAGCTGGGTCCAGGACTCTCCCGACTTCGGCGCCGTTCCCCGCCTGATCGCGAGGTCGATACCGGCGGTCGGAAAGTCGACATAGTGCCGGGACGTATCAATCGTGACGCGGATATCGGGATAGAGTTCGGTGAAGCGAGAAAGGCGCGGAAGCAGCCACCTGTTTGCGAATGTCGGCGCGCTGCTGACGGAGAGTGCGCCTGTCGCGCGGCGGCCTGGCAAGCGTTCGGTTGCCGTGGCAAGGATTGACAGAGCTGCTTGAACTTCAGGCGCGTATGCTTCCCCTGCCGGCGTGAGCGTGAGACCGCGCGGGCCGCGATGGAACAGCTCGGTTCCCAGCCAATTCTCCAATGTCTGTATGCCGTGGCTTATGGCACTGGGCGTGATGTGGATCTCATCCGCCGCAAGCTTGAAGCTCCCGAGCCGGGCCGCTGCCTCAAAGAGACGCAGCGTGTTTACCGGAGGAAGCCTGAAGCCCATGGAATGCCCGTGCGAAAATCAAACGCTCATGACCAATTCTTATATTGTTTCAACGCCGCGAATGTGTCAATTCGCATATTGTATCAAGTGACAATCCACGATGACCGCGCGGCGGCTGCGACGGCATCGATCCCTGAAGCGCCATAAAGCGAGCGGCTGGACGCTGCTGACCGACTGAACTCGGCCTACCAGCCGCCGCGTTGGAGCCATTCGTCGAGCATAGTAAGTCGGTCGTGCCCCCAGAACGGCTCGCCATCCACGACAAAGAAGGGCGAGCCGAATATTCCTCTGCGTAGCGCTTCGTCGGTCCTCGCGCGCACCTCTTCCTTCACGGCCGGAAGCGCGATCGCTTCGATCACCGCAGTCGCGGCAATGCCGAGGTCGGACGCAATCGCGGCCACGCGGTCAGGCTGTGCTGTATCGTGGCCGGCGGAGAAGTAGGATTGAAAAACGCGCTTTGCGAACGGCACCGCAAGCTCGGGACGCTTGCTCTCGATCCAGTAGAACGCTCGGCTTGCAGGTAGCTGCGTTGCAGGATGGCTCTCGGGTGGATTGAACACCACGCCGGCGCGCCGAGCGAGGCGGAGCCAATCGTGCTTGGCGTAGTCCCCGCGCAATGGCGTCTGCGTCAGCGACATCATCCCCGTCGCTTTGAAGAGCACGCCGAGCATGAAGGGACGCCATTGCACAGATCGGCGATGACGCGCGGCAATCTCCTCGATCGAAAGCGACGCGAAAAACGCATAGGGGGAACTGAAATCGAACCAGAATTCAATTGTCGGAGATTGCTGGGTCATGGAAAGCTCAGCTTGCTGAGAGGGTCGTCCGGCAAAGCCCGCGCGGATTGAAGCACGGCCGCCGGACGTATTGTCGAGCGGCTACCGCTGTCCGAAGGACTGCGCCGCGCGGTCAGTCGGGCGTCAACATAGTGGGCCGCAGCAGTGGTGGAGCACAGGTCGAACCACTCGCACCCGCTGCAGGCGCTGCGCGTAACGCCAGCGACGAAGGCGTCTCGCATCGTCGTGATCAACTCGCCATCCATGCGGAAAGCCGTTCCGGGACGAATGGAGTATCCAAGGATCGCGCTCAACTCCGCAGCGGCAACGTCGTCGCGGCGCATGACGCTCTCGCGGTGACAGTGAACGTCGGACTCTGCGAGCAGCGGCGCACAAACGTCATCGGCCTCCGAGACCACGACGATTTCTTCTCCTAGCTGGATACGGTCGGCCACTGAGTCGAGGTTGGTTGTGAAGGCAGAGCTGTAGCCCTTACCCGAGTACGTCAGGAGGCAGAGCAGGTGGTGCGCTCTTAGGCGCACCGTCATCGCCGAACCTCGCGCGAACTGAGGATGCGTGTCAGGGCCGCGAGAGAGGCGGCCGCGAAAGCGGATTTCAAGAGGCCGCCCAGGAGGAATGGCATGACGCCGTGCGCAATCGCTTGCTGAGGTCCGATCAGCACTGCGAGCCACGCCGCTCCGATGGCGAGGCATGCTGCGTTTCCGAGCAGCATGGACAGCAAAGCGAGACCTGGACGACCTCCGTTCCAGCCATGCTCGGCGAGCCAGCCCGTAAGGCCGCCGGCAACGACAAAGGCGACTAGATACCCTCCGGTAGGACCGGAAAAGTGATGGAGGCCACCAGCTCCGCCGGCGAGAACGGGAAGGCCGGCAGCGCCCTCGAGAAGCCACGCTGAGATTGTGATGATCCCGAGACGCCAGCCGTACAGAGCGCCGACGAGCGTGACCGCGAAGGTCTGCATCGTCATTGGCACTGGAACCATCGGGACTTCAATGTAGGAGGATAAGGCAAGCAGCACTGTCCCGATCAGGACGGCGAGGGCCTGCAACGCGACCGAGTGGCGGCTAAGATCGAGCGGGCTGAATGGTGTGATGGTTGTGGCGTTAGGCATGGCGATTCCAGTGGACTTCATCTTGTCTTGCGGTACGGCAGTCGATTGACGCCAATGCCTGCAACAGCGTCAAAGGCCGCTTCTGACGGTATCCAATGGGGGCTCGGCAGCCAAACAAGCTTGGTTCATCGCTGGCTGAACAATCTTCACCAGCATCGGAGTTGAAAGTCGGCATAGGCTGTGCCGACGGTCTCTAGCTCAGTGCGGAGGCCTCTGGCATTGCGGTGCTAAGGATCGCGCTACCAATTTTGTCGCGCTGGGAGGAAGCATGGAGGGTGTGCGCGTGGCTGTCGAGGCTGATCTACCGGAGATTCGCTCGCTCGTTGCCGACGCTTACGCGCTCTATACGCCCAGAATCGGCCGTGTAGCCGGCCCTGTGCTTTCGGACTACGCGGCGTTGGTCCAGCAGCATGCTGTTCATGTGCTTGAGGACGCGCATAAGATCGCCGGTGTGTTGGTGGTAATCGAAGGCGAGCACGGCTTTCTGCTGGACAACGTTGCAGTCCGTCTCGACGCGCAGGGCAAGGGCTTCGGACGCCGGCTTCTGGAGTATGCGGAGACGCTCGGCCAGCGGAAGGGATACGAAGTTCTGAGACTCTACACCAATGAAGTGATGGTCGAGAATCTCGCGCTGTACGGCCGTCTTGGCTACGTCGAGACTCACCGCATCGAGGAAGATGGCTACCGCCGCATCTACATGAAGAAGAGATTGGTTTAGCCTGCAACGATCGACCGCACGCGGCCCGAAACGCGTATTCCCTCGCCGGGTTGATCGGAGATTTCCGCGAACAGCCGGCACGGTACGCCCATGTCGTCGCCTTGGGCGATTTCGATTGATCCGCCGTGGGGCCAGCGCACATCACGGAGATATCCTGCCAGCGCGGCGGCGGCCGCGCCCGTCGCCGGGTCCTCGTAGATCCCACCGGCAGCAAATGGGTTGCGTGAGTGGAAGCGACGATCGCCATCGGCGACGACGAGGCTGATTGTGGCGAAGCCGTTTTCCAGCATGAGGGATCGGCCTTGCGCAAAGTCATAGCGCATGCCGGCGAGAGACCGCCTTTCGGATAGTGCGATAACAAGATGACGGGCGCCAGCCTCGGCAATCGCAGGGGGGAGACGGCGATCGAGATCGGCTTGGCGATAGCCGAACAGCTCGAGCGTCTCTTTGATCAAGTGCGGAGCGGCCGACATGCTCCGCGTCGGCGGCGACAGGAGGGTAGCGGAAAGTTCATCATCTGTGCGGTGCCCTTCCACAGTTATGTTAGCTTCGTTGAGATGGAGATGAAACGTCCGATTCCCATGGCGCGTCGCGAGGGCGGCGCCGAGAGCGATAGTCGCGTGGCCACAGAAGGGCACCTCGATCTCGGGAGCAAAGTAGCGCACGCGCCACGAATCATCGACCTTGGCGGCAAACGCCGTCTCGGAGTACCCGACATCCTTGGCGATTGCCTGCATCTCGTCGGGTGGCGGCAACGCTTCACTGATTACGACGCCAGCGGGATTTCCGCCGTGCTCACCGTGGGAGAAGGCTGCCAGGCGCTCCACTATGGGATCGTTCGACGCCTGCGATATCATGCACCTAACTCCTTTCGGCACGAGATGCTGTCGGCGAGGGCGATGACGATGGTCGCGTGAAGGGCTCTGACATCCGGCATATCCGCGATGGACGGGCTGACCCGCCTCTGATCGCGCCGGACCGTCCCGGCGGGATCACGAGACATGCTGTGGGGCATCTATGCTACCTCGCTGCCCTGCGGAGCCTTCATGACCTGGAGGCGGCGCGGATGCATCGGCCGAGGCATCCGCTGCGAACTCTTGCATTTCGCGCGTGATCCAGTTCCGAAAGGTCACAATCTCGGGTCGAGCCATCGTTTCGCGTGGGCCCACCAACCAGTATCCCGTCTCGGCCTTGACGCTAGGCCCACAGAACCGCACGAGGCGGCCGCTTGCCAGCTCCGGCCGGACGAGCGGAAGGCGACCGATTGCGATTCCAAGGCCTTGAGCCGCCGCATCGATAGACATTTGAATCGTGTCGACCATTAGACCGCGCTCGCAATCGATTGGCTCACGGCGTGCAGCCGCCGCCCATGCGTTCCAGTCTTGGGAGACGGTCGTGATATGAATGAGGGGCGTATCGCATAGTCGTGCCGTCGGGCCTAGTTTGGAAAGAAGCTCTGGCGAGCAGACGGGCACCAGTTCTTCTGCCAACAGATGGAAGGCGACCAGGTCTGGCCACGTTCCTTTGCCCATGCGGATGGCGATATCCGCGCCGTCTCGGGGAAACTCGACGCGAGTGTGAGTCGTGTCGATATGGACGGTGATATCCGGATGGAGCTGCCGGAAGGCCGGAAGCCTCGGCAGTAGAAGGCGAGCACCAAAGGTCGGCGCAACGCTGATTGCGAGACTGCCGCGCGGCGGTCGTCCGGGCACGCGATCAGTTGCGTTGGAGAGGACGGTAAGTGCCTCCCGCACGGCAGGGAGGTAGTCTTCACCTGAGTCGGTAAGCGCGAGCCCGCGGCTCGAGCGGGCGAACAGGGTTACCCCTAGCCAGTCTTCGAGCGATTGGATGCCGTGGCTTACGGCGCTCGGTGTCACCTCGAGTTCCTCGGCAGCCAGCTTAAAGCTCAACAATCTGCCGGCCGCCTCGAAGAAGCGGAGCGTATTCAGCGGTGGTAGTCTGAACGCCATATGCCGGATGCACCTCATCGTGCCAATACCAGCGTGCAGTATGCGGTGGTTGCTCCGCTGGTGCGCATGAAATCAATTCACCGCTGGACAAGGGCTCTTCAACGCACTGGTAGGTCCGGTCGGCCAACGGGGGTCGTCGTGTCTCAGTCTGCCGGCTGAGCGATGCTCATCCATGGGCAATGACAACTCGTTTGCGCGGTCGGTCCCCGCGCTTGAGTGTCGGCCATCCTACGCACTCACGTGCTTGAGAGATCGATGAAAGCCGCGAGGAAAGAGATGACGATGGAAACCTTGCTTCAAGAGGCGACGGATGGCGTTGCTGTTCTGACGCTTAATCGCCCGGACAAGCTCAACGCGCTCGATTATCCGCTCATCGACAGCCTGACGGCGGCGCTCGATGTGATCGAAGCTGACGCAACAATCGGCGCAGTCATTCTGACTGGAGCAGGGCGCGCCTTCTGCGCAGGAGCAGACATCCGCGCGTTCTCCGCGAGCGTCGAGGCAGGGGCCGAGGTCGCACTTCGTGACTTCGTCAGGCGCGGCCAAGCTCTGACGTCAAGGCTCGAACGCTTCCCGAAGCCGATCATCGCGGCGGTGAACGGTATCGCGTACGGCGGAGGATGCGAAATGGTGGAGGCTGTCGCTCTCGCTATTGCCAGCGAGGATGCGCGGTTTGCAAAGCCGGAGATCACGCTAGGTTTCCCGCCACCGTTTGGCGGGACGCAGCGGCTCCCGCGTCTTGTTGGTCGAAAGCGCGCGCTCAAGATGATTTTGACCGGCGACGTCATCTCCGCACAGGAGGCCGCAGCGATGGGTCTCGTGAACGCCGTGGTACCGCGCGGGAAGCTGATCGAGGAGGCACGCGAGCTAGCCGGCCGGATCATAACCCACTCGCCGCGCGCGATCAGTGCATGTCTGGCGAGCGTGACGCGCGGGATGAATCTCTCAATTGACGAAGGCCTTGCGGTCGAGGCTCTGCACTTCGGGCGTATGGCTCAGACGCCAGACATCATGGAGGGTATTAGCGCGTTCCTTGAGAAGCGGTCGCCGGCGTTTAAAGACTAGAGGTGGAGGAATTGCGCTTGTTAGAATATTTTATTGTGTTTTCCAGACTCCAATGCAGAAGATCTTGACCCCACATGGGGCTGGCCTGGTTTGGTCGTTCACGTTTGTGATTCTTGAGGCGGCCCAAGCGGTCTTCTTCGGGTCACTCTTTCAGCGAGTAGATTCCTTCCTCGTAGGGTTGATCGTATTTGGTACGACTAGCGCGATTGCCCTTGGCTGGGTTGCGCTACAGGTGCCAAGCCAGCTCAGCCGAGCGATATCACAACCCGCGTCGCTGCTTGGCATGAATGTCACCGCCGCTGGCGGATGGATCGCATACCTCCTCGCAGTACAGCTTATCGAGCCTACGATCGCGTTTGCGATCTTCTCCGGAATGGTGCCGCTCACGACAATCGCTGCGGCTCGACTTCGCGTTCTCGAAGCGAGCGGTTCCAGGAACAAGCTCGAAGCGAGTGGAAACCTTATCGTGGGGGTCTCGCTGCTGCTAATGGGCGGTGCAACCGCTCTGGGTTTGTCGGGGTTCGTCCGAGGGGGTGGTGCCGTTGCGGTAGCCGGGGTCGGGCTAGCCGCTCTCTCCGGCGCGTTGATTACCTGGATGCTGTTCTACTGTCGGCGGCTCGATTCCAACGGAGTCGGACCGATGGCGCAGTTCGGCCTTCGGTTCTTACTGTATCTCCCCCTTTCCGCCGGAGGCCTTCTTCTTGGCCTCGACGAAAAGGAGGAAAGCGCGGCAACTGACCTGGTCGCAGTCCTGGCAGTCGGCGTGGTTCTGATGGCATTCCCGATCTATGCGGTGCAACGAGCCGTATCGTTGGTGACGCCGTTGACGATCGCCACGATTACCGCCCTTGGTCCTCTCTTTGTGTTTGTCTTTCAGACGATTGAAGGACGGATAGGCTACTCCTACGCGACGCTTGTTGGTCTGGCTATATACTTCGCTGGTTCCATACTCGCGACTATCGGCGGGGGGCTTGCTACGCGGATATCCGAAAGGCAGGCGGCGTGAGGTTCGCTCAGCGCGGCAAGAATTGTACTCGCTTGTGATACCCCTCGGGCGTGCGCTTCTCTCGATGAAGGCGAGGGGTAGGTGAACTGAGCGAGCGGCGTGCGAGAGCGCAATTCCAGACGGTACACAGAGGCCGATCGAGAGGTAGACGCCGCAATAGCCGCCGGCGTCAGTCTGCGTATGCGCGCCCAATTGCTCATTCGAGCTTGGTGGAATCGACGACAGGTCCGCCGCCTTCTCGAATTAGGCGATGACCAGCTGGATGACCTCGGCATCTGTCGAATGGATGTGCTGCTCGCGCTGAGACGCCGTATTTCGGAGGATCCATCTGCGATGCTCGTCGCGTGGCGCGACGAGCGCTGGGCTTCGGCTCAACGCCGGCAGGCCGATACAATTGAATGTCATAGTGACAATCAATCTATCGACTCACGTGACGCTAATATGACAATATAGCTGACGGAAATGCGGGATTGGGGAACATGGTAGGCTACCGCGCGATCGACTGGCACTCCGCCTTTGCACGACGCACCGAACGGATGAAGGCTTCCGAGATACGAGAGCTTCTCAAGCTCCTCGCGCGACCGGAAATCATCTCCTTTGCCGGCGGCATTCCTGATCCAGCTCTGTTCCCAACCAAAGCCGTGCGAAGCGCTTATGACGCCGTTCTTTCAGATCCACACCTTGCTGGGCAGGCGCTGCAATACTCGGTTAGCGAAGGTTACGAGCCCCTCCGTTCCTGGATATCGAGCTACATGGCGAGACGAGGCGTGCGCTGCGGTGTCGAGAACATCGTCATAACCGCCGGATCGCAACAAGGTCTCGACCTGCTCGGCAAGCTCCTTCTTTCGCCTGGCGACACGGCCCTCGTCACCGCGCCGACCTATCTGGGAGCGCTGCAGGCGTTCAATGCCTATGAGCCTCGCTATGCTTCCTTTTCAACATCGGGCACTCCGTCGCCAGCAAATGATGAGGGCGAGCGGGTTGCACTCGCCTACGTCGTGCCCGATTCTGCGAATCCGACTGGCGAGACGATGGAGGAGGATGCTCGGCGGAACCTGCTCGATCTGTCGGCCGCTCACGACGCGCCGCTGATCGAGGATGCCGCGTACGAAGCGCTGCGTTTCGAAGGCGAGCCGCAGAGGTCCTGTCAGTCCCTCGACATCGAAAGCTGCGGAGATATCGACCGCAGTCGTGTGGTCTATTGCGGGACATTCTCGAAGACACTGTCGCCAGGCCTGCGCGTGGGCTGGATCTGCGCAGCGCGGGACCTCGTTCAGAAGGTCGTTCTGGCCAAGCAGGCCGCGGACTTGCACTGTGCGACGCTGAATCAGATCGTCATCCATCGCGTCGCTCTGGAGCAATATGACGCGCAAGTTGAGCGTATCGTCGGAGTGTATTCTAAGCGCCGCGATGCGACGCTGAATGCCCTTAGCAGGCACATGCCCGACGGAGTTGCTTGGACGAGGCCAACGGGCGGAATGTTTGTATGGGTCACGCTCCCTCCTTATCTCGACGGGGCCGAGCTCCTCAGCCTCTCGCTCCGTGAGGAAGGCGTGGCCTTCGTGCCGGGCGCCGCATTCTTTGCTGACGGAGGCACCGGAAACGCGCTGCGCTTGAACTACTCGTTGCAGTCCGAGCAAGCCATCGACGAAGGAATACGCCGGCTTAGTGGCCTGGTCGCGCGTGAGTTGCGCGGGACTGGCAGGTGTGCGGCCGTGGCTTAGGGGTAGGAGCGATGGCCCGTCCCTTCAGCGCCAGCGCGCCGCATATTGATGAGGTTGCGTCGTGACGGGTGACCGACGGCGCTCGGCCTGGGAGTGGGGGGGGCAGACATGTCGGCCATACGGATGTTCCAAGTCGACGCATTTGCCGATCAGGTTTTTGCCGGCAATCCGGCGGCGGTTCTTGTCCTGGACGACTGGCTGCCGGACCGGCTGATGCAGTCAATAGCGGAAGAGAACAACCTAGCCGAAACCGCCTTTCTTCGCCCCGCGCAAGGTGGCTGGGATATACGGTGGTTCACGCCCGTGCACGAGGCTGAGTTCTGCGGGCATGCCACCGTGGCGGCGGCACATATCCTATGCACGGAGCGCGGCATTGCTGGTGATATTGCGTTCTTTACCCGCGTTGGCGAGCTGCGGGTGCGCGCATCTGGCAAGGACTACCAGCTCCATATGCCGCGGTTCGAGCCCGAGATTATGGAAGAGCCGCCTCGGGAAGTGGCGCATCTTTTCGGTGACGAACGGATTGGGCAGTTCAAGAATTTCGAGAATGTCTTCATCGAACTGGCAAGAGAGGAGGCGGTCCGATCCTTCGTCCCGGACGTGGCCGCGATCACACGGCTTTTTCCAATGGGGCTGGCCATCACGGCCGCCGGCGCGGAGGCAGATTTCGTCTCACGCTACTTCGCTCCCGGTGCCGGCATTCCAGAGGATCCGGTGACCGGGTCCACGCATGCGACGCTCGTTCCCTATTGGGCTGGCAAGCTCGGCAAGAGCCGTTTGTCAGCCGTGCAGTGCTCAGCGCGCGGTGGGAGACTGGTTTGCGAGCTGGAAGACGGCTGGGTCAGCGTGTCGGGTCACGCCGTAACCTTCATGCGTGCGGAGATATTCCTGCCGGCCATGTAGCGTGAAGTCGATGGTGCCGCTTTCCAGTCAGCTCAAACGTTCACCGATGTCGATCCGATTGCCATCCCGATCAGCGAAAACAAAGGCTCGTTGTCCGTAGTCTTTGTCCGCAAGTCCCTTGATAATGCGCACGCCAGCGGCTTGGCAGAGAGAATACAGGGTTGCCACATCGTCAACGAAGACGTGGGCGACGTTGGCAGTGGTCGCCTGGTGGTCGCGCTTTAGGATCAAGTGGATTTCGGCGTCTGCAGCAGTTGTCAATTGTCGCTTGTCCCGTCGAGATCGGTGCCAAGAGCGGGGGCGACCGGTATGTCGGACGCATGATCCGTGAGCGCCTGGGAGAGGCCGGTGGTCACGTGAACCATGAGATCAGGGGTGTCACGCTCTACACCGTAGACCCATTGAGGGAAGTGCAGTGGTGCTTGGACTTTCCATATGTCGTCGTGCCTGTCTGGTGGCAGAATGGCTGCCGGATCGCCAACTGCGACCCAAGCGATCGGGATTGTCGCGCCCGCGGGAACTCGTGTTCGCAGGTGGACAACCGCGTGGATACGGACTTCTGCACCGCGCTCAACGATCGCGCCGTGAAAGATCGCCGCTCCCGTGGCGATGAACACCTGATCCTCGATCGTTGCGCCGACAACATGCGCCATTGGCCCAATCAGGGTGTGCTCGCCTATTGAGCACGGATGTTTTGCCGTCGCTCGGACGACAGCGTTCTCCATCACGATGCAGTTGGCACCAATCGTGATGCGCCCGCCGCTCTCCGCAATGACGCGGGCTCCATGCATCACCCGCACTCCTTCGCCGATACTAACATCTCCGCAAATCGAAGCGTCGGGTGCGACCCAGGCTGATGATGCGATCGTCGGATACTTGCCTCGGTGACCGTATAGCATCGGCAGCACTCAACAATTTTCCTTCATCCTATTCGGGGCGATAGATACCGAAAGTGAAACCGTGTTGCGTGCGGGTGAAGAACTCTCATTTGCGAGAGGGGACAGCGAGCCGGATGATGTCGTGAAAGCGGCACGATCGGCAATAGATGGACCATCCCGAATTTCTGACAGCCCTGATCGCATTCGTGGTGATTGCCACGATCACGCCTGGAGGGGCCACGACGCTCGCTGTCGCATCAGGCGCACAGCATGGCTTCAGACGGAGCATTCCGCTGATCGCAGGCATGGCGGGCGGGTTATGTTCACTTGGCGCTGGTTCCGCTCTCGGCCTCGGGACGGCGATTCATACGTTCCCTCAGATCCAGGTGATCATGCAGGGCCTCGGATCAGCATACCTGCTGTGGCTTGCTTGGAAAATTGCTAGGAGCGGTGCTCCCAACGCGACGGCTTCCGAACGCCGCAGTATCGGGCTCGGCGGAGGTCTTCTCCTGCTCTGGCTCAATCCCAAGGCATGGACGGTGACGCTCGCCGCCGCCGCTGCGTTCGCCAACCTAACGGCTTCGGCGACAAGCCTTGCAATCATCATGGGTTTGGCGTTTGGCGTGGCCGGCTCAGTGTCGCTATCGATCTGGTGCATGGGAGGGCTATTGCTCTCCCAGCTCCTCAGGACGGAGCGACAGTGGAACGCGGTGAATGGTCTCCTGGCGATCGCCCTTGTGCTCTGCATCGTTCCTCTGTGGCTCTGATCCTCGCCGGGACTGAAATGCGAGCAACGGCGTTTGAGCGCAATTCATTTGCGGCGACGGCCGCGGCAGTGGAGGCTTCGACAGTGTCTCGGCCTCACCGGCCATTGTCACGTTACCGGCTGGGGCAGCTAGCTGTTCAGCTCAGCAGGGATGGTGTCTTCGATGGGTGGAACAGCGCAAGCTATGGCGGCGGAATCGCCAAAGATCACGTGCGATGATGACGGTGCGGTTTGGATCATCACGATCAATCGCCCGTCGGTACGAAACGCCGTGGATACCGAGGCGGCGGTTTTGCTGGCTCACGCCTTCAAGGATTTTGAGAGGAACGCAGCGGCGAGGGTAGCTGTGCTGACTGGAGCGGGCGATTTCTTCTGCGCTGGCGCCGACCTGAAGGAGATCTCGTCAGATGGAGGACAGGAGCGATGGTCGCGCAGCGAATTGCCTCCGATGGGACCCTCGCGTCTTAGCTTGCAAAAACCGGTAATCGCCGCGATCGAAGGTCATGCGGTCGCAGGAGGTCTGGAGCTTGCGATCTGGTGTGATCTCCGTGTGGCGAGCGAAACGGCGGTTTTTGGCGTTTTCAGCAGGCGCTGGAATCTGCCGTTACTCGATGGCGGCACCGTCCGGCTGCCGCGGCTGATCGGACAAGGCCGGGCGCTTGACATGATCATCACCGGACGTCCGGTCGAAGCCCGCGAGGCGTTCGCGATCGGACTGGTCAATCGGTTGGTCCCGCCGGGTACAGCCCGCGCAGCAGCGATAGAGTTGGCTCGCACCGTGGCAAGTTTTCCGGCCGATGCACTTGAGCTCGATCGAGCAGGTGTTCTTCGGCAATGGAGTCTATCGGAGGACTGTGCCCTTGATTGCGAATTCTCGGAAGGAATCTCCGCAGGTTCGCCAGCACGCTTGTCACGCTGGTGATATTCGCTCCCATCGACCGCCGCCACCCGATCGTTGCGAGCACACGTCACATGGCAGGCTGGCACGCTGGTTCATGCTGCCGGCCCGGGCTCTTTCCGCGATATGTGAAGTGTATTCGGGTCTCTGAGGAGCCGTTTAGCTCTTGAGAACTCCCGGTCGGTGGCCATGAACCGCTCGACCATTTGTGGAACGAGCTTCATCGGATCAGGGACTGGGATGCCCGTCTGCTGCGCAAGGACCTCGGCATAAGCGAGGAGATCACGATAGACCGGTGGAGTGAACTCAACCGTCCCTCTTTTGGGCTTGTCGTCTTCGAGTGCGCCGAGCTTCAGTTTTGCCATCGTCATCCCCTGTAGGGTTCGAGGACAAGATCTCGTGTGACGATGACACGCACCGGGAATCCGGGCCGGATCGTCAGCGTTGGCGGCACGTTAAGCTGACGCCGGATGATTTGTTGCCCGGCATCGTTGATCGTGTCCTGGCCGCCGTTGCGTATCGCTCGCAGCAAGCGATCTTCGTCGTCAATCGCAAGCTCAGCACCGACGCTCAGCAGCGTGGAAAGGCCCGCCGCCTTGGCGAGTTCCCACCAGTGGTAGTCGACGCCATCCTCAAGGCCGGCGTAGCCCTGCGTATCGGCCCCCGGTTGGCGCTCCAAAACGATGGAGCGTCCGTTCGGGAAGATCAGGCGATTCCACACCAGCAATACTCGCCGCTGGCCGAACTGCAGGGCGTTGTCATATTGCCCGATGATGCGCGTGCCCTGCGGCACGAGAAGTATCCGCCCGGTGGGGCTGTCATAGATATGTTCGGTAACTTGAGCTGTGATCTGTCCCGGCAAGTCCGAGCGGATTCCCGTGATCAGCGCCGCCGGAATCACAGCCCCGGCCTGCAATACGTATGGCGATGCAGGCGCTAGCACGCGGTCAGGCGCAACGGTGCGACGATCGACGGCGGCATTGAGGAAAGCAACCTGGCGATCCTGCGCAGTTGGAGCGTTGAGTTGCCCTGGAAGGCCGAGGCCGGTCAGGTTCGTGGTGGTCGCGGCAATACCTGGCCCCGCGGGAGCCGGAAGTGTGCGTGCCTCAGTCTGAAAGAACACGCGACTGGTGCGTGCAGCTTCCTCTTCGGCGAGGCGACGCTGCTCTGCCGGGTCGACCATCGGCCGAATGGGCGACGGAACGACCGGTTGGCCGCGGTTCTGCGCGTCGAGCATTGGTCGACCGAGATCGCCAGGGAGCGGTGGCCCGAGACGCGGGCCGGTGTAGTCGCGTGGCAGGTCAGTGAGACCGTCAGCCGTGGGACGGTTCCTCGTTGAGTAGAGTTCTTCGCTGGCAGGGCCACCGTGTCGGGTCTGTAGGGCGTAGATCAACGCGCCGCCAAGACCCACGCACGCGATCAGGCCGATCGCCATCAATGCCTTGCGCGACAAGCGGGTCACGCGAGGCGGCTCACCACGCAGTCGCATCGGAGCCGTGATGTCGCTCGCTGGTCCTTCGGGTTCGATATTCTGGCCCTGGTTGTCTGCATCGCTCATGAGGATGGCCTCCCGTCGCTGCGGACGATTCTCACAGTTTGCTGGCGGTTGCCGCTGCCGAGCCGAAGTTCCGCGGCGCCGAAGAGCCGATCGACGATCAGGATGTTCTGGTGAATGCGACTATTGACAATCTGGAGTTCACCGTCCGAGCCGATGACGAATATCGGCGGCATCTCGCCTTGGACGATACCGCGCGGAAACTCGACATAGACGCGACGGCCATCATCGTAGACGGCGATCGGCCGCCATGGCGGACTGTCTCCAGTCAGCGCGTAGCGGTAATTGCGCGCGGCCTGTGCCGGGATGACGGGCGCTGCCGGCACGCCCGGGCGCTGCGAGGCTGGGGACTGCGGATAGGCCCATGCCACGGCCGGCATGTAGGGACGTTCGCCGGAGCGCAGCTCGATCATGTAGATGCGGCGGTCAGTGGTAATGACAAGGTTCGTGGAGATGTCCGCGCGCGTCGGCTTTACGAGCACGTGGACGCGCCGGGTAGTGCCTGATCCGCTCTCGGTGTCGCCGATGATCCATCTCGCGGTATCGCCCGCGGCGATTGGCCCGGCCCCGGTCAGGCTTTCGCCGGGCTCGAGCGCGATGTTGGTGATCTGTCCCGGCGCGGCATAAACTTGATAGAGCGCACCCTCACTCCAGGGGTAAATCTGGATCGCATTGAAGTAGCCTTCGCGACGGGGCTCGACACGGGCAGCGGCGTTGGCGTTTTCGACCCGGCCGGTTGGTGAATTCGATGCGGCGCCTCCGCGGCTCGGATTCCAGGCCGGCGGTATGTGCAGCGGTCGCGGTCGCTCATCCGTCAACACGACAGGCACGGCGGGGAGCGGCGGTACATCGGAGTCGTAGCTGATCTGCGGGGGCCTGTTTGTCGCGCACCCGCCCAATGCCATTGCAGCGAGCACGAGGCACACAGAAACGGGTTTACTGAAAGCCGGTCTGGCCGGGACGCCCATCGAACTCATTGTCCCATCTCCCGCGACCAGTTGATCGCATTGACGTAGATGCCGAGCGGATTCGCCCGGAGCCTCTCGGCGTCGCGCGGAGGCTGCACAACGACAGTGAGGATGGCCGTCCAACGCTCGGTCGCCGCGAGCTGACCGTTCTCGTAGCGGCGTTCGGTCCAAGCCACCCGGAAGCTGTCCGGCGATGCCCGGATCACGCTGGACACCTCGACTGCAACCTGCTGTCTGCCGACACGGGTGAACGGATCGTTCGCCCTTGCGTAATCGTTCAACGCTGCCGCGCCACGATCGGTGGTGAATTCATAAGCCCGCAGCCAGTTCTGCCGCACTACGATGGGGTCGGCAGGCAGGCCACGGACCTGCTCGATGAAGCGCGCAAGGTGGTAGGCGATCTGCGGATCGGTGGGGCGGTAGTCCGCGACGGCGGGCGCAACGGCCTGAGCCTGGCCGAGATTGTCGACCTGAACCACCCAAGGCACCACAGTGCCACGAGCAGATTGCCAGACGAGCGCTGCCGCAAACCCAGCGGACAGGAATAGGCAGCCGAACGCCATGAGGCGCCAGTTCTTTGCCTGCACGCGAGCCGAGCCAATCCGCTCGTCCCAGACCTGAGCGGCGCGCTGGTATGGTGTCTCGGGTTCGGGGGTCTTTCCGTAGTGTGTCGATGGCCGTTTGAACATCATTGGTCTCGCTGGGAGAGGTTGACGGAGGCGCCGCCGCCATGGCTGTCGCCGCTGCGGATCGCGTGAGCAGCGGCCATCACGCCGTGCGACATGTGCTGAGAGCGTTTCATGCGGCGGGCCCAAGCCGGAGGACCTTCAGTCGTGGGCGCAGACGGTGCCTCGGCAGCGCTGCCGCCGACGCTCCCCATGGTCGATGCGCCGCCCGTCGCTTCGAAAGCGGACTGAGCGCCTCGCGCGTAGCTGGCGCGCATACTGTCGGCAGCGCGGGTCGCAGCGCGACGGAGCGGCGAGGCCGCCGCGCTGCCGGTCGCGCGGGCGACGCCACCAAAACCCGAAGCCACGCCGGCAGCGCCGGATTGCCCGGCAGCACCAAGGCTGTAGGCAGTTGCCGCGCCTCCCGCCACGGCTGCTCCGCCGCGGGCGGCGGCGGCCGTGCCAGATAGGGCCGCAGCGCCGCCACGTACCGCAAGCCCGCCGGCCGC
>NZ_RWKW01000051.1 GCF_003970795.1 Aquibium carbonis | reverse complement strand
CCCGGGGGATTTTTTTTGACCAAAACACCCAAAAACACCCAACCAACAACGCAAGCCAAACCTATCGGCGGCGGTCCCGCTCTGATACCTACCGCCTTTGCCAATGGCTCATGCGCGCAAGGCGAGGCCCATGAACGACCAGACCAGCGACGCGGCACCGGATGCCTCACGGCCGAAACGCGGCAGCGGCGTGTCGACGGTCCATGCGACCCTGAAGAGGGAGATCCTGGAGCTGACGATCGCGCCCGGCAGCGCCATCGACGAGGTTGCGCTGACCGAACGCTTCGGCATGTCGCGAACGCCGATCCGCGAGGCGCTGGTCAAGCTCGCGGGGGAGGGGCTGGTCGTCACGCTGCCCAACCGGGGCACGGTCGTGGCGCCGATCGACGTCCTCGACCTGCCGCAGTTCTTCGATGCGCTCACCTTGATGTACCGGGTGACGACGCGGCTGGCCGCCGCCCACCGCCGCGACGGCGAGCTCGCCGGCATCCGCGCCCACCAGGCGGCCTACGCGGATGCGGTGTCGAAGCGCGACGTGGCGGCGATGATCGAGGTCAACCGCGACTTCCACGCCGCGATCGCGCGGGCCGGCCGCAACGGCTACTACGCGGAACTGTTCGAACGGCTGCTCGACGAAGGCCGTCGATTGCTGCGCTATTATTACTCCTCCTTCGACGACGACCTGCCGCTCGCCTTTCTCGACGAGCACGAGGAGATGATCGCCGCGATCGAGGCGAGGGACGTCGCGCGGGCCGACCGCGTCGCCAAGGCGCATGCCGACCAGATCGTTCGCCAGATACAGGCCTACGTCTCCAGGGACACGCGGATCAACGCCGACCTGCCGCTTTGAGGCATCGCGGCTTCTTGTATATTCGTTGTCGACAAGACGGGCGCCTTGCGGTAGGAAGGGCTGGCGCGCTGGATGTCGCGCGGGAGAAACGATGATGACGAGCAGTATCTTCACCGGAACCATACCGGCCCTGATGACGCCGTGCACGGCCGATCGCCAGCCCGATTTCGACGCGCTCGTCCGCAAGGCGAAGGACCTCGTCGAAGCCGGCATGTCCGCCGTCGTCTATTGCGGTTCCATGGGCGACTGGCCGCTGCTCACCGACGAGCAGCGCATGGAAGGCGTTACCCGGCTCGTCGAGGCCGGTGTCCCGACTGTGGTCGGCACCGGCGCCGTCAACACCAGGCAGGCGGTGGCCCATGCGGCGCACGCCGCCCGCGTCGGCGCCCAAGGCCTGATGGTGATCCCGCGCGTCCTGTCGCGGGGAAACTCGCCCATCGCCCAGAAGGCGCATTTCAAGGCCGTGCTGTCGGCGGCGCCGGACCTTCCGGCCGTGATCTACAACAGCCCCTATTACGGTTTCGCCACCCGCGCCGACCTGTTCTTCGCGCTGCGCGCCGAGCACCCGAACCTGATCGGCTTCAAGGAGTTCGGCGGCGCCGCCGATCTGCGCTACGCCGCCGAAAACATCACCTCGCAGAGCCCGGACGTCACCTTGATGGTCGGCGTCGACACCAATGTCTTCCACGGCTACGTCAATTGCGGCGCCACCGGCGCCATCACCGGCATCGGCAATGCGCTGCCGCGCGAGGTGCTGCATCTGGTCTCGCTCTGCCAGAAGGCCGCCAGGGGCGATGCCCGCGCTCGGGCGCGGGCGCTCGAACTGGAACAGGCGCTGGGCGTGCTGTCCTCCTTCGACGAGGGGCCGGACCTCGTGCTCTTCTACAAGCACCTGATGGTTCTGAACGGCGACGTCGAATACACGCTGCACTTCAACGAGACCGACGCGCTGACCGATTCCCAGCGCCACTATGCCGAGGCGCAATATGCGCTCTTCCGCGCCTGGTATTCGGACTGGGTCGAGACGGCCGGCGGCTGAGCCGACCCGCATCGTTGCAACGGAAGAGAGCGCGGCGGCGGCCGCGCTCTCTTTTTGCGTTCGGGCGCGGTCAGCGGCCGAAAGGCATTCGCAGCGTCAGGCCGAAGGCGACGTCGGCATCGCCATCTGCAAAGCTCGTCTCGACGCTGGCGTCGAAGGCCAGCCCCGATGCCGTCTTGCGCGTGAACGAGGCGCCGAGGCCGAAGGCCGTCCGGTCGAGATCCGCGCCGGAGGCGAAGCGCAGCGTCTGGTTCTCGAAGGCGGCCGAGATCAGGTCGGCCGACCCTGTATGGTGCGTGACATGGGCAAAGCCGCGCAGCGTGGTCTCCGGATCGATCGAGTAGGGCACGCCGATTTCCAGCCGGGCATAGCCGGCCGTCGTGTCGCGATCGCCGATCGAGGTGTCGAGGTTCGACATCGTGTAGCCGTCCACGGCGTGGCGGCTCAGTCCGCCTTCGGCGGCGAAGTCGAGGCCGAAGCCACCGGGCGCTGCCTGGATCAGCGCGTAGGAGGCGCGTGCCGCGATGCCGAGGAGCGTGCCGTCGGCGCCGTCCGATCCCGCCAGTTCGTCCCCGTCGGTCACGCCGGCGAAGGCGGTCGCCTGCAGGTCGAAGGGGCCGCCTTCGGCGAGATCGAAACGCAGGCCGGCGATCCAGGCCTGGAGGTCGCCGGCCTTGGCGAAGGCGCCGTAGGCGCCCAGTGCATGGCCGCCGACCGCGAAATCATAGCCGATCACGCCGCCGAGATAGGTGCGATCCCCGTCGCCGAGCGACGCGCCGCGGCCGGCGGTCCACAAACCGCGCCCGCCCGGCGCCGTCAGCACCGTGCGCGACAGGTTGAACGCCAGATCCTGCGCGTCGCGGTCGCCCGCGCCGAGCGCGACGGGGTCCATGAGGATGATGGCCGACGATCCGACGAAGGACGGGCCGGCCGTCGTCACGGTTTCGATCGCGGAGCCGATGTCGAGACGCTCGAGCTTGACGTAGTTGACGATCAGGGTGTCGTTGCCGCCGCCCATCTCGATCAGCCCGACGATGCGCGAGCCTTCGTTGAGGATCACGACGTCGTCGCCGAGCCCGAGATTGAGCGCGGTTCCGCCAAGGCCGATCAGCGTGCCATGGTTGACGATGGTCTGCGCGCCCTCGTCGTCGGGCACGATGCCGTCATCCGAGTGGGTGTTGATGGCGATGGCGCCGCGGATCGTGCCGTAGTTGACCACCAGCGATGCATCGGTCGAGTAGTCGAAGTCGATGCCGTCCTCGTTTCCGAGCGACTCGATGAGCCCGTAATTGATCACCGTGCCGGAATCGAGATCCACGCCGTCCTGGTCGCCGGTCGAGGTAATGCGGCCATAATTGGTGATCATGGCGTTGCGGGCGGCGTTGATGCCGTCATCGCCGCCTTCGATGATGCCGTAGTTCTCGATCGTGACGTTGTCGGCATTGGCGTTGATCGCTTCGCCGTCGGCGCTGATCACGCCCGTCGCGGTGTTGATGATCGTGGAATTCGCCTCCACCTGGACGCCGTCGTCGATGCCGGTGATCGTGCCGCTGTTCTCGATGCGCGCACCGCTCTCCACGTTGATGCCGTCGCGGACATTGCCGGTGATCGTGCCCGAATTGATGACGGTGACGTTTGTCGTGCCGGAAATGCCGTGGTCGCCGCCGGTGATCGTGCCGTCCGTCCCGTTGACGATCGTCGAGTTCCCCTCGACCTGGACGCCGTCGTCGACGCCGGTGATCGTGCCGCTGTTCTCGATGCGGGCGCCGCCCTCCACGTTGATGCCGTCGCGGACGTTGCCGGTGATCGTGCCCGAATTGATGGCGGTGACGTTGGTCGTGCCGGACAGGCCGTGGTCGCCGCCCGTGATGGCGCCGTCGTTCTCGACCCGGCTGCCGCTGCCCACCTGCACGCCTTCGTCGCTGCCGGTGATGGTGCCGCTGTTGGTCACCAGCGCGTTGCTTCCAAGGTTGATGCCGTCGTCTTCCGACGACCCGCCCGTGATCGTGCCGTTGTTGGTCACGGTGGCATTGGCGCCGCCCTGGATCGCGTGCTGGCTGTTCGAGCGGATGGTGCCGTCATTGGTGATCGTCACGCCGTCGCGGAAGCGGAAGGCCCGTCCGGAGCCGCCATTGACGTCGGCACCTTCCTCGACGGTGATCGTCGCATCGTCGAGGCTGGTGTTCTCGATGCCGACGCCCGATCCGCTGCAGGTCACGCTCGCGCCGTTCGCAGGGCTCGACGGCGAACAGGCCTGGGCCGCAGCCGAGCCGGGATAGGACACGCCCCAGGCGAGCGCCGAAGCAGCTGTGCTGAGCAGCAGGAAGCGGGTAAGAGCTTTACGCGACACGGAAAATCCCTTTCTGGCAGGTCAATCCCTCGTCGCGTATCGGCTCCTTGTAACAATCATGTGAAAACGCGCGCCGGTTGAGGCGCCGGCCGCCTCGCCGCTACTCCACCCTCTTGCCGATGATGAACTTGCGCTTTTCGAGTTCGCGGAAATAGGTCGGCACGTCGAAATAGGCCTCGGGCGCGAAGACGCCGGGCCGCATCGGCTGCGACAGGATCAGCTGCGCGGCGATCGACCCGTTCATCGAGGTGCAGGCGTCGACATAGGGCTTGTAGAGATCGTCCGGCTTGACGATCACCTCCACGGTGGCGGTCCGCTCCCGGCCGTCCTTGCGACCCTTGCCGATGGCGAAGTGGATCTCGTGGCTGTCCTGCTCGGGAATGTTCTGCGCGTTCTCGCGCATGTTGCGCTCGATCACCTTGTTCAGGACGTCGAGCGGGCTGACCTTCTGTCCGCCGATCTCCACCGGCCGGTCGAAATCGCCGAATCCGGCCTTCACGAGCCCCACCCAGGCCTCGTGCTCCCGGTGCGGCAGGTGCAGCTTCCAGGAAAACTCCTTGATGCCCTTCTCGCGGATGCCGTCCGCCAGCGGCACGGTGAGCTGTTCGGAATGTGGCGAGTGCATGAATTCGCAACGTCCCCAGGGCTCCGGCAGGTCGAGAAACTCGCGCCCGCTCATCGGCGGGCAGGTGACGTGCCTGCCGTCGTAGAACTGCGTGCTCTCATGCGCATATTCGGCAAGCACCGTGGAGACGCTGTATGGCGGCACGAGGACGGGGTTCTCTTCGCCCACCAGTTCGGCCGCCCAGTAGAGCTTGATGGAATCGATCTCGTCCAACTCGTCGGCGACGGCCCGGCAGATCACGTTCGACATGCCCGGATCGGCCCCCGCGCCGATGACGGCCGTCACGCCCGCAGCCTGGAACCGCTCGTGCTCGGCCATCTGCTTGACCGTATAGGTGCCGAGCCCGCCCAGATCGACATAGGCGACCTTGGCGGCGAGCGCCGCCTCGAAGATGCGCATCTGGTAGCCGAGCAGGGTCGGAACGCAGT
This sequence comes from Aquibium carbonis, assembly GCF_003970795.1. Taxonomy (GTDB): domain Bacteria; phylum Pseudomonadota; class Alphaproteobacteria; order Rhizobiales; family Rhizobiaceae; genus Aquibium; species Aquibium carbonis. The sequence goes on along the minus strand of NZ_RWKW01000051.1, from coordinate 92,655 downwards.
TGATGCAGATGCTGGAGCCGGCGATCGCCGCCTGCAGCGCCGCCGGGGTTGCCACGTCGAGGTCGACCAGCTCGATGCGCGGATCGCCGAGTTCGGCGGCCAGCGCCTCCATCTTCTCGCGCGAGGCGTCGCACACGCGCACCCGGGTGATGTCGACGATGGCGCGGTCGGAAACCAGGTCGCGGACGATGCCCGCGCCCATGTAGCCGGCGCCGCCGAGAAGGGTGATGATCATGGGGTCGTTCCTGAATTTGTGGAGTTCCAAGGGCGATGTCAGACGTGCTTGCGGCCGCCGGCCTCGTAGAACCAGTCGTCTGGATAGGGGTACCACCAGCCTTGCACGACGGGCTTGTGGTCGATGATGACCATCTTCGACCGCCGGAACGTGTCGAGCCCGAGCCGCGAGAGTTCGCGGCCGATGCCGGACTTCTTCCAGCCGCCGAAGGGCAGGGCGTCGTTGTCGATCAGCGGGTTGTTCACCCAGACCATGCCCGCCTCCAGCCTTTCGGCCGCTTCCATCGCCTCCTCGAGCGAGGTGGTGAAGACCGAGGCGCCCAGGCCGAACTCGCTGGCATTGGCCATGTCGATCGCCTCGTCGAAATCCTTCACCCGGCAGACGGCGGCGACCGGGCCGAAGCATTCCTCCTTCAGGATGTCCATGTCAGGCGTGCAGCCGGTCAGGATGGTCGGCTCGTAGAACCAGCCGACCGGCTCGCTCGCGGGCACGCGGCCGCCGACGACCGCGGTGGCGCCCTTCGCCTTGGCGTCCTCGACGAGACGGATCACCTTGTCGCGCGCGGCCTTCGAAACCAGCGGCCCGATCTCGGCCTTCGACAACCCGTTGCCGACCCGCAGTCGTCGCGTCTCGGCCGCGAAGCGCTCGATGAAGGCATCGTGGACCTCGTCGACGACGAAGAACCGCTCCGCCGACGTGCAGACCTGCCCCGACATGTGGAAGGCCGCCGTCACCGCGCCCGCCGCCGCGACGTCGAGCGGAGCGTTTCTCGAAATGATCATCGGGTCCGATCCGCCGGCCTCGATCACCGCCGGCTTCATCTCGCCGGCCGCGGCCATCGCGACGGCCCGGCCCGCCGCCACCGAGCCGGTGAAGGCGACGGCATGCGTGCGGGGCGAGTGGATCAGCGCCTGCCCGACATCCACGCCGCCCGGCAGGCAGGCGATCAGTCCTTCGGGCAGGTCGGCGAAGACCTCCATGAAGATCAGCGTCGACAGCGTCGTGGCGAGTGCCGGCTTGATCACGCAGCCATTGCCCGAGGCGAGCGACGCGGCCACCGTCCAGCACATCAAGAGGATCGGGAAGTTGAACGGCATGATGTGCACCGACACGCCGAGCGGCTCGTAACGCGCGAACTGGAACGATCCCGCCTGCGTCGTGCCGGCAATCTTGCCGGCCTCGTCGCGCGCCATCTCGGCGAAGTAGCGGAAGGCGCCGGCGCAGTTCGCCACCTCGCCGATCGCCTCCGGATAGGGCTTTCCCATCTCCCGCGACATGGTCTCGGCACAGAAGCGCATGTCGGTCGCCTCGATGCGATTGGCGATCCGATGCAGGATCGTCGCGCGGCTCTTGGCGTCGAGCTTCGCCCAGGCCTTCTGCGCCCTGCTTGCGGCCGCCAGCACCGCCTCGATCTCGGCGGCGCTCGTTTCCGCGATGTGGCCGACGGTCGCCAGCGTCGCCGGGTCGATGACGGGCATCGCCGGGCCTGACGAGGCGCGGTAGCCGCCCTCGGCGAAGTGATACGGCTTGCTCAGATCGAAGCGCATGGGCTTGTCCTCGTTCGTCTGTCGTCGCCGGCTCGCTGTCGCGAACCGAAGACCGTTCCTGGCCGGGCCGCGCTTCAGCGGATCATGTAGACCTTCTTCACCGTCTCGTGGACGGTGCAGACGCCCTTCCAGTCCTGCGGGAAGAAGGCCGCGGTGTCGGGCGTGATCTCGATCACCTCGCCGGATTCGTGCACATAGGTGCAGCGGCCTTCGAGGAAGTGGCAGAACTCGTCGCGGGTCACGTGGCACTCCCATTTGCCGGGCGTGCAGACCCACAATCCGCATTCGGAGCGGCCCTCCGGACCCTTGTGGATCAGAAGGCCCGAGGTGCGGCTCTCGCCCTCGATCATGGTGGGGATCACGCCCCAGTCCTTGAGGTCCGTCTGCTCGAGCGGCTTGCGCATCAGCGGTGTGGCGGTCATGTCGTTGTCCTCGGATTGCGCCGGCGCTCAGGCCAGCATGTAGATGTTGCGCATGGTCTCGATGACCGTGCATTCGCCCGTCCAGCCGGCGGGAAACATCACCGCCGTGCCGGGGCCGACCTCGATCGTCTCGCCATCGTCGGAGCGGTAGACCGCCTTGCCCGACACGAAATGGCAGAACTCGTCGCGCGGGATCGACAGCCGCCAGCGGCCGGGGGTGCAGACCCAGATGCCGGTTTCGGGCTGGTTGTTCGGTCCCTTGAACAGCAGCCGCCCCGACGATGCCGAGGCGCCCTCGATCGCGTCGGACTGGACGCCCCAGTCGACGAGGTCGTCGAAGGTCGTGGCGCCGTGGATGTGCGGCGCGGTGGATTTCAGCGTCTCGGTCACGTCACGCACCCGCCGTGACGATGCCGTCGAGGATCGCGGCGGCCTTCTTCGGCCCGTTCTGCGACTGCATGTGCGCCGAGGTGGCGGCGAGCCTGGCCTTCATCGCGGGGTCGTTGATGCAGGCGTCGAGCTTGGCGGCGAGGTCGGCGTCGGTCCAGTCGTAGCGCGGCATCTTGAAGCCGTGGCCGATCTCGTCGACGCGGGTGGCGTTGTCGTGCCCGTCCCAGACATAGGGCATGATGATCGCGGGCTTGCCGAAATAGAGGCACTCGGTGAAGGAGTTGTTGCCGCCGTGGTGGATCACCGCGTCGACCTGCGGGATCACCGAAGGCTGGGGAAACCAGCTCTCGATGACGACGTTGCCAGGCAGATCCTCGTAGCTCGCCTTGTAGTCGCCGACATTGACCAGCGCCCGGTAGGGCAGGGTGCCGATCGTGGCGATGATGCGCTTCAGGAGCTCCGTGTCGCCGGCGCCCAGGCTGCCGAAGGAAACGTAGATGAGCGGCTTGTCGTTCTTCTCGGCGAAGGTCGGCACCTCGTAGGGCTTCTCGGTTCGCACGCAGCCTTCGAGATACTGGAACTGCTTCGGATCGAGCGGATGTTCACGCTCGAACTTCACCGCCTCGGGATAGAGCAGCAGGTTCATCGTCGGCGACGCCTCGAAGAACTGGCCGAGCGGATAGGCCGCTTCGCCGGTCGAGGCCAGGAACGCGTTGAAATCGTCGTGGATCGGCTTGATCACCTCGTTGAAGCGGGCCCGGTAGGCGTCGTGGCAGGCGAAGTCCTTGGCCCCGCAGCCCGAAAGGTGCGGCGGGATCTTCGGATCCTCGATCTCGTTTTCCGAACACGAGATGATGCGCACCCACGGCTTGCCGTACTGCTTGATCGCGGGGAACAGGATCACGTTGTCGACGCAGATCAGGTCCGGCTTGATCGTGTCCAGCACGCCGGGCAGGTCCTTCTGCGCCCATTTCGCTGTGTCGACGATCGCCGTCCAGCAGTCCTTCACGTAATTGTCGATCTGGTCGTAGGGGCTCTTGCGGAAATTGGGGATGTGGCCGTTGATGAAGTCCTCCCAGAACTTCGCCATCTGCTCGGGCGGCATCGGTGCCGACAGGTTCACCGGGTGCGCCTCGAAGCCATAGCCTTCGTAGACCGCCACGAAGCCGGGGTCGGACAGGAACACGGCCTTGTGGCCGAGCGCCTGCACCGCCTGCGCGATGCCGACGGAATTGAGCGCCGGCCCGAAAGCCGCCTCGGGAAAGAATGCGATGGTCTTCGACATGGGGGTCTCCTCTTTCGGCTCAGGCGGGGAAGAACTTGCAGCGGTCGGGCGCGATCGAAAGCCGGATCGGCTCGCCGATCGCGTGGCCGGCCTCGATGCGCGCGGGTACGCGCACCTGCAGGGGTGTTTCGCAGGCGTCGATCGCCACGTGCAGCACGCGGTCGAGGCCGTGATAGGCCATGTCGGTGATGCGCCCGGCGATGCCGTGTCCGCCGCCATGGTCGATCGCCACGTCCTCCGGCCGGATGGCGAGCGCGGTCGGCCCGGCCGCGATGCCCGGCACGGGCAGGCGCATGCCCTCGGCGGTGAAATGACCGTCCGCGCCGATCCCGCCCTCGATGAAGTTCATGACGCCGATGAAGTTGGCGACGAAGCGGTCGGTCGGGCTCTCGTAGACGTCTTCGGGCGAGCCGCACTGCAACAGCTGGCCGTCCTTCAGGATCGCCATCCGGTCGGCCATGACCAGCGCTTCCTCCTGGTCGTGCGTGACGATGATGAAGGTGATGCCCACATCGTGCTGCAGGCGCTTGAGCTCGAGCTGCATGCGTTCGCGCAGCTTCTTGTCGAGCGCGCCGAGCGGTTCGTCCAGCAAGAGCACCTTCGGCCGCTTCACCAGGGCGCGCGCCAGCGCCACGCGCTGCTTCTGGCCGCCGGACAGTTGCTCGGGCTTGCGGTCCGCAAACCCGGTCAGGTCGGTCACCGCCATGATCTCGTCGACGCGGGCGCGCACCTCCGCGCGGGGCAGCCGTTCCATCTCCAGCCCGTAGGCGATGTTGCGCACGACGCTCATGTGCGGGAACAGCGCGTAGGACTGGAACATCAGGTTGAGCGGGCGCCGCTCCGGTTTCAGGCTGGAGATGTCCTTCCCTTCGAGAAGAATGCGTCCGCTGCTCGGCATTTCGAAGCCGGCGAGCATGCGCAGCAGCGTGGATTTTCCGCAGCCCGACGGGCCGAGCAGCGCGAAGAACTCGTTGCGGCGAATGTCGAGGGACACCCCGTCCACGGCACGCACCGGCCCGAAATCCTTCGACAGGGTCTCGATGCGCAGGATCGCATCCTCGATGGTCGTCGGCGCGTCGGTCATCGCAACTGGTCTTTGTTGAGCCATTGCGACAGGAGCAGCGCGGCGGCGCTGACGCTCATGACGATGGTGGCGAGGGCATTGATTTCCGGGGTGATGCCGAAGCGGATCATCGAGTAGATCTGCATCGGCAGCGTGATGGACGAGCGTCCGGCCCCCGATGTGAAGAAGGCGATGATGAACTCGTCGATCGACAGCGTGAAGGCGAGCAGCGCGCCGGCCACGATCGCCGGCATCAGCACCGGGAAGGTGATGCGCCAGAAGGTGGTCCAGGGCGAGGCGCCCAGATCGCGGGAGGCTTCCACGATCGAATAGTCGAAATGCTTCAGCCGCGCCCGCACGATGGAGCAGACGAAGGCGAGATCGAAGATGACGTGGCTGATGATGATCGTGTGCAGGCCGAGCGTGACGTCGAGCCGCGAGAAGAACGACAGCAGCGCCACCGCCAGCACGATGTCGGGAATGACCATGGGCGCGAAGACCAGCGCTTCCAGGCCGTTGCTCGCCCGACGCCGCGTCTCGATGCCGATGGCGAGCAGCGTCCCGAGCACGGTCGAGATCACGGTCGCGAAGATGGCGACGATCAGCGTGTTCCAGGCCGCGCCGAGAATGTTGGCGTTGCCGAGCAGCGCGCCGTACCATTTCGTCGAGAAGCCGGACCAGACGGTGGGCAGGCCCGCCTCGTTGAACGACAGCCCGACGAGCACGGCGATGGGCAGATAGAGGAAGCCGAAGACGACGATCAGCGTCGCCCGGCCACCGGCGTTCTGGCGCGTGAAGCCCATCATCGTTCGGCCTCCCGCACCGTTCCGGCCGCGCGGTTGGTGGCGCGCGCCTGCAGCGTCAGAAGCACGATCATGATGGCGATCAGGATCATGCCCAGCGCGGCGCCGAAGGGCCAGTCATTGGCGGTGAGGAACTGGTCGTAGACCAGGTTGCCGATCATCTGGAACCGGCCGCCGCCGAGCAGGGCGGGCGTCACGAAATTGCCGATCGACAGCACGAAGACGAAGACGCCGCCCGCCGCCACGCCGGGTAGGGTCAGCGGCAGCGTCACACGAAGGAAGGTGCGGATCGGCCCCGCGCCGAGGTCGCGCGACGCCTCGATCAGGCTCATGTCGAGCCGCGACAGGCTGGAATAGATCGCCAGGATCACGAAGGGCAGGTAGTTGTAGACGAGCCCGGTGATCACCGCGCCCTCGCTGTAGAGCATCGACAGCGGCTCGCCTTCGTAGCCGCCCCAGCGCAGCACGTTGTTGATCAGGCCTTCGCGGTTGAGCAGCACGATCCACGCATAGGTGCGGATCAGGTAGTTGCTCCAGAACGGCAGCACGGCGAAGAACAGCAGGAGCGGCTGCCTCGATTTCGGCGCGCGGCTGATGGCGTAGGCCGCCGGATAGGCAATCAGGATGGCCAGCAGCGTCACGGTGGCCGCGATCCGTGCCGAGTTCAGGAAGATGCGCGCATAGAGCGGGTCGAACACCCGTTCGAAGTTTTCGAGCGTGAAGGTGTAGACCACGCCGCCCCAGGTGCCGCGCTCGAAGAAGGCATAGCCGAGGATCAGGAGACACGGCGCAACCATGAACGCGAGCAGCCAGGCGATGGCCGGCGCGGCGAGCAGGTTTGGTCGTGTGGCCTGGAAGGACAAGAAGATGCCTGTTGCATGCTTGCGGCGGGCCGACCGGCCACGAGGCCGGTGTCGATCGCGCTTCCCGCAAGTCCACCGGGATGGGAGACGGGGAGGGCGCTGGCGCGCTCTCCCCGTCCTGTTCGTCGGATCGGGGCTCGGTTGTCGCCCCGCCTCGTCAGTTCGCGGCCTTGATCTCGCTGACGGCGCGCGAGTAGAGGCGCTGGGCGTCGCCCAGGTCGCGCATCAGCTCGTAGCCGGTCAGTTCCGCCGGCGTCATGCCCATGTTCGGATACTGCTCGGCAAGCGCGGGATCGAGGCTGTCCATGGCCGCCTTGTTCGGCACCTTGTAGAGGATGTTCTCGGCCGCCCAGGCGTGGTTCTCCGCGTCGAGCACGAAGTTCAGGAATTTCATCGCGTTGTCGGTGTTGTCGCCGTTCTTCATCACCACCATCGTGTCGACCCACAGGTCCGAGCCTTCCGACGGCACCACGAACTTGATGTCGGCATTCTCGGCGATGCCGTAGTTGCACCAGCCGTCCCAGGCATGCACGAGCGAGGCTTCGCCCGAGACGAGCTTGGCGTAGAAGGTCGTGTCGTCATAGGCGAGAAGCGTCTTCTTGGCCTCGATCAGCAAGGCCTTCGCCGCATCGATCTTGGCCGGATCGCTCTCGTTGACCGACGATCCCTCGGCGAGCAGGCCGGCGCCCATCAGCCAGCGATCGGTCGCCAGCATGGTGATCTTGCCCTTCAGCGCGTCCGCCGGCTTCAGCATCGCCATCCAGCTGTCGGGCGTCCCTTCGACGAGGTCCGAACGGTAGCAAAGGCCCGTCGTGCCCCAGGCGTATGGCACGGCGAAACTCGTGCCGGGATCGTAGGCGAGGGCGGCCGCCTCCGGATAGAGGTTGGCGAGGTTCGGCACCGCGGCCTTGTCGATCTCGGCCAGCAGACCCTGCTTGTTCAGGATCTCGGCAAAGGGCGATGAGACGAAGACCACGTCGTAGCCCTTGCCCTGGCTCGCCATCAGCTTGCCCATGATTTCTTCGTTGGTGGCGTGGTTGACGATCTCGACATCGAGGCCCGTCGCGGCCTTGAAGGTCTCGGCGATGTCGGGCGCCATGTAGCCGTCCCAGTTGGAGATGACCAGGTCGGCGGCCGATGCGCTCTGCGCGACGCCGAGCATGGCTGCTGCGGTCGCCAGGCGGATGGCCCGGCTCCTGGTTACGGACCCTTTCGTCGGTGTCACGGGGATTCTCCTCATGTTGATGTTCCAGCCTCTGGATGGACGCTCGTCGCTTTCTGCGATCTTCTCGGTCGGGCAGGATTGTATTGTTTTCGAAAAAAATACGTCAATAGCGGAATCGGGCTCCCCGACTCTTTTTCGATCGCCTCGACACATCCCTTGCCAATCCGGCCACGCGGTCGCATTCTTCGGGCTTCGTGTGAACCAGGGTCGCTCATGTCCGACACAGGCAAACCCAACAGGCGTCATGTCGAATTGGCGCAAAAAATACTGGATTTGGCCACCGAGCGCGGGATGGTGTCCGGCGAGCGGCTGATCGAGCAGTCGATCGCGACGCTCTGCAACGTCTCGCGGACCCCCGTTCGCAAGGCGCTTCAGGTGCTGGCAGAGCAAGGGCTGGTATCGCCCGATGCCGAGGGCGGCTATCGCCTCGCCATCGACCCGGCGATGGTGCCGGGCCTCGATCTCGAGCCCAGCGCGCAGGCCGAGGACGAGGTGCACGCCGCGATCCTGCGCGATCTGGCCGCCGGCCGCATCGAGGAAACCCAGACGGTCGCGGCCTTGCAGCGTCGCTATGGCGAAGGGCGGCTGGCGGTGCAGAACGCGCTTCTGCGGCTGTCCGAGGACGGGCTGGCCGAGCGTGGCGCCGGCCAGCAATGGACCCTCAAGCAGTTCGCGATCAGTTCGGACGCGGCGGCGGCGAGCTACGAGTTCAGGCTCGCCACCGAGCCCGTGGCGCTCGCCATGCCGGATTTCCGCCGCGACGCGACCGCGATCCTGTCGCTGCGCCAGTCGATGCTGGCCCTGCGGCGGATGGACGAGGACAGCTTCAACCGCAGGCTCTTCGACCGAACCGATTTCGATTTCCACCTCCTCGTGGCCAAGAGCTGCGGCAACCCGTTCATGGGGGAGGCCCTGGTCAACCACCACCGGCGCCGCCGCGCCGCGCCGTCCGGCCACGTCTCGACCTGGCGGCTGATGCAGTCGAACATCGAACATCTCCAGATGCTGGAGCACATCGAGCGTGGCCAGATGAACCTTGCCGCCGATCTGATGCGCGTGCATATCCAGCTCTCGCAATCCCAGCGCCCGCGTCTGGCCGGCCGTGGCGTTCCCCCCGCCTTCAAGATCGTCGCGCGCTGACAAGCGAGCAGGAACCGCATGACCGCATCCAGGACCATCGCCCTGTTTCCCGAAGCGAGCTTCGGCGCGGCGCTGAACTGCGTCGGCATCGCGCAGGAACTGCGGCGCATGGGCGCGCGGCCGGTCTTCATCTGCCATCCGGGGTTCAGCGGCGTGTTCGCGGAGTACGGTTTTGCCGAGTACCAGCTCGGCGGCGGCACCGAGAGCACCACCGACTGGACCGGCTTCATCGCGCGCCACCAGAGCGCGTTCCGCCAGTCGCCGGACCGCCAGCTCGACAGCTATGTCGGGCCGACCTGGGATGCGATCGTCGACACCGCGATCGCCGTCGAAATGCCGCTGCGCCAGCTCCTGTCCAGCCTGAAACCCGACGGCATCGTGCTCGACAACGTGGTCATGTTTCCGGCCATCGCCAATGCGGGCGTGCCCTGGATCCGCGTCATCTCCTGCGCCGAGACCGAATTGCCCGACCCGAACGTGCCGCCCTACCTGTCGGGCCTCGGGCTGGCGGACCGCGATCGCTGGGCCGACTTCGCCCGCCGCTACGAGGCGGTGACGGCGCCCGCGCACAAGCGGTTTTCGGCGTTCCTCACCGAATGCGGGCTCGTCCCGCCGCCGGCGGCGAGCTTCCTCGACCCGTCGCCCTGGCTCAACCTCCTGCTGGCGCCGCAGATCATCCGCCATGATCGCGCGGTGCCGCTCGATCCCGAGCGCTTCGTCTTTCTCGACGGCTGCGTGCGCCAGGAAGCGGACTACCAGCCGCCGCGCTTTGCCACCCGCAACGACGCGCCGCTGGTCCTGACCAGTTTCGGTTCGCTGGGGGCGATGGATGTCGGCCTGACGAAACGGATGATCGAGGTCTTCGCCGACCTGCCGTGCCGCTTCCTCGTCAATGGCGGGCCATGGAGCGACGAGTATTCGTCGGTGCCCGACAACGTCTATGTCGGCAGCTGGTTTCCGCAGCCATCGGTCGTCGCCCAGTCCAGCCTCTTCATCCACCATGGCGGCAACAATTCCTTTTGCGAGGCGCTCACCTTCGGTGTGCCCTCGCTCGTCATGCCCTATTGCTGGGACGGTCACGACAATGCCCGCCGCGCCGACGAGACCGGCGTCGGGCGGGCGCTCGACCGCTACCGCTGGGAGCCTGACGGCCTTGCCGAGGCGATCCGATCGCTGCTCGCGGATGACGCGATGAAGGCGCGCCTGCAACGGAATGCCGTCGGCATGCAGGCGCACAAGGGCGCCAGGCGCGCGGCCAAGGGTATTCTGGATGCGGTGAACCGCGCCGACGCACCGCGCCGCGCGGTGGGGTGACGAAAGAGGAGAAGGCAATGCGAGACAGGCTCTTCATCGATGGCGCATGGGTGGCGCCGGTGCGCGGCGGCAGCTTCCCGGTGATCGACCCGGCGACCGAAGAGGTCTTCGCACACGCGCCGGCCGGAACCGCCGAGGACATCGACCGTGCCGTGAAGGCCGCGCGCCGCGCTTTCGACGAGGGGCCGTGGCCGAGGATGTCGGGCAGGGAGCGCGCCGCCGTCCTGCGCCGCATCGCCGACGGCGTGACCGCCCGCCAGGACGAGCTCGCCCGCCTCGAGGTGCGCGACAACGGCAAGCCGTTGCCCGAGGCGCTGTGGGACATCGGCGACGTCGCCGGCTGCTTTTCCTATTATGCGGGCCTCGCCGAGACGCTCGACGAGGACCCGGAAGAGATCGTCCCGCTCGGCGACGATCGCTTCTCCACGAAGGTGGTGCGCGAGCCGGTCGGTGTCGCCGGCGCCATCGTGCCCTGGAACTACCCGTTGTTGATGGCCGCGTGGAAGGTTGCCCCGGCGCTGGCGGCGGGCTGCACCATGGTGCTGAAACCCTCCGAGCTCACGCCGCTGGCTGCGCTGGAGCTTGGCGCCATCGTGGCCGAGGCCGGCCTGCCGGCCGGCGTCTTGAACATCGTCACCGGCACCGGTCCCGATGCCGGCCAGCCGCTGACGGAGCATCCGGGCGTCGACAAGCTCGCCTTCACCGGGTCTGTGCCGACGGGCTCGAAGGTGATGATGGCGGCGGCGCGCGACATCAAGGCCGTGTCGCTCGAACTCGGCGGCAAGTCGCCCTTCGTCGTCTTTGCCGATGCCGACATCGAGGCGGCCGTCGAATGGATCATGTTCGGCATCTTCTGGAACCAGGGCCAGGTCTGCTCCGCCACCTCGCGCGTGCTGGTCGAGGCGAGCCTCTATCCCGCGCTGCTCGAGCGCCTGGTTGCGGAAGCGGCGAAGATCCGCATCGGCAACGGCATGGACGAGGGCACGCTGCTCGGCCCGCTGGTGTCGAAGGGTCAGTACGACAAGGTGCTCGCCGCCATCGAGCGCGGCCGGGCCGAAGGCGCGACGGTGGCCGGCGGCGGGCGCCGGCCCGCCGGGTTGAACACCGGCTACTTCCTCGAACCGACGATCCTGACCGACATGAGCGAGGATTCCTTCGTCTGGCGCGAGGAAATCTTCGGGCCGGTGGTCTGCGTGAAACCCTTCGGGGACGAGGCCGACGCGGTGCGCCTGGCCAACGACAGCCGCTTCGGGCTGGCCGCGGCGGTCATGTCGAAGGATCGCGCGCGCTGCGAACGTGTCGCCCGCGCCTTCCGCGCCGGCATCGTCTGGATCAACTGCTCGCAGCCCACCTTCACCGAAGCGCCGTGGGGCGGCTACAAGCAGTCGGGCATTGGCCGCGAGCTCGGCCGCTGGGGCCTGTCGAACTATCTCGAGGTCAAGCAGATCACCGCCTACGAGACCGAGCAACCCTGGGGCTGGTACATCAGGTAGCGGGCGGCCGGGCGCGCCCGGCGTCAGGCCTGCGGCCGTCGCCGCCACGCACGAAAAACCCGCGCGAGGAGACCCCGCGCGGGCGCGTTTCGAGCGAAAGCCTCGGCTACTTCGCCATGTCCGCCTTGATCGCGGTGACCTCGTCCGCGCTCACCTGGCCGATGGTCGTCACCTCGCCGTTCTGGATGCGCCAGAGCCGGAACGGGCCGGTGATGTCGCCGTACTCGTCGAAGGACACCGGACCGATCACGCCTTCATACTTGATCGGCTTGCCGTCCTTGATCAGGCCCAGCGCCTTGGCGAACTCGTCCTTGCCTGCATGGATCGGCTCGCCGTCCTCGGCCACCACCTGCGGGATCGCCGCCTTGATGGCCGCGGATTCGGCCTTGCCGGCCTTGGCGATGGCCAGCGCCACGATCGCGCCCGCGTCGTAGGAGCGGTCGGCTGCCGGCGCGCTCGGCTTGATCGAGCCGGAGAAGCCTTCGAAGTTCTCGTAGAAGTACTTCGTCGACGCCGTCTCCGCCGTGCCGGACGAGGTGCCGTAGGCGTCGTTCAGATATTGCGCGCCGACGGCCTCGATGAAGTCCGAGGAGTTCATGCCGTCGTTGAGCAGGAATTTCTGCGGCCCGCCATTGGAGATCCAGGCGCGGGCGATCGTGGCGCCGTCCACCGGATAGGAGACGAGGTAGAGCGCGTCAGGCTCGCCGGCCATCGCCGCGTTGGCCTCGGCGGTGTAGCTCGACTGCTTGTCGTTGTAGGCCGTCACCGAGGTGATCGTCCCGCCCATCTTCTCGAAGGCCGCCGAAAACTCCTTCACCATGTTCACGCCGAAGTCGTTGTTGACGTGGATGATGGCGAGCTTCCCGAGACCCTGGTCGAGCGCATACTTCGCCGCCGCGGTGCCCTGCAGGGCGTCCGAGGTGATGGTGCGGAAGAACATGCCGTTGGTCTTGCCGTCGCGGCCGAGCTGGGTCAGCGTCGGCGAGGACGAGGCGGGCGACACCTGCACGACGTTCGCCGGTGCGGTGACCGACGTCAGGATCGGGATCGACACCGACGAGATGATGCCGCCGATGATCACCGGCACCTTGGTGATGTTGACGAGCTGTGTCGCCTGGTCCACGGCGACGTTGCCCTGGCTCTGGCTGTCGCGCGTGTCCGTGACCAGCTTGCAGCCGTCCACGCCGCCCGCGTCGTTGAAGTCGCGGAACGCCATTTCGACCGCCTTGGCGCCGGCCTGGCCATAGGCTCCGGCGGGGCCGGTCAGTTCCATGACGATGCCCACGGTGATGTCGCAGTCGGCGGCCGTGGCGGGCAGGATGGCCGAACCGATGGCGGCGAGCACGGTGCCCGATAGAAGTAGCTTACGCATTTTGTTCTCCCTCTTTTTTGACTGGCGCCGTGGCGCCTTACGCGGATTCGGCTGTTTGTACCGGACGCCCGACTCGCCGAATGGTCAGGCAGCCCCCTTGTTGAGGTTGTATTTCATGATCGATCCGTGCCGCCCGGTGCGGTCGCGTTCGAGCGTGTAGACGTCGCCCTCCAGCGGCAGGGCGGTCGACACCGCATGGTCGATCTCGGCCAGGTCCCGCGGTGTCAGCGACAGGTCCGAGATCGCCAGGTTAGCGGCGAGGTGCGACCGGTTGCGCGCGCCGACGATGACCCCCGCCACGCCCGGCCGCGTCAGCATGGCGGCGCTCGCCACGGTGGCGATGTCGCTGCCATGACGGTCGGCAATCCCGCGCAGCGCCCGCAGCAGCGCCTGGAACCAGTCCCAGCCGCCGGCATCGTCGATGATCAGCTTGTATTTGGTCAGCGAGCGGTTTTCGAGCGGTTCGGCCGGCTCGGCTGCGCCCAGCCATCGGTCGGACAGGAAGCCGCCCGCCACCGTGCCGTAGCACAGAAGCGAGATGCCGCGTATAGCCGCCGCGGCGGTCATAGCCTTCTCCGGGCGCCGGTCGAGCAGGGAGTACTGCACCTGCATGGAGACGAGCGGAACCCCCGCGTCGGCGATCGCCGTCACATGCGCCGTGTCGAAATTCGTGCCGCCCAGATTGTCGATCTTGCCGGCCTGCCGCAGTTCGGCGAGCCAGCCGGCCACCTCGAGCCATTTCGGCGCGTCGTAGTCCCACCAGTGGAACTGCACGAGGTCGAGCCGCTCGATGCGCAGACGCTTCAGCGACTGGTCGATGATCGCCTCTACGTCCGCCTTGCGGATGCGATGCAGGAGATCGAGGTCGGGCACGCATTTGGTGTGCACGTGGACGGCCCTCAGCGCTTCCGCGCCGCGCAGGTCGCGATAGCGCATCCGGAACCGGCCGATCAGGTCTTCCACGCCGGTGTAGATGTCGGCGCAGTCGAAGGTGACGATGCCGCCATCGGCGAAGGCGACCATGTCCTCGACCGCCGTCGCGGCATCGATCGATCCGTGCCCGCCGGCCATCTGCCAGCCGCCGCGGATGACCCGCGAAATCACGTAGCCGGGCGCGAGTTCGAAGGACTGCATCATGGCCTCATTGATCGGGCAGCGGCACGAGGGTGGTTTCGGCGTGGCTGAACCGGCGCAGGCCGGTCCTCGAAATGCGCAGCCGCGTCGAACAGTTCGGGTCCGGGCAGGCGATGTCGGCGTCGGTCGTCATCCAGTCGTTTCGATGCGTCGGCCGCTGCTTGGCCGCCAGCAAGGGCAGGACGGAGGCCAGCGAATAGATCGAGATGCCCTGGCCGGGCGGCAGGTGCAGCATCTCGCCGCGAAGCTCGAAATGGTCCCCGACCTTCGCGCCGCACAGGATCGGCCCGCCCTCCGGCGCCACCACCTCGACGCGCAGGTCGTAGAGCTCGAAACTGTCGTCCCGCTGGTCAGCCATTGGCCGCCTTTCGCGCCCGCGCTTCTTCGTCCAGCCGCCCGCGGATCAGGTTGAAGGACTGGGTGATGTCGTCGGTCAGCGCCTTCGCTGCGGCCTTCTCGTCGCCGCGCTCCAGCGCCTCGATCAGTTCCCAGTGGTGGTGAACGGCCGAAAATTCGGGGTTGTCCTGATAGACCCGCGCCGCGACGCGAACGTAGGGACCCGATTGCAGCCACAGGCTCTCGACGATCGGCAGCAGCACCGCCGATCCCGCCGCCCCGTAGATCGCGAAATGGAAGGCGTGGTTCAGCTCCGACGTGGCCTGCGCCTTGTCCGGCGCGGTCCCGCCGAACGCGGCCTCGCAGGCGCGGGTCAGGTCGCGGATGCGGGCGAAGTCGGTCGCGGTCAGGTTGCCCATGGCCAGGCGCACGAGTTCGCCTTCCACCAGCGTGCGGGCGCGCGCCAGGTCGTCGAGCCGCTCGCGGTTGATGATCGGCACGCGCACCGAGCGGCTGGGAAGCGCTTCCAGGGCCTGTTCCGAAACCAGCCGGGCCAGCGCCTCGCGAACCGGCATCGTGCTGGTCTGCAAGGTGTCGGCCAGGTCCTGGATGCGCAGGATCTCACCGGCGTCGAACACGCCGTGGATCAGCGAGCCGCGCAGCTCCCGATAGACCCGTTCCTGCAGGGAATCGCGCACGACCGGACCGAGGACGCCGCGCGAGCCGCGGTCCTGTCCGCCATCCCGGCGGGCCGCAAGCGATAGGGGTCTGTCCGGTCTGCCGTCAGCCATGGAGCATGCCTCGTTCGGGCCGATCCCCATTTTCTATCTTGCGAGCCGGCGCGCGGTCAATATAGTTTGATCAAAGATCAGACATCGAAGATTTGTGATCATCGCGGGAAGCGGAGCGCATGCAGTCGTCGCACGACCCCATGAAGGCCTCGGCGGCGAAGGATGCGGCGGTGATCGAGGTCGCCGATGTCGTCAAGGCATTCGGGGGCCTGCGCGCGGTCGATGGAATGTCGCTCTCGTTGCGCGCTGGCGAGATGATCGCGCTGATCGGCCCGAACGGCGCCGGCAAGACGACGATGTTCAACCTGATCGCCGGCAGCCTGCGGCCCGACGCCGGTTCGATCCGCGTCGGTGGCGTCGACGTGGCCCGCGAAGGTCCAGACCGGCGCATCGGACGCGGCGTCGGCCGCACCTTTCAGATCCCGCGGCCTTTCGCCGAGATGTCCGTTCTGGAAAACGTGCTGACCGGCGCGCAGGCGCAGGCGGGCGAACGCCCGTGGATGAACTTCCTCGTCCCCGGCCGGATCGCGGCGCAGGAGAGGGCGGCCGTCGACCGGGCGCGCGAACTCCTGGACTTCGTGACCTTGAGCAGGCTCGAGCTGGAGCCGGCCCGGGTTCTGTCCGGCGGCCAGCGCAAGCTTCTCGAACTGGCGCGCATCCTGATGGCGGATCCCCGGGTGATCCTGCTCGACGAGCCGGCGGCCGGCGTCAATCCGGTGCTTCTCGAACTGCTGATCGACCGCATCGTCTCCCTCAATGCGGCGGGCAAGACGATCCTGCTCATCGAGCACAACATGGACATGGTCGCCAGGCTCTGCGGACGCGCGGTGGTCATGGCCGCCGGCAGGCTGCTCGCCGAAGGGCCGCCGGCGCAGATCGCCCGCGATCCGGCCGTCATCAGCGCCTACCTGGGAGACGTGGCATGAAGCCCGCCGCCGACGCGCCGGTCGTGCTGTCCACACATGGGCTCGTCTCGGGCTACGAGCGCGACCTTCCGATCATTCGCGGCGTCGACATGAAGGTCACCAAGGGCGAGTTCCTGCTCCTTCTTGGACCGAATGGAGCCGGCAAGTCGACGCTGGTCAAGACGATCGCCGGCCTCGTGCCTGTTCATGCCGGCACCATCGTGCAGGAGGGCGTCGACCTGACGTCGATGCCGCCGCATCTCAGGGTGCGTCACGGTCTCGCCTTCGTGCCGCAGACCGAAAACGTCTTCACGACGATGACCATCCACGAAAACCTGCTCGTGGCCGCGCAGATCCTGCCGAAGGCGAGCCGCGCGGGCCGCATCGCCGATCTCTATGCGATGTTCCCCGATCTCCTGCGCCTGAAGACCTTGCGCGCGGGGCAATTGTCCGGCGGCCAGCGGCAGATGCTCGCCGTCGCGCGCGCGCTGATCGTCGAGCCGTCCGTCCTGATCCTCGACGAGCCGTCCGCCGGTCTGGCGCCCAGGATCGTCCGGGAAGTCTTCGACAATCTGAAGGCGGTCAATGCCACCGGAGTGACGACCATCCTGGTGGAACAGAACGTCAAGGCGGCGCTCGCCATCGCCGACCGCGCCATCGTGCTGGTCGAGGGTCAGGTCCGGCTGGAAGGGGACGCGCATTCGCTCGGCGACGATGCGGTGATGGCCGAGCTCTATCTCGGCGCGAGGCATCCGTCGGCGGAGGCGCGCCCATGACGCCGCAGGTGCTGATGGATGGCCTGATTGCCGGCGCCATGATCGGGCTCGGCGCCATCGGGATCACGCTGACCTATTCGATCCTGCGCTTTTCCAACTTCGCGCATGGCGAGTTCCTGTCCTGGGGCGCCTATCTGGCGCTGGCGATCGCGAGCGGTCTCGGCTATCTGGCCGGCGGTCCGGCGAGCCCCATCGGTCCGTTTTCCTTCGGCTGGACGCTGCCGGTCGCCACGCTCCTTGGCATCGCGCTCACCGCCGGCCTCGCGCTGCTCGTCGACGCCTTGCTGTTCGGCCCGCTGCGCAACCGCGGCAGCGCCGTCATCATCCTGGTGATGGCGAGTTTCGGTGCCGCGCTGACCCTGCGCAGCCTGCTCGAGTTCATCTTCACCTCGAAGCCCGTCTATTTCACCAATGCGCTGCAGATCGCCCGGCCGCTCGGCGGCGGCCTCAGGGCGACGCCCGACCAGTTGCTGATGCTCGGGCTCGCCGTCGTCCTCGTGCTGGCGATCCACCTGCTTCTCACCCGCACGGCCATCGGCCGTTCGATGCGCGCGGTCAGCGAGAACCGCCAACTGGCCGGCGTCGCGGGCATCGACGTGCGCATGGTCATCCGCACCGTCTGGATATTCGGGGCGGGCCTTGCCTGCGTGGCCGGCGTCATGTCCGGCCTGCTCGTCCAGATCCGCCCGCAGATGGGGCTCGACCTGCTGCTGCCGCTGTTTGCGGCCGCCATCCTCGGCGGCATCGGCTCGGTGCCCGGCGCCATGATCGCGGGCCTCATCGTCGGCGTCGCCGAGGCGATGACGGTGCAGCTGATCGGCGCCGAATGGCGCGCCGCCGTCGCCTTCGTGATCCTCGTCGCGATCTTGCTTCTGCGCCCGCGCGGCCTGTTCGGGAGACCGGAATGATCGATCTTCTGAGCTATGGCGCCTTCTTCCTGTCGGTCGCGCTGAGCTACGCGATCATCTGTCTCGGCCTGAACGTGCAGTGGGGCCAGACCGGCCTGTTCAATGTCGGCATCGCCGGCTTCGTCGCCATCGGCGCCTATGTGTCCGCCCTCCTGACGACGCCGGAAACGGTTGACCATCTCGGAGGCTTCGGCCTGCCGATCATGGCCGGCTGGCTTGGGGCCGCCCTGGCGACCGGCTTCGCGACCTTCCTCATCGGCGCCCTCACGATCCGGCTGCGTGCCGATTATCTGGCGATCGCCACCTTCGGCGCCGCCGTCGCCATCCATCTGTGCATCCTCAACCTCCAGTCCGTCACCAGCGGCCCGTTCGGGATCGGCTTCATTCCGCGCCCCTTCGCAAATCTCGCCGACCGGCCGCTGGCCTTCAGCCTCGCCAATTTCGCGCTGCTCGCCGCCGTGGTCCTCGCGCTCTACCTCGCCCTCGAGCATCTGGCCCGCAGCCCGTGGGGCCGCGTCCTGCGCGCCATCCGGGAAGACGAACCGGCGGCGCTGGCGCTCGGCAAGAGCGCGGTGCGCTTTCGCCTCCAGGCCTTCGCGCTGGGCGGCGCCATCATGGGGCTCGCGGGCGCCACGCAGGCGCATTTCATCGGCTACATCGCCCCGGACAATTATCAGCCGATCCTGACCTTCCAGGTGTGGGCGATGCTGATCGTCGGCGGGTCCGGCAACAACCGTGGCGCGATCCTCGGCGCGGTGGTCGTTTGGGGCATCTGGGCATTGTCGGGCTCGGCCGTCGCCAGTCTCTTCCCGGCCGAACAGCAGGCACGCGCGGCCTCGCTCCAGATCGTCATGATCGGGCTGGCGCTCTGCGCCATCCTCTTGTGGCGCCCACGCGGCATCCTCGGCGAGGCACGGATCATGTCGCGGCACGTCCTGCGGCGCTCACCGCCCGCGACGCCATTGCCTTCAACACCAAGCGAGACCTGACATGGACGTTCCCGAACGCATCAAGCTTGCCGATTCCCTCGACATCAGCCGACTGGTCTGCGGCCTCTGGCAGGTCGCCGACATCGAGAAGGACGCCGCGCCGCTCGAACTCGATGGAGCCGCCGACGCGCTCGACGCCTATGCGGCGGCGGGCTTCGACACCTTCGACATGGCCGACCACTACGGCAGCGCCGAGCTGATCGCCGGCCGGTTGCTGGCGCGCCACCCGGGCGAGGGCCGCCCGGTCGCCATGACCAAATGGTGCCCCGAGCCCGGTCCGATGACACCGGACGTCGTGCGCCGCGGCGTCCAGGATCGGCTGGATCGCCTCGGCGTCGAACGGGTCGACCTTCTGCAACTCCACTGGTGGACCTTCGAACATCCCGCCTGGCTCGATGCGCTGCACGAAATGGCCAAGCTTCGCCGCGAGGGCCTGATCGGCGAGATCGGCGTCACCAATTTCGACGCCGCCCACCTCGAGCTGGCGCTCGCCGACGGCATTCCGCTGGTCAGCAACCAGGTGTCGTTCTCGCTCGTCGATCGCCGCGCCGCCGGCGACCTCTCGGCGGTGTGCCGTCGTGCGGGGGTGAAGCTCTTCGCCTATGGCACGCTGTGCGGCGGCTTCCTGTCGGACAGATGGCTGGGCAGGCCCGAACCGGAAACGATCGCCGACTGGAGCCGGTCGAAATACAAGCGCTTCATCGACGCGGCCGGCGGCTGGGCCGCCTTCCAGGGCATCCTGGCCGCCGCCGCCGGGATCGGCCGCAAGCACGGCGTCTCGATCTCCAACGTCGCCACCCGCTGGGTGCTGGAGCACGAGGCCGTCGCCGCCGCCATCATCGGCGCGCGCATCACCGAGAGCGAGCACCGTGTCGACAATCTCAAGCTCTTCTCCTTCGCCCTCGACGACGAGGACCGCGCCCGCCTTGCCGAAGCCTTCGCGGCAACCCGCCCCATTCCCGGCGATTGCGGCGACGAGTACCGCCGCCCGCCGTACCTGACCGCCTCCGGCGATCTGTCCCACCATCTCGACGCCATCCCCTCCGTCTTCGAGGCCGTCCAGGTGCCGGGTCGTCCGGGCCGCCTGCGCGCCTCGTCGGGCAGCATCTGGGAAGGCATTGCCGGCTACAGCCGCGCCTTGCGCATCGGCGAGCGCATCCTGGTCTCCGGCACCACGGCCACCCACGGCGCCAATCGCTGCGTGGCGCCCGGCGATCCCGGCGCGCAGACCACCTACATCCTCGACAAGGTCGCCGCCTCGCTCAACGCGCTCGGCGGCGGCATGGAGGACGTCGTGCGGACCCGCATCTATGTCCGCGATGCCTCGAAATGGGAGCCGGTCTCACGCGCCCATGGCCGCGTCTTCGGCGAGGTCCTGCCGGCCAACACCCTTGTCGAGGTGAGCAATCTGGTCGGCGACTACGAGGTGGAGATCGAGGCGGAAGCCATCGTCGAGCGATAGGCGCGGCGGCAAGCCCGGTCCTTCGGCGGCATCGCGGCCGAGGCGGCGGCAAGCCGGTTCTGGCGCTCGGGGTCGACGATCTCGGCGCCCGAAGGTTGACGCTCCGACGCCGCGACGACCGTCGCGCGTGCAAGATCATGCAACTCGTCGAGTATACATTCCAGCCGCAACCGGTGCAGAACATCGGAGTTCGACGAGGCCCGACTGAAAAGCAGCTCCGATTGCCTGCAATCCTTGAATCCGCTACTGTCGACGCTTGGATCTCTCCTGAGGGTGTCCGGCGATGTCAGCAAAATTGAAGACAGTTTTACTTGTTGCGATCCTTGCCTGGGTCTCCGGTCCGGCGCCTGCGGCCGAACAGGTCGGCGAAACCGTCTACGTCAACCGGACCGTGACCGGTGATGGCCGCCGCCTGATCGTGAAATCGCCCGTTCATCGCGACGAGCTCATCGCCACGTCCAACACCGGCCTCGGGGAGTTCGTCTTTCGGGACGGCACCAAGTTCGCGGTGGGCATGAACTCGTCGATCGTCATCGACAAGTTCGTCTTCGCCGGCGACCGGACGTTCAAGGACCTGTCGCTGAACGCCGCCAAGGGCAGCTTCAGGTGGATCAGCGGCAGCTCCAGGCCTTCCGCCTACAAGATCAACACCCCCGCCGGCATCATCGGCGTCCGTGGCACCGCCCTCGACATCTATGTGGGCGAGGGCGGGGTGACGGCCGTCGTGCTGCTGAGCGGCGCGGCGCGCTTCTGTGGACCGAGCGGTTGCCGCGACTTGCAGCGCCGCTGCGATTACGTCGTCGCCACGCCGCGAGGAGGCATCACGTCTCCCGCGCGGGTGAACCAGGGCGTCCTGCGTCAGGTTTCGAACGTGTGGGCGTTGCCGTTCCTCACCGGTGACCAGCCCCTGTCGGCGAGCTTCCGCACCGGAACCGCCTGCGGCTTCGCCAGCGCCACCGCGCCCAGTTCCTCGGAAGGCCGCGACGGCGCCGGTTCGGAGGCTCCCGGCGACAGCGGGGGTGACTATGGCGGCGACTAGGGCGGTGATGACAGCGACGGCTGAGGATCGAACGGGCGCCATGTGCCCGCGAGCGCTCGACCCGCGAACCTGAGCACGATCGCGCCGCGCCCCCGGCCTTTCGGCCGCCCCCGGAGGCGCGAGCGAAGGAGGCGTGAGCGAAGCGAACGGCCGACCGAGAAAGCCGCGCCGCGTCGATGCCGTCGCGAACGTCCTCGGGCCGGTCGCGGACCTCAGGCGTTGTGGCTTGCCGGAAGCGTCGCGGCCGTGTCGGCGCGGGCGGCGTCGCGGCCGGGAAGGCTGCCCAGATCCTTCCAGAAGTGGCAGGCGACCCGATGGCTGGGCGACGCTGCGTCGAGCTGCGGTTCCTGTCGACGGCAGATGTCGCGCGCATGGCCGCAGCGGCTGGAGAATCTGCAGCCGGGCGGCGGCGAGAGTGGGTTTGGCAGATCCCCCTTCAGCACGATCCGCTGCGAGCGGTAGGAAGGGTCCGGCCGCGGCACGGCCGACAGCAATGCCTGGGTGTAGGGATGGCGCGGAGAGGAAAACAGCTCCCGCTTCGTCCCTTGCTCGACCACCCGGCCGAGATACATCACCGCGATCTCGTCGCTGATGTAGCGAACGACGCCGAGATCGTGGGAAATGAACACGTAGCTGACGCCGAGTTTCGCCTGCAGATCGGTCAGCAGATTGATGATCTGCGCCTGGATCGAGACATCGAGCGCGGAGACCGGTTCGTCGCAGACGATGAGGCTGGGTTCGACGGCGAGCGCCCTGGCGATGGCGATGCGCTGGCGCTGCCCGCCGCTGAACTGGTGCGGGTAGCGATCCATCTGGTACGGCGCGAGCCCGACGAGGTCGAACAGGGCGGCGACCCGGGCCCGGGCGTCCTTCTTCGTCGCCACTTTGTGGAGGAGCATCGGTTCGGCGACGAGCTGCGCGGCCGTCATCTTGGGATGAAGCGAGGAGAACGGATCCTGGAAGACGATCTGCATCTTGCGGCGCATGGCACGCAGGGCCGAGGCACTGGCGGCGGTGACGTCGATGCCGTCGAGCCTCACCTTGCCGCTGGTGGGTTGTTCCAGGCGCAGCAGGGTGCGGCCGAGCGTTGACTTGCCGCAGCCGCTCTCGCCGACGATCGCGATCGTCTTGCCCTTGCCGACGGTGAAGCTGACGCCGTCTAGCGCTTTCACGGTCTGCTTGCCGCCGCCGAACAAGCCGCGGCTGCCCACCGCGAAATGCTTGGTCAGGTTCTCCACCTCGAGGACTGGAGTCTCGTTCCGCTCGGTCATGGCTGTGCTCCCAGGTCCGTGTGCCAGCAGGCGACCTTGTGTCCGCTGATCTTCTCTTCGAGCGGCGGTCGTTCAGTCCGGCATTTTGCGTCGCTGAACCTGCATCTGGGATTGAAGGCGCAGCCGTCCGGCCGGTCGTGAGGCGGCGGCACCGTTCCGGGAATGGGCTGCAGGCGCTCCTGATCGCCGTCGACGGTCGGTATCGAGGCGAGCAGGCCTTGCGTGTAGGGGTGGGAAGGGGCGGCAAACAGGCTGTGGACCGGGGCCTGTTCGATGATGCGCCCTGCATACATCACCACCACGTCGTCGGCCATTTCCGCGATGACGCCGAGGTCGTGGGAAATGAGGATGATCGCCGTGCCGGACTCCGACTTGAGCGACCGCATCAGGTCCAGGATCTGCGCCTGGATGGTCACGTCGAGCGCCGTGGTCGGCTCGTCGGCGATCAGCACGCGCGGATTGCAGGCGAGCGCGATGGCGATCACGATCCGCTGGCGCATGCCGCCGGACAGGCGATGGGGGTATTCGTCGACCCGCTTCTCGGGGTTGGAGATCCCGACTTGCCGCAAAAGGTCGATGGCGCGGCTTCTTGCCTGCGCCGACGTCATCGACGAATGCGCGCGGAGCGCCTCGATGATCTGGTAGCCGACCGTGTAGACCGGGTTGAGGCTGGTCATCGGCTCCTGGAAGATCATCGAGATGCGGTTGCCGCGGATCTCCTGCATCTGCCCGTTCGAATACGGAACCAGGTCGGTGCCGTCGAGCAGCACCTGGCCGCCGGCGATGCGCGCCGGCGGGGAGGGCACCAGCTTCATGATGCCGAGCGACAGCATGCTCTTCCCGCATCCGGACTCGCCGACGATCCCGAGCGTCCGGCCTTCGTGGACCTCGAAGCTCACCTTGTCCACGATCGGCGAGATCGTCTTGCCGGCGGTGAGGTCGACGCTGAAGTCGCGGACGTCGAGGACGGGCCTGGCGTTCGGGACTGCGGTGTTCGTGTCGTCGTTCATCGAGTTCGACCTCTCAGCTTCGCAGTCGCGGATCGAGGATGTCACGCAGGGAATCGCCGAGGATGTTCATCGACAGGACCAGCAGGAAGATCGTCACGCTGGGGATGAGCGTGACGTGGGGGGCAAAGAAGAAGAAGCCGATTCCCTGCGCCGCCATCGTTCCCAGTTCAGGCGTCGGCGGCTGCGTTCCCAGGCCGAGGAAGCTCAGCGAAGCACCCAGAAGGATGGCCTGTCCCAGGCGCAGGGTCAGGAACACGACGATCGTGGACACGCAGTTCGGCAGCACGTAGCGTCGCAGCAACGTCCAGTCGTGCAGGCCGATCGCCCGGCCGCTGCTGACATAGTCCTGTGCCAGCACCATCAGCGCCGCGCCCCGCGCGATGCGGGCAACCAGCGGCGTCGTCGAAACGGAAAGCGCGATGATGACCGCGGTCGTTCCAGACCCGATGATGGCCGCGACCGCGAGGCCGAACAGGATGGCCGGAAAGGACAGGATGATGTCCATCAGCCGCATGAGGAGCGTGTCCGTGCGGGGGTAGAAGGCGGCCAGCAGGCCGACCAGCGTGCCGATGGTGCCGCCAACGAAGATCGCGGCAAAGCCGAGCATGATCGTCACGCGCAGTCCGAACATGCTGCGGCTGAAGATGTCGCGCCCCTGGCCGTCGGTCCCGAAGACATGATCGAGGGAAGGGCTCTGCAGAACCCTGCTCATGTTGATCTGGAGCGGATCATAGGGCGCAAGCCACGGTGCGAGCGCCGCGCACAGGAACAGCGTCGTCAGCATCGCCAGCGCGATGCAAGACACCGGATCGCGTCCAAGCGCGGCGAGGAGGTAGCGGGCGGGCCTGGCATCTGCGGCCGGTGTGGAGGCGTGCGACGTCATTTTGCTTGTACCCTCGGATCCAGGGCCGCGTAGAGGAGATCGACGATCAGGTTCATGGCGATGAACCCCAGCGACAAGGCAATGATCGCGCCCTGGGCGACCGGGATGTCGTTGGCGACGATCGCGCCGACGGCGAGACGGCCGACGCCCGGCCAGGAGAAGATGGTTTCCGTGACGATGGCGCCGCCGAGCAGGTAACCGATCTGCAGTCCGACCAGCGTCGTCACGGGTATCAGCGCATTGCGCAGGCCGTGGCGGAAGATCACCACCCGCTCGCTCAGCCCCTTGGCGCGGGCGGTGCGGACGTGATCGGCCTTGAGCGTCTCGAGCATCGAGGTGCGCGTCATCCGCGCCACCGGGCCGATGAAGATCAGCCCCAGACAGACCGATGGAAGGATGGCATGGCGCAGGCCATCGACCGTCCACAGCGGGCCGCCGCGACCGGTGAACGGCAGCACCTGGAGCTTGTAGCCGAACACCCACAACAGGGTCATGCCGATGAGGAAGACCGGCAGGGAGACGCCGGCGACCGATCCGCCCATGATCAGGCGGTCCCACAGCGTTCCGCGGCGCGACGCCGCGAACATGCCGAGCAGGATGGCGCTCGGCAACGCCCACAGAAGACAGAGCACGACCAGTTCGAGCGTGGCGCCGAAGGCGCGCGACAGTTCCTCCGTCACCGGCATGTTGTTGACCAGGGAGGTGCCGAGATCACCGGACAGGACATTGCCGACATAGCGCAGGAACTGTTCCCACAATGGCCTGTCGAGACCCATCTCCGTTCGGATCTGGGCGATGACCTCCGCGCTGGCGCTCGGCCCCGCGCGAACGGTCGCGGGGTCGGAGGGCACGAGGTTCAGCAGGATGAACCCGATCAGAAGCACGCCCAGCGTAACGGGAACTGCCAGCAACAGGCGCTGCACGGCATATCTCAGCATGGATTGGGTCTCCCCGGGGGTTGGCGAAAAAGGACCACCTTAGGTCGGCTGCGGCACGCGCACCTGCGGCTTCACCTCGTTGGGGCGAAGAACCTGCGTGATGAAGTGCTCGGTTTGCGGCTTGTATGTTTCCCACAACGACCGCAGCTTTCTCTCGGGATTGGGTTCATGGTCGACGCGTAGGTCGACCAGCGGCCAGTCCTGTTCGTCCGCCACCAGCAGCGCCGCCGACATCAGGGGCTGCGTTTCGCCCCCGGCGGCGAGGCCGGCGTCGATGGCGGCCAGCAGGCGCTCCACGAAATCCAGGTCGAGCGATGCTTCATAGCACTCCACCATCGCACGCGGCACGTCGGTGTTGGCAATCACGTTGCCGGTCGAGACGCAGTTCTTGCCCTGGTACCCGGAATTGAGCGACGGGATCTTCGGTCCGCAGAAGAAGGCGGTCTTGCCGTCGCGGTCGATCGCCGCGACCTGGCGCTGGTCCGGAAACTCGCTTTCCGCGATCAGCCGGTCGACGGTTTCCTGGGCGCTGAGACCGCGTTCCAGCAGGTCGAGGCCTTTCGGCCCGAGCCGAATGTCGCTCCGGTGCTGCGTGGTGACCGCGCCGACCTTGGCACGCACCCATGGGCACCGGTTGCCGACCGCGATGGACGAGGTCGTTATGCCGATGCCGAACATGCCGGTGTCCGCATCGCGGGCAATCAGTGAGAAGGTCATTCCGATATCCTCTGTGCTCGGTATTATTTCTGGAGCAGGGCGCGCAGCCGGTCGTTCAAGCCCATCGAGGCCGAGATGACGGGCATGAACCACGCCTTGCCCGAATAGAAGGGCAGGGCCTTGAAGGCGTTTCCGGAAAACGAGCTCGGCTCGTCGATGTCGCAGACGAGGCGGGCCGCGCGCATGCCGAGATAGGAGGCCATGACGATGCCGGAGCCGTTGCAGCCCGTCACGTAGTGGATGCCGTTCTGCACGCCCATGTGGGGAATGCGATCCAGCGTGAAGCCGACATTGCCTTCCCAGCCATGGCTCGCCTTCACCATGGGCAGCCCGGGCAGCACCTGCCTGAGAACCTTCATGAGGCGGATCGCGACATCGCGCGCATCGACGGAGTTGCTGGACAGTGCCCGCCCGCCGACCAGAAGCCGCGTGCCGTCCGGGCTCTTGCGAATGGCATAGGCGAGGCTGCGGGTGTCGTTGACGAGGCTGTCCGTCGGCAGCACGGCATCGAGTGTCTCCGGCGCCATCGGCTCCGTCGCCATCATGTGGCTTCCGACCGGAATGATCCGCCGCCGGAACCACGAGAATTCGGGTCCTGTGTATGCGTTCGTCGCCAGCACCACCTGGCGGGCTTTCACCCCGCCGCGCGTCGTCTGGATCAGGAACGACGCCCCTGACCGTTCGACCCCGGTGACGGGCGTGTCGGAGACGAGGCCGACGCCGCGCGCCAGCGCGCTCCTGATCAGCCCGTCATGGTAGCGCGAGGGATGCAGGCCGCCATCGTCGGGCAGCAGCATCGCGCCATGATAGAGCGGGGTGCGGATCCGCGCGCTCAGGTCTTTCGTGTCGATCATGTCCGCGCGGATGTCGAACGTGGCCAGCACGTCGCGCTGCCGGCCAAGCGCCGCCAGGTCCTTCGGCGTCCAGGCGCAGATCAGCCGGCCCGTCAGGCGCAGGTCGCATTCGATCGCCTCGTCGGCGACGAAGCGCAGGAACCAGCCGAACGCGTCGCGGGTCTCGTTGAGAAGTTCTCTCGCCTTGGCCGCGCCGAAGCGCTGCGACAGGGTCGCCAGCGACTGCCGCAAGCGGCCGCCGATCATGCCGACGCTGCGGCTGCTTGCGCCGAAGCCGAGGCTGCGGGCTTCGATGACCGTGACGGAGCGTCCCTGCCGTGCCAGTTCGATGGCGCATGACAGGCCCGCATAGCCTGACCCGACGACGACGACGTCCGTCTCGCCGGGCAGGTCCTGTTCCGCGGCCGAGCGCCGCGGAACATCGTCCCACCAATAGGGCTCCGGCTTGAAATCAGCCGACAGCGCCTGGTTCATTTCGCGACCTCGATGTCGAGGCCCTTGTAGAGGGCGCTGTTGTAGATGCCGTGCACCCTGACGTTCTTCACCCGGTCGGTGGTGAACAGGAACAGCTTCTCATGCACCAGCGGGATCAGCAGCGCCTCTTCGGCGACGGTCTTCTGCACCGCGGCATAGGCCGTGCTCTTGTCGGCGTCGACGAGCGCGGTCTGTCCCGCCTCGAGCTGGGCGTCCGTCTCGTCGCTCTTCCAGTGGAACCGGTTCGGCGCGGGAATATTGGCCGAATGGAACATCATCAGCACTTCACCGGCCGTGGCATAGGGCGAGAACAGCGCGTAGCCGTCGAACTCGTTCGACGTGTTGATCTGGGCCATGGCCGCGGCCGGCTCGACCAGCTGCAGCTGGAGATCGATGCCGACCTCCTTCATGTAGCCCTGGATCGCCTCGAGACGCGAACGCCAGCCGGACGTGCCGGCCGCGAGGATGGAAGGCGTCAGGCGCTTGCCGTCCTTGTAGCGGAAGCCGTCGGAAGACAGCTCCCAACCGGCCTCGTCGAGCAGCGCGCGCGCCTTGTCCGGATCGTAGGAAGCCTGGTACTCGCCCGAATAGTCGATGGTCCGGGGGCTGACCAGCGTCGTCGCCGGATTGGCCTGGCCGAACCACATGCTTGCGGCGAGCGCCTCGCGATCGACCGCGAGGTTCATCGCCTGGCGGACGCGGGTGTCGCTCGTCATCTCGCGGAACGGGCGCAGTCCAAGATAGGCCGAGTAGTTGGAGACGCGCGGCTCGGCCACGGTCAGGTTCGGCGCCGCGCTCAGCTGGGCGATCGCCCATTCCGGCATCACATAGGAGATGTCGCCGGCGCCGGTCTGCATGGAGGCGAGGATCGCGCCTTCCTCGGGAACCACCTTCCAGACGATGGTGTCGACGAGGGCCGGACCCTGGTTGTCGTAGAAGGACGGCCCCCAGGTGTAGGCGTCGTGGCGCGTCAGCGTGAAATTGTCACGCGGCATCCACTGCGACCAGCAGAACGGTCCCGTGCCGTTGAGGCCCTTGACGCCGAAATCCGCGCCCAGCCGTTCGACGTCGTCCTTGTCGATGATCGAACCGAAGCTCTGCGCGAGGTGCAGAAGCAGTTCGTTGTGCGGCTTGTTCAGCGTGTAGCGCACCGTGTAATCGTCGGCGGCGACGATCTCCTTGACCGAACCGAGACGCCATGCCGCCGGCGAACGCGTCGCGGGATCGACGAGGCGGTTCAGCGAATAGGCGACGTCCGCCGCGGTGAGCTTCTTGCCGTCGCAGAAGGATGCGTCGTCGCGGATGTGGAAGGTGTATTCCAGTCCGTCCTCGGAAACGTCCCACGACTTCGCCAGCAACGGATGCAGCGTCTTCTGGTCGTCCTCGACGGCGACCAGCGTGTCGGCCATCATGAACAGGATTTCGGCCGCGCCGCGTCCGGTGACCTTGTGCGGATCGAAGCCGACGGAATCGTTTCGCACCAGGACCGTGACCGTGTCCTGCGCCTGGGCAGGACCCATCAGCGCGGCGGCGGACACCGACAGTGCCAGCAGCAGTAGACTTGTCTTTCTCATGTCATTCCCCTTTTCTTGTGGTGGTGGTGGTGGTCTTCAATTCTCACGGCAGAGATAGCGGACCGCGCTGATTGCGTGGACCTTCACGACCGTCAGAAGCTCGTCGATCGTCACGTGCTCGTTGCGCCGGCCCATCGTCTTGGGGGAGGGGCCGTAGAGATAGGCGGGCACGCCGCGATAGCGCCAGTAGCGCGCGTCCGAGCCGCCCAGGCTGATGATCGGCAAGGGCCGGCGCCCGGTCACGCCTTCCGCGACGTCCTGCAGGATCGCCGCCATCTCGTGGTCGGGGTCGCACCAGCTCGATTCGTAGCTGTGGTCGTTCCGGATCTGGCAGCTGGTGGATGGATAGCGCGCCAGCACGTCGCCGAGCGCCTTTTCCACGCGGGCCCGCGCCAGTCCCGGCGGCATCCGGATCTCGACCTCCAGCACGCATTCGTCGGGCATCATGTTCACCTTCAGGCCGCCCCGGATGACGCCGACATTCACCGTCGCCTTGCCGACGATGGCGGCGGCGCCGTCGCCCAGGCTGGCATCCATCGCTGTCTGCGTGTCGGGCTGCGCGAGAATGCGGACGATGTGGTCGGGAAGCTCCGGCTCCAGCTCGGCGAGGCTTTCGAGATCCCGCACCAGCATGGCGGCGATCTTCACCGCGCTCTCGCTGAGATGCGGATAGGCGCCATGCGCGCCCTTGGTCTTCGTCGTCAGGACGGCGCGCAGGGCGCCCTTTTCGCCGAAGCGCAGCGTCGCCAGGCCGCTCGGCTCGCCGTCGAGGCAGCAGTCGCCGACCACCTCGTCGGGGATCGTCTCCATCAGGTAGCCGGTGCCCCAGCGGCCGCCCGTCTCCTCGTCGGAAACCACGGTCAGGGTGAGGCGTCCGGTCAGCCTGTCCTTGAGGCGGGCGGCGTAGCGATAGGCGAAGAGCGCGGCGGTCGTGCCGCACTTCATGTCGGCGGCGCCGCGGCCGTAAACGCGCCCCTCGGTGACGTCGCCGCTCCACTGGCCGCGCTCGCCGGGAATGTCCTCGATGGCGGGAAACACGTCCATGTGTCCGTTGAGAACCAGGTGGCGGCCGGCGCTGGCGCCGTCGATGGACCCGACGATGTTGGGCAGGTGGTCCTGCGCCGACACCAGGCGGTAGGGCAGCGCGTTCCGCGTCAGGAACGCTTCGACATAGGCGCTCGCCTCGCGGGTGTCGCCCGGCGGGTTGGGCGACTTCGCCTGCAGGAACCCGCTGAGGAAGGCGACGATCTCGTCGCGGTCCTCCTCGATCCAGTCCTCGATCTGGCGGGTGATGTCCGTCGCCGTCGGCATGGCGTCCCCTGAATTGTTAGCGCTAACGTTAGCGCTCACATTTCGCTTCAACGAATCGACGATGTCAAGTAGGTTGGGAAATAAGATTCGAGGGAGCGTGATGTCCGACGGTTCGATGAGGCGGGGGATGGGGTGGTCGACGATGGCCGACGTCGCCCGCGAAGCCGGTGTTTCCCTGATGACGGTGTCGCGCGTCTACAAGCGTCCGGACTCGGTCGCGCAGCGTACCCGCGAGAAGGTGCTCGAGACAGGCCGCAGGCTCGGCTTCTCGCCCAACAGCATCGCCGGCAACCTCGCCTCGGGGCGAACGAGCATGATCGGCATCGTCGTGCCGTCGCTGCGCAACTCCAACAACGCCACCAGCATCCAGGGCATGGCCGACTACCTGCGGCAGGCCTCCTATCATTTCATGATCGCCAACACCGGCTATTCGATGGAG
The DNA here is from genome assembly GCF_003970795.1 of Aquibium carbonis. Classification (GTDB taxonomy): domain Bacteria; phylum Pseudomonadota; class Alphaproteobacteria; order Rhizobiales; family Rhizobiaceae; genus Aquibium; species Aquibium carbonis. Next base: position 61,692 of record NZ_RWKW01000051.1, on the reverse strand, counting down.
GATGAAGCCGCCGTGGTGAAGGCCTTCATGCAGCGGCGTCCGGACGGGATGGTGCTGACCGGCACGCGGCACGGGCACGAGACGATCGATCTGCTGAAGGCGGCGCACATGCCGGTGGTCGAGACCTGGGAAACCCGGGGGCCGTTCATCGACATGGCCACCGGATTCGACAACTACGAAGCCGCGCGCCGGATCACGCGGCATCTCGTCGATCGCGGCTACCGGACGATCGGCTACATCGATTACCCCGCGATCGGTCTCGACCGCTATCTCGAACGCCTTCGCGGCCTGAAGGACGAGCTCGGGTCCGCCGGTCTCGAACCGACGAGCGTCGTCTCGCCGCTCGATGCCGGCGATCTCTATCAGGATGCGTCGAGCTTTCGGGGTGGCGCGCTGGGCCTGCGGAAATTGCAGGAAGCGAGCCGCGACATCGATGCCGTGCTGTGCGCGTCCGACATTCTCGCCGTCGGCGTGCTTTTCGAGTGCCAGAGGCAGGGCGTGCGGGTTCCCGACCAGCTTGCCGTGGCCGGCTTCGGCGATTTCGAGATCGCAGCCGAGGTGCCGCCGGGTCTGACGACCATCCGCACCCATGGCTATCAGATCGGTTGGAACGCCGCCGAGATGCTCGTCACCCGCATCAACCAGCCGCGGGCCGAGATTCCCTTGCGCGACGTCGGCTACGATCTCGTCGTCCGCGGAAGCTCCTGAAACAGGGTGTCACGATCATGAACTCGCCCGAAGCCGCCATCCGGTTCGACGATCTGCGCACGCTCGCCGGCAGGCTCGCGGCAGGCGATCTGTCGAGCCGCGTCCTCGTCGACCACGCGGCGCGCCGGATCGAGGCGGCGGGCGAGGACGGACAGTGCAGCTTCACCGCGCTCCGCCTCGACAAGGCGCGCGCGGAGGCCGAAGCGATCGACGAGGCGCGGGCGGCAGGAGCCACGCTGCCGCCCTTCGCCGGCATTCCCGTGACCGTCAAGGATCTGTTCGATCTGGCCGGCGAGGTGACCCGGGCCGGATCGCTGCTGCTGCGAGGGGCGCCTCCCGCCGCGAAGGATGCCGACGCGATCGCGCGGCTGAGGCGGGCGGGATTCATCGTCATCGGCAGGACCAACATGACCGAATTCGCCTATTCGGGCCTCGGCCTCAATCCGCATTTCGGCACGCCGCTCAATGCCTGGGATCGGCAAGGCGGGCGCATTCCCGGAGGGTCCTCGTCGGGGGCGGCAACCAGCGTCGCCTGGGGGATGGCCGCCGCGGCGATCGGCACGGACACCGGCGGATCGTGCCGGATCCCGGCGGCCTTCAACGGCATCGTCGGCTTCAAGCCGACGGCGAGCCGGGTCTCGAGCGTCGGCTGCTTTCCCTTGTCCGCCACGCTCGACAGCGTCGGGCCGCTGGCGAACACGGTCGCGTGCTGTGCGGCTCTCGACGAAATCCTGCACGGCGGTCCACCGACGACGCCGACGCCGGCCGATACCCCCACCATCATCGTTCCCGACAACGTCCTGCGCTGGGGTGTCGACGATGTGGTCGGCGCGGCGTTCGAACAGGCGCTGCGCGCGCTGCGCGATGCGGGCTTCGCGATCGGCCACTCGCGCATCGGCCTGCTGGACGACGTCGACCGCATGAATGCCGAAAGCGTCATCTCCATCTATGAATCCTATCGCCATCACGCCCGCCATCTCGCGGACCCCGACAGCCCCTACGATCCGAGGGTCCGCGCCCGGATGATGGCCGGCGCCGGCGTGAGCGAAACCCGCTACGACGACATCATGAATCGCCGGCGGGCGCTGGCGCGGCAGTTCCGGGACGAATTCGGCGAAAACACGTTCCTCGCCACGCCGACGGTCTCGATCCTCCCTCCGCGTCTGTCCGAGCTCGAGCGCGACGAGGACTACCGGAGGCTGAACAGAACCGTGTTGCGCACCACGGCCATCGCCAACTGTCTCGACGGGGCGTCCATCTCCCTGCCGATCCGGCTCGGACAGGAGGCGCCGGTCGGCTTCATGCTGACGGGCGCCCACGGCAGCGATTCGCACCTGCTGGCCCTGGCCGGTCGGATCGAGGCGCGGCTTCGGTCCCGAGGCTGACGCATCCCGATCTCGCTCTGGACATCCGGGTCGTGGTGTGCGCAACCGTCGATCGGGATCTGCACGTCCATCCCGAAAAAGCCGGCGATCGCGTTGGGCTTCGGCGTCCTGTCCGAAGCCGGAAGCCACCGTCGCCCCGGTAGTGAAGCAGTCCGTGGAGGCTGCGCTTGAGGTCGCCGACCAGACCGGTGCGGAGAAGACCCGACATGGGTTCATCGCTCACGGATTCAGTCGGTCGCCCGCCGAAGGAGGCGGGCCTGATGGACCAGCCAGTAGGTCGCAACGCTGACGGCAAAGCCGATCGGAGCCGAGGAGCTCACATCGATCGTCGTGAGCAGCAGGCTGGCAGCCACGCCGATGACCATGGATGAGATCGCGGCTTGGGGCTTGGGGGCGCGCAGCACCAGCGCGCCGAAGACGGCAGGCAGAAACACGGCGAGGCTGTTGAAGGCGGCGATGATGTTCGACAACAGGTCGCCCATCATGCCGGTCAACACCGCCACCAGGCCAAAAAGGCCCGCGACCAGCCATCGGAGCTGACTCAAGTTCAGCCCGAGCCTCGCGAAAGTGGTGGTCAGCGGCACCATGAAGGTGTCGATCGTGGATATGATCGCGCAGGCGAAGAGGAGATCGGCCAGCCACGGCGCACCGGGCGGCATCAGTGCCCGGAAGCTCGCCAGGACGTCCGTCCCGCCGCCGGGCAGCGCCGCCACCGCGACGATCGTCGCATAGCAGAAGCCGCAGACCACCGCACAGATACCATAGGCCTTTGTGGCGACCTCTGCGGTCCGGGCGGTTGCGATCCGCTGCCAGTTGTCGATGCCGAGCACGGCGCTGAATGGCAGAAACAGGAAGATGCCGACGAGCAGGACGGGCGTGTATGGCCCGAGATCCAGAAGGTCGATCTCCCCGCCGGCGGCGGGCATCGTCGCGGCCACGAAAAGCAGGATCGAGAGGATGACCGAGGCGTGGAACATATCCGTCTCCGTCGCCGCCCTGTATCCTCCGATGACGACGTAGCTGCCGGACGAGATGGTCGCCACGGCGAGCGAGGCCGTCGGCGAAAGGCCGAAAGCCTCGGTCAGGATAAGGGCCAGCGCAGCAATCTGGACCATGATGCGCAGGACGAAGACGACCGCCACGGGCATCCAGATCAGCAGCGGATGGCGCACCCCATGCGTCACGACGATGAGATCGACCAGTCCGAAGGTGTCGTGTCGCGACGAGAGTTCGTGAATGCGCCGGGCGAGGATCGCGCAGACGACCAACCCCATCGTGTAGGCGATGGCGATCGAGATTCCGATCGTCAGGCTCGCCCGCGTGAACAGGAAAATCGCGACGAAGGTGCCGATGCCGATGTTGCCGCAGATCACGCTTGCCGTGATCTGCGAGAGAGAGTTGCGTCCGGCGTTGAACACGAAGGCAGGCACATCCATCCTTTGCGACCGGAAGATGGCGATCGCGATGGGAAAGGCCATCACCGCAGCAAGAACAAAGCCCGACAGAACGCTCACCCCGCACGGTTGGCACTGTGGCATCTACGGGCCAACGGCAGTCGCGGATCAAGTCCTGAATCGGCGGCGGGCGCGCGTCCTCGACTTATGCGCTGAGCCAGCCGACGGGGCCGGCCATGATGCGGGTCCCGAGCTCCGTCTGCCCCTGCACGCCGACCTTTTCGTAGCTGCGCTTGAGATGCGTCCGGACGGTGTGGATCGAAAGGCTCAGATCCGTGCAGATCTCTTCGGGCGAGCGGCCCGCCGCGATGCGAAGCGCGACATTGGCCTCCTGCTGTGTCAGCCCGTAGGCCAGCTGCAGCAGCGCGGTGCGCGAGTCGTCGCGTTCGCCGGGATCGGTGTCCGGCTTGCGCAGGACGAGGACCCCGGACGGTCCGCCGCGGAGCAGCCCGGTCTGGCGCAATGTCTGCGGACGGAAATGGATGCCGACGGGCTCGCCGTCGACGACGAGCACCGTCTCGCCGCGCCCCCGCTCGACGTCGCTCCTGAACTGCGGCGAGGCGATGGCGCGCAGCGCGCCCTCGACGGACTGGATGTCGTCGCCGACATGGCCGCCGGGCGCGCAGCGGCCGAGCGCCTCCCTGAAGGCCGCGTTGCAGTGGACGATGCCGAAATCGTTCGTCATCAGCCCGATCCCGATACCGAAACGTTCGATGACGTCCTGCAGCACCACGCCGAGCGCGGCGTTGGTCATGATCTGGCGGTTGAGCTCGTAGGCGCGATCCCAGTGCGGCATCAGGGTCGTAACCAGCATCTCGATCTGCTGGGCATTGCCGCGCTCGCTGCGCGCGATGGCGAGTGCGATACGGTAGATCATCTCCGTCCAGCGCTCTTCGTCCTGGATCGCGTTGTAGCAAAGCTCGACCAGCGCATCGGCGCTGAGCTCTGCCTCGAGATCCGGATTGCCGAGTTTGGACAGGAGGCGGGATGAAATGTCTTCCAGATTGGCGGTTTCCCTTTCGCCGATCTGCTTCGGCAAGGCGCCGTCCCGGAACCACGCCATGATCGCCTCGGACACGTTCAAGCGCCGCTCGTCGAGGAAAACGGCCGACCGCGCGCCTTCGACACGATAGGACTGCACATCGCCCGCGCCGCGCGCGCGAAACCAGTCGCGCATCGGTGTCACGAAGCCGCCATTCCCCATCATCGGGTCTTCCGCGCCATACATCAGCAGGATGCGCGTGCCGTCACGGATGCGGTCCGCCCGCGGCCAGTCCCACGCCTGCTGAAACCCTCTGAAGATCGAGAGCCAGTACGAGAGCGTCGGCGTCGGCCATGCAGCCGGGTCTCTGATGAGCGAATCGACGATGCCGCGATCGGCGGATACGACGTCGGCCAGGTGCTTTCGGTCCTCGAGCTGTGCTCCGAGGAAGGTGTAGAGGTGATGCAGCGTATGCTCGTCCGGCAGGTCGGGATCGCGGATCAGCGAGCGCGCCTTGGCGAAGGACCGCGCGAGCATCCAGAGCGCCCTCTGGTTCGGGGGAGGCGATATCAGCACGATGTTGCGGGCGAGGTCGGGCTCGGTCTTGAGCAGTTCGAGGGTCAGGAGACCGCTGATGTTGGGCGCCACGATCAGCCGGTCTTCCCACGGCACGCCTTCGAAGGAGACCGAGAGGAACTGGCGCATGTCCCCGATCAGGCGTTCCCATCCGTCGTCGCGGTCGAGATGCCCGAGCGGCTGGCGCGCGGACACCGAGGCCCCGTGGCCGCGCAGGTCGCCCGCATGGACATTCAAGCCGAGGCGGCAAAGCGATTCGGCGAGCGCGACCACGTTGCCGGAATGCGTCGGCTGGCTGTGGCCGATATAGGCGACGGGGGCGCGCGAACCGGCACGCCACGAGCGGAACAGCAGCAATTCGTTGCCGCTGCCGACCAGATACCGCGATGATGCTTCAAGCGTTCGCATCGTTCTCCCCAAGTCTTGACGATACTATCTGACGCGCGAAGCTGAACTGCAAATGAACGGGCTTTTTTATCGGGAGATGACAGGTCCCCCAAATGGGTGACGCAGGACGTCGGGTTGTGCGCGTAACTGTTCCCGCGACGGGATCGGGTCGCGTCGTCCATCGAGGTCCGGATCGAAAAGGAACGGGAACGGAATGTCCAGTTGCAGGCAGGCGCCCGGAACGGCGCGCCGGAAGAAGGCACTCCCCCTGATCGCGCTGGCGAGCGCCTTCGCCGCGCTTCCCGCATCCCCGGCCAGGCCGGAGCAGGCTTCGCCCGTCCGTGCCTGCGTCACCTTCTTCGAGCGAGGCATGGCCGTGAAGCACGTGATGTCCGCGCCGGGCATCGAGCTCTTTCAGGTGCCGGGTCGGCTGACGATCCAGGTCGCCGGCGACGTCAGCTATTCCTTGTCTCAGGACCGGATGATCGGAATGGCCGCGATGATCGCAGGCGCCGGCTGCAAGTATGCGCTGACCGGGCTCAGCGCGTCGGCCCTTGGCGGGCAGCCGGTGTTCAGCACGACCGGCATGCTTCTCCCGCGTGGCGACGAGCCACAGAACGACGAGACCAACTACTACATCACCGGCCCGATGCCCGGGAGCGTCGAGGTTGAGGGCGTCGGCTACTATCCGGTCGGATCGCCGCATTTCGGCGTCGAGCAGCTTTCGCGCAGCGCCCTCAAACTGTCCTATTCCGGCCAGTTCCAGGAGTTCGGCTCTGACGAGCAGCCGCGACTCATCCACTACGAGGCGGTCCTCCAGGCCTTCTCGGAACAGTAGAACCGTGCCTGTCACTCAAATGTGTGACGCAGGACCCGTCGCACCGAACGCAGATTGGCCCCAACCGGTGGGCGATGGAGGTGGGTGATGATGGGCTGGAAGAACCGCGCGGGCGTTTTCGGGCTGTTCGTTGCGTGCATGCTGGCATTGCTGGCGTCGGGCTCCGCCGCCCATGCCGCTTGCGACAGCGCCAGCTACGATCACAACGGCTCGCCGATGGACGTGCACGTCTGCGACGGCCGGATGGTGATCGAATACGATCGGCCGCGCAGCGGGATCGCCGATCAGGGGGTTCGCCCGGGCACCGTGCTGTTCCGCGGCCGGATCCACGACCTAGCGGGAGGCGCCAGGATCGATGGCCGGGCGCATGTCTTCCGGCGGGGATGTCAGCCGGCGTCCTTCGGTGTCGTTGGATGGATGGACGATTCAGGTGTCATCACGATGGAAGGGCGCGCGCCCGTCCGGCGGAGCGGCTGCTCGGTCGGCGGCTATCGCAAAGTCGTCCTCGTCTTCGAGGCGCGGTGATCATGGCGGTCGGTCGCAAGGTCTGGGATCCGTTCGCCGGAACGCTTCCCTTCGAGAGACAGCATGTCGCCGAGCCGGGCGAGGGCGTCAAGCTGCCCGGCTGGGTCAACACGGTGTTCGGCCTGCTGGCCATCGCCGCCTCCATCGCGATCGTGATCGCGTTCTTCTGGCGGCCGGCGGCATGGTTCGGCGTTCCGGCTCTCGTGGTTTCCGTCGTCGGCCTGTTCGGCGGCGACTTGCTCGCCAGGACGGCGGCCAGGCGTGACCGGCTGTTCTTCCGGCTCGCTGAGAAGAACGATTGGGGCTTCCGGCTGATCGAACCGCAGATGAGACCCCGGAAGGGCACGCGTCGCCGAAGACCGGTCGATCCTTTCGCCGCACGCGTCTACCAGACGATCCCGGACCTGTGCAGGCCGCGCGCCGGCCAGCTCATCCCCTTGCAGCTCCAGGCGATGTACTGGGGCGACACGGAAGCCAAAATACCGTTCTGGCTGGGCCTCCAGCAGTACGAGGTCGACGCGACGATCGCCGTGGAGACCATCAGGAAGGACGGCTTCGGCGGCCGCGGCCTTCAGGGCAAGCTGTTCAACATGGTCGTCGCCTACGATCTCGAGCGCGACACCGGCATCCGCGCGCACCTTCTGGCCGAAGCCTTCGACCGGGACGGATGGCGCGACATCAAGACGGAATCCGTCGAGTTCAACGACCGGTTCAACATCTCGATCGCGGATGATCGTGTCGGCGACGGCGGCCAGTTGGCGCTGCTGCGCGCTCTGACGCCGGCGACGCAGTCGATGCTGATCGACCTGCACGACCGCTATCAGGCGCAACTCATAATCGATGGAGCGACCGTCTACTTCGCCGGCAATGACCGCATCATGAGCGACGAGGATGAGGTCGTCGCCGCCCGTTTCGGTGCGCTGGTCGAGCAGTTCGCCGAAGCGGCCGTGTCGTTCAAGCGTTTCGTCGAATAGGAGGTCGATTTGACCGGTCTCGTCCTGATCCTGCTGCTCGTCGTGCTGCTCGGCGCCTACATCCTTGTCCACAACGGCCTCGGTCGCGCCGTGACGCAGGTCGACCAGGGCTGGGCAGGCATCGAGGTGCAGCTCAAGCGGCGTCATGACTTGGTGCCCGGCCTGGTGACGGCGGTGAAATCGGCGCTCAGGCACGAGAACGCGATCTTCGACCGCATCCTCGATGCGCGGATGGAAGCCGTGAAGGCCATGGCGGGCCACGACCCCGAGACGATGGCGCAGGCCGAAGCGGCGCTCGCCGGTTCGCTCCGGGGGCTGATCGCCTATGCCGAGGACAATCCGGACATCACCGCCACGGCAAACGTCGCGACGTTCCAGAAGCAGCTTGAGGAAACGGAAGATCAGATCGCTGCATCCCGGCGGCTCTACAACGGAAATGTCCAGAACCTGAACGCACGCATCGTGACGTTTCCCGGCAACATCGTCGCTGCGCTCCATCGTTTCCGACAGGCAAAGCCGTTCGAGATGACTGAGGCAGAGCGTGCCGTCACCTACGAGCGGCCCCGGATCGAGCTTTGACGGCGCTGCGGCCCTCCGGTCATTCCGGTTGAGGCGGCACGACCTCCACGCTCTTGAACTCGCTGCCGCCGGTCAGCACGATCGACGGACACGCCATTTTCTGCCGGTCCTCGTTCTCGCACTCGAACTGGTCCCAAACGACGGTCATCTCGGCGCATTTGGCGTCGTGGTTGTGGAGCGAGATGCCGCGCGCCTTCTTCACAGCGCCGGACAGGTGCAGCACCTCGCCGGTCGGGATCCGCGTCGTGTCCTGTTCGCCGGGGCCGGTCATCGTGACCCGATAGTTCACGAGTCGCAGCGCGTGATCCTTGCCGATCGAGTAGTCGGCGACGGGGCGGCAAGCCGCGCCGGACAGCTCGGTCGAAACCTTGATCGTCAGGCTGTTCGGGTCGGAGGCGGCTTCGCTTCCGCTGCACGCCGCGATGGCGGGCGCGAGCCCGAGCAGTCCCGCGACGGCCAGCGCCTTCTTTTTCCAGGATTTCATGATGTCGCTCCCAGGTTGGTGTCATGACGCCTTCATGGCCTTTCGGGGGACTTGCGCGCGTCACTCATTTGAGTGACGCGCGGCGGCAGGCGATCGCGCGACATGGGTTTCACGATCCGGCAAGGCCGGAGATTCCCTGTTGCCGGAGGACCGACGATGCTTGCTTCGATTGCGTGCCTGACGAGAGCCGCCGCGCTCATCCTGGCCCTTTCCCTGTCGCTCGTGGCCATGAACGGGCCGGCCGCAGCCGAAATGCTTGGCCGCTGGCAGACCTTCAACGGCCCGGGCTTCACCTTCACCTTCGACGTTCAGGTTCAGTCGGGCTCCCCTGGCGGGATGCGGACGCTATCGGGAGAGATCACGCCCACGGGCACGTTCGACGCGGACTGCGGGCGAGCCAGACCGGGCGACCGGTTCCATCTCTATGTCTGCGAGCGGCTGAGCAAGGACGGGCCGTTTGCGCTTGACGCCAATATGAGCACGGCGCGCGGTCAGCCGGTCCTCACCGGCGCGGACATCAATTCCGGGGCGACGCTTGAGTTGACGTTGGAAGAGGGAACGGCGGCTCCGCTCGCCAAGCTTCTGATCACGCTGGAGCGGTTTGATGGTGCGACGGACACCATGACCCTGGTCGCGCGCAAGCGCGACGTGCGCACCGCTCCGCAGGCGCTCGTTGGCAACTGGATCGGCGCCGATGGCGGGCTGACGCTCGAAACCCGCATCGAGGCGGTCGATGACGACCGGGTGGCGGTGACCGTGTCGGCCTTTGCCGACCGGGCCCTGCCTGTCCCGTCAAGCCGGCCTCTCGACGAATGGCACCGGATCGCCGGCTCGGAGCGTGCGTTCTCGATGAGCGCCACCGCGGCCCGCCAGCCCGACCAGCCGCACGCATTCTGGACGACGGTGCTGACGCGCGAAGGCGAGTTCCCCGACCGCATCGGCGCCGGCGCCGAGTTGAAGCCGACGCCGTCCGGGAACCTGCAGATCGTCTTCACCGGGGCGGGGCTGGGCGGCGTGCCGCCGGTCTACGTCACCTTCGCGCGGGCCGACCGGCCCCTCCGCCAGGTCGCGCCGACGCGAAGCGCGCCCGACATGATGAACGGCCAGTGGATCGGAAACGTCGGGCCGCTGGTCATCGAAGCCGACATCGAGATGAACGGGGAGGGCGAGGCGACGGCGACCTTCCACGCCTTCGACGATCAGGCCAAGGGGAGCTTTCCTCGCAATCCGTCCCGCGCCTTCATCTGGTTCCACGAGGTCGTCGAGAAGCGCCAGCCCTTCGCGTTGAGTTTCGAGGGGTCGTGGGACGGCCGGGCAGGTTTCGTCGCCGGGCGCGGCGAGAGCGTCAAGACGAAGGACTTCGGCATCGACGCCAACATGCGCATCAGGCGGGTCGCCGTGGACGAGCTGTCACTGTCGGCGGCGCACCCGACCGACGACGTCTTCGACGGACAGCCGATCCGCCTGGTGCGGCGCGCGACGCCGCTTCGCCCGGTGCCTTCGTTCGACGGCGCCGAGGCGAAACCAGCCGTGGAGTCCCCGCTTGCAGGATCATGGGTCTGGTCATCGGGACCGAACCGGCGCGGCAATGTCATCCTGCTGGAGCTTGCCGGCGATGATCTCGGTCCGATCTCGGGCGCGATCAAGGTCTGGAACACGGACGGCACCTGCGAGACGTTCCCGCGCACCCAGGCGCTTTGCGAACTCGGCCGGGACGACGGTCCCCTCGCGAATGCGGTTCGGCTCGACCCGACGGGCGACGACCGGTGGCCCTATGATGCGCTGGAGGGCCTGCGGGCCTTCGGCAAGGATTTTCCGGCCTATTCCGACCTGCGCATGCGCCTGCGCCCGTCCGGGACCGGAACTCTGATGGTGCAGATGACGGCCGCCGCAGCCTTCGGCGCGCAGCCCGACAACACCTATCTGTTCGAGAAACTCGGCGCCAGCGAGACCTTGCTGGCGCCTTCCCTGGACGACCGGGCCTATGTCGCGCGGCCGGACGATCCCGCGCCCGGCGCTTGCGAGGCGTGGGCCAGGGACGATTCGTTGCGCCGGCAGAAGAACCTGCCTGCGCTGACGGCCAGGCTCGACGCGATCCTCGCGAACCAGAAGATCGGCGCGTCCGGCCACCCCCTCGATGACCAGTGCAAGCAGATGCTCGACGACATGGCCGAGGCCGGCCTCGATCCGGCAAAGGATGACGGCGGCATGGGCAGCGGCAGCGCGGGCCCGAAGCCGCAGGATCCGGTGGCTGCGGGTCCGGTCGTCGGCACGTGGCGGATGGTCGGCCAGCCGCATGAATCACTGCCGGCGATGGGCATCTGGCAGACCGCAGCTGCGCTCAGGCCGACCCTGTCCGGCTTCGAGATGTCCGGCCAGAGCGGCCAGTATTCGGCTGTCGAGACGAACGGACCTTTCGTTTCGACCTTCGCGACGCTCAATGCCGATATCGAACAGTTCCGCTCCCATCTCGAAAAACCGATGCCGGGAACGGGCGCGGCTTCCCTCATGGAGTGGATCGGCACGCCGGAAGCGCTTCTGGCCGGCGGCGGCGGCACGAGGCTGGGGTGGGTGGACGAGCAGAATGTTCTTGGCGATGAAACCGTGCTGTTGGTCGCGGGCGACAGAGCGCTGCTGTTCACCGATGGACCGCGGCTCGCCGGAAGCATGATGGATTTCGCCACGATCGGGCAGCCGCCGAGAAACGTGGTCGTGGCGGCCTTCGAGCGGACAAGGACCGACGCGCCGGATCCGAAGCCTCAGGAGGCGGCCGGGAGCACCGGCGACTTCAAGGTCCGGAATTACAGACAAGTCGCGAGCTACGGGAAGGCCTTTGGCGTCATGGATGACCTGGTCGCCAGGCTGACTGTCTTCGGCGACCGGATCGAGATGCGCCCCGTGCGGGCCGGCAAAGTGGTCAACACGGATGAACGCCATGTCGATGTCGGTCGCGGCACGCTGGACAGCGTGCTCGGCGCCTACGCCCCGGACGACTTCACCGTCCGTCATCAGACGATCCCCGACGTGTTTCCCGAACTCGCGGGCCAGTCGTTCCGCGACTTTGTCGGCGGGGAGGCGAAAGCGTATTCCTACACCCCCCCCGGTGCCGTCGTTCTGGAAACCGAGAGGATGCTTTTCCTGTCCAGGGATGGGAACCGCTTTCTCGAGATCGAGAGATTTCCCACGCACAGTCCCGGGCATGATATCTGGCTGGGAGCGCGCACTACGAGCTCTGGCCCCATGCCTGACCCAGTGCCTGGCCCCGATCCGAAGCCCGCAGCGGACAACCGGGACGTCGCCAACACCGATCCGGTCAATATCCCCGTGCCGCCGAAGCCGGAACCGAACGCCGTCTGCGAGTCGCTCGAGCGCCGCACCGCCGAGATGAATGCAGAGGCCGGATCGGAACTGGTCCAGGCCATTCGCTCGATCTATGCCGATGTCGGGCTTGCCTTCGGCGGCGAGCAGACCGAGGCCAAGTGCCAGCGCGCCCTCGACCGGCTCAACGCCATCGTGCTCGTGCCCGACACGCGCAACAACGGCCAGTCGGGCCAAACGGGTGGCGGCCCAAGGCAGGGCAATGTCTACCTGGTCGACAATTCGGTGAACGTCTTCAACACCTTCGTCGACAATGGCGGCAACTGGTCCGCGCCGGACGCGCCGGACCCGTGCGCCACGCTCGACGCCTTCGCGGCCACGCTGACATTCTCGGGCGGCATGGGCATGGGCGGGTTCATCGACGGCCTGTTCGTTGAGGTCGGCCTCTCGCTTTCGGGGCAGCGGCGTCCGGACCTCTGCTACGACGCGATGCTCCATCTGTGGGACTACGGCGTCGATCCGGCGCTTGACGATGGCGGCTGGGGCGTCGTCCGGGTGCTGATCGATGTCGATGGTCAACTTCGCCGGCCCGGTCGCGATCCGGCCGAAAGCCGTGCCTGCCGCGCCTACACCGCGTTCACTTCGAAGCTCCTGGCGAAAGGCGGCACGGAGATGGTTCAGTTCCTGCGCGGCTACGCGATCGACCAGGGTTTTGGCATGGGCTCCACCCGCGATCCCTCGCCGGCCGACTGCGCCCGCATGCTGGCGGAGCTGCGCGATCTCGGGCTGGACCCCGATTTGCCGGACGGCGGCTTCTCCTTCGCCTCGGACTTTCTGCCGGCCGAGCCTGTCCCGTCGCCGGCCCGCGCCGACCGGGCCGTCGCCTATGACGCGCGGCCCGAGCCGGAGATCGAGCTGGCCAACTGGCTGTCCGGCGCGCCCTACACCTACGCGGTGCCGATGACGGGCGAGCTTCAGCAGATCGGCGAACTTGCCGGCGTCGTCGCCTTCGTCACGCCGCCCGAAGGGCTTCTCGGCGGCGACCACGCGCGGCCGGGGGACCGGACTGCCTGCATGGACCGCCGTCGCCTGACGCGCGATGAGAGTTTCCGTGCCTGGGCGGCGATGCGCGAGCTGATGCGCCATTTCGTGCCGCCCGGTTCGATCCTTTCGGGCCGCGATTGCGTCTTGGTTGAGGTCGCGACGGAAATGGCCTTCGCGACCATGGGCGACCCGAGTTTCGCGCATGGCGAGGACGAGTTCGTGTCCGTCATCCTCGACCGGCGTCTCGACGGCGTGGGCCTCGGCGCGGACGACCGCCAGATCGCCGGCCGGACGGTCGGCGCGATGCTGCGCGAGCCCGAGCCGACCGAGACCCATCCCTGGCGCGCGGTCGTGACGACCCCCGATATTGTCGCCGCCGTCACCGGATACGTCGTGCCGGCCGGCAGCTTCCTCGTCTGGAACCACCGAACGGGCGGCGTCGCCGGGCCGTTCCGGATGCGGCTGTCGGGCGAAGCGCGATGAGACGGCTCGCCGTCGTACCGGCGATGATGCCGCCATCGGTCTAGGAGAATGCCCCGGAACCGGTCGACCGCCGAAGCCGTGCTCCTGGAGCTCGGCATCCGGCAGCGGTCCCTCTCATCATGGCGATGGTCTCCAGGAACGTTGCCCCGAGAGCTTTTCCCTCCCAACCCCGCTTCGTCGTCACTCATATGAGTGACGCAAGGGGACGGAGCGGCCGCTAGCGTGGCGCCAAACCCTGCGAGGCTCATGATGAAATTTCGATTGTTCCCTCTCTTCTCGGCTGTGGTCTTCCTGCATGCACCGGCGCTTGCCGAGGACGCCCAGCTGACCGATCCGATTGCGAAAGCCCCGGAGCTTGCGCTCCGCGATCTCGTGCCCGCCGCAATCCTTGAAGCGATCACCAATCCGTTCAACTTGCGGGCGGAGGTGGCGTCGAACGATGCCGGACGACCCTTCCAGGCGACGTTCGACATCGCGTTGCCCGATTACCCGAATGTCACGATCTCGCTGCTCGTGAGCGAGCGCGAAGCCACAACCGGGTTGATCGCCAACATTCTTTCGATGGCCGCCTCCGGAAATCTGCCGGGCGGGTGGGCAGCCGACACGGAAGTTCTGGCTGACGCCGAATGCGTCGGCGTCGTCGACCAGAACATGATCAACTGCCTGATCGGCAGCGCCGCCGTCCAGTTCACCGCGACGGATTTCTCGGGCGGTGGCTCCATCGACTACCCGGCCACCAAGGCATTGTTCGCGACGTTTCCGCTCGACAGCTACCGGAAGGCGTTCGGCCAATGATCCGCCATCTCGTCACCGCCCTCGGCTTTGTGGCTGCGTCCTTCACGGTGTCGCCCGCCATCGCCCAGACAGCGCCCGATACGCTGATCGTGCTCGACGGATCCGGTTCGATGTGGGGCCAGATAGACGGCCGCACCAAGATCGATATCGCGCGCGAGACACTGTCCTCCGTGCTGTCCGAGGTCTCCCCGAGCATGAACATCGGCATGATCGCCTACGGCCATCGTGTGCGCGGCCAGTGCTCCGACATCGAAACGCTGGTGCCGATGGGACCGGCCGGCCAGACGGTGCCGCGCATGATCGACGCGGCCAACCGCATCAGCCCGCGTGGCATGACGCCGCTTTCGGATGCCGTGCGCAAGGCGGCCGAGGAGATGCTCTATACGGAACGCGCGGCAACCGTGGTGCTGATCACCGACGGGATCGAGACCTGCGACGCCGACCCATGCGCGCTCGGGCGTGAGCTGGAAGCCGCCGGCATCGACTTCACCGCTCATGTGGTCGGCTTCGGCCTGACGGGCGACGAGGGGCGGCAGGTGGCATGCCTCGCCGAAAACACCGGCGGACGCTACGTCCCCGCCGGCGATGCCGACCAGCTCGTCGATGCGTTGCGCGACACGATCATGGCGGACGAAAACGACTTCGTCGAAGAGGAGGAGGACTTCGTGGAGGAGGAGCCGGCCCCGCCGGCAAGGCGCCGCGTCGAGTTCACCTTTCGAGACGCGGCCGACGGACCGAAGCTTCAGGTGAACGAGCTTCACATCGTGATCGAGCCGCGCGGCGAGGCCGCATATGACGAATGGCTCGGCTGGAGGCACGAGCGTGACTACACTGCCGAAGGCATGTTCGATCCCGGCGTCTACGATGTGATAGTCATCCGCGAAAAGGACCGCGCCACCTTGCGCGCACGCTTCGAGATCGAGGTGCCCGAAGGAGGCGACACTCTGGTCGTCGACCGGGCCATCGCCGCGCGGCTCAAGGTCAACACGCTGGTTCATGCGGGCCAGCGGATCGAGCACGGCAAGGGTGTGCGCACGGCAAACAAGAGGGGCACCGGCTATGGCGTCTACGAGCTGGTGCCCGTTTCCGGCGGCGTTGCCGACGAGGGCGCCAGGATCGGCTTTGCCTATCGGGCAGACCTCGACATAGCGATCGGCCCGGGCGACTACGTGCTCCGGGGCACCTTCGCGCGGTCGATCACCCGCGAGAAGCTGATCAGCATCGCGCCGGGCGAGACCAAGGAGATCGATTTCGATTTCGAGCTTGCCCGGGTCTGGGTCGAGTTCCGGGACGCAGGCGGGTTTCCCGCCGCGCGCCCCTACACGCGCGCGTCCGACAAGCCGGCCGGCTCCGCGTTCTTCGCTTCGGGCCGGGATGTGATGAACAACGAGAAACTGCCCTGGTACCTGCCGGTCGGCTCGTGGCGGCTGGAAACGGGACACGAGGGCAGCGGCGGCAAGCGCGCCCAGCTCGTCGTGACCGTCGCCCGCCCCGGCGAGGAGATCACGCTCAGCCCGACGGAAGGTCAGCGTCTGAGTGACGCCGACATTGCCAGGATGTCCGATGGAGGCCGAACCGGATGCCTCGGCTTTGGCGGCACGGAGCATGGCCGCAACGCCTGCATCGTCGAGAAAGTGGAGTTCTCTGCCGGCTTGCAACCGGGGTCCGACGAGGTGTCGATAGACGGCCAGCCCAACCCCTACGCCAACGAGGATACGGGAACATCCGCGCCGCTTCCGCCTGGCATCTACGGCCTGGTCGAGCGTGCCGGTTTCGACCTTGCGAACGGTGCCGACATCAGCGAGGCGGTCGCCATATGCGCGATGTCGCCATTCGTCGCCTACCCCGACGGCTACGTTCAATCGAAGGTCCGTTCGCCCGTCGCAGACGCAACCGGCATTCCCTACCGAACCAGCATCATCGGCCAGTGTAAGGCGATCGATGGGGGCGCAAGCTGCCGGATGTGGCAACCCGAAGCGCCCGACAGCGTCCAGACAAGGGAGTTCTCCGTCACGCCGGCTGCCGACGGCCATGTCCGTCTCGTCAACCGAACCCGCGGCAACCAGGAAGGCATGCTCTATGCCTGCGTGCGGCAGGGTGGCGAGATGTCGGCTACCGAAACGCTGCCCGATGGCCGAAGGGCGATCGACCACATCATGTCACGCGCGGACGGAGGCCCCGAACTGAGCTACTCGGACAGCGGCGAATACCTGGGGTCCAGGGCGGTCGAGGCAAGGCCGCCGTCCCCGGCACCCGAGCCAGGCGGCGATTTCGGCGCAATCGCCGGACTGTATGGGCGCCTTGGTTCCAGCGGAGAACCGAAGCAGGGCGACGATCTCCTCGACGCTTGCTACTACAACGGCCTCGTCCTCTACGCGGGCGGCTTCGCCCAGGGGTTCCGCGAGAACATTTCGGCGGAGACGCGGGAGGGCACGACGACCCCGCCCGTTGCCTCCATGCACATGATGTGCCGCGGAACCGCGCAGGTCGCCGCGTGCGACGCCAGGCAGGGCGCGTATCCCGACGGCGCGCCCGTCCCGGCGCCGATCCAACTTGCCTCGAAGCCGGGCGACATGATCGAGCTGTGCGTCTCGGGGGACTGCTTTTCGATGCAGCAGTGCCGCGACCCCCGTGCGGCCTTCGCCGGCGATCTGCCCGCGCCTGACGGTCGCCATTGGCTCGACCACATATTGACGCGGCCCGATGGCGGGCCGGGGCTGGAACGGGCAGGGCGACCGTGATGATCCGCAATTTCACCGGCTTTGCCTTCCGCCTCGCTGCGACCGCGCTGGCGATGGCCACTTTCATCCTCGCACTGGTTGCCGCGGCTTCCGCGGCAGGACCGTGGGAAGGACGCTGGAACACCGATTTCGGCGAACTTCGTCTTCTGCAGGGCGATGATCGTGTCTACGGCGATTATGACACGACCGGCATGATCGAGGCACGCGTCTCGCCCGACGGCAGAACGTTGCGCGGCGCGTTCAATCGCCATGACGGCGACTGGGGTCTTTTTCAGTTCGAACTGACGAAGGACGGCAGGGCCTGGACCGGGCGCTGGGGCTGGAACGACGACACCACCCTTCGACAGGGCGACTGGAACGCGCGCCTGACGTCGTCTCGGAGGCCGCGCCTGACGCAAGCGGTGGATGCACCGGTCTACTGGCCGATCCCGATGTACGAGGCGCCGACCGCCGCCTTCGAAACCTTCATCGACCACGCCGGCATGAGCGGAGCCGGTCCGGTTGATTCCCAGCTCGTCGGCATGTGGAACCTCATCGGGTCCGGTCGCCAGCACGGCACGCTCGACATCAGACGCTCCAGCCGGTCGCTCGGCGAAGTCCACGGGACCCTCGGGGTGTGGCTGAGCATGGGCGGCAACGTCGCGCACGAGGGCGAGATCGGCACGCTGCGTTTCACGCGCGACGAACTCGTCGTGTTCATCCGCAGCAGCGAGTTCGACGGTGAGTACAGGCTGGCGATCCGGCTTGCCGGCCTCGCTTCCGGGCGTATGGAAGCAACGCTTGCGGGCGAGGGGTTCTCGGACCCGGTCACTCTCGAACGGGTGGGCGGCGCCGCGACGCCGCTGGACGATCTCGCCGCGGACGAGCCATACGAGGACGATCTGCCGGGTGTCGGCGTATCCGGCCCCGCCTACCGGCTGATCGGCGTGCCCGCGGGAAAGCGGCTTGCGGCGCGGAGCGCTGGAAATCGCGATGCGGCCAGCGTCGGCTCGATCCCGGGCGATGCCACGGACATCCTGGTGCTCGGCTGCGAGCCATACATGGAAGCCTACCGGTACGAAGAACTGACCGACGCCGGGAAAAGACGGGTGCTCGACGCGTCGTGGTGCGAGATTAGTCACGATGACATCACCGGGTTCGTTCCCGGCCGCTATCTCGAGGCGATCGGAAGCTAAAGCGTGTCGCGTCCCATGCTCCAAGGCACAAGGCTGCTATCGCAGGCCACGGAAAAACGCTCTCGCATGCGGCGTCGAGGGGCGTATCGCGGAAGCCCGCGACCGAAATGACAGGCGAGTGAAGCCTCCTTCTGATCGCGCCTTGACCAGCGTGTCGTCGGCCTGCGGAGCCGGGGGTAAAACCCTCCCGCATGCGCATCTCCCGGCGGCCGCCACCCTTTCGACACGGAAGGGTCGGTGAAGAGTGACAAAGCGCGGCTCGCTCCCAATTTGACATAGCAATCTCGAGGTGCAAGCTTCCCGCTCGGGAGGTCAATTTTATCCGGACAATGATCTGTTCGGCGTTGCCCGATTGTCGGCCACGCCGTTCTTCGGAACTGATCGGAAGCTTGTTTGCGAGCCGGCATCCCACGCGGTGATCCCAGCCTTGTACATTCTTGTTTCCGATGACTCTGAAGTATTGAGACGGTCCACCGGCGGGGACGCAGCTTGCCGTTCGAACGAAAATGACAATGAACTGCGTGAATTTTTGGGAGGAGAACCAAATGAAGCTTTTGATTTCGGGCCTGTTTGCCGCAGCGCTCATGGTGACGTCCGCCGAGGCCCAGCAGAAACTCGTCCTGGGCCTGGCGACAACGACCACGTCGCACTACGGCGTCGGGGCGCAGAAATTTCTCGAAGTTCTCGAAGACCTGTCGGGCGGCGCCTTCACCGGCGAAATTTCGCCTTCTGGCCAGCTTGGTGGCGAGCGGGACATGATCGAGGGGCTGCAGATCGGGTCGGTCGATATCGTCATCACCTCGTCTGGACCGATGGGCAACTTCGTGCCCGAGGTCTACGCCCTCGACCTGCCGTTCCTGTTCCGCGACTACGACCATGCACGCAAGGTGCTGGACGGCGACATCGGCAAGGAGCTTCTCGCCAAGATCGACGAGAACCAGCTCGTCGGCCTGGCCTGGTCGGAGAACGGCTTTCGCCATGTCACCAATTCCGAGCGCCCCATTCGCACACCGGACGACCTGAAGGGTCTCAAGCTGCGCACCATGGAAAACAGGGTGCACATGGAGGCCTTCAGCGGCATGGGTGCCGCGCCGACGCCGATGGCGTTCCCCGAACTCTTCGCCGCCCTGCAGCAGGGCGTGATCGACGGCCAGGAAAACCCGATTACGGTCATCACGGCCACCAAGTTCTGGGAAGTGCAGAAATATGTCTCGCTGACCGGGCACGTCTATTCGCCGGCTCTGGTGCTTGCGTCGCCGAGCGTCATGGACGGTTTGAGCGACGAGGAACGTGGCTGGTTCTATGAAGCGGCGGCCGCCTCGGTGCAGGCGACCCGCGACGAGGTCAACCGCCTCGAGGAAACAGGCGTGGAACTGTTGCGGCAGAACGGCATGGAGGTCATCACCGACATCGACAAGGCGCCGTTCGCCGAACTCGCCCGTTCGTCCTACGCGGTCTACACCGACCAGTACGGCACCGAAATGGTCGAGCGCATCCAGGCCGTAGAGTAGCCACTTCCCGAACAGTATGGGTCGGCGCGACACCAGCGCCGGCCTTTTCACAGGCGGAAGTTGGCGGCATGTGGCTCTTTCTCAAGCTCGAAGACCTGACGACTGGCCTTGCGATGCGGCTGTCGATGGCTTTTCTCGTCACCGCGACGGCGCTTGCGCTGTTCCAGGTGATCACACGCTTCGCTTTCGGCGAGCCGTCGACATGGTCCGAGGTGATCACCCGCTCCGCGATGATCTGGTCCGTGTTCCTTGGCGCTGCGCCTGCGTTCCGGTACGGCTCGATGATCTCGGTCGACATCATCCGCCACATGCTGCCGCCGCGCGTGGGCCTGTCGTTGCATGTCGGCGCGAACGTTCTGTCTGTCGTTTTCTTTGCGTTTCTGTTCTGGCAGGGCTGGGCGATGACGCTTCGGGTCGTCAATCAGAAGCTCGCCGCACTCGATGTCTCGATCGCCTGGGCCTATGCCGCGTTGCCCGTCGGCGCGGTCTTCACGATCATTGCGCTTTTGGCCTGCATTGTGCGCAGCCTTCTTGGCGACGCCGATGAAGGGCAGGGGCACCCAAGCGAGGTGGCGTCATGAACATGGCGCTGGGACTTTCGCTGACGATCCTGTTCCTGCTTGGCGTGCCGATCGCCGTAGCCATCGGGCTTGCCTCGATCATCGGTATCGAGGTGCACGGGCGTCTGCCGCTGCTTCTGGTCGCCCAGCGCATGTTCACGGGGCTGGACAGCTTCCCCTTGATGGCGATTCCGCTCTTCATCCTCGCCGGCAATCTGATGTCGGCAGGCGGCATTTCGCTTCGTCTGGTGGAACTGGCAAAGTCGCTGGTCGGGGGCGTTCAGGGCGGGCTGGCATGCACCTGCGTGCTAACATGCATGATGTTCGCCTCCGTCTCCGGCTCGAGTGTCGCCACCACCTTCGCGATCGGCGCGATCCTCATTCCCGCCATGGCGCGGCACGGCTATCCCGTACCGCTCGCCGCTTCGATCCAGGCCAGTTCGGCAGAACTCGGCGTGCTGATACCGCCGTCCATTCCGTTGATCCTCTATGGCGTGGCCACCGACACGTCGATCGGACAATTGTTTGTCGCCGGGCTCGGCCCGGGTGTCCTGGTCGCCGGGTCGCTGATGGCTCTGGTGCTGGTTATCTGTCACATGCGGGGCATCGGCCAGAATGACGGCGAGGGTCGATTGCCCGTCGGCAAGGCATTCGTGGCGGCGTTGCCGGCGCTGGTCGTGCCCTTCGTCATTCTCGGCGGCATCTACACCGGAATTTTCACGCCGACCGAAGCGTCGGCCGCCGCCGTTGCCTCGGCGCTGGTCGTGGGGCTTCTTGTCTATCGGGAGCTCAAGCTGTCCGACCTGTCGGACATCCTGAAGCGCACGGTCATATCGACCAGCGCGATCATGATCATCATCTCGGCGGCTGCGCTGTTTTCCTTCCTGATTGCCCGGTCCGGTCTGCCCAACGACATCGCGGCCTGGTTCAAGGAGATGTTCGAAAGCCGTGTCGTGTTCCTGCTCGCGGTCAATGTGCTGCTTCTCATCGTCGGCATGTTCATCGAGACCGCGGCCGCCATCCTGGTGCTGGCGCCGATCCTCGCACCGATCGCGGTGGCCTATGGGGTCGATCCGGTGCATTTCGGCCTGATTATCGTGGTGAACCTCGCCGTTGGCATGATCACGCCGCCTTTGGGTGTGAACCTGTTCGCCGCATGCGCGGTCGCAAACATCCCGGTGGCCAGGATCATTCCACAGCTGATCTGGTTCGTCCTGACGGTGCTGGCGGCGCTCATGGTGATCACCTACGTGCCGGCGATCACCCTTTGGCCGGTGGAGATGATCCTGGGGCGGTGACGCTCCGGATCCCTGCGCCTGGTGGCGGCGAGACGTCGAACGGCTTCTCCGCCATCGATCTGGCGAGGCCGTGCTCACGCGCGGCGGACCGGTCCTCCTGTAGCGTCACCCTTGGAAGGAAGGATCATCGCTGTCGGTCCAGGAACTGTGCCGGCGGTTTCGCCGTCGCGAGACGGCGCACGGCCTTCGCGGCGAACGGACAGGCTCGCTCGCGGCGGGCGTCGACGCAAAGGCGTTCAACGGCGTGCTCGGTGATCCGTGGGCGCCGGTCTCGATCGAAGAACCGGCGCCAAAGGCGCTGACCCCGGGTGAGGGCCGCTTCGATGATCGCCGCCTCGCCCGGCTTCTGCCGCTTCGCGCCGCACGCGCCAGACGGCCCGACCGGCCTCTGCCGCTGCGCCCGACTGCAGATCCCAACGGAAATGGGCGAACCAATGGGCCGAAAGCCCGGAAATCTCACACCATCGTGGCAAGCCCGCCACCCCGATCCGGCGGCGGTTTCGGCGGCGCCGGTCCGCCGAAAGAGACCCAAGTCTTTGAAAACATGGTGGGCGATGAGAGACTCGAACTCCCGACATCTTCGGTGTAAACGAAGCGCTCTACCAACTGAGCTAATCGCCCTACCCGGTGCGATTTAAGCGCATTGCGCCGTCCGCGCAAGCCGCGCCGGACCGGATTTCATCTCCCGGGAGACCGCGTCTCCGCATCCACATGGTTGGGCAAGGCCGCAAGCGCGTCCGCGCGGGTGGCGGTCGCGCCGGCGAACGCCCTGTTTCCGCGCTGGTCCGCGCACGGGTTTCGGACAGCCGGACAACAAGTTCGACGAGCCTCCCGAATGCGCTTGACACACCCAGCCGAACCCCGTAATCACCCGCCACGACAACGGGCGCCGAGGCGCCGATGTCGGATGCGCGGGTGTAGCTCAGTCGGTTAGAGTGCCGGCCTGTCACGCCGGAGGTCGCGGGTTCGAGCCCCGTCACTCGCGCCATTTTCTGTCCCGAAATGGTTTTTCACGCCAGCGGATCATGATCCGCCAGGCGGCCGTGCCGCCGGTGCTGCGCTGCCGCAAGTCCCGCCTCCCGAGAGCGCATGACCTCCCGAGGGCGGATGACTTTCCGGAAGCCCATGACCGTCCGGAAGCCCGCAGACGTCGTCGCGCCACGGTCGCTTGTCCGCGCGCCCTTGACCCGCCATGCGAAATCCCCGACGCTTCCGGCCGGTGCAACGGCAACGGATCGGTGAAGTTTGGACGGGATTTCCGACACGGCGTCGCCGCGCATGGCAGCCCCGCGACGCAAGCCAGCGGCGCCTGCCGCCGCGCGCGAGATCGAGCTCAAGCTCGTGGCGCCGCCGGCCGCCATCGACGATCTCGCCAAGGCGGGGATGGTCGTGGCGCATGCGCGCAACATGGGCACCGTGCGCAACCTCGGCTCCGTCTATTTCGACACGCCCGACCGCGCGCTGACGGCCGCCGGCTTCGCGCTGCGCGTGCGCAGCGTCGGCCGCAGCCGCATCATGACGGTGAAGTCGGCCGGGGGCGGCGCCGGCGACGGGCTCGTCGGGCGTGGCGAGTGGGAGGTCGGGATCCTCGGCGACGCGCCCGATCTCGGCGTCCTTCCCGACGGCGTGCCGAAGGCCTTCCGCGCCCTCGTCGCCGATGCGCCGCTCGAGCCGGTCGTGACCACGACGGTGCGTCGCCGCGCCCGCAAGCTCGACCTCCCGAACGCCTGCATCGAGCTGGCCATCGATTCGGGGACGGTCGAGGCGGGCGGCCGCGTGGTGGCGCTGAGCGAGATCGAGCTCGAGCTCGTCTCGGGCGAGGTGGGCGCGCTCTACGACGTGGCCCTCGACATGCTCGAACACGGCCCCGCCGAGATGAGCCTCTATTCCAAGGCCGCCCGCGGCTTCGATCTCGCCTTCGACCGCCCGCCCGCCTGGCGAAAGCCGCTCCGGCCCGCGGT
This sequence comes from Aquibium carbonis, assembly GCF_003970795.1. GTDB lineage: Bacteria > Pseudomonadota > Alphaproteobacteria > Rhizobiales > Rhizobiaceae > Aquibium > Aquibium carbonis. The sequence continues at coordinate 37,914 of NZ_RWKW01000051.1, read as the reverse complement.
GTCGCGCAGCGTCGCGCTCGACGACGCCTTCGCCGTCATGCTGTCGGAATCGCTGCGGCACTTTCTGGACAACCGGCCGGCGGCCATGGACGGGCGTCATCCGGAGGGCATTCACCAGACCCGTGTCGCGCTGCGGCGCCTGCGGTCGATCCTGAAGGTGATCGCCGACGCGACGGGCAGCGCCGCCGCGACCGGCTTCGCGCAGGACGCCCGGTGGCTGGCCGGCGAACAGGGCGATGCGCGCGGCTTCGACGTGTTCCTGGCCGAGACCATTCCGCCGGTGGAAGAGGCCTGCGCCGATCCGTCCGGCTTTGCAGCCGTCCGGGCTGCCGTCCAGCCGCTGCACGAGGCCGCCTATGCCCGGGCCCGCGCGGCGCTCGCCGACAGGCGCGCGCTTCGTCTGCCGCTGGCGCTCGCCCGCTGGATCGAAGGCCATGGCTGGCGCGGGGAGGCGGACGCCGACGCCCTGGCGGTGCTGGGGGCGCCCGCCGCCGGTTTCGCCGGCACGGTTCTCGACCGGCAGGTGCGCAAGGCGCTCAAGCGGGGCCGCCGCTTCGCCAGGCTCGATGCGGAGGGCCGCCACGAGGTCCGTCTCGCGGTCAAGAAGCTGCGCTATCTCAGCGACTTCCTGCTGCCGCTCTGCGCGCGCGACAAGAAGGCGGCCGGCTTCGCCAAGGCGCTCTCGCGCATTCAGGACGGGCTTGGCCGCTACAACGACATCGCCACCACGGACCAGCTGCTCGACCGGCTGGCCGGCCCCGAGGCGCCTCCCAGCGTGCACCGCGCCTGTGGCGAGATCCGCGGCTGGCAGGCGCGCGATCTCGCGGCGATGGAGGCCGACCTGCGGCTACGCTGGAAAGCCTTTTCGTCGGCGAAGATGCCCTGGCCCGATTGAGGCAGGACGGTCACTCCGCCCGCGGCGGCGGATAGAGCCGGCGCAGCAGGATCGGCGTCAGGTACATCGGCACCTGGTAGCAGCCGATGAACAGCAGCAGCGGATCGGTCACGGCAGCGGGCAGGGCGGTGAGGAACAGCGCGATGTTGCGGTTCCCGGCGATGATGCCGAGCGCGGCGACGGCCGGCTGCGCCGCGATTCGCTTCAAGACCGTCGCCGCCGCGATCTGGAGCCCGAAATTGCCGGCGACGGCGGCGCCGAGCGCCAGCGCCAGATCGGCCGGCCGTTCGCGGATGGCGGGGCCAACGGCCGACATCAGCCCCACCACCACGATGGCCATGGCGATCGCCGACAAGCCGTCGAAGGCCGCGATCGTGGCGGGCGCGGGGTTCTTCACCAGCAGGCCGCGGATCAGGAAGGCGGCGCCCGCCGCGCCGCCGATGATGACGAGCAGCCGCGCGGCCGAGCCGACCACGGCGCCGGGTTCGCCGAGCACCGGCGCCAGCCAGAACACCGGGATGACCGTCAGGGGCAGGATCGCGGTGCCGAGCACCATCAGCCGCAGCGCCGGCGCCGGATCGTTTCCCGTCATCACCGTCAGGTTGGGGCTGCCCGAGATCGGCGCCGCCGCCGCCATCAGCACCAGCCCGGTGGCCAGCGCGCCGTGCCAGCCCAGAAGGCCGAAGGCGACCAGCAGCACCACCGGCAGCGCCACCTGGTAGACCAGCGCGACGCCGAGCGAGGCCCGGATGTCGGCCAGCGCGCCGAAGGCCTGGCGTGGCCCCACCCTGAGCGCGGCGATGAAGAGCAGCCCCGCCACCAGCTCGGCGATCCACGGCTTCATGGCGAGGGCGAGACCGGGCAGGGCGATGCCGGCGAGAAGGCCGACCACCAGCACGGCGCGGCCATGCCGTCCGGCGAGCGAAAGCAGCGCCGCGAGCCTGTTCACGCCAGCCCCCGCAGCACGAGCAGCGCCGCGGCGACCCCGGCCACGGTGAGCAGGGCTGGCCGATAGCGGCGGTCGAAGCGTCCACGCAGGCCCCGGGCGACGACGATGCCGGCAAGCATCGGCGGCAGCATCAGCCCGGCCAGCACCAGGTCGCGGCTCCCCGCGTGACCGCTCGCGGCCAGCCCGGCCAGCGAGAACAGGCAGCCGAGCGCGAAGAAGGCGGCGAGCGTGGGGCGAGCCTCGGCGGAGGGCCGGTCCTGGTACATCAGCGCGAGCGGCGGCGCGCCGACCGAGGTGATGGTGGCCATCAGCCCCGACAGCGTCGACATGCCGATGAGGTTGCGCCGGGTGAAGGGGATCCGCCGGCCGTAGATCGACATCGCCACCGCAAGACCCACCATCAGGCCGAAGGCGATGGAAAAGCCCCGCCCGCCCGCCAGCACGGTCAGGACGCCCGTCGCGATGACGACGCCTGCCGCCCGGCCGATCGAGCCGATGCCGACCTCGTTCCAGGCGATCGCCTGGCGCTCGCCGATCGCGCCCCATGTCGAGCTCAGCATGCCGAGGATGAGCGTCGGTCCGGGCACCAGCGCGGGGTCGATCAGGGCCAGCAGCGGCGCCGCCGTCAGCCCGAAGCCCATGCCCAGCCCGAGCTGCACGATCGCGGCCAGGACGATGATCAGGCCGACGACCACGAGCCATGGCGCGCCAAGTCCCGTAAAGGCCACGAGGTCCATGTCGTCCGCGCCCGTCAGCCCGCCGCGCTGGGGCGCATGTTGTCGGGCAGCCAGGTGGCCAGCTGGGGGAAGGCGATCAGCACGAACACCATCACCACCATGATCAGGAACATCGGGAAGGCGGCCCGCGCGATGAAGCTCATCTCGTGGCGCGTCATGCCCTGCAGCACGAACAGGTTGAAGCCGATGGGCGGCGTGATCTGCGCCATCTCCACCACCACCACGATGAAGATGCCGAACCAGATGATGTCGATGCCCGCCGCCCGGATCATCGGTTCGACGACGGCGATGGTGAGAACGACCGAGGAGATGCCGTCCAGGAAGCAGCCGATGATGATGTAGAAGACGAGCAGCATCATCAGGAGCTCGAAGCGCGACAGCTGCATCGCGGCGATCCACTCGGCCAGGTGCCGCGGCAGCCCGGTGAAGCCCATCGACAGCGACAGGAAGGCCGCGCCGGCCAGGATGAGCGCGATCATGGCCGAGGTGCGCGTGGCCCCGAGCAGGCTTTCGACGAAGTTCGTCCAGGTCAGCGACCCTTGCGCGGCGGCCAGCGCGAGCGCGCCGATGACGCCGATGGCGGCGGCCTCCGTGGCTGTCGCCAGGCCCAGATACATCGATCCGATGACGGCCATGATCAGCAGCAGCACGGGGATGAGGAAGCGCGAATTCGCAACCCGCTGCGAAAAGCTCATCGGCGGCTCCGGATCGGGGCGGTAGCCCGGCGAAAAGCGCGACACCGCAACGACATAGAGCATGAACATGCCTGCCAGCACGAGCCCCGGAACGATGCCTGCGATGAAGAGCTTGGTGATGGATTCGTTGATCGTCACGCCATAGACGATGAGCGTCAGCGAGGGCGGGATCATCAGGCCGAGCGTGGCCGCGCCGGCCAGCGTGCCGATGACGTGCTTTTCGGGATAGTTGCGCTTGCGCAGTTCCGGGATCGACATCTTGCCCACGGTCGTCAGCGTCGCGGCCGACGAGCCGGAGACGGCGGCAAACACCGTGCAGCCGACGATGTTGGTGTGCAGGAGGCCGCCCGGCAGCTTCGCCATCCAGGGCGACAGCCCCTTGAACATGTCCTCCGACAGGCGCGTGCGAAACAGGATCTCGCCCATCCAGATGAACAGCGGCAGCGCCGTCAGGGTCCATGACGAGGCCGAACGCCAGATGACGGTCATCATCGCGTCGCCAGCCGGCCGCGTCGTGAACAGCTCCATGCCTACGAAGGCGACGCCGAGCAAGGCGAGACCCACCCACACGCCGGTTCCAAGCAGGAGGAAAAGGACGAAGAGGAAGATCGCGATGGGCAGGAGCTGTTCCAAGGCGCCTACTCCGCCGCGTCTTCGATCGCCGAGGCGCGGATGTTGTCCCGGCGCGTCGCGATCAGGGTGATCAGGTTGTCGGCGAAGCAGACCGCCAGCAGCACCGCGCCCGCCGCCATCGGCACCTGCGGGATCCAGATCGGGGTCGCGTCCTGGCCCTGGCTGACGTCGTTGAACTTGATCGACAGCTGGACCGTCCGCACGGCGTACCATGCCAGATAGCCGCTCGCCGCGGTGCCGATCGCCAGGCCCCAGAGCTCGCCCCAGAAGCGCCGCGGCCCGAGCGCGGTCAGGAACAGGCTGACGCGGATGTGCGCGCCCCGGTTCAGCGCATGCGCGAAGGCGAGGAAGGACGCGGTGGCCATCAGGTAGCCGGCATATTCGGACGAGCCGGGGAAGGGGATGCCGGTCCAGCGCGAGGCCATCTGGAGCACGATGACCGCCAGGATGAGCACGAGGCAGAGCGCCGCGAGCATGGCGGCAAGGTCGTAGACCGCGTCGAGCGCGCGCCGGATTGCTGAAGCCATGATGGGTCCCCGCAAGTGGATGGGCGTTCCGGCGCGGCTTTCACGCCGGGCCGGAGCGCGTCATGAGCATGTGCGGGAGGCTACTGGCCCCTGTAGGCGTCGATGATCGCCTTGCCGTCCTCGCCGGCCGAACTCACCCACTCGTCCGACATCGTCGTGCCGAAGGCGGCGAGGTCGGCCTCGAGCTGCTCGCTGGGGCCGCTGACCGTCATGCCGTTGTCGGCCAGCGTCTTCAGGTAGCCGGCGGTCAGTTCTTCCGACTTGGCCGCACCGCTTGCCGCCGCCGTGTCGCCGCAGTCCGTCAGGGCCTTCTTCGCCGCGTCGTCGAGCGCGTCGAACGCATCCTTGTTGGCGAAGACCACGTTGCGCGGCAGCCAGGCCTGCACGTCGTAGAAATGCGTCAGGCTTTCCCAAACCTTCGAATCGACGCCGGTCGCGCCCGACGAGATGAAGGCCTCGGCGACGCCCGTGGCCAGCGCCTGGCTGAGTTCGGCGGCCTCGATCTGCACCGGCGCCATGCCGGCCAGCTCGGCAATGCGCGCGGTGGCGGCATTGTAGGCCCGGAACTTGATGCCGGCCATGTCGGCGACCGAGTTCACGTCCTTCTTGAAGTAGAAGCCCTGCGGCGGCCACGGCACGGCGTAGATGTAGACCAGGTTCTGGTCGGCCAGGACCTTTTCCAGCTGCGGGCGTGCAGCTGCCCACAGCTTGTCGGAATCGGCGAAGGAGGTGGCGAGGAACGGGATGGAATCGACCCCGAACAGCGGGTTCTCGTTGGCGTGTGCCGAGATCAGCCGCTCGCCGATCGGCGCCTGGCCGGTCTGCACCGCGCGCTTGATGTCGCTGCCCGAGAAAAGCGACCCGCCCGCATGGGTGACGATGTCGAGCGCCCCGCCGGTGGCCTCCTTCACGCAGGCCGCAAACTGCGAGGCGTTCTCGGAATGGAAGTTCGTGGCCGGATAGGCCATCGGCATGTCCCAGGTCTCGGCCGTGGCGGCGCTTGCGGCCATGCCCGTCAGCGCGGTGGCGGCAAGAAGCGTCTTGAAGCTCTTCATCATGGTCTTTCTCCCATTGTTCTGGTCGTTGGATGACGTTCCCGGTGGTCTTTCGCTTGTTCTCATTGGAAGCCCGAAGGAGCGCCCGGCGCAAGGTCTATGTTGCGACCCCGCCCGAAACGAACCGCGCGCGACCTTGCGGACGAGAGCGGTCGTCTGGCCCGTTCGCTCCCCTGCGTCAGGCGTTCTTGATCACGATCCTGTCACACGATGACAAATTGTCAACGTTTTATCTGCGAAACCTCGGCATGCGCCGGCTGCGTGCGGCATCGGCCCGCCGGATCCAGCGTCTGCACGGAGTGCCGCCGCAAAGCCGTTCGAAAACAGAGGCTTACGCGGCAACGCGGACTCTCCGTTGGAGCCGGACCGGCCCTCAGCCAGGAAGCAGGCGCTCCATCTGCGCCTTGATCCGCGCCGCCGCTTCCTCCTTGACCGGCCCGTAGCCGCGGATCTGCATCGGCAGCGCCAGCGCCTCGGCAAGGCTTGCCTGGTTGTCGCGGGTCAGGCGGCCCACGGCCGCGTCGACCTTGGCTTCGTACCAGGCCACCAGGCCCCGCTCCATGCGCCGCTCGGCCGTGTAGCCGAAGGGATCGAGCACCGTCCCGCGCAGCCGCTTCAGCCGCGCGAGCGCGTTGAGTGGCACCCGGATCCAGGGTCCGAAGGCGCGCTTCAGCGGCCGCCCGCGCGCGTCGTGGCCCGCGGCAAGCATGGGCGGCGCCAGGTGATGCACGATCCGGAAATCGCCCTCGAAGTCCTGCTTCAGCCGGTCGGCGAAGCCCGTCTGCGTGTGCAGCCGCGCCACCTCGTACTCGTCCTTGTAGGCCATCAGCTTGAACAGCGACCTCGCCACCGCGGTGGTCAGCCGCTCGCCGCCGATTTCGCGCTCGAGCCTTCGCACGCGGTCGACCGTCCGGCGATAGCGCGCCGCGTAGCGGGCGTCCTGGTAGTCGACGAGAAACGCCTCGCGCCGCGCGATCGTCTGGTCGAGCGTTTCCTTCGCGGGCGTCTTCGGCGCCAGCAATCCCTCCAGCCGTTCCGGCATGGCCTGCGCGATCCGGCCGATCAGGAAGGCGCGGTGATTGGCCTCGACGGCGACGCCGTTGAGCTCGATCGCCTGCCGCAAAGCGTCCAGCGAAACCGGCACCAGCCTCTGCTGCCAGGCGAAGCCGAGCATCAGCACATTGGCGAAGACGCTGTCGCCGAAGAGCCTTTCCGACAGGTGGTTGGCGTCGATCGCGGCAAGCGCGTCGCGTCCGACGATGCTTGCGATCGCCGACAGCCGCTGGTCGATGGCGAGGTCGGCGTCGCGGCGACGCACGATGTCGCCGGTCGGCATCTTCGCCAGGTTCACCGCCGCCTTCATGCCCGGCCGGTAGGTCGCCGACGCCTTCGGCGAGGACGACACGACGATGTCGCAGCCGATCAGCGCGTCGGCCGAGCAGGCGTCGACACGGACCTGGTTGATGGCCTGCGGCGTGCGCGCCAGCCGCACGAAGGAGAGCACCGGCCCGAATTTCTGCGCGAAGCCGGTGAAGTCGAGCACCGTGGCGCCCTTCGCCTCCAGATGCGCGGCCATGGTGACCAGTTGCCCGACCGTCACGACGCCGGTGCCGCCGACGCCGGTGATCAAAAGGTCGTAGGGCTGCTCGAGCGCCGGCAGGTCGGGCGAGGGCAGGTCGGCCGACAATGCCGCGAGGTCGATCTCGACGCCGGTCGTCTTCCGACGCGTCGCCCCTTCCACCGTCACGAAGCTCGGGCAGAAGCCGTTGAGGCACGACATGTCCTTGTTGCAGGACGACTGGTTGATGCGCCGCTTGCGGCCGAATTCGGTCTCGACCGGCTCCACCGACAGGCAGTTCGATTCCACCGAGCAGTCGCCGCAGCCCTCGCAGACCAGTTCGTTGATCACCGCGAAGGTCTTCGGGTCCTCCATGGTGCCGCGCTTGCGTCGCCGCCGCTTCTCGGTGGCGCAGGTCTGTTCGTAGATCAGCGCGGTGACGCCTTCGATGTCCCGCAGCTCGCGCTGCACGGCGTCGAGGTCGCGGCGATGGTGGATGGTCGTGCCCGACGGAAAGTCGCCCGGCTGGAACTTGTCCGGCGCGTCCGAGACCAGCGCGATGCGTTCCACGCCCTCGGCCCGGACCGACTGCGCGATCGCCTGCACCGAGACCGGGCCGTCCACCGGCTGGCCGCCGGTCATGGCCACCGCGTCGTTGTAGAGGATCTTGTAGGTGATGTTGGCCCCGGCCGCGACCGCCTGGCGGATCGCCATCGAGCCGGAATGATACCAGGTGCCTTCGCCGAGGTTCTGGAAGACGTGGCCCTTACCGGTAAAGCGCGAGGACGCGGCCCAGTTCACGCCCTCGCCGCCCATCTGGATCAGCGAACTGGTCTCGCGGTCCATCCAGCTTGCCATGAAGTGGCAGCCGATGCCGGCCAGCGCCTTCGAGCCTTCCGGCACCTTCGTGGAGGTGTTGTGCGGACAGCCGGAGCAGAAATAGGGCGTGCGCGTCGCGCCGGGCACCGAGATCGCGGGCGCGGTTTCGCCGGTGATGACGGCGGCGCGTTCGGCAAATCCCCGGCCCGGGAACAGCCCTTCGAGCCGCTTCGCCACGATCGGAACGAGCAGGCGCGGCGACAGTTCGCCCGTCCACGGCACCAGCCGCTCGCCGGCTTCGTCGCGCTTGCCCACCATGGCGCGCGGCTTGTGGCCCGGCCAGTCGTAGAAATACTCCTTGAACTGGCTTTCGATGATGCCGCGCTTTTCCTCGACGACCAGCACCTCCTCCTTGCCGCGCACGAAGTCGAGCGCGTCGCGGCGCGCCAGCGGCCACACCATGCCGACCTTGTAGATGTCGATGCCGAGTTCGCGGCATTCCGCCTCGCCGATGCCGAGCAGGCGCAACGCCTCCATCAGGTCGAGATGGCCCTTGCCGGTGGTGACGATGCCGAAGCGGGCGCCCTTCACGTCGTAAATGTGGCGATCGATCGGATTGGCCTCGGCGAAGGCGTGGACGGCCTGCTTCTTGGCCTCCATGCGTTCCTCGATCTGCGGGCCGGGCAGGTCGGGCCACCGGTAGTGCAGCCCGCCGGCCGGCGGCGTGAAATCCGGAGCGACGAAGGCGCGGTCGGGCGATAGCGCGACGGAGGCGGCCGATTCCACCGTCTCCGAAATCGCCTTGAAGCCGACCCACATGCCCGAAAAGCGCGACAGCGCGTAGCCCCATTCGCCGAAGGCGAGATATTCGGCAACGCTCGCCGGGTTCAGCGTCGGCATGAACCAGGCCATGAAGGCGACGTCGGACTGGTGCGGCATGGAGGAGGAAACGCAGCCATGGTCGTCGCCGGCCACCACCAGCACGCCGCCATGCGGCGAGGAGCCATAGGCATTGCCGTGCTTCAGCGCGTCGCCGGCCCGGTCGACGCCCGGCCCCTTGCCGTACCAGAGCGCGAAGACGCCCTCGACGGTGCGGTCGGGGTTGGTCTCGACCTGCTGCGATCCGAGCACCGCGGTGGCCGCCAGATCCTCGTTGACGGCCGGCAGGAACTCGATGCGGCTGTCCGCGATCAGTTTCTTCGAGCGCCAGAGTTCGAGATCGAGGCCGCCGAGCGGCGATCCGCGATAGCCCGACACGAAGCCGGCGGTGTTCAGGCCCGCCGCCCGGTCGCGCCGCGCCTGGTCGAGCACGATGCGCACCAGCGCCTGCGTGCCGGTCATGAACACGCGCCCGGCCGGCTGCGTGTAGCGGTCCTGCAGGCGGTAGCGGGACAGATCGCGGATGGGGTCGTGTGCCGTCATGGGACCTCCCATTGGGTAAGCGCGACATTCTACCCGCCAAGCGGTGGAATGTTTCACCAGAATGGCGCAGGATCGACCGCAATCGGGAGACATAGTCCGCTGGAAGGCTGCAAGGCGGCAGGATTTACCACAGGGAGACATCTGGGTGGAAAAGCTGGAAGAGCAGGATCGTCGCATCCTGAATGCGCTGCAGGCCGACAGCCGCCTGTCCAACCAGGACCTGGCCCAGCGCGCCGGCATGTCGGCATCCGCCTGCTGGCGCCGGGTCCGGGCGCTGGAGGATGCGGGGATCATCCGCCGCTATTGCGCGATCGTGGATCCGCCGGCGGTCGGCATGACGTTCCACGCCATCGTCCACGTGACCTTGTCGCGCCACGACGAACGCCATGTCGAGACATTCATTTCGGAGGTTCGCCGCCGCCCGGAGGTGCTCGACTGCCACGCCACCACCGGCGAGGCGGACTATCATTTGCGCGTGGTGTGCACGGATCTCGCCGCCTACAACGAGTTCCTGGAGCGCTTTCTCTTCCGCCTGCCGGGCATCGCCAACGTGCGCACCAATCTCGTGCTCAAGGAGATCAAGCAGGAAACGGCGATCGCGCTCTGACGGGGCTTATCCGGACGCACAGCGCGACCGTCAAGAAAAGCGGGGCGGCCGCGCAGGCGAGCCGCCCCCAAGGCTGCGGAAAGGGATCAGCTGCCGGAAATGGCCGCTGCGATGGTCTCGATGTTGTGGCGCATGAGCTCGATATAGGTGCCGGCCGGCCCGTCGGGGTCCGACAGCGCGTCGGAGTAGAGCGTCCCGCCGATCGTCAGGTTGGTCTCGCTGGCGATCTGCTCGATGAGCCGCGTGTTGGTGATGTTCTCGACGAAGACGGCCGATGCCTTGTCTTCGCGGATCTGGCGGATCAGCGCCGCCACGTCCGTGGCAGACGCCTCGGATTCGGTGGAGATGCCTTCGGGCGCGAGGAAGGTCAGGCCATAGGTGGCGGCAAGGTAGCCGAAGGCGTCGTGCGAGCTGATCAGCGTGCGCTTGTCGTCGGGGATCGACGCGACCGTCGCCCGCAGCTCCGCATCGAGCGCGTCCAGTTCGGCCGTGTAGGCGGCGGCGTTCTGCCGGTAGCTTTCGCATCCCTCGGAATCGAGTTCGCAGAAGGCGTCGGCGATGTTGCGCACGTAGATCTTCGCGTTCGGCACCGACTGGAAGGCGTGCGGATCGAGGTCGCCATGGTGATGATGCCCATGCCCGGACGCATGGTCATGGTCGTGCGATGCCTCCTTGCCATGGTCGTGACCGTGGTCGTCTTCGGCATGATCGTGGCCATGGTCGTGGTCGTCGTCGGCCTTGGCTTCGTCCTCGTGATGGGCGTCCCCGGACATGGAAATCGGCGTCACGCCGCGCGTCAGCTCCACCACCGGCACGTCCTTGCCGCTCGCTTCGGTCAGGCGCGTCAGAAAACCTTCGAAATGCAGCCCGTTGACCAGCACCACGTCGGCCCTCGACACCGCCGCCGCATCGGCCGGCCGCGGCTCGTAGACATGCGCGTCGCCATTGGGGCCGACCAGCGTGATCAGCTCGATCCGGTCGCCGCCGACGTTCTGGGCGAAATCGCCGATGATGGAAAAGCTGGCGACCACTTTCAGCGGTTCCGCCGCGGCGGCGGACAGCATGGCCGGGGCGAGAAAAACCGAGCCCGCGAGGGCAAGCGCGAATGAACGCATGATGTGCTCCTTGTTCGACGGGGTCCAGCCACGACGGCAGGGCTTGGACCGAACCGCCTGAACTAACGTAATGTTATTACATACGTCAAGTGCGAAGCGGTGTCCTTGCGCCTTCGGCCCGCCCTCGATGGCGATCGGCTTGCGGTGTGTGGCGCTTTACAAACGACAAGCGCCAACCCAATATCGCGCCACGGTTTTCGCCGCAGGTCCGGCGCGCGGGAACGGCAGTCCGGCAACCGGACAGACAATCACGGACATGATGGGAGAGACATTTCATGCGTAACGCGTTTCGCAGCCTGATCGCGGCCACCGTCGCGACGACGGCGCTCGTTGCGGCCGGCGCGGCTCAGGCCGAGGACGTCAAGCTCGGCTTCCTCGGCGGCTTCACTGGTCCGATCGAAAGCCTCGTGCCGCCGATCTTCGACGCGGCGAAGCTGGCCGTCGACCACGTCAATGCCCAGGGCGGCATCCTCGGCGGTCAACTGTCGATCGTGTCGGCCGACTCCACCTGCATCGACGCCACGGCCGCCTCGAACGCCGCCGACCGGATGGTCAACGCCGAGAAGGTGACCGCGCTGGTCGGTCCGCTCTGCTCGGGCGAGACGATCGCGGCCGCCAACAGCGCCGCCATCCCCGGCGGCGTCGTCATCGTGTCGCCCTCGGCCACCTCGCCGGCCGTCACGTCGGTCGACGACAACGACCTCCTGTTCCGCACCACGCCGTCCGACGCCTATTCGGGCGAGGTGCTGGCCAAGATCCTCAAGGCGAAGGGCCACGACACCATCGCGGTCACCTACGTCAACAACGATTACGGCAAGGGCTATGCCGACGCGCTGAAGTCGTCCTTCGAGGCGCTGGGCGGCACGGTTGCGGCAAACGAGGCGCATGAGGACGGCAAGGCCGACTATCGCGCCGAGATCGGCTCGCTCGCATCGTCGGGCGCCGACATGCTGGTGGTGCTCGCCTATGTCGACGGGTCCGGCCAGACCATCGTCCGCCAGGCGCTGGAAAGCGGCGACTTCGCCAACTTCGCGGGCGGCGACGGCATGGTCGGCGACAGCCTCGTCACCGCCATCGGCGAGGGCAAGCTCGACGGCTTCATCGGCACCAAGATCGGACGCTCCGAGACGCCCGGAACGGCGCTCTACGCCGATCTCGCCCAGGCCGGCGGCATCGATCCCAACGCCTCCTTCGGCCCGCAGTCCTACGACGCCGCCTTCCTTCTGGCGCTTGCGATCCAGAAGAACGGTTCGGCCGATCGTGCCGGCCTCAGCGCGGCCCTGCGCGAGGTCGCCAGCGCGCCCGGCGAGCCGATCTATCCGGGCGAGTGGGAAAAAGCGAAGAAGCTGATCGCCGAAGGTGCGGACATCAACTACGAAGGCGCCTCCGGCGCGCTCGAGTTCGACGAGGCCGGCGACGTGCCCGGCGTCATCATCGAGATGGTCGTCGAGGGCTCGGGCTTCAAGGAAGTCGGCGAGGTCAAGTAGCCCGCCGCCAGGCCGATCGCCGATCGATCGGGGCCGGAGCATCCTTGCCGATGCTCCGGCCTTTTCATGCCGATGCGTCATCCCCCGGTTGCAATCTGCCGATGGACGCGCCGGTGGAGTCCTGCTTATGATCCGCCAACCGTGATCGGGGCAGGCCATGGCAGAGACGTTCGAATCCGTAGACACCTACCTTGAAGCGCTTCCGGAACTCCCGCGCACCATCATGGTCCGGATCAGGGAACTGATCGCAAGCGTTGCGCCGGGCGCGCAGGAGGCGATCCGCTACGGCATGCCGACCGCGCTGCTCGACGGCGCCAGCATCGTCTACTATGCCGCGTGGAAGAGGCATGTCGGCCTCTATCCGGTCTATCGCGGTTCGCCCGATTACGAGGAGAAGATCGCGCCGTGGCGCGACTGGAAGGACACCGTCCGCTTCCCGCTGGAGACGGAGGTTCCCTACGACGTCATCGAACTGATCGTCACTGCGCAGGTCGCCCGCCTGCGCCAGGAGCGCGACCCGGCCTGAGCCCGACCGTATCCCGCGTCGGTCTCGTCAGTCGTACTTGACCACCTTCTCCGGCAGCAGGCCCTTCGGCGCGAAGCGCAGCACCAGCGTGATGGTCAGCCCGATCACGAAGACCCGCATCTGCAACGCGCGGGTGTAGAGATCGGCGGGCGCCTCCCATCCGAACAGGCGCTCGCCCAGTTGCTCGGCATTGGTGAACAGGAAGATCGCCACCGGCTCCGACATGATCCAGATGACGTAGACCAGCAGGGCGCCGAAGATCGCGCCCAGATTGTTGCCGGCGCCGCCGAGGATGACCATCACCCAGATCAGGAAGGTGTGGTTGAGCGGCGCGAAGGACGAGGGATCGAAGATCGTCGTGAAGGTGATGAGCGCGGCGCCGCCGAGGCCGATGATGAAATTGCCGACGACGAACATCTCCAGCCGCCGCCGGTTGATGTCCTTGCCCATCGCGGCCGCCGAGACCTCGTTGTCGCGGATGGCGCGCATCATGCGGCCCCAGGGCGAGTGCCAGGCGCGTTCCAGGAGCACGTAGAGCACGACGATCATCACCGCCGTCACGGCCAGGTAGGCCGAGCGCGAGGCGACGAAGCCCAGCTCCTGCGGCGTCGGCACCGGCCAGGGCAGGGGCGAGACGGTCAGCGTGCCGCGCGTCAGCCAGTCGGCGTTCTTGAGGAAGGCCTTGACGATCTCGGCGATGCCGAGCGTGGCGATGGCCATGTAGTCGGCCCTGAGCCCGAGCGTGATGCGCCCCATGGCCCAGCCGAGCAGCCCGGCAACGACGCCGCCCGCCGCCCAGCCCATCCAGACCGGCAGGCCGAAGCCGCCGATGAAGCCCGCCTCGCGCTCGATCAGCGTGGCGGCCGGGTCGAGCTGGCCCTGCACGGCGAGATAGGTGATCGCGGCGGCCACCAGCGTCAGCGCCGTCCGCAGGCCCTTCGGGACGCCGATGCGCGTCGAGCGCGACAGGAGGAGGGTGATGGCCACGCCGATCGCGAGCGTCAGCGCGGCCTGGCCCAGCATCCACGGCCCGTCGCCGCTCCAGAAGACGTCGTTCACCGGGTAGGAAATGAGAACCGTGGTGAAGGCTGCGATCGCCACGAAGCCCATCAGGCCGACGTTGAACAGCCCGGCATAGCCCCACTGGATGGTGAGGCCGAGCGCGATGATGGCATAGCAGGACGCTTCCACCAGCATGCGCACGCCATAGGCGGCGCCGAGCCAGGCGAAGATGCCGGCGACGAGGAGGATGAGCCCGGCAAAAAGGCCGGCTTCGCGCAGCGACGGGTTCAATTGTTGACCCTCCCCTTGAAGAGGCCGGTCGGGCGCCAGATCAGCACCGCGATCAGGATGAAGAAGGGAACGACGATCTTGTACTCCGTCGGCACGAAGGCGAGCTTGGCCGGGATCTCGATGAATTCGGGCAGGTAGGGCCTCATCGGGCGCAGCAGCACCGACCAGTTGAACACGGCCAGCGTCTCGCTGAAGCCGACGAGCAGCCCGCCGGCGATCGCGCCGTAGGGTTGGCCGACGCCGCCGACGATGGCGGCCGCGAAGATCGGCAGGATGATGTTGTAGGAGAGGTCGGGCTTCAGCGTCACGTCGAGCGCCAGCAGCGTTCCGCCGGCCGCGGCCAGCGCGCCTGCGATCAGCCAGGTGGTGCGCACGACATGGTCGATCGAGATGCCCGAGACCCGCGCGAGGTCGGGATTGTCGGAGACGGCCCGCATCGCCTTGCCCATGCGCGAGCGGGTGAGGAACATGTGCAGCGCCACGACGGCGACGATCGTCGTGGCGAAGAGCATGAGTTGCGGCTCGGTGATGACGAGGTCGCGTCCGCCGAGCGGGATGCGGTAGATGTCCTTGTCGTCGGTGTCGGCGTAGAGCTGGCGCGTGCCGGTGCCGGCAAACAGGCGCAGCAGCCCCTGCATCATCAGCATGACGCCGATCGAGGTCATCACCATGACGACCGGCTTCACGCCTGACTTGCGCATCGGCCGGTAGAACATCCGGTCGAGCCCGACGGCAAGGAGGGCCGTCACCGCCATGGCGATCGGCATCAGCACGAAGGCGGTCGGCAGGCCGACGGCCGCGCCCACGCCCGGGAACATCCACAAGAGGACGAGCGCCACGAAGGCGCCGGCCGTCATCATGTCGCCATGCGGGAAATGGGCGAAGCGCAGGATGCCGAAGATCAGCGTCACGCCGACGGCGCCGAGCGCATAGACCGAACCGATGATCAGCCCGGCGATGACCACCTTGTTGAGGAAGAACACGAGTTCGTTCATCGGCAGGATGGCAAGCAGGCCGGCTTCAGGCATGGTCGGCTCCTCCGCCCAGAAAGCTCTTCGCCACCTCGGGATCGGCGAGCAGCTCGGCTCCTGTCCCGGTGAAGCGGTTCTGGCCGCCGGCCAGCACGAAGCCGCGATGCGCCAGCGCCAGCGCCTGGCGGGCATTCTGCTCGACCATCAGGATGCCGACGCCGGCCTTGTTCACCGCGATGATGCGGTCGAAGATCTCGCCCATGTAGCGCGGCGAAAGCCCAGCCGTCGGCTCGTCGAGGAGAAGCAGGCGCGGCTCCGTCATCAGCGCGCGGCCGATCGCCACCATCTGGCGCTGGCCGCCCGACAGTTCGCCGGCCGGCTGCCGGCGCTTGTCCTTCAGCGGCGGAAAGTAGTCGTAGACCTGGTCGATCAGGTGGCGGAAGGAATCGCGGCGCACATAGGCGCCCATCTCCAGGTTTTCCTCCACCGACATGGTCGGGAAGACGTTGAACTCCTGCGGCACGTAGGACAGGCCTTGCAGCACCAGCTTTTCCGGCGCCATGTTGGTGACCGTCTTGCCGTCGAAGACGATGCTGCCTTCGCTGACCGTCAGCAGCCCGAAGAGCGCCTTCAGCGTCGTCGACTTGCCGGCGCCGTTGGGGCCGACGATGACGCCGATCTGGTTGGCCTCGATGGCGATCGACACGCCGTTGAGGATGTTGGCGCCGCCGTAGCCGCCATGGATGTTCGTCATCTCCAGCAGCGGCATCAATGCGCCTCCACGGCCGGCGAACCGCCGAAATAGGCCTCGATCACCTCGGGATCGTTGCGGATCTGCGACATCGGCCCCTGCATCATCACGCTGCCGGCTGCCATCACGATCACCGGGTCGCACAGCCGGGCGATCAGGTCCATGTCGTGCTCGATGACGAAGAAGGTGAGGCCTTCCTCGCGGTTGAGACGCTGCACCACCGCGGCGAGGTCGTTGAGAAGCGTGCGGTTGACGCCGGCCGCGATCTCGTCGAGCAGCACGACGCGCGGTTTCGTCATCATCACGCGGCCCAGTTCGAGCAGCTTCTTTTGCCCGCCGGAGAGATTGCCCGCCCGCTCGTTCTTCACGTGCTCGAGCCGGATGACGTCGATGACCTCCTCGGCGCGGCGGCGCACCTCCGCCTCCTCCCGCAACACCGCGCCGCGGCGAAAGCAGGCGGAGAAAAGGTTCTCGCCCGCCTGGCCGGCCGGAACCATCATCAGGTTCTCGATCGCCGTCATGTTGGAAAAGTCCTGCGCGATCTGGAACGTGCGCAGCAGGCCGCGCCCGAACAGTTCATGCGCCTTCAGCCCGGTCACGTCCTCGCCGTCGAGCAGGATGCGGCCGGAAGAGGGGGGAAACGCACCCGCCACCATGTTGAAGAGCGTCGTCTTGCCGGCGCCGTTGGGACCGATCAATCCTGTGATCGAGCCCTTCTCGACCGACAGCGAGCAATGGTCGACCGCAAGCACGTTGCCGAAGCGCTTCGACACGTCCTGGACGTCAATGATGGTCGGCATGCTCCCGCCGTGCTCCCCTTCGGTCGGGCGGGGCGCTTCCCGCGCCATTTCTCGCCATCCCGGATGTCGCCCGGTGATAGACCGGCCCGGACGGCGTTGACAAGGAAAAGCCGGCCTGGGGCGCCCCTTTCAGGGCTTTTCCCCATCTGCGTGGCTTTCCTTTGGGGGAATTCGCGCCGTGCCGCCGCGCCGCAGGTTCAACAGGTTGCCAAACAGGATCAGCGCCCCGCCGAGCGCCGTGAACATGTCGATCGCCTCGGCATAGACGAGGTAGCCGAGGACGGCGGCGAGCGGCACGCGCAGGAAGTCCATCGGCACGACGATGGTCGCTTCGGCATGCACCATCGCGCGCGCCATGCAGTAGTGCGAGAAGGTGCCGCAGAACGACACCAGCAGGATCCACGGCCAGTCGACGGCCGTCGGCGTCGTCCAGACCAGCAGCGCCGGAACCAGCCCGAGCACGGTCTGGATGACCAGCATCCAGAAGATGATGGCGGTGACGCTGTCGCGCCGCGTCAGCGCCTTGACCATGATCACCGAGATCGCGAAAGCCACCGCCGAGGCCAGCGCCAGCACTTGGCCGACATTGATCGTGTCGGCGCCCGGCCGCACGATGATCGCGACGCCGGCCAGCCCCAGCGCGATGGAGACGGCCTTGCGCCAGCCGATGCGTTCGCCAAGGAACAGCGCGGCCAGGATCGCCGTCCAGATCGGCATCGTGAACTCGATCGAGATCAGCTGCGCGATCGGGATCAGCGTCAGGGCGTAGAGCCACAGATACTGGCCGCCATAATGCACGACGTTGCGGCCGACATGCTGCCCGATCGCCGTCGTGCGCACGGAACGAAAGCCGCCGGCCAGCATGACCAGGGGCATCAGCATGACAAGCCCGATCACCGAGCGCATGACCATGATCTGGAACAGGTCGAGGTTGCGGGTGGCTTCGCGTCCCGCAACCGTCATGGTCAGCATCAGGACGAGCCAGCCGCCCATCCAGAGCGCGGCCTTGGGGATCGAGGCTTGACTGTTCATCGCGCGTGTGTGGCAAAGCCCGCACGGTGCCGCAAGCCTGTGCATGTGAACGGATGTTGGGCCAGAACGAGGCGGGACTTCGTTGTCTCGATCCACCGGACACTGCGACGGAGCCGCCGATACGAACATGTCCTTCTGCTCGTCCCCGGCAGCGGCGTCCGTGTCTCTATCCTTGCAAATTTAAAGGCTGGCTTTAAATTTGCAAGGATGCCGGGGCGCGTCGATTGCGACAACGCCGCTTTTCAGCCCGGCAGCACCGCCGTCGCTTCGATCTCCACCTTGGCGCGATCCTCGATCAGCGCCACCACCTGCACCATGGTCATCGCCGGAAAGTGCTTGCCCATCACGGCGCGGTAGGCCTGGCCGATCTCCGGCAGGCGGGCGAGGTATTCGGCCTTGTCGGTGATGTACCAGGTCAGCCGCACGACGTGGCGCGGTTCCGCGCCCGCCTCGGCCAGCACGGCGGCGATGTTGTCCAGCGCCTGGCGCACCTGTCCGACGAAATCGTCGGTCTCGAAGACCTGGTCGCCGTTCCAGCCGATCTGCCCCCCGACCCAGATCGTGCGTCCCTCCGCCAGCATGCCGTTGGCATAGCCCTTGGCGGCTTTCCAGGTCGACGGGTGCAGTTCCCGGTTTTCGGGCGTGTTCGCCATTCAAGGTTCCTCCAGTCAGACGCCGAGGAGCCGGTCGCGTATGGCGTCGGTCAGCTCGGCGGGAATGCCGGTCCAGGCCGTGCGGCCCTTCTCGATGATGGTGCAGCGGTCGGCGACCGGCAGAAGCTCGGCCATCGTCTTGTCGACGACCAGGATCGACTGGCCCTCGGCCTTCAGCGTGCGGATCGAGGTCCAGATGTCGCGCCGGATGACGGGCGCCAGCCCCTCCGTCGCCTCGTCGAGGATCAGGAGCCGCGGATTGGTCATCAGCGCGCGGCCGATCGCCAGCATCTGCTGCTCGCCGCCCGACAGCGTCGAGGCGAACTGGTCGCGGCGCTCGGCCAGCCGGGGAAACAAAGCCTCGATGCGCGAAAGCGTCCATTGGCCGGTTCGTGCGGCCGCGACCAGGTTCTCGCGCACGGTCAGGTTCGGGAAGCAGCGGCGGCCTTCCGGCACCAGCCCGATGCCGAGCCGCGCGACGCGGAAGGCGCGCAGGCCCGCGATGTCGCGCCCGGCGAAGGCGATGCGTCCCTTGCGCGGCGGATTGAGCCGGCAGATCGAGCGGATCGTCGTCGTCTTGCCCATGCCGTTGCGGCCCATCAGCGCCACGACCTCGCCTTCGGCGACGGAGAGGTCGACGCCGAACAGCGCCTGGCTGGCGCCATAGAAGGTCTCGATGCCGGACACCTCGAGGAGCATCGTCATGCCTCCTCTCCGAGATAGGCGCGGCGCACGTCCGCGTCGTTGCGGATGTCCTCCACCGTGCCGGTCGCGATCACCCGGCCGTAGACCAGCACGGTGATGCGGTCGGCGAGCGCGAAGACGGCGTCCATGTCGTGCTCGACGAGCAGGATCGGCGCCTCCGCGCGCAACTGGTCGAGGAAGCCGGTGAGCGTCTTCGAGCCCTCCGGATCCATGCCGGCCATCGGCTCGTCGAGCAGGAAGGCTTTCGAGCCCAGCGCCAGCGCGATGGCGATCTCGAGCTGCCGCCGCTCGCCATGCGAGAGTTCGGCGGCGGGAACCGCTGCCCGGCCGGCAAGCCCGACACGCTCCAGCATCGCCATCGCCGGTTCGGTCAGCGTGCGGTCGCGCATTACCGGCCTGAAGAAGCGGAAGCTCGTGCCCTGCCGCGCCTGCACCGCCAGCATGACGTTGCGCAGCGCGGAAAACTCCGGCGTCAGCGACGAGATCTGGAACGTCCGCCCAAGACCCATCCGCGCCCTTTCGGGCACGCCGAGCGCGCCGACGTCGTGGCCGAGGAAGCGGATCGATCCGGTGTCGGGCCGCAGGCTGCCGGCGATCTGGTGGATCAGCGTCGACTTGCCGGCGCCGTTCGGGCCGATCAGCGCGTGGATCTCGCCGGGCTTGAGGTCGAGGCTGACGTCGTCGGTCGCCTTCAGGGCGCCGAAGGTCTTGGTCAGGTTCGAAAGCTTGAGGACCGGCTCAGCCATGGCGCGCCTTTCCGGCAAGAAGCCCCACCACGCCGCCGCGCGCGAACAGCACGACGGCGAGCAGCAGCAGCCCGAGGAACAATTGCCAGCGCTCGGTGATGCCGCCGAGGAAATATTCGAACGCGACATAGAGCATCGCGCCCGCCACGGGACCGGCCAGCCGCCCGACGCCGCCGAGGATGATCAGCACGATCAGTTCGCCCGACATGTGCCACGACAGCATCGAGGGGCTGACGAAGCGGTTGAGATCGGCAAACAGCGCGCCGGCCAGGCCCGTCACCATGGCCGAGATGACGAAGGCGGCGAGGCGGATGCGGTAGGGCGCGATGCCGACGGTGGCCAGCCGCTGCTCGTTCTGGCGCGCCGCCTGCAAGGCCGCGCCGAAGCGCGAGGCGCGCAGCAGCGAAAACAGGCCCAGCGACGCGATCAGGAGCGTGAAGCAGACGAAGAAGAAGGAGAGCCCGTTCAGCGTGTTGACGCCCGGAAACTGGTTGCGGACGAAGATCGACAGCCCGTCCTCGCCGCCATAGGCCGGCCAGGAGATGGCGAAATAGAAGATCATCTGCGCGAAGGCGAGCGTGATCATGATGAAGTAGACGCCGGCCGTCCGCAGGCTGATCGCGCCGATGGCCAGCGCCACCAGGCCCGACGCGACGATCGCCACGATCCAGATCACGGGCATGGCGTTCGTGCCCGGGAGCCCGAAGGGCAGCGGCTCCATGTTGAAGGCATGGCTGGCCAGGATGCCGGCCGCATAGCCGCCGATGCCGAAGAAGGCGGCGTGCCCGAAGGAGACCAGCCCGCCGAGGCCGAGCGCGATGTTGAGGCCGACGGCCGCCAGCGCCAGGATCGCCATGCGGGTCGCGAGCGTGATGTAGAAGGTCTCGCCCGCGGCCGTCGCCCACAGCGGGATGGCGAGCAGGGCGAGCACGATGGCGAGGCTGATGAGGGTTTCGCGGGTCACTTGTGCATCCTCAGCCGGCTGCGGCAAACAGGCCGCGCGGGCGGATCGCCAGCACCAGCGCCATGAAGACGTAGATGAGCATCGAGGCCACCGAGGCGCCGATGCTGGCCGCAGCCGACGGCCCCATGAAGGTGGCGAGCGCGACGGGCAGCAGGAAGCGCCCGAGCGTGTCGATCAGCCCGACCAGCAGCGCGCCGACCAGCGCGCCGTGAATCGAGCCGATGCCGCCGATCACGATGACGACGAAGGCGAGGATCAGCACCGGCTCGCCCATCCCCACCTGCACCGATTGAAGCGCGCCGACCATGGCGCCGGCGAGCCCGGCCAGCGCCGCGCCGAGCGCGAAGACGACCGTGTAGAGCGTGCGGATGTCGACGCCGAGCGCGCCGATCATCTCGCGGTCGCTTTCGCCGGCGCGGATGCGCATGCCGAGCCGGGTTCGCGTGATCAGGAGGTGCAGCCCGATGGCGACCGCAATCCCCACGCCGATGATGGCCACGCGGTAGAGCGGATAGGCCGAGCCGCCCGGCAGGGGGATGGCGCCGGCCAGAAGCGGCGGGATGTTGAGATAGAGCGGAATGGAGCCGAAGATCCAGCGCGTGCCTTCCGAGAAGACGAGGATCAGCGCGAAGGTCGCGAGCACCTGGTCCAGATGATCGCGTTCGTAGAGCCGCCGGATGACGGTGATTTCCATCAGCGCCCCGGCCGCGGCCGCCGCCGCCAGGCTGGCGACGAGGCCGAGCCAGAACGAGCCGGTCGCCGCCGCCACCGTCGCGCAGGCGAACGCGCCCACCATGTAGAGCGAGCCATGGGCGAGGTTGATCAGTCCCATGACGCCGAAGATCAGCGTCAGCCCGGCCGCCATCAGGAACAGCATGACGCCAAACTGGAGGCCGTTGAGGATCTGCTCGATGAGGAGGGCGGTTTGCAAGTCTGTTTCCGGGCGTGCGTGAGGTCGAACGGTTCCCTCGCTGCCTCGCTTGCGGCCGGTTGGCCGCGGGGCGCGGCACCTCTCCCCGGTTGCGTGGGACGAGGAACCGCGGCTCTCGCGATTGGCTGATCCTCTCCCCCGGGCAGGGGGAGAGGTGGTTCGCGAAGCGAACCGGTGAGGGGTGCTTCTCTTCTACTTCCTACATCTTGCAGTCTTTGGCGTAGGCGTCCTCGTGGTTCTCGAAGGCGGTGTCGATGATCTTGTTGGTCAACACGTCGCCCTCCTTCACCACCTCGCGCACGTAGATGTTCTGGATCGGGTGCTGGTTGGTGTTGAATTTGAACGAGCCGCGTACCGAGGCGAAGTCCGCTTCCTTCAGCGCCGCCTTGAAGGCGTCCTTGTCGGAGACGCCCGCCTTGCCCATGGCCGAGAGGATCAGGTTGGCCGTGTCGTAGGACTGCGCGGCATAGACCGACGGCAGGCGGCCGTATTCGGCCTGGAAGGCCTCGACGAAGGCCTTGTTGGCCTCGTTGTCGAGGTCGGGCGACCAGGAAGCCGAGTTCTTGACGCCGAGCGCCGCGTCGCCGATCGCCGGCAGCACGTCCTGGCTGAACGAGAAGGCCGGACCCATCAGCGGCAGGTCGACGCCCGACTGCGCCCACTGCTTGGTGAAGGCGATGCCCATGCCGCCCGGCAGGAAGAAGAACACCGAATCGGCGCCCGAGGCGCGGATCTGCGCGATTTCGGCCGCGTAGTCGGTCTGGCCGAGCTGCGTGTAGACCTCGCCGGCCAGCTCGCCCTTGTAGAAGCGCTTGAAGCCGGTCAGCGAATCCTTGCCGGCCGGATAGTTCGGCGCCAGGATGTAGACCTTCTTGTAGTCCTTGTTGGCATATTCGCCCATCGCCTCGTGGAAATTGTCGTTCTGGTAGGCGACGTTGAAATAGTTGGCGTTGCAGTTGGCGCCGGCCAGCGGCGAGGGGCCGGCATTCGGCGAGATGTAGATGATGCCCTGGCCGGTCGCGCTCGGCACGACGGCCATGGCGAGGTTCGACCAGATGATGCCGGTCAGGATGTCGACCTTGTCGCTCTGGATCATCTTGTCGGCGATCTGGACGGCGATCTCCGGCTTCATCGCGTCGTCCTCGGTGACGACCGTCACGTCGGGATTGTTCGCCTGCTTCATGGCGAGCGCGAAGGCGTCGCGCACGTCGATGCCGAGGCCGGCGCCGCCGCCCGACAGCGTGGTGATCATGCCGATCTTGACCGGCTCGGCGAATGCCAGGCCGCTCACGCTCATGGCGAGGCCCACAATCCCCGCTGCAATGATGGTCTTCATGTTCAGTCTCCCTTTTCTTGCCCTCTGGCTTTCGACCGGGTGCCGCCTTGCGCGACGTTTGTCCGGCATTCCCTGCTTCGGCGGCTGATAGCCGCTCAAAGTTCCGTTCTGACTTTCCACAATTCCGGGAACAGTTCCACCTCCAGCATCCGCCTGAGATAGGAAACCCCGCCGGTGCCGCCGGTGCCGCGCTTCAGCCCGATGATCCGCTCCACCGTCGTCACGTGGTTGAAGCGCCAGCGGCGGAAATAATCCTCGAAGTCGACCAGCTTCTCGGCCAGTTCGTAGAGCGCCCAATGGCGCTCGGGATCCTGGTAGACCGCCTTCCAGGCGCCCATGACGGCGTCGCTCGCAACGCGCTGCTCGCGCAGGTCGGCGCGCTCCGCCTCGCCCGACAGGTCGAAGCCCTCGCGCACGAGCAGCCGGATCGCCTCGTCATAGAGGCTCGGCCGGGCGAGGATGCCCTCCAGCACCGCCGTCGTCGTCGCGTCGTGGCCGTGCGGCTTCAGCATCGCGAGGTTGCGGTTGCCCGCCAGGAACTCGATCGCCCGGTACTGCCAGGACTGGAACCCCGACGACTGGCCGAGCGCGGAGCGAAAGCGCGTGTATTCGCTGGGCGTCATGGTGCGCAGCACGTCCCAGGCACCGTTCAGCTGCTCGAAGATGCGCGCCACCCGCGTCAGCATCTTGAAGGCGGGGCGCAAATCGTCGCGCGCGATGGCCGCCATCGCCGCCGTCAGTTCGTGGATCGCGAGCTTCATCCACAGTTCCGACGTCTGGTGCTGGATGATGAACAGCATCTCGTCGGGCGAGGACGACAGCGGCGCCTGCGCGTCGAGGATGCCGTCGAGCTTCAGATAGTCCGAATAGGACATCCGCCGCGCGAAATCGGTCACCGCGCCGTCCGTCGAGGGATCGTGCGGCGCGCTCACGTGACCTTGGCCCGCTGCTTGAATTCCGGACGGTCCCACAGCCGCTCGCCCATCACGCGCTCCAGGACCTCGGCGGCGCGCACCACGTCGTCGAGGCCGACATAGAGCGGCGTGAAGCCGAAGCGCATGATGTCGGGCGCGCGGAAGTCGCCGACCACGCCGTGGGCGATCGCCGCCTGCATGGCCGCATAGCCCTCGGCAAAGGCGAACGACACCTGGCTGCCGCGCAGCGCGGGATCGCGCGGCGAGGCGAGCGTCAGCTGCGGGCAGCGCGCCTCCACCTCGGCGATGAAGGTCTGCGACAGCTCGATCGAGCGCGCCCGGAGGTCCGCCATCGAGACGCCGTCCCAGACGTCGAGCGCCGCGTCGAGCGAGGCCATCGACAGGATCGGCGGCGTCCCCACCCGCATGCGGTTGACGCCGTCGGCCGGCACGTATCCGAGGTCGAAGGCGAAGGGCGCCGCATGGCCCATCCATCCGGCGAGCGCGGGCGAAACCCGTTCGGCATGCTCGGGACGGACGTAGATGAAGGCCGGCGCGCCGGGGCCGCCGTTGAGATACTTGTAGCCGCAGCCGATGGCGAAATCGGCGCCCGTGCCCGACAGGTCGACGGGCAGCGCGCCGGCCGAATGCGCGAGATCCCAGACCGTCATCACGCCCGCCGCATGCGCCTTGGCGGTGAGGGCGGCCATGTCGTGCAGCCGGCCGCTGCGATAGTCGACCTGCGTCAGCATCAGCACCGCCACCGTCTCGTCGATCGCGCCGTCCACCTCCTCGGGCGCGACGATCTTCAGCACGTGCCCGCGGCCGAGCGCCGCCAGCGCCTGCTGCGCCACATAGAGGTCGGTCGGGAAGTTGCCGCTGTCCGACAGCACCACCTTGCGTTCGCCCGACAGATCGAGAGCCGCCGTCAAGGCCTTGAACAGATTCACCGATGTCGAGTCGCCCGCCACCACCGAGCCCGTCGGCGCGCCGACCAGCCGGCCGATCTTCTTGCCGACGACTTCGGGCAGGTCCATCCAGCCGGCCTCGTTCCAGCCGCGGATCAGCATCCGGCCCCACGAGACCTCGACCTCGCGCGCCACGCGTTCGCGGGCGGCCCGCGGCAAGGGGCCGAGCGAGTTGCCGTCGAGATAGACGATCCCGTCGGGAAGGTCGAAGGCGGCGCGGGTCGCGGTGAAATCGGTCATGGGTACACTGCCGCCGTTCGCGTTCGGGGATGGGCCGGGCGGCGGGGGAGGGGAGCGCGGGGGTTCTCCCGCCATGGGTGGTCGCCTTGTCGGGGGTGGGTGCCGGTGCCCGGGAGATTGCCTCTGCGGCGCTGGATGTCTTCGCGCAGGGCGGTACCCCCACCCCTCACCCCTCCCCACAAGGGGGAGGGGGATTTGCCGCCGTCGCCGCTTGCCAGCCGTGATGTCGATGGGGCGCCCACGCCGACGTCCCCCTCCCCCTTGTGGGGAGGGGTGAGGGGTGGGGGTACGCGGCCTTGCAGGAACAACCCAGCGCCCGCTGATGCTCTCGACGGTGCCGGTTCGAAACTGCCGTTCGTCTGCTGCTCCACCGCCATGCCCGTCATCCTTCCCGCAGCCTGAAGCGCTGGATCTTGCCGGTCTGCGTCTTCGGCAGAGCGGTGGTGAAGATCACCGAGCGGGGATATTTGAACGGGGCGATGGTGGCCTTGACGTGGTCCTGCAGCCGCTTGGCCGTCCCCTCGTCTGGCGCGCAGCCCTGGATGAGCACCACATGCGCCTGCACGATCTGGCCGCGCGCCTCGTCGGCGACGCCGATCACCGCGCATTCAAGGACGTCGGGATGCGACAGCAGCGCCGCCTCCACCTCCGGCCCGGCGATGTTGTAGCCGGCCGAGACGATCAGGTCGTCGGCGCGCGCGGCGAAATGGAACCGGCCGTCCTCGTCTTGGCAGAAGGCGTCGCCGGTGATGTTCCAGCCCTCCCGCACATAATCGCCCTGGCGATCGTCGGCGAGGTAGCGGCAGCCGGTCGGCCCGCGCACCGCAAGCTTGCCGATCGTGCCGCGCGGCACCTCGTTCATGTCCTTGTCGACGATCTTCGCCTCGTAGCCCGTCACCGGCCGACCGGTCGTCGCCGGATGCCGGTCGTCGAGCCGGTTGGAGATGAAGATGTGCAGCATCTCGGTCGCGCCGATGCCGTCGAGGATCGGCTTGCCGGTCTTCCGCGTCCAGTCCTCGAACACCGGGCCGGGCAGCGTCTCGCCGGCCGACACCGCGATCCTGAGCGACGAGAGGTCGGCGCCGTCGTCCATGGCCGCCAGCATGGCGCGATAGGCGGTCGGCGCGGTGAAGCTGATCGTGGCGCGGTACTTCTCGATGATCTCGACCATGTTGGGCGGCGAGGCATTCTCCAGAAGTGCGGCCGCCGCGCCGAAGCGCAGCGGGAAGATCGCGAGCCCGCCCAGCCCGAAGGTGAAGGCGAGCGGCGGCGAGCCGACGAACACGTCGTCCGGCGTCACGCCGAGCACCTCTTTCGCGTAGCCGTCGGCGATGATCAGAAGGTCGCGGTGGAAATGCATCGTCGCCTTCGGCACGCCGGTCGTGCCGGAGGTGAAGCCGAGCAGCGCGACGTCGTCCCGGCCGGTCTTCACCGCCTCGAACCGCACCGGCTTGTCCAGCGCCGCACGGTCGAGTTCGGCATCATGGTTGGCCGTCCCGTCGAAGCCGATCACCTGCTTCAGGAATCGGCTCTGCTTGGCGCAGGCCACCATCTCGTCGAGCGCCCGCGTGTCGCAGAGCGCCAGCGCGATCTCGGCCTTGTCGACGATCTTGCCCAGTTCGCCCGCCCGCAGCATCGGCATGGTGTTGACCACCACCGCCCCGGCCTTGGTGGCGGCCAGCCAGCAGGCCACCACCGCCGGGTTGTTCGGCCCGCGGATCAGGATCCGGTTGCCGGGCCTGACGCCGTAATCCTCCACCAGCGCGTGCGCCAGCCGGTTGGTCCAGTCCGAGAGTTCCTTGTAGGTGCGCCGCCGCCCGTTGCCGATCAGCGCGGTGTGGTCGCCGAAGCCGCGTTCCACCATCCGGTCGGTCAGTTCGACGCCCGCGTTCAGCCATTCGGGGTAGCCAAAGCCGGCCTGGGGAAGCTCCGGCCACTGGTCGGCAGGCGGAAGATTGTCGCGGGCAAACGTGTCGGCGTGGCCGGAGGGTCCGAGGATCATGGCTGGGCTCCCGCGCATACCCCCACCCCTAACCCCTCCCCACAAGGGGGAGGGGAACCCGCTCGTCCCGCCTCTCGCCTGCGAAGCATCTCATTGCCAAGGACGCGACCATGTCCCCCTCCCCCTTGTGGGGAGGGGTTAGGGGTGGGGGTATGCTTCGCCTCGCCGTCTCTCGAACAAGCCGTCATGCGCCCTGGCTCCCCATCACCTGTCTTGCGATCACCACCTTCTGCACGTCGGACGCCCCCTCGTAGATCCGCAGCGCGCGGATCTCGCGGTAGAGGCTTTCGACGATGTGCCCCTTGCGCACGCCGTCGCCGCCATGGATCTGCACCGCCTTGTCGATCACCGACTGCGCGCTGTCGGTGGCATGAAGCTTCGCCATCGCCGCCTCCCGCGTCACGCGCGGCGCGCCCGAATCCTTGGTCCAGGCGGCGCGGTAGACCAGCAGCGCCGAGGCATCGACGTCGAGCGCCATCTCGGCCAGATGGCCTTGCACCATCTGCAGGTCGAACAGCGGTTTTCCAAACAGTTCCCGGCTGTTGGCGCGCAAAAGCGATTCATCGAGTGCACGCCGTGCGAAGCCGAGTGCGGCCGCGCCGACCGTCGAGCGGAACACGTCGAGCACCGACATGGCGATGCGGAAGCCGTCGCCCGGCTTGCCGATCAGGGCCGAGGCCGGCACGCGGACGCCGTCGAAGGAGAGCCTGGCCAGCGGATGCGGCGCGATCACTTCCAGCCGTTCGGCGACGGTGAGCCCCGGCGTCTCGGCCGGCACGAGGAAGCAGGACAGGCCGCGCGCGCCCGGCGCCTCGCCGGTGCGGGCAAACACGGTGTAGACGTCGGCGATCCCGCCATTGGAGATCCAGGTCTTCTCGCCCGACAGCACGTAGTCGCCGCCGTCGCGCGCCGCCGTCATGTCCATGTTGGCGACGTCCGAGCCCGACCGCGGCTCCGACAGCGCAAACGCCGAGATCGCCTCGCCGCGCCGGGTCCTCTCCAGCCAGCGCTGCTGCTCCGCCGTGCCGAACAGGCTGATCGCGCCGGTGCCGAGCCCCTGCATGGCGAAGGCGAAGTCGGCGAGCCCGTCATGGCGCGCCAGCGTCTCGCGGGTGAGGCAGAGCATGCGCACGTCGAGCGGCGCGGGCGTCTCCGGATCGATGGCGGTCGGCATCAGCCAGCCGTCGCGGCCGAGCGCCGCCACCAGACGGCGGCAGGCGGCGTCGACGTCGTGGTGATCGACGGGCAGGTTTTCCGCGCACCACGCCTCCAGCCGTTCGGCATGGGCGCGGTGGCGCGCCTCGAAGAAGGGCCAGGACAGGAAGGAGCGGTCAGGCATGCTGCGTCGCTCCCGGGTTTGACGTCGGCGTTCTACGGCGCCCCCCTTTGTCCTGCCTGACGGGGCGAGCCACTCGTCTCGCCCGGCAGGACAGAGGGGGGCGCGAAGGAACGCGAGGTCCGCGAGTAGGTAGAAATCCAAAGCCTCCCATCTCTCAATCCCCCTGAAACACCGGCTTCGCCTTCGCCACGAAGGCTTCGTAGGCGCGGCGGAAGTCGCCGGTCTGCATGCAGATCGCCTGCGCCTGCGCTTCGGCCTCGATCGCCTGGTCGAGCCCCATCGACCATTCCTGGTTCAGCTGCGTCTTGGTGATCCCGTGCGCGAAGGTGGGGCCGGCGGCGATCGACGCTGCGAGCGACAGCGCCTCGGCTTCCAGCGCCTCGGCCGAGACGATGCGGTTGTAATAGCCCCAGCGCTCGCCCTCGGCGGCCGTCATCGAGCGGCCGGTGTAGAGCAGTTCGGCCGCCCGGCCCTGGCCGATCAGCCTCGGCAGGATCGCGCAGGCGCCCATGTCGCAGCCGGCCAGCCCGACGCGGGTGAACAGGAAGGCGGTCTTGGCCTCGGGCGTCGCGAGCCGGATGTCCGAGGCCATGGTGATGATGGCGCCGGCGCCCACCGCCACGCCGTCCACCGCCGAGATGATCGGCTTGCCGCAATGGATCATCGCCTTGACGAAATCGCCCGTCATGCGCGTGAAGGCGATGAGGCCCTTCATGTCCATCTTCGTCAGCGGGCCGATGATCTCGTGCACGTCGCCGCCCGACGAGAAGTTGCCGCCATTGGGCAGGAACACCACCACGTCGATGTCGTCGGCATAGACCAGCGCCCGGAACGTGTCGCGCAACTCGGCATAGCTCTCGAAGGTCAGCGGGTTCTTGCGGTCGGGACGGTTGAGGCGCACCTGCGCCACGCCGTCCTTCGCCTCCCAGAGGAAGTGCTGCGGGGTCAGCCCGGCCATCGCGGTCAATGTTCATCCTCCCAGTTGCTGCGAAACGTCTTCAGCATCGTCGACAGGCGTCGCGCGTCCTGTTCGCCGACACCGCCCAGAAGCTCGTCGATCCAGCCTTCATGCGCGGCCGCCATGCTGCGAAACGCTTCGGCGCCTTGCTCGGTCAGCGTCACGATCGAGGTGCGGCGGTCGCCGTCGCGACGCGTGCGCGCCACGAAGCCGTCATTGACGAGACGGTCCACGATGCCCGTCACGTTGCCGTTGGACACCAGCAGGGTGCGCGACAGGTCGCTCATCAGCATGCCGTCCGGCGTGCGGTTCAGCGCCGCCATCACGTCGAAGCGGGGCAGGGTGGTCTCGAATTCGCGCTTCAGCCGTCCCTGCAGCTCGTTCTCGACGATGCGCGAGGCGCGCAGCAGCCGGATCCACAGCCTCAGCCGCTCCTTGGAGGCCGGCGGTGCGTCGAGCGCAGCGAGGGGTGCGTCCGCCATCGTCAGCCTCCCGTGATCGCGACCGGCTGTCCGGTGACGGAGATCGCCGCGTCGCTCGCCAGCCACAGCACCGCGCCCGCCACCTCCTCGGGCTTGATCAGCCGGTGGTTCGGGTTGAAGGCGGCGAAACCCTCACGCGCCTGCTCTTCGCTCCGCCCGGTCTTCTCCATCACCCGGGCGATCGACTCCTCCAGCATCTCGGTCTCGACATAGCCGGGGCAGATCGCATTGACGGTCACGCCGGTCTTCAGCAGTTCCGCCGCCAGTGCCCGCATCAGGCCCACCACGCCATGCTTGGACGCGACATAGGGCGCCACATAGGCCGAGCCGCGCAGACCCGCCACCGAAGCGATGAAGATCAGCCGCCCGCGCTTGCGCTCCGCCATGCCGGCCAGCGCCGGGCGCACGGTCAGGAACGCGCCGGTCAGGTTGACGTCGAGGATCCGGTTCCAGTCGGCGAGCGTCGTCTTGTGCGCCGGCGCGCTCGACGCGATCCCGGCATTGGCCACCACGATCTCGATCGGCCCGCGCGCGGCCTGCGCTTGCGTGTAGAGCGCCTCCACGGAGGCCTCGTCGGTCACGTCGGCCGTCATGGCATGGATGCGCGGGTTCAGCGCCGCCACGGCTTCCAGCGGCTCCGCCCGGCGGCCGCAGATCGTCACCTCGACGCCCGCTTCCGCCAGCGCCAGCGCGGTTGCCTTGCCGATGCCGGTCGCGCCCCCGGTGACGAGTGCGTGGGAGAGGGAGATGGTCATGGGCGAGACCTCTCGAGGGGGCGCGCCAGAGTTCCAGAATTTCCGGAAATGCTCCGGGCGCTACCCATTTGAACCGCCACCATCACACCTTCCCCGTCATCTGCTCTTGCCGCTCCGCCAGCCGGTAGAGCTGGTCGCGGCCGGCCAGATAGGGCTTGGGCCACGCCACGCCGCGATCGCCGAGGGACGCTGCCGCGTGCAGCGTCCAGTAGGGGTCGGCCAGATGCGGCCGTGCGAGGCAGACGAGATCGGCGCGGCCGGCCATCAGGATCGAGTTGACGTGGTCGGGCTCGTAGATGTTGCCCACCGCCATGGTCGCCATGCCGGTCTCGTTGCGGATGCGGTCGGAAAACGGCGTCTGGAACATGCGGCCATAGACGGGCTTTGCCTGCTTCGACGTCTGCCCGGCCGACACGTCGCAGATGTCGACGCCCGCATCCTTCAGCATCCGCGCGATGGCGACCGCCTCCTGCGGCGTGACGCCGTCCTCGCCGACCCAGTCATTAGCCGAGATGCGCACCGAGATCGGCTTCTCGTCCGGCCATGCGGCCCGCACGGCGCGGAACACCTCCAGCGGATAGCGCATGCGGTTTGCGAGGCTGCCGCCATATTCGTCGGTTCGGCGGTTGGTCACCGGCGTGATGAAGGAGGACAGCAGATAGCCATGCGCCATGTGCAGCTCGATCATGTCGAAGCCGCAGCGCTGCGCCATCTCAGCCGACGCCACGAACTGGTCGCGCACCATGTCCATGTCGGCGCGGTCCATCGCCTTCGGCACGGCGTTGATCTCCGACCAGGCGATGGCGGAGGCCGACAGCAGCGGCCAGTTGCCTTCGGGCAGCGGGCAGTCGGCGTCCTCCCAGCCCACCTGCGTCGAGCCCTTGGCGCCGGCATGGCCGATCTGGGCGCAGATCTTCGCCTCGGTTTCGGCATGGACGAAATCCACCAGCCGCTTCCATGCCGTCTCGTGCTCCGGCGCGTAGAAGCCGGGGCAGCCGGGCGTGATGCGGCCGTCCGGCGACACGCAGGTCATCTCGATCGTCAGCATCGCCGCGCCGCCCTTGGCGCGCTCGGCATAATGGGCGAAGTGCCAGTCGGTCGGGCAGCCGTCGACGGCCTTGTACTGCGCCATCGGCGAGACGACGACGCGATTCGCCAGCGTCATGTCGCGCAGCCTGAACGGCGCAAACATCGGCGCCCGCGCCGTGTTGGCCGGGCTTCCGGCCTGCACCTGGAACCAGCGCTCGGCGCCGCCCAGCCAGTCCTTGTCGCGCAGCCTGAGGTTCTCGTGGCTGATGCGCTGCGAGCGGGTCAGCAGCGAATAGTTGAACTGCACCGGATCGAGATTGAGGTAGCGCTCGATGTCCTCGAACCATTCCAGCGAGTTGCGCGCCGCCGATTGCAGCTTCAGCACCTCGGTGCGCCGCGCCGCCTCGTACTTCTCGAAGGCGGCGGCGAGCGTTGCCTCCGAGGTCACGTAGTCGGCGAGCGCGATGGCGCTCTCGACGGCCAGCTTGGTGCCCGAGCCGATCGAGAAATGCGCGCTCGCCGCCGCGTCGCCCATCAGCGCCAGGTTTGCGTGCGACCAGCGCTCGCACAAGACGCGCGGGAAATTGATCCAGGCCGAGCCGCGCACATGGTTGGCGTTGGACATCAGCGCATGGCCGCCGAGATGGTCCCTGAAGATCGCCTCGCAGGTCGCGATGGACTCCTCCTTCGACATCGCGCCGAAGCCGAAACGGTCCCAGGTCTCCTGGCTGCACTCGACGATGAAGGTCGCGGTGTCGGGATCGAACTGGTAGGCATGCGCCCACACCCAGCCCTTGTCCGTCTCCTCGAAGATGAAGGTGAAGGCGTCGTCGAATTTCTGGTGCGTGCCCAGCCAGACGAACTTGCAGGCCCGCATCTCGATGTCGGGCTTGAACACGTCGGCGAAGGCCGTGCGGGTCTTCGAGTTCAGCCCGTCCGAGGCCACCACCAGGTCGTAGCGCTCCATGTAGTGCTGCGGTTCGCGCGCCTCGGTCTCGAAGGCGAGATCGACGCCGAGCTCGCGGGCGCGCTCCTGCAGAAGCACGAGCAGCTGCTTGCGGCCGATGCCGCAGAAACCATGGCCGGAGGACACCGTCCGCGTGCGCCGGTAGAGCACGGCGATGTCGTCCCAGTAGGCGAAATGGGCGCGGATGCGTTCGGCGCTGACGGGATCGTTCTTCGCCAGATTGTCCAGCGTCTCGTCCGAGAGCACCACGCCCCAGCCGAACGTGTCGTCGGGCTTGTTGCGCTCGATGACGGTGACGTCATGCGCGGCATCCCGCAGCTTCATCGAGATGGCGAAATAGAGACCGGCTGGGCCGCCGCCGAGGACCGCGATCTTCATCTCGCCTTCGTCTCCATTGCCTGTGACGTGACGGCAGCATGACAGCGGTCGTTTTTTATTTCAAGCTTGAAATTTCAAGATTGAAGGAATTAGTGTGGCGGCTCCGATCATCGACAGTTGCGGCGGCTTCGACGCCGACATCCTCGGGCTTGTCCCGAGGATCTGCCGACCGTCGAGGGTCCGGCGCGTTCCGGCACTCCGCCGCGTGGCAGGATATGCGTGAAACCCGAGGTCGGGGCGGATCCTCGGTACAAGGCCGAGGATGACGGCCCGTGCCGCTGCGCCGCCGTTCTCGCCCGTCGGGTGAGCGAAGGAAGGAGCGACGCGATCGGTCGAAACGTGGCGCGCGAAAAATCCGCGGGGCCGGTTCCCCGCGCTCGCCAAGCCGCTACAATCGCGCCAAAGGACAGGGCGGTTCGCCGCCGTCAGGGAGAGAGCATCATGATCAGCCGCCGCATCGCCGATTGGGACGACGCCTATGCCAATGGCCCCAACATTCCGGGCGGCGACCGCTGGCCGGCGGCGTGGATGGAGCCGGCGCGCGCCTATCGCGAGGAACTGGAGGCGGCCGGCCGCGCGCGTCTGGGGGTCGCCTATGGGCCGGGCGAGCGCAACGCCTACGATCTCTTTCTCCCGGAGGTCGAGCCGACCGGCCTCGTCGTCTTCGTCCATGGCGGCTACTGGATGCGCCTCGAGCGCGCGCTGTGGTCGCATCTGGCGCGCGGCGCGGTCGACAGCGGTTTCGCGGTCGCCATGCCGTCCTACACGCTGTGCCCGCAGGTGCGCATCCGCGACATCACGGCCGAGGTCGGCCAGGCGATCGAACACGCGGCGGCCGGCGTCGGAGGACCGATGTTCCTGGCCGGCCATTCCGCCGGCGGGCACCTCGCCTCGCGCATGGTCTGCGAGAACTCGCCCTTGCCGGCGGCCCTGCGCGAGCGCATCCGCAACGTGGTCTCGATCTCGGGCGTGCACGACCTTCGGCCGCTGATGCGCACCGCCATGAACGAGACGCTGCGGCTCGACGCCGCCGAAGCGGCGGCCGAGAGCCCGGCATTGCTCGCGCCGGCGCCGGGCACGCGCATCTGCTGCTGGGTCGGAGCGGGCGAACGCGCCGAATTCATCCGCCAGAACGCGCTGCTCGCCAATGTCTGGACCGGGCTCGGCGCCGAGACATGCTGCGTAGAGGAGCCCGACCGCCACCATTTCAACGTCATCGACGGGTTGGCGGATGCATCGCACGTGCTGACCCGCACGCTGTTGACAGGCTGACGCGATCCGCCGAAGGTCGAACCAGCGCGACGGCCGGGCGGTCGTCGCGTGCATCAGATGGAGTGCCCATGCGAGCCGTATTCGTCCAGGTCCAGTGTATCCCGGGCAAGACCTACGAGGTCGCCGACGCGCTGTTCGAGCGCGAGATCGCCTCCGAGCTCTATTCGACCAGCGGCGACTACGATCTCCTGATGAAGCTCTACATCCCCGAGGACGTCGACATCGGCAAGTTCATCGACGAGAACGTCGCCAACGTGCCGGGCATCTTCCGCACCTTGACCACGCTCACCTTCAAGGCATTCTGAGGCTCTTGATCCTCCCCCGTTCACGGGGGAGGGGGACCATGCGAAGCATGGTGGAGGGGGCGCGCTCCTTGCGAAGCTGCCGGAGAGCATGATCTCCCCCCTCGTGGGGGAGATGCCGGCAGGCAGAGGGGGGCGCGAAGGGGCGCGGCTTCTCCGACTGGCTGACGGGACGTTGATGTCCGCTCGATGATCGTTGCAGGGTCACCCACCACCGCGTGCAATCTACGGCGCCCCCCTCTGGCCTACCGGCCATCTCCCCCTCAAGGGCTTAGCGTCGCTCCACCCCCGCTCACGCCAGCGCCAAGTCCCGCCGCGTCCGCGTGCGCATCAGGATCGCCACCATCACCGCGACGTTGAGCATGTTCCAGGCGATGCCGTTGAGGAAGGCCGCCGCATAGGAGCCGGTCATGTCGTAGATCGCGCCCGACGCCCAGCCGCCGACGGCCATGCCGGCGATCGTCGCCATGATGACGATGCCGATCCGCTCGCCGGCCTCGCGCGGCGGCAGGTATTCGCGCACGATGATGGCGTAGCACGGCACGATGCCGCCCTGCGACAGGCCGAAGACGAAGGACACGACGTAGAGCGAGGCCAGCCCGTCGAACGGGATGTAGAGCAGCAGCGACAGCCCTTGCAGCACCGAGCCGATGAGCAGCGTCTTCACCCCGCCGATCCGGTCGGCGACATAGCCCGACAGCAACCGGCTGACGATGCCGGCGGCCAGCATCAGCGACAGCATCTCGGCGCCGCGCGCCACGCCGAAGCCGAGATCCGCGCAATAGGCGACGATGTGCACCTGCGGCATCGCCATCGCCATGCAGCAGCCGAAGCCGGCGATGATCAGGAGCGTCAGCAGGGCGCGGTTCGACAGGTCGATGGTGAATTTCGGCTTGGGAACGAAGCCCGCGCCGCCGGCGGGTTCCGGCGCCTGGCCGCGCAGCAGCATCGACAGCGGCACGATCGTGACGACGCAGAAGATGCCGATCCCCAGCGATGTCACCCGCCAGCCGCCGTTCTCCAGTCCGTATTGCACCACGAAGGGCCAGATCGCGCCGGCGAGGTAGTTGCCCGTCGCCGAGGCGGCCACCGCGATGCCGCGCTGCTTCTCGAACCAGCGCGAGACGTCGGCCATCAGCGGCCCGAAGGTCGCCGCCGTGCCGATGCCGATCAGGAGTTGCGCCGCCGCCAGCATCCAGATGCTCGGTGCATAGGCCGCCGCCGCAAAGCCCACCGCCGAGATGACGGCGGCGACCGCCACCGGCACGGCCACGCCCATCCGGTCGACGAAGCGGCCGATGACGACGTTGCCGACCGCAAAGCCCACCATCGTCAGCGTGTAGGGCAGCGATGCCTCGCCGCGGCCGACGCCGAACTCGGCCTGCGCGGCCGGCAGCATGACCACGATCGCCCACATGCCGACGCTGCCGATCGTGCCGAGCAGCATGGCGATGCCGAGCCGGAACCAGGAATACGGCCCGTCCGGCGCGTAGGCGCGGCCGGGCGAGGGGGCAGCGGCTTTTGTCACGAAGTCCTCCCGGAGCGTTGAACGCCCCGGATCGACGATGGCGGAGGAGCAGCCCGCGTTCTACCCGCCAGTGGCGCAAGGGTGCTGGGCCAGGGAAGAATACAACTAATAATAGACAGTGTATGATTATGTGCGTATAAGTAGCATTCTTTGCGAATGCGGCGGGGGTCATGCATGGCACAGGGGGACGGAGGTGCGAACGGGCCCGAAGGCCGCTTCAAGTTTCTCCTGCTCGTCTTCAAATGGGCCAGGAACGCCCTGAACCGCATCATGATGGCGGTCGAACGGGAGACCCGGCTGCCGTATTGGGAGCGATGCACCGCATCGGGAGCCGGCCTCGTCATCCTGACATTGATGGTCGTCCTGCCGACCTGGGCCTATTCGCCCAACTCGATGCTTGCCTTTGCCGACGTCGTCGGCAAGTCGCCGGTGGTCACTGGGGCTCCGATCCTCGGCCTGCTGGGTATCTATTCGCATGTCTGCGCCTCGCTGCAGAAGGCGGGGGCCTTCTCCGAGCACTTCATGCGAGGCTTCCTGCTGCCACCGTTCCTGTTCATCACGCTCTATGCGCTGATCACCATCCTGTTTCTCGTTTTCACCATCTTGAAGCTTCTGTTGCTAACCCTCGGATTCGGAGGATGAGATGAAACTGGCATTCGTCGGCGCCATCTTCATGGTCATGTCGGCCTCGGCCCTCGCACAGCAGGGAGGGCCGGTGTCGACGGCTGCGATCGCCCCTCCCGATCGCGCCGATTTCAAGTCGATTCCGGTGACGCATGGCGTACTGCCGGCTCTGCCTCTCCTTGACGAACGGAACAACCCGATCGGCTACTCCCTGTCCACCTCCGTCTCGGCGCGCCCGGCGACCATCCGCAACACGCTCGGCCAGCTTACCGGGTCGCTCGTCGGCGGGGCGCAGGCGGAGAACTCGCGAATTCTGTTCCTGTACGACATTTCCAGCGAAGAGGAGCTGTCGACGCTGCTCGGCGCCGCGTCGGACCAGGACCGGCCATATGTCGTCTATGTTCTTGCGAGAAACCGAACGGACGAGAACCTGATGGGAGCGCCTGTCGTGCTGCTGCCCGACTTCGATCTGCCGGGCGAGCAGAACCTCGATCAGGCTAACCGGATCGCATATGATGCGATCTCCTGGGGCATCTCCAGGGGCTACAGCGAATCCGGCGCGCTGACCGACGACGGTCGCCTGCTGCTCGCGGTGTCGGCGATGGTTCCGGGACTGCCCGCGGGCGAGAAGGTCATCGCTTCCGGCTCGCCGGAATGGAATGTCTATTCCGACGTGAAGTTTGTGACGGACGCCGTGCAGGACCTGGCAGCGTCGGCGCCCAGATAGGCGCCGCTAAACCTTCACCACCACCTTCATGAAGTCCGGCAGGTCGTCGCCGAAGCCGACGATACCGTCGTTCATGTCGTCGTTGCGCCGGTGCCGGTTCGAATTGGCGGGCGCGCGGCTGGGCGCCGGCACGGGGCGCGGCGGGGCCGGGCGGCGCGCGGCATTGTCGGAGCGGATCGCATCCTTGCGCTCGCGACGCACCACCGGTGCGGCGTCCGCCTC
>NZ_RWKW01000050.1 GCF_003970795.1 Aquibium carbonis | reverse complement strand
GGTGACGTCCCTGGACGTGGTGTAGCTGGGTAGCGCGGTGGTCATCGGCGCTTTCCGGTAGGGTCTGGTTGTCGACACCAACCCCTTTCTGGAAGGAACACCGATGACCGACGACATGATGAACCTGCGCGCGCTCGTGGAGAAGAGCGCGGATGCGGATCTGCTGCGCGAGATGATCGGCTTTGCGGCCGAGAAGCTGATGGAGATGGAGGTCGGCGCCGCCACAGGTGCCGCCTGGGGCGAGAAGAGCCCACTCCGGACCGCACAACGCAATGGCTACCGCGACCGGGACTGGGAGACACGCGCCGGCACCGTCGAGTTGCGCATCCCGAAGCTGCGGAAGGGGTCCTACTTCCCCGGCTTCCTGGAGCCACGCCGCATGGCAGAGAAGGCGCTGACGGCGGTGATCCAGGAAGCCTATGTCCAGGGCATCTCGACCCGGTCGGTCGACGACCTGGTCAAGGCGATGGGCATGAGCGGCATCTCCAAGAGCCAGGTCTCTCGGCTGTGCGAGGAGATCGACGGCAAGGTGAAGGCCTTCCTTGATCGCCCGATCGAGGGCGATTGGCCGTATCTATGGATCGACGCAACCTACCTGAAGGTCCGTCGCGGCGGGCGCATCGTCTCCGTCGCCGTCATCATCGCGGTCGGCGTCAACGCGGACGGCCGGCGCGAGGTGCTCGGCATGGAGATCGGCACGTCGGAGGCCGAGCCGATCTGGACCGAGTTCCTGCGCAAGCTGACGCGCCGCGGCCTGCGCGGCGTGAAGCT
>NZ_RWKW01000049.1 GCF_003970795.1 Aquibium carbonis | reverse complement strand
CGGCGGTCGAGGCAGCCCTTCGCGCCGGGCCGCCCAGCCGCGAGCGCCTTGCCGCGGCCGCCTCGCTCGCGGTCGAAGGCGCCCGCGTCACGGAGGACAACCGCTTCAAGCTAAAGCTCCTGAAACGCGCGGTCGAACGCGCCCTCCACACCGCATTGGACCTGTCATGACGGACCTGGCGACACGCAAGCATGGCGACGCGTCCGACGGCAGCCGCCACCTGGGCGCTTCGCTGCCCCGCGTCGACGGCGACGCCAAGGTGCGCGGCGAAGCCGCCTATGCGCTGGACACGCGGCCCGCCGGCATGGTCCACGGCGTGCTCGTCCGCGCCACCATCGGCGCGGGAACGGTGCTGGCCGTCGACGCCACGGCCGCGCGGCACAGCCTCGGCGTGCTGCTGGTCCTCACCCCGTTCGACACACCGGCCCTCGGCGCGCCGGACAGCTTCATCGATGGAGCGCCGGGCGAAGGCGCGTTCGAGGTCTTCCCGACGACGATCCTGCACTGGGGGCAGGCGGTGGCCGCGGTGATCGCCGAGACCCGCCAGCAGGCGGAAGCGGCGGCCAGCCTGCTGCGGATCGACTATGCGCCCGCCGATGTCCTCGCCAGCTTCGATGCCGAAGGCGCCGGCCCCGGCGTCGCCGTCGACGACGTCGACATCGACCGCGGCGATGCGACGGCCGCGCTGGTCGAGGCGGCCTTCCGTGTCGACGCCACCTACGAGACCCCGCGCGAATACCACGTGCCGATCGAGCCGCATGGCGCCGTGGCCGAATGGTCCGGCGAGCGCCTGATCGTCCGCGAGCCCAGCCAGTGGATCGACGCCATGGCCCGAACCTATGCCGGCTGGTTCGGCATTCCGTTCGAGAACGTCCGGCTGGTCTCGCCCTATGTCGGCGGCGGCTTCGGCTCCAAGGTCACCGCCATGACGCACGGCGCGGTCGCGGCGCTTGCGGCGCGCGCGCTCGGGCGGCCGGTCAAGGTCGTCGTCACGCGCGCCCAGGCCTTCACCGCCCATGGCGGCCGTGCGGCGACGCGGCAGACGCTCGGGCTCGGCGCCGATGCCGCCGGCCACCTCACCGCCATCGTGCAGGACGGCGAGAGCGAGACCTCCGTCTTCGTCCCCTTCGTCGAGCAGCTGAATTCCGCCACCAGCGTCATGTACGACGTGCCCAACCTGCGCTCGCGCCAGCGCCTCGTCCATGTGAACACGGTCACGCCCGCGCACATGCGCGCGCCCGGCAAGCATCCGAGCGCCTTCGGCCTCGAATCGGCCATGGACGAGCTCGCCCATCTGGCCGGCATCGACCCGGTCGAGCTGCGGCTGCGCAACGAGGCCGCCGTCAATCCGCAGACGGGCCAGCCCTGGTCGTCGCGGCGGCTGCGCGAGGCGCTCGTCGAAGGCGCGCGGCGCTTCGGCTGGGCGAACCGCCCGCCCGCGCCACGGGCGATGCGCGGCCCGGACGGAACCCTGGTCGGCTGGGGCGTCGCAGCCGGCACGTTCCCGGCCCTCGATCACCATGGCGAAGCCGGCATCCGTGTCGGCGCCGACGGTTCGATCGAGGTGCTTTCGGCCGGCATCGACATGGGCACCGGCACCTATACGATCCTCGCCCAGGCGGCCGCCGATGCGCTGGGCGTGTCGCCGCAGGCCGTGACGGTGCGCCTCGGCGACAGCGACCTGCCGAGCGGGCCGCTCGCCGGCAACTCGCTGCTGGCCGGCGTCATGACCGGCCTGGTCCACAAGGCGGCGGCCGCCATGCGCGAAACGATCATCCGGCTCGCGCTGACCGAGCCGGGCTCGCCCTTCGTCGGCCGCGAGCTCAACACGCTGCACATCACCGACGGTCGCATCCATCCCACGCTCGACGAGAGCGCTTCGATCCCCATCGGTTCGCTGCTGAAGGCCATCGGCCGCGACCGCCTCGAGCTCGTGGAGGACAATTTCCCCGCCGGCATCGACAGGAACGAGCGCCATCGCATCATGACCACCGTCTCCGGCCTGCGGCTGCCCGACGACGGCGCCTCGTCGGTGCTGTCCTGGTGCGCCCATTTCGTCGAGGTGAAGGTCGACGAGGATCTGGGCACCGTCCGCGTCAGCCGCGTCGTGTCGGGCTTCGACTGCGGGCGCCTCTACAATCCGAAGCTCGCCGCCAGCCAGTTCCGGGGCGGCATCGTCATGGGCATCGGCCAGGCACTGCTGGAAGGCGGGCGCATCGACCCGCGCGACGGGCGCATCGTCAACGACAATCTCGGCGACTACCTGATCCCCACCAATGCCGACATTCCCGACATCGAGGTCTTCTCGGTCGGGGAGCCGGATTTCCGCGCCTCGCCGATGGGCGGCAAGCCGGTCGGCGAGATCGGCATCGTCGGCGTTGCCCCGGCGATCTGCAACGCCGTGTTCCATGCGACCGGCCGGCGCATCCGCCGCCTGCCGCTCGACATCGCCGCCCTCGTCTCGCGCACATGATCCGGCCGCCTTCACCTCGGGGAAAGTTTTTCGTGAAAACGTCGCGATGGGGCATGCCGTCGCGGAACCGGGGCCGCCCCGGGACGTTCAGCGTCAGGATCTCAAACAGCGAGCACAGCCCATGGCCCTCTTTCATGAACCGGTGAAGCTGCTTCACGGAAACGACGCGCGCATGCTCGAAATCCGCGATGCCGCGCAGGCCGCGATGGCGCTGGAGAACGGCTGGCCGGAGGCCCGCGGCAAGTGGTACTGGGCCGCCCGCCAGGCCTGCCGCGCCGCCGGCGAAGGCCGCGCCTCCCCGCACATCGCCCGCCGCATCTTCCTGCGCGCCGTCGAGGAATCGAGGCAGCCGCAGCTGTCCGCATGACCGCCGCCTCCGCTCGCCCCGGCGCGCGAGCGACCGCATTCGAAGACATCGAGGCCCTCGCCCGCAACCTCGATTCGCGCTGGCGCATACCTGGAACCAGCATCCGCTTCGGTCTCGACGCCATCGCCGGCCTCATCCCCGGCGCGGGCGATCTCGCGGCCGCGCTCGTGGCCGGCCACATCATCATCTACGGCTGGCGGGCCGGCGCGCCCGGCCACGTCATCGCCCGCATGATCGCCAACGTGGCCATCGACACCGTTTTCGGCAGCGTTCCGGTGCTCGGATCGGTCTTCGACGTCTACTACAAGGCCAACAACCGCAATGTCCGTCTGCTGCGGCGCCATTTCGAACGCGCGTCGCGCTGAAGCCTCGCGCCGGCGTTTCTTCCTTATATAACGTCACGTTACCGCACCCCACGCATGGTGATCGATTGCGTCTGGCAATGATCCGGCGCGCGTCCTAAGACACGCGCGGGACAGGGCGCCGATCCGGCGCGGGAAGTGCTGGAGCGGCAATGCAGTTCATCGATCTCGGTGCCCAGCGGGCGCGCATCAACCACCGCCTGAAGGCGGCCGTCGACCGCGTCATCGACAGCGGCGCCTACATCCTCGGGCCTGACGTGCGGGAGTTCGAAAAGCAGCTCGCCGACTATGTCGGCATGCGCAACGTGGTCGCCTGCGCCAACGGCACCGACGCGCTCCTCCTGCCCTTGCTCGCCAGCGGCATCGGCCCCGGCGACGCGGTGTTCTGCCCGAGCTTCACCTTCGCGGCGACGGCCGAGGTCGTGGCGCTGGCCAGGGCCGAGCCTGTCTTCGTCGACATCGATCCCGACAGCTACAACATGGACCCCGCTTCGCTGGAGGCCGCCATCGCCATGGTCAGGGCGGAAGGCCGGCTCACGCCGAAGGCGATCATCCCGGTCGACCTGTTCGGGCTCGCGGCAGACTATCCCGCCATCGACGCCATCGCCCGGCGCGAGAAGCTGTTGGTGATCGAGGACGCGGCACAGGCGATCGGCGGCAGCCTCGACAACCGCATGTGCGGCGCCTTCGGCCACGTGGCCTCGACGAGCTTCTACCCGGCCAAGCCGCTCGGCTGCTACGGCGACGGCGGCGCCATGTTCACCGACGACGACGCCTTCGCCGAAACGCTGCGGTCCTATGCCTTCCACGGCAAGGGCGCCACGCAGTACGACAACGTCCATGTCGGGCTGAACTCGCGTCTCGACACCATCCAGGCCGCGATCCTGATCGAGAAGCTCGCCATCCTCGAAGACGAGATGGCCGAGCGCCAGGTGGTCGCGCGCCGCTATGCCGAGGGGCTGGCGGGCCTCGTCAAGACGCCTGTCATCCCGGAGAACCGCCGTTCGGCCTTCGCGCAATACGCCATCGAGACGCCGCACCGCGACGGCCTGAAGGCGCATCTGCAGGCGGCCGGAATCCCGACCGTGATCTATTACGTCAAGCCGCTGCACCTTCAGGTGGCCTACGAGGGCTTTCCGCGCGTGCCGACCGGGCTGCCGGTGTCCGAAGGGCTGCCGTCGCGCATCCTGTGCCTGCCGATGCACCCCTATCTGACGGCCGACGACCAGGACCGCATCTGCGGCGCCATCGCCGAGTTCATCGCCCGCCAGGGCTGAACCGGCAGGCGGCCGCCATCAGGCGACGCGGCCGCAGAAGCCGTCGAGCCCTTGCAGCGTCAGCGTGTCGCCGTCGAGCGCGGCGCGCGAGCCCGGGAAGGCCAGCGCCTCGACCGGCCCCAGCGCCGCCGGCAGCGTCCACGCCACCGGGTCGGCGGAGAAGTTGAACACGCAGAGAAGCCGCTCGCCGTCGGCCTCGCGCAGGAAGGCCAGCACCTGGTCGGTCTGCCCGACGATCTCGATCGCGCCGCCCACCAGCGCCGGCTTCGCCTTGCGAAACGAAAGCACCTCGCGGTAGCGGGCCAGGATCGAGCCGGCGTCGGCCTGCTGCACGTCGACCGCGCGCTCGAGATGCGCCGGCGGCACGGGCAGCCAGGGCCGCGCCTGCGAGAAGCCGCCATGCGGGGCCGCGCCGTCCCAGACCATCGGCGTGCGGCAGCCGTCGCGGCCCTTGAAGGCCGGCCAGAAGCGGATGCCGTAGGGATCGCGCAGATCCTCGAAGGCGATGTCGGCCTCCGGCAGGCCCAGTTCCTCGCCCTGGTAGAGGCAGATCGAGCCGCGCAGGCAGGCGATCAGCCCGATCGAGAAGCGCGCCACCGCGTCTGGCGTCCGGCCCTCGCCCGCCCAGCGCGTGGCGTGGCGCTGGACGTCGTGGTTGGAGAAGGCCCAGCACACCCAGCCGTCCACCACCGAGCTCTCGAATTCGGAAATGCACTGCGCCACATGCGCCGCCGAAAAGGCCGGCGCCAGCAGGTCGAAGGTGTAGCACATGTGCAGCTTGTCGCCGCCGCCGGTATAGGCGGCCACAATCG
The DNA here is from genome assembly GCF_003970795.1 of Aquibium carbonis. GTDB lineage: Bacteria > Pseudomonadota > Alphaproteobacteria > Rhizobiales > Rhizobiaceae > Aquibium > Aquibium carbonis. The sequence continues at coordinate 15,360 of NZ_RWKW01000049.1, read as the reverse complement.
TCAGCGCGCCGTTCCCGTCGCCCACCTCGCCGACCGCGGCGCGATCGTCGTACTGGTCGAGCAGGGCGCGGAACTCGCGCAGGAAGCCGAGGTTCTCCGGCTGGTTCTTGTCGTGGACGTGCTGCTGGTAGCCATAGGGATTGGTGTCCGGCACGTCGCCGCCCCCGCCCGGCGCCTTTGGCGGGTTCGGGCGCAGCGCCGCATCGTGGAAGTAATAGTTCACCGTATCGAGCCTGAAGCCGTCGACGCCGCGGTCGAGCCAGAAGCGGACGGTGTCGAGCAGGGCGGCGCGAACCTCGGGATTGTGGAAGTTCAGGTCCGGCTGCGAGGCGAGGAAATTGTGCAGGTAGTATTGCCGGCGCGTCGAATCCCACTCCCAGGCCGGTCCGCCGAACACCGACAGCCAGTTGTTGGGCGGGTTGCCGTCCGGCTTGGGGTCAGCCCACACGTACCAGTCCGCCTTCGGGTTGTCGCGGCTCGACCGGCTTTCCCTGAACCAGACGTGCTGGTCGGAACAGTGCGACAGCACCTGGTCGATGATCACCTTCATGCCCAGCCGGTGCGCCTCGGCGACGAGGGCGTCGAAATCGGCCAGCGTGCCGAACAGCGGGTCGACCGCGCAATAGTCGGAGACGTCATAGCCCATGTCGGCCATCGGCGACATGAAGAAGGGCGACAGCCAGATGGCATCGACGCCGAGGCTCGCGACATAGGGCAGCCTTGCCGTGACGCCCGGCAGGTCGCCGACGCCGTCCTCGCCCGAGTCCTGAAAGGATCGCGGGTAGATCTGGTAGATCGCGCAGCCGCGCCACCACTCCGCGCCGGCCCCCGCCCGCGCCTGCCCGATCGTGCCGGCCATTCAATCCCCCGTCGGTCCTGACGTCTCGATGTCCGTTTCGCAAAGCACGGCCGCGGTGCGTCCGGCAAGCGCGATCGCGTGCTGCGTCAAAATCGCGCCACCGTCGTCGGGCGCGATCAGCCGCCATTCATGGCCCTCGGCCGGCGACAGCATGAAGACGGCCTCGCCCGGGTCGCCGTTCAGCAGCAGCGCCACGCGGCGCGGGCCGCCCTCGCCGTCCGTCGCCAGCACCATGGCGAACCGCCGGTTCTCGGCGTCGTTCCAGCCCGCCTCGTCGAGCGGATGGCCGGTGACGTCGAGCCATTCCACGTCGGCTGGCCGGCCTTCGGCCACGGGTCTGCCGGTGAGGAAGCCTGCCCGGCGCAGCGCCGGCACCCGGCGGCGCAGGGCCGCCAGCGCCGCCGCATGCGCTTCCAGCGCAAGGTCGCGGCTTGCCCAGTCCAGCCAGGCCAGGCCGTTGTCCTGCGCATAGGCGTTGTTGTTGCCATGCTGCGTGCGGCCGAATTCGTCGCCGGCCGTCAGCATGATCGTCCCGCGCGACAGGAACAGCGTGGCGAGCAGGGCGCGCAGGTCGCGCGCCCGCGCGGCGCGGACGTCGGGATCGTCCGTCGCGCCTTCCACGCCATTGTTCCACGACAGGTTCTCGTCATGGCCGTCGCGGTTGTCCTCGCCATTGGCCTCGTTGTGCTTGTGCTCATAGGCCACGAGGTCGGCGAGGCTCATGCCGTCGTGAGCGGCGATGAAGTTGACGCTGCGGGTTCCGGGGTGGCCCTTGCGGTCGAAGATGTCGGAGGAGCCGGCGAGCCGCGTCGCCAGCGCCGGCACCCGGCCGTGGTCGCCGCGCCAGAACCGGCGCACGTCGTCGCGGTAGACGTCGTTCCATTCGAGGAAGGGGGCTGGAAAATTGCCGAGGTGATAGCCGCCCGGGCCGATGTCCCAGGGTTCGGCGATCAGCACCCGGTCGCCGAGCACCGGGTCTGCGGCGATCTCGCTGAAGAAGCGCGCGGCCGGATCGAAGCCGCGGTGATCGCGGCCGAGCACCGGCGCGAGATCGAAGCGGAAGCCGTCGACGCCGCATTTCGTCACGAAATGCCGCAGCGAATCGAGGATCATCCGGTGCACTTCCGGATGCTGCGTCGCGATGGTGTTGCCGCAGCCGGTGTCGTTGGCCAGCACCACCGGATCGCCCGGCAGGTGCCGGTAGTAGGCGAGGTTGTCGAGCCCGCGAAACGACAGCGTCGGCCCCAGCACGTCGCTCTCGCCGGTGTGGTTGAAGACGAGGTCGAGGATGACCCCGATGCCGGCCGCCCGCAGCGCCGAAACCGTGTCGCGCAGTTCCGCCACGCCGCCGGGGCACAGCCGCGGGTCGAGCGCCATGAAGGTGACGGGATTGTAGCCCCAGACGTTCCTCAGGCCGAGCGGAGCCAGATGCCGCTCGTCGATCCACGCGGTCACCGGCATCAGTTCCACCGCGTCGACGCCGAGCATGGTCAGATGCGCGAGCACGGCCGGATGCGCCAGCGCCGCCACCGTGCCGCGCAGGTGGTCCGGCACGCCGGGATGCCGCATGGTGAAGCCGCGCACGTTGACCTCGTAGACGAAGCCGCCGGGCTGAAAGACCGGCGGCGCCGCCGCGACCTCCGGCAGCGGGCCGGTCAAGACGGCCTTCGGCATCAGCCGCGCCGTGTCGCCCCCCTCGCCGCGACGCGCGCCGAGTTCCGGCCGGTAGCGGTACGGCCGGTCGATCTCCAGCGCGTAGGGGTCCATCAGGAGCTTGTCGGGATCGAACCAGAAGCCGTTGTCGGGGTCGAAGCGCCCGTCGGCGCGCAGGCCGTAGCGCAGGCCGGGCGCGGCGCCGGCCACGAACACCTGGCGGAAGCCGACGCCCGCTGGCTTCATCTCGAACCGGGCGACCTCGGCCTCGCCCTCGTCGTCGAACAGGCACAGCCAGACCCTGTCGGCCGAGCCGGACCAGACGCGAAACCGTGCGCCCCCGGCAAGGAAGGCAGCTCCGCAATGATCGGCGGGGGCGGCATCGGTCATGGTCAGGTGACGACGTCCGGACCGGTGCGCCCCGTGAACCGCCCGATCCCGGCAATCTCGTCGGCGGCCAGGATCAGGTCCGCCAGCGCGTCCGGCGTCTCCTGCGCCAGCAATGACGGGTCGGCCTCGTAGCGTTCGAGATAGACCCGGATCGTCGCGCCCTCGGTGCCGGTGCCCGACAGGCGGAAAACGATGCGCGAGCCGCCGTCGAAACCGATGCGCACGCCCTGGTTCCTCGACACCGAGCCGTCCACCGGGTCGGTGTAGGAAAAATCGTCGGCGAAGGCGATGGTCAGGCCCTGGACCGTCGTCCCCGGCAGGGCGGCCAGCCTGTCGCGCAAGGCCGCCATCAACGCGTTCGCCCGGTCGGTCTCCACCGCCTCGTAGTCGTGGCGGGCATAGTAGTTGCGGCCATAATCGGCCCAATAGGCGGCCGCGATGGCCTTCATGCTTTCCCGGCGCACGGCCAGGATGTTGAGCCAGAGCAGCACGGCCCACAGCCCGTCCTTCTCGCGCACGTGGTCGGAGCCGGTGCCGGCGCTCTCCTCGCCGCAGATCGTCGCCATGCCGGCGTCGAGCAGGTTGCCGAAGAACTTCCAGCCGGTCGGCGTCTCGTAGAGTTCGACGCCCAGCCTTTCGGCCACCCGGTCGGCGGCGGCGCTGGTCGGCATCGAGCGCGCGATGCCCTTCAGCCCGCCGGCATAGCCGGGCGCCAGGTGCGCGTTGGCGGCCAGCATGGCGAGCGAGTCCGACGGCGTCACGAAGATGCCCCGGCCGATGATCAGGTTGCGGTCGCCGTCGCCATCCGACGCCGCGCCGAAGTCGGGCGCGTCGGGCGACATCATCAGGTCGTGAAGCTCCTTGGCGTGGACGAGGTTCGGATCGGGATGATGCCCGCCGAAATCGGGCAGCGGCACGCCGTTGCGCACGGTGCCCGGCGCCGCGCCGAGCCGGTTTTCCAGGATCTCGACGGCATAGGGCCCGGTCACGGCGTGCATGGCGTCGAAGGCCATGCGGAAGCCGCCGGCAAACATCGCCCGGATGGCGGCAAAGTCGAACAGCGTCTCCATCAGCGCGGCATAGTCGGCCACCGGGTCGATCACCTCGATCGTGGTCGTGCCGAGCGAGAAGGTGCCCACCCGGTCGAGATCGATGTCGGGCGCGTCGATGGTCAGGTAGCGATCGATGACCTTCGAGCGCGCGAACACGGCATCGGTGATGCGTTCGGGCGCCGGGCCGCCATTGCCGATGTTGTACTTGATACCGAAATCCTCGGTCGGGCCGCCGGGATTGTGGCTCGCCGACAGCACCAGCCCGCCGAAGGCGCCATGCTTGCGGATCACGTTCGAGGCGGCGGGTGTCGACAGGATGCCGCCCTGCCCGACGATCACCCGGCCAAAACCGTTGGCGGCCGCCATGCGCATCGCGATCTGGATCACCTCGCGGTTGTGGTAACGGCCGTCGCCGCCGATCACCAGCGTCGTGCCGGCGAAGCCTTCCAGGCTGTCGAACACCGACTGGATGAAGTTCTCGGCATAGTTTTCCTGCTGGAAGACGGGCACCTTCTTGCGCAGGCCGGACGTGCCGGGCTTCTGGTCGCCATAGGGGGTGGTGGCTACGGTCCTGATCATCACTCAAACATCCGAGGCGAGGGTGTCGTACAACTGGGCGTATCGCGCCGCGCTCCGGTCCCAGGAGACGTCGGCCTTCATGCCCTGGCGCTGGATCGTGGCCCAGACCGAAGGCTCGCGATGGCAGCGCATCACGCGCCGGATCGCCTGCAGGAAGGCATCCGCCGTCAGCGGGGCGAACTGGAAGCCGGTCGCCACGCCAGCCGACAGGGCGGCCTCGTTGGCGTCGACGATCGTGTCGGCGAGCCCGCCGGTGCGCGCCACCACGGGCACGCAGCCGTAGCGGAGGCCGTAGAGCTGCGTCAGGCCGCAGGGCTCGAAGCGGGACGGCACGAGAATGGCGTCGCAGCCGGCCTGCATCAGGTGCGACAGCGGCTCGTTGTAGCCGATGACGACGCCGACCCGGCCGCGATGACGCGCGGCCCCCGCGAGCAGCGCGCCCTCCAGCGCATGGTCGCCCGAGCCCAGGATGGCCAGCTTGGCGCCCTCGGCCACGATCCGGTCGAGCACGTCGGCCAGGAGATCCATGCCCTTCTGCCAGGTCAGGCGGCTGATCACGGTCAGGATCGGCGCGGCGTCCGCGTCGAGGCCGAAGCGCTTTTCCACGGCGGCCTTGTTGCGCTGGCGCTTGGCCAGCGTGCGCGTGCCGAAGACGGCGGGCAGATGCGCGTCGGTCTGCGGATCCCACACGGCCGTGTCGATGCCGTTGACGATGCCGTGCAGGTCGCCGACGCGGGCGTTGATCAGGCCGTCGAGCCCCATGCCGAACTGCGGCGTGCAGATTTCCTGCGCATAGGTCGGACTGACCGTGGTGATGGCGCTGGCGCCCTGCAGTCCGGCCTTCAGGAAGCCGATGCCGCCGTAATATTCGACGCCGTCGACGCTCATCGCCGCGTCGGGAAGCCCGAGCTCGGGGAAGATCGACGACGGGAACTGGCCCTGGAAGGCGAGGTTGTGGACGGTCATCACCGTCGGCACCGACCGCTCGTTGGCGTAGCGCATGTAGGCGACCGTCATCGCCGCCTGCCAGTCATGGGCATGGACGAGGTCGGGCAGGAAGCCGCCGCCGCCGTGCTCGGCCAGCTCCGCGCCGGCCTTGCCGAGGGCCGCGAAGCGGCGCCAGTTGTCGGGAAAGTCGCCGCCGTCGCCATAGGGCGCGCCCGGACGATCGAAGAGATGCGGCGCGTCGAGCACGAAGAGATCGAGCCCGGCGGCGGCGGCCGACAGGATCGAGGCTGGCCCGCCGTAGAACTCCGGCCAGGACCGCACGACCGTCGGCTTGCCCTCGAGCGCCGCCATCACCGGCCGGTAGCCGGGAACGAGCGTGCGCACCGCCATGCCATGCGCGGCCAGCGCGCCCGGCAGGGCGCCGGTCACGTCCGCCAGTCCGCCGGTCTTGACGATCGGATAGATTTCGGAGGCAACGGCGAGGATGTTCATGAGATCCTGTCGATCATGGATTGCGTCACCAGGCAGACCCCGGCTTCCGTTCGGCGAAAGCGGCGCGCGTCCTCCACCGGGTCCTCGCCGACCACCAGCCCCTCGGGAATCTTCACGCCGCGATCGATCACCACGCGCGTCAGGCGGGCATTGCGGCCGACATAGCAGTCCGGCAGCACCACCGCCTCGTCGAGCATGGAGAAGGAGTTGACCCGCGCGCCGGTGAAGATCAGCGACTTGCGCAGCGCCGCGCCCGAAATGATGCAGTCGCCCGCCACCAGCGACGACACGGCCGAGCCGCGCCGGCCCTCCTCGTCATGGACGAATTTCGCCGGCGGCTTGATCTCGGCATAGGTCCAGATCGGCCAGTTGCGATCGTAGATGTCGAGCTGCGGCGTGATCGCCGTCAGGTCGATGTTGGCTTCCCAGTAGGCGTCGATCGTGCCGACGTCGCGCCAGTAGGCCTCGCCCTCGAAGGTCGACCGCACGCAGGACTTGGAGAAACGGTGGGCGAGCGCCTTGCCGTGCTTGACGATGTGGGGGATCAGGTCCTTGCCGAAGTCGCGGCTCGAGCCGGGCGTGGCCGCGTCGCGCCGCAGCTCCTCCATCAGGAACTTGGTGCGGAACACGTAGATGCCCATGGAGGCGAGCGCGAAGTCCGGCTTGTCGGGGATGCCGGGCGGGTCGGCCGGCTTCTCGACGAAGGACACCACCACGTCGTGCCGGTCGACATGCATGACGCCGAAGCCGGTCGCCTCCATGCGCGGCACCTCGAGGCAGCCGATCGTCACGTCGGCGCCCGACTCGACGTGCTCGCGCAGCATCGGCTCGTAGTCCATCTTGTAGATGTGGTCGCCGGCCAGGATGACCATGAACTCGACCTTGTAGTCCTCGATGATGTCGGCGTTCTGGAACACGGCGTCGGCGGTGCCTTCGTACCATTGCGTCTCCGAGACGCGCTGGCTCGCCGGCAGGATGTCGAAGCTCTCGTTGCGCTCGGGGCGGAAGAAGTTCCAGCCGCGCTGCAGGTGGCGGATCAGCGAATGCGCCTTGTACTGGGTGGCCACGCCGATGCGGCGGATGCCCGAATTGAGCGCGTTCGACAGCGCGAAGTCGATGATGCGCGTCTTGCCGCCGAAATACACCGCCGGCTTGGCGCGGGTGTCGGTCAGTTCCTTCAGGCGGCTTCCCCGGCCCCCCGCCAGCACGTAGGCCATGGCATCGCGCGCCAGCGGCTGGACCCTGTTGTTGTCTGCCATCGTTCCTCCCCTCTCCCCCCGCGTCGCCCGCGGGTTGCATGCTTGTCGAGCCAAGTGACGGTATCGCGACGTCCCACACCGGTCCCCGCCTGGCGGCGGGGGCCTCTCAAACGGGTTCGGATGGGCGAACGTTCCGCCCTCGGAGAGGACCGAGCGCGCGGCTCAGAGGCCCGCATGCCAGATGTCGCGATCATACTCGCGGATCGTCCTGTCGGAGGAGAACCAGCCGACGTTGGCGGTGTTGCGGATCGCCTTGGCGTGCCAGTCCGGCGCGTTGCGCCAGATGTCGTCGACCCGCCGCTGCGCGTCGGCGAAGGAATCGAAATCCGCCGCCACCATGAACCAGTCGGTCTCGTAGAGCCCGTCCACGAGCGCCTTGTAGCGATGCGGGTCGTCCGGCGAGAACACGCCCGACGAGATCGCGTGCAGGGCCTGGCCGAGCTCCGGCGAGCTTTCGATGATGGCGCGCGGCTCATAGCCCTTGCGGCGGGTCTCCTCCACCTCGTGCGCCTTCAGGCCGAAGATGACGATGTTGTCCTCGCCAACGCATTCGCTGATCTCGACATTGGCGCCGTCGAGCGTCCCGATGGTGATGGCGCCGTTCAGCGCGAACTTCATGTTGCCGGTGCCCGAGGCCTCCATGCCCGCCGTCGAGATCTGCTCCGACAGGTCGGCCGCCGGCACCATGATCTCGGCCACCGAGACGCTGTAGTTGGGAATGAAGACCAGCTTCAGGAGCCCGCGCACCGAGGGGTCGCGGTTGATCACCCGCGCCACGTCGTTGGCGAGCTTGATGATCAGCTTGGCGTTGTGATAGCTCGGCGCCGCCTTGCCGGCGAGGAACTTCACGCGCGGCAGCCAGTCCTTCTCCGGATGCGAGCGGATCTGGTCGTAGAGCGCCACGGCCTCGATGATGTTCAGGAGCTGGCGCTTGTACTCGTGGATGCGCTTGATCTGCACGTCGAACAGCGCCGACGGATCGATGCGCAGGCTCAGCCGCTCGTCGACCAGCTCGGCGAGGCGCTCCTTGTTGGCCCGCTTCACCGCCGCGAACCTGTCGCGGAAGGCCGGATCGGAGGCGAAACGGTTCAGCTCCTTCAGCGCATCGGTGTCGTCGAGGAAGCGGTCGCCGATCGCCTCGCGCGCCAGCGCGGTCAGGCCGGGATTGCATTGCATCAGCCAGCGACGCGGCGTGATGCCGTTGGTCTTGTTGTTGATGCGGCCGGGATAGAGCCGGTTCAGGTCGGAGAACACCGTCTGCTTCATCAGGTCGGTGTGCAGGCCCGACACGCCGTTGATCGAATGCGAGCCGGCGAAGGCGAGGTTGCCCATGCGCACGCGCCGGTCGCCGTCCTCGTGGATCAGCGAGATGCGCCGGATCTGCTCGTCGTCGAAGATCTGCCGGCTGCGCGCCTCCAGCAGAACCTGCGCGTTGATGGCGTAGACGATCTGCATGTGGCGCGGCAGCAGCCGTTCGAACACCGGCACCGGCCAGCTTTCCAGCGCCTCGGGCAGCAGCGTGTGGTTGGTATAGGCGAAGGTGCGCTTCGTCAGGCCCCAGGCGGTGTCGAAGTCGATGCCGTAGACGTCCATCAGGAGCCGCATCAGCTCGGCGATGGCGACGGCCGGATGCGTGTCGTTGAGGTGGATCGCCGCCTTGTCGGGCAGGGTCATCAGGTCGCCATACTGCGACAGGTGCCGCTGCACGATGTCCTGCAGCGAGGCGGCGGTGAAGAAATACTCCTGCCGAAGCCGCAGTTCCTGGCCGGCCTGGTGGCTGTCGGCCGGATAGAGCACGCGCGTCAGCGAAGCCGCCTGGTTGGCCTCGCGCAGCGCGCCGATATGGTCGCCGGCGTTGAAGGCGGCGAGCAGGATCGGATCGACGGCCATCGCCGACCACAGCCGCAGCGTGTTGACGCGCTTGCCGCGCCAGCCCACCACCGGCGTGTCGTAGGCCACGGCGAGCACCCGCTCCTGCGGCCGCCAGACGTGGCGCTCCAGCCGGCCGTCCTTCGACGTGATCGATTCGACCGTGCCGCCGAAGCCGATCTCGACCGAGCGCTCGCGCCGTTCGAACTCCCAGGGATTGCCATGGTCGAGCCAGGTCTCGGGCAGTTCCACTTGCCAGCCGTCCTGGATTTCCTGGCGAAACAGGCCGTGCACGTAGCGGATGCCGTAGCCGTGGGCGGGCAGGTCGACCGAGGCCATGCTTTCCATGAAGCAGGCGGCCAGCCGTCCGAGACCGCCATTGCCGAGCGCGGCGTCCGGCTCCAGCCCGGCGATCACGTCGATCTCGACGTCGAGGATCTTCAGCGCCTCGCGCATGTTTTCCATCAGGCCGAGATTGGAAAAGGCGTCGCGCATCAGCCGGCCGATGAGAAACTCCATCGACAGGTAGTACACGCGCTTGCGCTGCTGCGTGTAGGCCTCCTTCGTCGAGGCGATCCATCGCTCGATGATGCGGTCGCGCACGACCTTGATGGAGGCGGCCAGCCAGTCATAGGGCGTGGCGACCGACGCGTCCTTGCCGACCCGGTAGGTCAGGCTCTTCAGGATCTCCTCGGCCAGCGCCCTGGGATCGTTGTCATGCTCCGCGAAAATCGGGAGTTCGCTCGATGTCGCCTGGTCCATGTCGGCTCCCTTCGCCCTTCGGGGGACGACGCCTCACGTCGGACCCCGCCAAGGTTTCCAGCATTCCTCCCGAAACCATGCTAGTCGCAACCGAGCCGAATGCAAACGGCGATGTTTGCGGCGCCCCTTGAAAAGTCGGGAATTCTCCGCCGCGCAGCGGGCGCCGGCGGCGGCCTGCCGCCCTGCCCTACGCCGCCAGCACGTCCGCTGGAGGCTCCTTCGCCCCCGTCATGAAGGCCACGGCGTCGGACATGGTGTAATCCTTCGGATCGACCACGCAGAGCCGCCGCCCCAGCCGGTGGATGTGGATGCGGTCGGCCACCTCGAACACGTGCGGCATGTTGTGCGAGATCAGGATGATGGGGATGCCGCGCGAGCGGACGTCGAGGATCAGTTCCAGCACGCGGCGCGATTCCTTCACCCCGAGCGCGGCCGTCGGCTCGTCGAGGATGATGACCCTGGAGCCGAAGGCGGCCGCCCGCGCCACCGCCACGCCCTGGCGCTGGCCGCCCGACAGCGTCTCCACCGGCTGGTTGATGTTCTGGATGGTCATCAGGCCGAGGTCGGAGAGCTTCTTGCGGGCGAAATCCTCCATCGCCTTGTGGTCGAGCTTGCGCAGCCAGTTGCCCATGAACCCCGGACGGCGCAGTTCGCGGCCCATGAACATGTTGTCGGCAATGGACAGCGCGGGCGACATGGCGAGCGTCTGGTAGACCGTCTCGATGCCCTTGGCGCGCGCGTCGTTGGGCGAGGAAAACTCGATCGGCGCGCCGTCGAGCCACATCGTTCCGGCGTCGGGGATCACCGCGCCGGACAGCGCCTTGATCAGGGTCGACTTGCCGGCGCCGTTGTCGCCGATGACGGCCAGGATCTCGCCCGGCATGAGGTCGAAGTCGCACTGGTCGAGCGCGGTGACGCGGCCGTAGCGCTTGACCAGGTTGCGAGCCTTGAGAAGCGGTTCCATCAGGACGACACCTTTCTGATCCACTGGTCGATCGCGACGGCGGCGATGATGAGGACGCCGATGAGGAGATAGGTCCACTGCGCGTCGGCGCCGGCCATGCGCAGTCCCATCTCGAACACCCCGACGATCAGCGCGCCGAGGAACATGCCGACGATGGTGCCGCGGCCGCCCAACAGCGAGATTCCGCCGATCACCACCGCGGTGATCGCCTGGATGTTGCCGAGGATGCCGGTCGAGGCCGACGGCGAGACCGAGCCGAAGCGGCCGATCATCACCCACCCGGCGATGCCGCAGAAGAAGCCCGCCAGCGCATAGGCCTGGATCAGCACGCGTTTTCGCGGCACGCCCGCCAGTTCGGCCGCTTCCGGATCGTCGCCGACGGCATAGACGTGGCGGCCCCAGGCGGTGTGGCGCAGCACGTAGGCCATGATGGCGACGAGCACGATCAGCAGCACGACGGCCAGCGTCACCCGCGCGCCGGCGAAGTTGAAGGCGGTGCCCCAGAACTGCAGCGCGGGCGCATTCGCCTCGATGTCCTGGCTGCGGATGGTCTCGTTGGCCGAGTAGATGTAGTTGGTCGCGAGAAACACCTGCCAGGTGCCCAGCGTGACGATGAAGGGCGGGATGCGCATGCGGGCGACAAGGACGCCGTTGATGGCGCCCATCATCGTCCCGGCCGCCAGGCCGATGGCGATGGCCACCTCCGCCGGCAGCCCGTAGCGGAAGGTGAACTGGCCCATGATGACGGAGGTCAGCACCGCCATGGCGCCGACCGACAGGTCGATGCCGGCCGTCAGGACCACCAGCGACTGGGCGATGCCCAGAATGCCGACGATGCCGATCTGCTGGAAGATCAGGCTCAGCGTGCTGATGCGCCAGAAATTGGCGTTGATCAGGCCGAACACCACGCATGCGACCACGAGAACGATCAGCGGCACCAGCGCCGGGGTCCGGTGCAGCAGGCTGTGCAGCCGGTGGAACACGTTCTTCTCGATCAGGTCGAACTCGGCGACCTTCTCGTCACGGCGCGACTTCACGACGTCTTCGAAGTTTTCGGCGTTGCTCACGTCACGAGCCCTCCCTTGGCCGCGCAAGCCTGCTCGGGCCTGCCCGTTCCGAACCCCCGCTCACTGTGCGGCGATTGTGTCCCGGCGTAAAGGTGGCCAGGCGGGACGGTCCCGCCCGGCCGTTCGTCGGTTCAGCCCCAGCAGAGCTTCCTGCCGTCCTCGACGGAGATCGACTCGACGCCGTCCACCGGCTTGTCGGTCACCAGCGCGACGCCGGTGTCGAAGAAGGACTTGCCCTCGCTCGCCTGCGGCTTGACGCCGTCCTTGGCCCAGGCGGCGATCGCCTCGATGCCCTTGGACGCCATCAGCAGCGGATATTGCTGCGAGGTGGCGCCGATCACGCCGTCGGCGACGTTGGCCACGCCCGGGCAGCCGCCGTCGACCGACACGATCAGCACGTCCTTCTCGCGGCCGATGGCCTTCAGCGCCTCGTAGGCGCCCGCGGCGGCCGGTTCGTTGATCGTGTAGACGACGTTGATCTCGGGATCACGGGCGAGCAGGTTCTCCATCGCCTTGCGGCCGCCCTCCTCGTTGCCCTGGGTGACGTCGTTGCCGACGATGCGCGGATCGGTCTCGTCGCCCCACTTGTTGGGATCGCCGAGGTCGATGCCGAAGCCCTGCAGGAAGCCCTGGTCGCGCAGGACGTCGACCGAGGGCTGCGACACGTCGAGGTCCAGCATGGCGATCTTGGCGTCGGCGGCCTTGTCGCCCAGCGACGCGGCGGCCCACTTGCCGATCAGTTCGCCGGCCAGGAAATTGTCGGTGGCAAAGGTCATGTCGGCCGACTCGATCGGCTCCAGCGGCGTGTCGAGCGCGATCACCAGAAGGCCCGCCTCGCGCGCCTTCTGCACCGACGGCACGATCGCCGAGGTGGACGACGCCGTCAGCAGGATGCCCTTGGCGCCGTCGGCGATGCAGGTCTCGATGGCGGCGACCTGGGTCTCGTTGTCGCCGTCGACCTTGCCGGCATAGGACTTGAGGCCGATGCCGAGTTCCTTGGCCTTGGCCTCGGCGCCCTCCCTCATCTTCACGAAGAACGGATTGGTGTCCGTCTTGGTGATCAGGCAGGCCGAGACGTCGGCGGCCGCCGCGGGCGCGGCGAAGGCGATCATGCAGGCGGCGGCCCCGGTGAAGACGGCCGACGTGAGTGCGAGTTTCCTGGTCACGGTATTCCTCCCGTTGAATGGACAAGCGGACCGGCCTCCCGCCGGACGCGCGACAATCCGGCCGTCACCCGGCCTGCTGTCTTCCCCATAGAAAGACCAGGTCGTGCCGTGTGTCAATAGATAATTCATTCTGATTTAGTAATTGACACGGCCGGCTGCCACGGGGCATTCTTCGTGCTACCGGTCGCAGCCGGAAGGCCGGATTCGGGGGAGACGCGTGGACAGCGGAGTGACCAGGACCGACGCTGAGAGCCGGCAGGACTGGTTCCAGCGCGGCACCAACCAGAGCGGCATGCGCGACGCCAACGAGCGCCTCGTTTTGTCGCTGGTGCGCCGCCACTGCAGCCTGGCCAAGACCGACATCGCCCGCATGACCAGCCTCTCGGCGCAGACCGTCTCCGTCATCATGCGCGAGCTGGAAGCCGAGCGGCTGCTGCTGCGCGGCACGCCCGTCCGCGGCAAGGTCGGCCAGCCCTCCGTGCCGCTGTCGCTCAACCCGGACGGCGCGCTGTTCCTCGGGCTCAAGATCGGCCGGCGCAGCGCCAATCTCGTCCTGATCGATTTCCTCGGCGCCGTGCGCGCCACCGAGAGCCGGTCCTATTCCTACCCCTCCCCGTCGGAGACGATCGCGTTCGTGCGCGACGGCATCGCCCATTTCCGCGCCGGGCTGACGCCCGATCAGGACAAGCGGATCGCCGGGCTCGGCATCGCCATGCCCTTCGAGCTGTGGAACTGGGCCGACACGGTGGGGGCGCCGCGCGACATCATGGACCAGTGGCGCGACGCCGACATCCGCGCCGACATCGCCCTGCATTGCCCCTTCCCCGTCTATCTCCAGAACGACGCGACCGCGGCTTGCGGGGCCGAGCTCGTCTTCGGCGACACCAGCCACCTGCGCGACTTCCTCTACTTCTATCTCGGCTCCTTCATCGGCGGCGGCATCGTGCTCAACGGCGCGCTCTACACCGGGCGGACCGGCAATGCCGGCGCGCTCGGCTCGATGCCGGTGCCGGGCGCCGACGGCCAGCCGATCCAGCTCATCGACATCGCCTCGATCGCGGTGCTGGAGCGGGCGATCGCGGGCGCCGGGCGCGACGCGACCTTCCTGTGGACCTCGCCGGACGACTGGGGCGACATCGAGCCGGACCTCGGTCCGTGGATCGCCAGCGCGGCGCGCGGCATCGCCTACGCCATCGTGGCGGCGGCTTCCGTCGTCGACTTCGAGGCCGTCGTCCTCGAGGGCTGGATGCCGCGCCGCGTGCGCGCCCGCCTGATCGACGCCGTCGAGGCGGCGCTGAAGGGCTTCGATTCGGAGGGCATCCGCATTCCGGCGCTGCGCGCGGGCAGCGTCGGCATCCATGCGCGGGCGATCGGCGGGGCGAGCCTGCCGCTGTTCGACCGCTTCCTGACCCAGACCGGACTGACCAAGGACCACCCATGATCCTGTGCTGCGGCGAAGCGCTCATCGACATGCTGCCGCGCCTCACGGCCGGGGGCGAGCCCGCCTTCGCGCCGCATGCCGGCGGGGCGGTGTTCAACAGCGCCGTCGCGCTCGGGCGGCTCGGCGTCCCGGCCGGCTTCTTTTCCGGCCTGTCGACCGATTTCCTCGGCCGCATGCTCGACGAGGCGCTGGCCGGCGCGGGCGTCGACACCCGCTACTGCGTGCGATCCGACCGCCCGACCACGCTCGCCTTCGTGCGGCTCGCCGACGGCCACGCCTCCTACACCTTCTACGACGAAGGCACGGCCGGCCGCATGATATCGCTCGCCGACCTCCCGGACCTCGGAGCCGAGATCACGGTCCTGCTCTTCGGCGCGATCAGCCTGATACCAGAACCCTGCGGCAGCGCCTACGAGGCGCTGATGGCGCGCGAGCGCGGACGCCGCCTCGTCATGTTCGATCCCAACATCCGGCCCGGCTTCATCCCCGACCGCGACAGCCACCTCGCCCGCATGCGCCGCATGCTGGCCATGGCCGACATCGTCAAGCTGTCGGAGGAAGACCTCGCCTGGTTCGGCGAGCCCGGCGACACCTGCGCGGTCGCGCGCGGCTGGCTCGACCTCGGGCCGAAGCTCGTCGTGGTGACGCGCGGCGCCGAGGGCGTGGTCGCCTTCACCCGCGACCACATGGTCTCGGTGCCGGCGAAGCGCGTCACCGTCGTCGACACGGTCGGCGCCGGCGACACCGTCAATGCCGGCCTCCTCGCCGCCCTGCACGAGGCCGGGCGGCTGACCCGGCAGGCCATCGACGGTCTGGGCGAGGCGGACCTCGCCGCGATGCTCGAATTCGCCGTGCGCGC
>NZ_RWKW01000048.1 GCF_003970795.1 Aquibium carbonis | reverse complement strand
AGACGCCTCGCAGGCCGCCGCCGCTGCGGCCCGACGACCGGGTCGACGCGACCCGGTTGTTGCTGCGGTTCGAGGCGCTCGCCGTCGCCCTTCAGGACCTGCCACGCGAGGCCGAGCGCTTCCGGCGCTGGCAGGCCCGCAACCGCGCCGCGATCGCGCGTGCCGAAAAGGCCAATGCCGCGCCAGTGCGGGCGCAGGTGGCCCATCCCGCGCTCATCCCGGTGACCAGGCGGGTACGACGGTATCCTAGATACTCGCCGCTGCGCACAGGCAGGCCGCCCGGTTGGCGACGAAAGTCCAAACGCGAGATCCAGACCATCCTCGCGGAGTCCAACGACCTCGCCCACATCGCGCTGAGACGGCGCGACACCTCCTGAGAGCACATGGTCGCCTCCACCGGCAGATGTCCCGCCCGAACTCGGTTCGACGGCGGTCGCGGGCGTTTGCGCCGGTCCCCGGCGGCATCGACCTGACGTTCAGCACAAGCGGGAGTGCAGCCGCCGCAGCGCCGGCGTGAGATCGGCGAGGCTGTCGACGACGAGATCGGGGGCGAGGCTTTCGGCGGACTCGGCGCCATACCCGCCGCGCAGGATCACGACCGGCAGACCGGCGGCGCGCGCGGCTTTCACGTCGGCTTCGCCGTCGCCCACCATGACGGCACGGTCACGTCCCGCCCCCATCGCGTCGAGGACGGCATGGAGCATGTCGGGTGCCGGCTTCTTCGCCATGGTCTCCACGGCGCCCTGCACGGCCGCCAGGTGACGGGAGAATCCGTAGTGGTCGCAGATCGCCTGCGTGAACGGCATCGGCTTGTTGGAGACGACGGCAAGCTTGACGCCCGCCTGCGCCAGCGTTTCCAGGCACGTGGACGCGCCGGGCAGCACGACGGTGAGGTTGACCAGATGGCGGCCGTAGATCGGCATCATCTCGGCCACACGCCTCGTGAGCGCTTCGCCGTCGAGCGGCACCGAGCGCGCCGCGAAGGCGCGCTGCACCAGCGGCGTCACCCCGTGGCCGACCATCAGCCGCACCTCGTCGACGCGGAGCGATTCCAGCCCGTGGTGGGCCAGCAGTTCGTTGGTTGCGGCTGCGATGTCGGGAACGGAATCGATCAGCGTGCCGTCGAGGTCGAACAGCACCGCCTCGGGCAGGCCGTCCTGTGGCGGGCGGCCGTCGGCGTTCACGCCGCCTCCTCGAACGCCCCATCGGAGGCCGCACGGATGGCGGCGATGTTGGCCGCGTACGCCGCCTCGCTGCCGCCCTTGAAAACGGCCGACCCGGCCACCAGAACGTTGGCGCCGGCCGCCGCCACCAGCGGCGCGGTCTCGACCGTCACGCCGCCGTCGATCTCGATGTCGATCGGGCGGGCGCCGATCATCGCCTTCACGCGGCGGACCTTGTCGACCACCGCCGGAATGAAGGCCTGGCCGCCGAACCCCGGGTTGACCGTCATCAGGAGCACGAGGTCGAGTCGGTCGAGCACGTATTCGATCACGCTCTCGGGCGTCGACGGGTTGAGCGAGACTCCGGCCTTCTTGCCGAGGTCGCGGATCGCCTGCAGCGACCGGTCGAGATGGCGGGTGGCCTCGACATGAACGGTGATGATGTCGCAGCCGGCCTCGGCGAAGGCGGCGAGATAGGGGTCGACCGGCTCGATCATCAGGTGGCAGTCGAAAATCTTCGGCGTGCGATTCCGCACGGCCTTGATCAGCGGCGGGCCGAAGGTGATGTTCGGCACGAAATGGCCGTCCATGACGTCGAGATGGATCCAGTCGGCCCCTGCGCGGTCGATCGCTTCGATCTCCTCGCCCACGCGCGAGAAGTCCGACGCCAGTATGGAAGGAGCGATGATCGTCTTGGTCATGGCGCGACATCCCGCCTGCGCGGGCTCCATTGGCTGGTTTCGCGGCTCAATGGCCTCAACGGCGCGAGAATGCAAGCGCGATGCGGGTATCCGGCCGTGCAAAAGGCGCCATCCGTCGACTGACGGCCCAGCCTACCGGTCGAGGATCAGCATGTCCGAGGACGAGAAGCTGATCTCGGCCCGTTCGCCGGCCACCGGTGGCGGGCTGGCGGGGCTGTTGAATGTGTCGAGCGACACCAGCGCGCCGCCCATGTCGACGCGCACGCGGATGACCGAACCGAGGAAGCTCACTTCGCGGATGGTGCCCGTCACCAGTCCATCCCGCCCCTCGCGGCGGCCGAGTGCGATCGCCTCGGGCCGCAGCGCCAGCGACAGCGCCTCGCCTGCCTTTCGACCCGCGACCCGGTTTCCGACCGAAATCTCGCCGCCGGCGATCGTGACGACGCCTGCCGCCGGATCGGCGATCGTGCCCTCGATCACGTTGAGCGTGCCGACGAAACCAGCCACGAAACGCGTCGCCGGCCGGTTGTAGATCTCGAAGGGCGTGCCGACCTGCTCGGCTCGACCGTCATACATGACCACGATGCGGTCCGACATGGACAACGCCTCCTCCTGGTCATGGGTCACGAACACGGTGGTGATGCCCAGTTCCTTCTGGATGGTCCGGATCTCCTCGCGCAACGACACGCGCACCTTGGCGTCGAGTGCGGAAAGCGGCTCGTCGAGCAAGAGCACCTGCGGCCGCGGCGCCATGGCGCGGGCCAGCGCCACGCGCTGCTGCTGTCCGCCCGACAACTGGTAGGGGTAGCGGTTGCCGAAATCCGGCAGCTTGATCAGTTCGAGCATCTCGGCCACGCGCGAGCGGATCTCGGCAGCCGGCTTTCCGGCGACCTTGAGGCCGAAGCCGATGTTGCCCGCCACCGTCATGTTGGGAAACAGCGCGTAGGCTTGGAACACCATGCCGATATTGCGCTGGTTGGGCTTCAGGCGCGTCACGTCCTTGCCGCCGATGAAGACCTGACCGACGCTTGGTTCCTCGAAGCCCGCGACGATGCGCAGCATTGTCGTCTTGCCGCAGCCCGACGGGCCGAGAAACGAGACGAACTCGCCCTGCTTCACGTCGAGATTGAACTCCTGAACGACGACCGTCGGGCCGAAGGCCTTCCGCACCTGCCGAATGGAGAGAAACTGGTCGGACATCGGGTTCCTGCTTTTCTAGTGCGGCTGTGTCGGCGCGCGCGGCGCGAAGCGGGAGACGACCTGGATCAGCGCCATGCAGCCCCAGGTGATGGCGAAGGCGATGACCGCGAGCGCCGCCGGTTCGTAGGCCCGATTGGCACCGATCAGTTGGAGATACGGGCCGAAGGCCGGCCTGTTGAGCAGCGCCGCCAGCACGAACTCGCCGATGACGATCGCAAACGTCAGAAAGGCACCCGACAAGACCGCCACGAGCACGTTGGGCAGGATCACCCGCCACATGATCGTCAACCATCCGGCGCCCAAGCTCTCCGCCGCCTCGGTCAGCGTGCGCACGTCGATCGCTCTCAATCCGGTGTCGACGGCGCGGTACATGTAGGGAAGCGACAGGACGACGTATCCGAACATCAGGAGGATGTTGGTGCCGAGCGCCGTGCCCGTCAGCGGCAGCCACGACGAGGTGTTGTAGAGGCGGATGTAGCCGAAGACGATGACGATGGGCGGGATGACCAGCGGCAGCAGCGTCACGAACTCGAGATAGGGCCGCCAGCCGGGCAGCTTCAGCCGCACCCAGTAGGCCGTCGGCACGACCAGCAGCACTCCCACCACGATCGTGGCCAGCGCCATCATCACCGAATAGGTGAAGGTCGCCTGGAAGCGCGGGTCGGCGAGCACGGCCCAGTAGGCGTCGAGGCTGTAGACGCCGCGTCTCATCTTCATGGAAAACTCGAACGTGCCGATCAGTGGCAGGGCGAAGTAGAGCACGCCAAGCGCAAGGAAGGCCCAGGACCAGAAGCGGTTCGCCTTCATTTGACCCACCGTTCGCTGCGGGCGCGCAGCCAGATGTAGACGAAGTTGGCGATGCCGGTGATGACGATCATGCCAAACGCGAGCGCGTAGCCGAGATGGGGATCCTGCAGCACGTCACCACGGATCTGGGCAAAGAGCAGGATGGGCACGATCGACAGCGACGAGCCGGTGAGCGCGTAGGCCGTCGCCACCGCGCCGAAGGAATTGGCGAAGAGCAATGCAAAGGTGCCGAGCAGCGTGGGCCAGAGGATCGGCAGCGCCACCATGCGCCAGTACTGAAAGCTGGTTGCGCCGAGGATCGACGCAGCCTCACGCCATTCGCGGCGCATGCCATCGAGCGCGGGCGTTACGATCAGCACCATCAGCGGGATCTGGAAGAAGAGATAGGTGAGCGTGAGGCCGCCGAACGACAGGATGTTGAATCCCATGCCGTAGAGATTGATGCCGAACCAGTCGCGCAGGATCAGCGTCACCAGACCGAGCCGGCCGAAGGTGGCGAGGAAGGCGAAGGCGAGCGGCACGCCCGCGAAATTGGAGGCGACGCCCGAAAACGTCAGTAGCGGCGAGCGCACCCAGCCGGGCAGTCCGCCGAGCACCACCGCCCAGGCCAGCATGAAACCGATCAGGCAACCGAGGAAGGCCGAGGCCACGCTGATGCGGATGGAGATCCAGTAGGCCGCAATGATGGAAGGTTGGAACAGGTTGGCGATATTGACGAGCGTGAACTCGCCGGCCGGATTGCGAAACGCGCCCGTCACGATATGCAGCGTCGGCATGATCAGGAACAGCACGGCGAACGCAAGGAAGGGCACGATGCCGACCCAGGCGAACGAAATCCGCGCTCGTCGCGCCGGTGGCGGCGCGGGAAGAGCCGCTGCGCTCGCGTCAGTCATGCGGGAACTGTCCCCTCTTTGCCCCTCGATAGAGACGTCCCCCGCCGAAGCGGGAGACGTCGGACGCCCGACGGGCGATTACTGGACGTTGGCGCCGACCACGCTGTCCCACTTGGACGTGATTACGTCCTTGGCCGCACCCTGCTCTTCGAGCGTCGGGAAGACGGCCTTCTCGTAGGATTCCGCCGGCGGCAGCGCGTCGAGCATCTCCTGCGGGACCTTGCCGTTGGCGACGAGGTCGTTGAAGCGGATCGGGTGGCAGTAGCCTTTCAGCCAGCCGAGCTGGCCTTCGTCGGAGTACAGATACTCCATCCAGAGCTTCGCGGCGTTCGGATGCGGCGCGTAGGCACTGATCGCTTGCAGGTAGACGCCGGCGAGCACGCCCGACTGCGGCACGATGACCTCGACCGGCGGGTTGCCGTTGAGCGCATCCCGGCCGGAGAGCGCGTTGTAGTCCCACCAGATCACGATTGGAGTCTGGCCCTGCGCGAGCGTGCCGGACTTGCCGATCGTCGGGACGAAATTGCCGACCTTGTTGAGTTCGGCGAAGAACTCAAGGCCCTTCTCGCCCGCCTCGGCACCAGCAGCGGCACCCATGCCCATGCCTGCAGCCTGGACGCCCAGGATTGCCTGGTTCGACGCACGGGGGTCACCGGCAAGCGCCACCGAGTTGGCATATTCCGGCTTCAGCAGGTCGGACCAGTCGGTCGGCAGTTCCTTGACGATATCGGTGTTCACGGCGAAGGACAGCACGCCGTAATAGTCGCCGTACCAGTAACCTTCCGGATCCTTGACGTTGTCGGGGATCGAGTCCCAGGTCGAGACCTTGTAGGGCTGGATCAGCCCCTCGGACTTGGCCTGCGGGCCGAAGGCGAAGCCGACGTCGATGACGTCTGGCGCCTGCGGGCCCTTGTTGTCCTTGTTGGCGCGGATCGCCTCCAGTTCGTCGGCCGAGCCGGCATCCGGGTTGAGTTCGTTGACGGTGATCTCGGGATACTTTGCCTTGAAGCCAGCGATGACTTCGCCATAACCGCACCAGTCATGCGGCAGCGCGATCGTGGTGAGCATGCCTTCGGCTTTGGCCGCGGCTTCCAGCGCCGCGAGATCTTGCGCCGACGAAATAGACGTGGAGACCATCAGCATGGCTGCGGTCATGGAAAGTGCTGTTCCCGTGCGTTTCATCATCTTTTCTTCTCCGTAGGGTGTGACGTCGAACGACGTCTGCGTCGCGGTTACCGGTGTCCCGTGACAATTGGATGAATGCCGCCGCCATCTTCCGCACGAGCCCCCGAAAAGCTAGCCTTTGGCGGGTTCAACGGCAAACGGAATCGCTGCATCTCCGGCTAATTGATCGACATCCACCGATCTGGTGTCGACATCCTTTGCCGACCCCGGGGTTTATCGATCCTTCACCCGGCAATCGCCTGGTCGAGAAGCGACAGAGCGGCATCCTTGGTCAGTCTGACCGGGTTGCCCCCGGCAGTAGGATCGATAATCGCCATCTCCGCGATCAGGTCCTTGCGCGCGTCGTCCATGGCGAGGTCCTTGATCAGCCCGCCCAGCGTATGCGGCACGCCGAGATCCTGTCGCAGCTTCAGGATCACCGCGGCGAAGCCGTCGAAGCCGCCAGCGATGCCGCAATAGGCGGCCAGCCGGTCGATGCGCTCTTCCACCGCCTCGCGGTTGAAGGCGAGCACGTAGGGCATGAAGACGGCGTTGGTCATGCCGTGATGGGTGTCGTAGAGCGCCCCGATCGGATGCGACAGCGAATGGATGGCACCGAGCCCCTTCTGGAACGCGGTGGCGCCCATGGCGGCGGCCGACATCATGTGCGCGCGCGCCGTCAGGTCCTTGCCGTCGGCAACCGCCTTGGGCAGGTTCTCCAGTACCAGCCGCACCCCCTCGACCGCGATCCCGTCTGCCATTGGGTGGTACCCCGGCGCGCAATAGGCTTCCAGGCAGTGCGCCAGCGCGTCCATGCCGGTGCCGACCGTGATGAAGCTGGGCATGCCGACGGTCAGCGCCGGATCGGCGATGACGATCGCCGGCAGCATCTTGGGGTGGAAGATCACCTTCTTGGTATGACTGGCCTCGTGCGTGATGACGCCCGCGCGGCCGACTTCCGAGCCGGTGCCCGCCGTGGTGGGCACGGCCACGATCGGCGCGATCCTGTCGGCATCGGCGCGGGTCCACCAATCGCCGATGTCCTCGAAGTCCCAGACGGGACGCGTCTGGTGCGCCTGGAAAGCGATCAGCTTGCCGAGATCCAGCGCTGAACCGCCACCGAACGCGATGACTCCGTCATGGCCGCCTTCGTTGAACACGGCAATGCCGGCGTTGAGGTTCGATTCCACCGGGTTCGGCTTGACCTCGGAGAAGACGCGATAGGGGATCTTGGCCGCGTCCAGGATCTTCAGCGTGTCGGCCACCACCGGCAGCTTCG
This sequence comes from Aquibium carbonis, assembly GCF_003970795.1. Classification (GTDB taxonomy): domain Bacteria; phylum Pseudomonadota; class Alphaproteobacteria; order Rhizobiales; family Rhizobiaceae; genus Aquibium; species Aquibium carbonis. The sequence continues at coordinate 76,112 of NZ_RWKW01000048.1, read as the reverse complement.
CCAGCCCTGGATCGGTCACGAAGAGCGGATGCTTGATGCCGGTGACGGCAAGCGCATCCGGCAGTTCGGAGATACGCCCGGCGCCGAAGCGCACGGTGGTCGGATAGTTCCATTTGGAGACGAGAGTGGTCATGGCTCGGGGTTCTTTTTCGCGAAAGAAGAATGGTGGCCGTCCTGCCCTCCGCCCGTCTGGACAGAGGAAATACGCTCAGGTGTGGCACCTCGAACAGGGGCTCAGATCTTTTCCCTTAGATGAAAACCCTTGGGTCGCGTCAGGTTGTCATAGCCGACGAGGCCCATGGCGCCGCCCTTGCCGGTGTCCTTGACGCCGGTCCACACCAGCCCCGGATCGACGTAGTCGCAGCGGTTCATGAACACGAGACCGGTCTCGACGCGATCGCCGATCGCGGCGGCATGGTCGGTGTCGGTCGACCAGATGGACGCCGTCAGTCCGTAGGGGCTGTCGTTCATCAGCGCGATCGCCTCTTCGTCGTCGCGCACCTTCATGATGCCGACGATTGGGCCGAAGCTTTCCTCGCGCATGACACTCATCTGGTGGTTCACGCCCGTCAGCACCTCGACTGGCAGATAGGGCGAACCGGCCCTGTCTCGCTCGTCCTTGACGTTGAGATGCGCGGTCGCGCCCTTGCGGAGCGCCTCGGCCTTCTGCTCGCGGATGTAGTCGGCGAAACGCGCTTGCGCCATTGGCCCCATGACCGTGTCGGTGTCGACCGGGCTGCCGAGCGTCCAGTGGCGGCTCTCGGCAATGAACCCCTCGACGAAATCGTCATAGACGGCCTCGTGGACATAGATGCGCTCGATGCCGCAGCAGCACTGGCCCGAATTGAAGAACGCGCCTTCGGCCAGGTTGGCGATGGCGTGGTCGAGCTTCACGTCGGGCAGCACGTAGGCGGGGTCCTTGCCGCCGAGTTCGAGCCCGAGTGTCATGAAGGTTCCCGCTGCGGACTTTTCGATCGCCCGGCCACCTGCCACCGATCCGGTGAAATTGCAGTGGTCGACCTTGCCGGATGCGAGCAGTCTCTCGGTCTGGCCATGGCTCATGACCAGGTTCTGGAACAGGCCCTTCGGTAAGCCCGCCTTGTCGAAGGCCGCTTGGAAGCGCTCGCCGACCAGCAGCGTCTGCGCGGCATGCTTGAGAATCACGGCGTTGCCCGCCATCAGCGCCGGCACGATGGTGTTCACCGCCGTCAGGAAGGGGTAGTTCCACGGCGCCACGACGAAGACGATGCCGAGCGGCACCTTCTTCAGGTAGCGCCGGAAGCCCGGCCGGTCCTCGGGCACGTAGGGCGCGAGCGCCTTTTCCGCCAAGGCCACCATGTATCGCGTGCGCTCCTCGACGCCGCCCTTCTCTCCACCGTAGCGGACGGGGCGTCCCATCTGCCAGGCGAGTTCGGGAACGATCTCGTCGTTCATGGCCAGCAGCGCCTCGAGGAAGGCGAGCAGGTATTCGCCGCGCCGTGCGATGGGCACGCCGGACCATTCGGCCTGCGCCGCCTTGGCGCGATCGACGGCAGCATCGATCGCGTGGTCGGTGGCAACGGGCCGCTCGATATAGATCGATCCGTCGACGGGGGATGTGAGTTTCACGGTTTCCAAGGGTGTTCTCCGCTTATTATGGCAGGCGTGGACTTTCGGCAGCTATTGCACCCGCGCGAGAGTTGCGCCTTCGTCGTCTTGTTGCATGTCGCAGAAGCGTTCTTCCAGTGCCACCGTCGATGTTGCCGCCGATCAGGGGCACGTCGTGAGACGTTAGAGTTCTTCCGGCTCCTGCGAAAATCTCTGGGCTTGGGCTACCACTTTCAGCCTTAACCCCGAAACCTAGTACCGTTCGAACCCGCGGTGCAGTTCCCAGTCGGTGATGCGGCGATCGTATTCGAACTGCTCCCACTTGGCCGTATGCACGTAATGTTCGATCACGTCCTCGCCCAGCGCCGCCTTGAGCATCTTCGACTTGGCGAGCGTTTCTGTGGCGTCGCGCAGGGTCTTGGGGATCTCCGGCAGGCGCGATGCCTGATAGGCGTCGCCGAAAAAGGGCTTCTGCAAGGGCAGCTTCTCGTCGATGCCGGCAAGCCCCGCAGCGATAAGCGCCGCGAAGGCGAGATAGGGGTTGAGGTCCGCGCCGCCGATGCGGCACTCCATGCGTATGCCCTTGGTGCCCTCGCCGCAGAGACGGAAGCCAGCGGTGCGGTTGTCCTCGCTCCACATGATCTTGGTCGGCGCGAAGGTGCCAGCCTGGAAGCGCTTGTAGGAGTTGATGTAGGGCGCGAGGAACCAGGTGAATTCGCGGGCATACTTGATCTGCCCGGCGGCCCACTGCTGGCCCAGCTCCGACAGGGTCCAGTCGGCGCCCTTGTCGAAGAACAGCGGCGTCTTGCCATCGGCGCTCCACAGCGAATTGTGGATATGCGAGGAGTTGCCGGCGAGGTCGTAATTGTACTTCGACATGAAGGAGATGGCCTTGCCCATCTGGCCGGCGATCTCCTTTGCGCCGTTCTTCAGGATCACGTGCCGGTCGGCCATGTCGAGCGCCTCGGCGTAGCGCACGTTGATCTCTTCCTGGCCCGGGCCCCATTCGCCCTTCGAATTTTCGATCGGAATGCCCGCCGCGTTCATCTCGTTGCGAAGGCGGCGCATGACGCCCTCTTCCTTCGAGGTGATCCCGATCAGGTAGTCCCCGATGTAGGGCGAAGCGGTCGCAAGGTTCTTCCAGTGCTTGGCACGAATGGAATCATAGCTCTCGTCGAACAGGTAGAACTCGAGCTCGGAGGCGAAATAGGCGAGCCAGCCGCGCTCCTTCAACCGGGCGACCTGCTTGCGCAGGATGGCGCGCGGCGAATGCGGCAGGTCGGAATGGGTGTGGTGGTCCTGCAGGTCGCACAGCACCAGCGCCGTCTTCTCGAGCCACGGGATGCGCCGAAGCGTCGACATGTCGGGCTTCATGACGAAGTCGCCATAGCCCTTGTCCCAGCTCGCTGCCTTGTAGCCGGGCACCGGCTCCATATCGATGTCGTTGGCCAGGAGGTAGTTGCAGCCATGCGTCTCGTCATGGGCACTTTCGGCGAAGAAGCTCGCGAGGAAGCGCTTGCCGACGAGGCGGCCCTGCATGTCGACCGCGCAGGCGAGCACGGTGTCGATCTCGCCAGCCGCGATCTCCGCCTTCAATTCGTCGAAACTCAGATTGCCTGCCATTCTCGTGGTCCTCGGAGCGGGTTGCCGGCCTCCCACGGCCGGTCTGACGTGTGACGACCCGGCGTAGACCGCCGGGCCGCAGATCGATAGGGCCAGCCTCAGCCTTGCGTATAGACCCCGCCGGCCTTGTGCAGGATCTCGTTGTATTCCTTGAAGATCGCGACGACCTTTGCCTTCATCTCGCTTTCGGCCGCGATCTCGTCCCAGAACGTCATGGCCGCAGCCTCGACCTGCGCCCACTCCTCGGCCGGAACTGTGGTCAGCTTCAACTTGTCGCCGGTGGCGCGCAGCTTGGCCTCACCGCCCCAGTACCACTGGTTGCGATAGGTGTGGCCGGCGTCGACGCAGGCAAGCCAGAGCTGCTTCAGGTGCTCGGGCGTATCCGCCCACTTCTTCTCATTGGCGAACCAGGAGCCGATCCATGCGCCGGAGATGTTGTTGGTGGTGAAGTGGTCGGTCACGTCGGCCCAGCCCACAGTGTAGTCCTCGGTGATGCCCGACCAGGACATGCCGTCGAGTTCGCCCGTCTGCACCGCCACCTGCACGTCCTCGTAGGGGATCGACACCGGAACGACGCCGAACTGCGCCAGGAAGCGGCCCGCCGTCGGGAAGGTGTAGAGGCGCAGGCCCTGCAGGTCGGCCAGACTGTTGATCGGCTTCTTGGTGTTGAAATGGCACGGGTCCTGCCCGGCGGCCGAGAGCCACACGACGCCGCCGGCGGCCTTGTACTGCTCGCGCCAGATGTCGGCCAGGCCGTACTGGTTGAACAGCACCGGTACGTCGAGGATGTGCTTGGTGGCGAAGGGGAAGTAGCCGCCGAAGACGGAGATCTCCACCGGCGCGGCCATGGAATCGTCGTCCGAGTGCACGGCGTCGATCGTTCCCGCCTGCATGGCGCGGAAGAGCTCGCCGGTCGGCACCAGCTGGTCGGCGTAGTAGAGCTCGATCTCCATCTCGCCCTTTGCCGCGGCGTTGAACATGTCGACCGCAGGCTTGGTCACGTGCGGGCCGAGCGCGGCGCCCGCATAGGTCTGGAGGCGCCACTTGATCGGCGCCTGGGCGATTACCGCCGGGGCGGCGAGGGTCGTGGCGCCGGCCGCGCCCGCTGTCACGAGGCCTGCCTTCTTGATGAACTCGCGTCTGCTTTGCTTGATCATTGTTCCCATCCTTCTCGTTGCACGCGTCACTTCGAATAGTAGTAGTTGGGCAGCCACGTCGCGATCCCGGGAAACAGCCCGATGATCAGCAACGTGAACAGCATGATCCCGACGAACGGCCACACAGACTTGTAGATGTCCGTCAGGCTCACCTCCGGCGGTGCCATGGCCCGCATGAGGAAGAGGTTATAGCCGAAGGGCGGCGTCAGATACGCGATCTGGCAGGTGATGGTGTACATCACCCCGTACCAGACGAGGTCGAAGCCCAGCGCCCCGGCGAGCGGAATGAACAGCGGCGCCACGATCACCAGCATCGCCGTGTCGTCGAGGAAAATGCCGAGGCCGAGAAAGGTCAACTGCATCAGTAGGAGCACCTGCCACGGCTCCAGCCCCATGTCGCCGAGGAAAAGACGCTCGATCGAACGGACCGCTCCGAGCCCGTCGAAGACGGCGCCAAAGCACAGCGCGGCCGTGATGATCCAGAAGAACATCGCCGAGATGCCAAGTGTCTTGCGCGTCGTCCCGTGCAGGACGCCAAAGGTAAGGCGGCCGCGCAGAAGTGCGGCGAGGATCGATGACACTGCGCCGACTGCGGAGCTTTCCACCAGGCTGGTAACGCCCGTCAGGAACAGGCCTGTCATCGCTATGAAGATCGCGAGCGGGATCAGCCCGGCCTTCGCCAGCGCGATCTTCTGGCCGAGCGTGTAGTTTTCGCGTTCTTCCTTCGGCAGGGCCGGTCCGAGGCTCGGCTGCAGGGCGCAGCGGACGACGATGTAGAGAATGAACAGCGCGGCCATCAGCAGCCCCGGGAAGACCCCGGCCATCCACAGATTTCCGACGGGCTGGCGCGCGATCATGCCGTAGAGCACGAGCACGACGCTCGGCGGCACCAGGATGCCGAGCGAGGAGCCCGCCTGGATGACACCGGTGACCATGATCTTGTCGTAGCCGCGCCTCAGGAGTTCCGGCAGCGCGATGGTGGCGCCCACAGCCATGCCGGCCACCGACAGTCCATTGATCGCCGAGATGATCACCATCATGAAGATCGTGCCGATGGCAAGCCCGCCCCGCACGGGTCCGAACCAGACGTGGAACATCTTGTAGAGATCGTCGGCGATACGGGACTCCGCCAGCATGTATCCCATGAACACGAACAGCGGCAGTGTCAGAAGCGGATACCACTTCATGACCTTGATCGTGGCCGTGAACGGAATCTCGATCCCGCCCGTCCCCCACAGGAAATAGGCGGCGACCGCCCCGACGAAGCCGATCACCGCGAAGACCCGCTGCCCTGTCAGGAGCAGCAGCATCATCGAGGAGAACATAAGAAGAGCGATGAGTTCGTAGCTCACTGGATCGGCTCTCCCCTGGCTGTCGCCAAATCCTTGAAGAACAGGGAGATCGCCTGCAGCAGGGTGAAGAAGATGCCGACGTTCAGCACCACCTTGATCGGCCACATTTTCGGTGCCCAGGCCGAGAAGCTCTTTTCGCCGTATTCGAAGGCATAGATCAGGGAGGAGATGCCGCCGATCTGCAGCACCACGAGAAACGTGATGAGGACCACGCTGGTGAAGAGGTCGACGCCGGCGCGCCGGCGCACGCTCCAGCGGCCATAGACGAGGTCCATCCGCACATGGTCGCCTTCCTTCAGCGTGTAGGCGCCGCCGAGCGTGAAGTAGGCGACCATCACGAACTGGGCCATCTCGACGGTCCAGAGCGAGGGCAGGAAGAAAACCTTCATGATCGAGGCATAACCGAGGATGCCGATCATGGCGAAGACGAGGTACATCGCGAACAGGCCCATCCAGTGGCTGGCCCGGTCGACGACCCTGACATAGGTCTTGATGGCTTCAGGCACGCAGGATGGTTCCCTTCTCGCGGTTCGCCCTCGCCTCCCTTTTGGTGACGCCCGGTTCTTGGATGCCGGACAGTATGGCGGCAAGACGTCCGGCCCAGAGTTCCTGGCCGGCCGCATCGCCGATCTCATCATTGCGTATTTCGATCATCGCGCAAGGCAGTTCACGCGATCTCGCATGTCTTTCGAGCGAGTAGTACACCCGGTCGGCCGGCGCGTAGGGCTGATTGTCGCCAACGACCACGCCTTCAATCGCCGCCAGCGCGTCGATCATCGGCGCGGACAGGCGCTCGTCGCCGTCATGAATGATGCCGACATGCCAGGGACGCGGCACGCCGCGATAGACGGGCGTGAAGGAATGGATGGAGACGATCATGGTCGGTTGGCCCGCCGCCAGCCTGTCCATGACGATGGCTTCGATCGCATCGTGGAAGGGCGCGTGGGCGAGCGCGATCCGTTGCGCGCGTTCGTCCGCCGCGATCGACCGGTTGGCCAGGATCGCCGTCGTCTCGCTCATTGCCGGCATCAGGTCAGGCGCGTCAAGCGGACGGTTGCAGTCGACAATCAGCCTGGAAATCGCGGATTCGACCAGCACCGCATCCAGCCGTTCGGCCATGAGGCGCGAAACCGGCGCCGCCCCCGGGTCCCAGGCGATATGGCGAGAAAGTTCGCTCTCGGGCAGGCCAAGCGTGCCGTATTCGTGCGGCATGTGGTTGGATGCATGGTCGCAGATCAGCACGAACGGCCCGGCGGCGCCAGGGTTGCCGACGCGCACCGGCGCCGTCTCCGATCGTTCCGTCAACAGCCCCGCCGTCATCCCAGACCAGTCCCCGCGCGCTGTATGGATTGTTACGTTTTCTGTATCTTTGCGCCTGCATGGATGATTTGATACGCCGTCCGCCGGTTTGTCAAACCGCATTTTTCCCCCAGGGAAAGCAAGTGCCGGATTAGCGGCGGAGGAGGAAGGATGGGCACGAGCATCGCCGAACTGATCACCGACCGCATGGATGCGATGCCGGCGGGCGAGCGCCGTGCCGCCCAGACGCTGATCGCGAACTATCCGCTGGCCGGACTGAAGACGGTGGCGGACTTTTCCCAGCATGCGGGGGTCAGTTCCCCGACGATCCTGCGGTTCGTCGCGCGCCTGGGGTTCCACAACTACGCCGAGTTCCAGTCCAGCCTCCAGGACGAACTCGCCGCGCAGTTGCAGTCGCCGCTTTCGCGAACGGAGCGCCAGACCGTGTCCCGAGACGGCGAACCGGCGACGCTTGCCGCCACCCTCGACAACATCCGTGAAACCTTTGGCCACGTCTCGCCGCGCCAGATGGACGAGCTCGTCGCGCTGCTCGCCAACCCGAGGGCGAGCGTCTACCTGATCGGCGGCCGCTTCACCGATCCGATCGCGCGGTACATGGCGGCTCACCTCACCATCATCCGGCGGGACGTCTTTCACCTGTCCGGCCAGGAGAGCAACTGGCGCGACCGGCTGATCGACATGGGCCGACGCGACGTGCTCTTCGTATTCGACATCCGGCGATACCAGGACAGCCTGCTGCAACTCGCGGAGACAGCGCACAAGCGGGGCATTCAGATCGTGCTCGTCACCGATCAGTGGCTGTCGCCGATCGCCCGCTTCGCGCGCCACGTGGTGGCCGGCCGCACCGCGGTTCCATCGGCATGGGATTCTTCGGCCGCGCTCTTCGTCTTCGCGGAGGCGCTGATCGGCGAACTCACCCGTCGCCTGGAAAGTGAAAGCGCCGCGCGTATCCGGGAACTGGAAACGCTTAGAAAGGGCTGAAGCCGCAGGTCACCAGGTTATTGATCCGCTGCGGAATTGGGCACGTATTACAGAACGTTAATTCAGATCCGCGTGCATACCGTGCCGTATGATGTACATAATGAATAACTAGAAGCGTGGTCGGGGTCGGCGAAATGCGGGCCCCGGTGTGCGGTTTGGAGGGCGACGGTCCGGCGCGCAACGCAAGGCACCTCGAAACGGAGTACCGGATGTCGATCTGGAAACAGGCAGCGCTCACCCTCGTCGTCCTCGTGGCGGCTTTCATCGGATGGCTGCAATTTTATCCCGGCGCCTCTGACAGCCTCGCGAGACTTGGTATCCGCAATGTGCCGTTTGCGCCCGACGCATCGCCCGCGGGCAATGGTCAGGCCGCACAGGGTGGAAATCGAGGCGGTGGCGGCTTCGGCGGGCAACAGTCCGCGGTCATCGCTGAGCCTGTACTCGAACTCACCATCAACGACCGTCTAACGGCGATCGGAACGGGCCGAGCGGTTCGATCCGTCGCGGTCACGCCCTTCACCAACGGCCGCCTAACCGAGTTGCTGGTCGAGTCCGGGGCGACCGTAGAACAGGGACAGGTCATTGCGCGCCTTGATTCCGAGGCTGAACGGATCGCCCTGGACCGAGCCCAAGTATCCGTGCGTGACGCACAGGCGCGCGTGGAGCGTTTCCAGGCGCTGCGCAATTCAGCTGCGGCGACAGCTGTGCAGTTGACCGACGCCGAGGTGCAACTCGACAATGCGCGGCTTGCATTGCGCGACGCCGAACTGGCTTTGGAGCGCAGGTCGATCGAAGCGCCGATCGGCGGTGTCGTTGGAATACTCCCGATCACAGCGGGAAACTACGTTACTTCCCAGACGGAGATCGCGACGATCGACGACAGATCAGAGATACTTGTCGATTTTTGGGTTCCGGAGCGCTTTGCCGGAATGATTACCGTAGGGTCCTCGCTTACCGCAGCGTCAGTCGCGCGACCGGGCGAAGTGTTCCAGGGAAACGTCAGCGCCGTCGATAACCGCATCGAGACGGACAGCCGCACGCTACGCGTTCAAGCTCGGCTGCCCAATTCGAACGACAGGCTGCGCGCCGGCATGGCGTTCGAGGTGGGCATGCGCTTTCCCGGCGACACCTATCCCGCCGTCGATCCACTCGCGGTACAGTGGGGAACCGACGGCGCCTACGTGTGGGCCATCCGCAGCGGCCGCGCCGAGCGCATTCCCGTACGCATCATCCAGCGCAACACCGATAGCGTGCTCGTCGATGCCTCTCTCACGCTTCAGGATACCGTCGTGACCGAGGGGCTTCATGTCGTACGCGAGGGCGCGGAGGTCCGGATTGCCGGTGGTGGCAGCGAAGCGCCACAGTCTCTGCCAGTCGCCGGCGGTTCGTGACGGGAGATTCGATATGAATGCAAACGGCGACCGTCACCAGGAGGCAGGGATCACTGCGCTGTTTGTGCGCCGGCCAGTTCTCGCTTTCGTCTTCAACATGCTCATCGTGGTGGCAGGGCTCGCCGCCTTCTTCGGGGTCGAAATCCGTGAACTACCGGATGTGGACCAGCCCGTCATAACGATCCGAACCGACTTCAGCGGTGCCGCCGCCGAAACGATCGATCGGGAAGTGACCGGTGTCATCGAAGGCGCCGTGTCGCGCGTAGCGGGCGTGAAGTCCATCTCTTCCTCTTCCTCCTTCGGTCAGAGCCGCGTGACCGTGGAGTTCCGTGATGACGTGCTGATCGACACCGCCGCGTCGGACCTTCGTGACGCTGTCGGCCGAATCGTCAACAATCTTCCGGCGGATGCGGATGCTTCCCGTATCGTCAAGGCCGACGCCAATGCACAGGCTGTGGTTCGGTTGGGCCTCACCTCCGACCGGATGTCGGTCGAGGACATGACGGTGCTGGTCGAAGATGAGATCGTCGATGCGTTCTCGGCCGTGCCAGGCGTCGCCGACGTTCAAGTCTATGGCGATCGCAGCAAGATTTTCCGTATCGATGTCGACCAGGGGAAGATGGCGAGTCTGAACCTGACGGTCGCCGATTTGACGAGCGCGCTGTCCTCGATTTCCTTTGACACGCCTGCCGGATCTCTGACTTCGAACACCCAAGACCTGATCGTTCGCGCCACCGCCTCTGTGAATTCACCCGAGGCGTTTGAGAACATGATCGTTAACCGCAGGGCGCGGCTGGGCGACTTCGCGACCGTGACACTCGGACCCGATATCGGTCAATCGCAGTTGCGTGCCAACGGCAAGGCCGGAATCGGCCTCGGCATCATCCGTGCCGCGCAATCAAACACGCTGGAGATTTCGGAAGGGGTGCGCGAAGCCGCCGCGCGCATTCAGGCGAACCTGCCCGAAGGCATGGCCATCGAGATCACCAGCGACGATGCCACATTCATCACCGGCGCGATCCACGAGGTCGAGATCGCATTGGCGATTTCGGTGAGCGTCGTGCTCCTGATCATCTTTGTGTTTCTCCTCGACTGGCGCGCGACCATCATCCCTGGTCTCGCCATGCCCGTCGCCCTGATAGGCACGCTGGCCGCGATCTACCTCGTCGGGTTCTCGGTCAACATCTTGACCCTGCTCGCACTGGTTCTTGCGACCGGCTTGGTGGTCGACGATGCAATCGTGGTGCTAGAAAACATCGTGCGTCGACGCAACGAGGGCATGGGACCTCGCGCGGCCGCTGTTTTGGGCACCGACGAGGTGTTCTTCGCTGTCATCGCTACCACCGCGACGCTCATCGCCGTGTTCGTGCCGCTTTCGTTTCTCCCGGGCCAAACCGGCGGCCTGTTCCGCGAATTCGGATTCGTCCTCGCCATCGCCGTATTCCTTTCATCGCTCGTTGCCCTGTCGCTGTGCCCCATGTTGGCATCGCGAATCCTCAAGGAGAGCAAGGGCGAGAGCAAAAAGCCGAACGGCCTGATCACCAAGACCGGCATTGCGCTTTCGGGCGTTTATCGACGCATGCTGCGTGCCTGCCTCAACGCGCCGATGGTGGTTGTCGCTGTTTCGATTTTGTTTGCCGCCCTCGCGGGCAGCCTATACCCCACCATCAAATCCGAACTGACGCCTGCGGAAGATCGCTCCCAGGCCTTCCTGCGAATTTCAGCGCCCCAAGGGGTCAGCCTCGACTATCTCGCCCAGCAGATGCGGCAGATCGAGACGTTGATCCAACCACTTCGCGACTCAGGGGAGGTAACCAGCACCTTCTCCATCGCTGGGTCAGGCGGCTCGACGAACAGCGGCTTCATGGTCCTGCGCCTCGCTGATTGGGGAGACCGCGAGCGGTCGCAGCAGGCAATCATCTCTGATATCAGCCGCATCGTCCAGAACGTACCTGGCGTGCGCGCCTTTGCGTTTCAGCCCAACAGCCTTGGCATCCGGGGCGCCGGAAGCGGCCTTCAGTTCGCGGTCGCCGGGAACAATTACGGCGATCTACGCGAAGCGGCACAGAAGATCGTCGCCGACTTGGAGCGCGACCCGCGCTTCAGCCAGCCGCGCCTCTCGACCGACGCCACCCAGCCGCAGCTCTCGGTCTCGATCGATCGCGAACGCGCCTCGGACCTAGGCATCGAGATCAATGGCCTAGGCGCCGCCATGCAGGCCATGCTGGATGGACGACAGGTCGGCCAAGTGTTCATCGACGACCGTTCTTTCGACGTCAAAATCGTCTCTACGGCGAACCCGATCAACGACCCGACCGATCTCGAGAATATATTCATCCGCACAGGCGATGGTCGTTTCGTGCCGGTTTCCACCATAGCGACCTTGCGTGAACAGGCGGTGCCGCCGGGGCTCGACCGGGAACAGCAACTCCGGTCGGTAGCAATCACATCGGCGCTGGCGCCCGACTTCGCGCTCGGTGATGCCTTCCGCGTCGCACAGCAGATCGCCGAGCCGCATGTCCCGGTCGGATCTCGAATCATCCCGCTCGCGGAGGCAGCGACGCTTGGCGAACAATCCTCGTCGATGGCGCGCACGTTCGGTTTTGCCATCGTCATCATTCTTCTGGTGCTTGCCGCGCAGTTCGAAAGCTTCGTTTCCGCCGTCATCATCATGGCGACCGTTCCACTGGGCCTTGCCTGTGCGATCTTTGCCATGCTGCTCACCGGCACGAGCATGAATGTCTACAGCCAGATTGGCCTAGTGCTGCTCGTGGGAATCATGGCCAAGAACGGCATCCTGATCGTGGAATTCGCCAACCAGTTGCGCGATCGAGGGATGGGCGTGCGAGAGGCGATCGAGAACGCGGCCAATATCCGCCTTCGTCCGGTCATGATGACAATGATCTGCACCATCGTCGGTGGTCTGCCACTGGTGCTAGCTGCGGGTGCTGGCGCGGAAGCGCGTATCGCGCTGGGTTGGGTTATCGTGGGCGGCCTTGGCCTCGCCACCGCGTCGACGCTGTTCCTGACCCCGGTGGCCTATCTGATCCTCGGCCGTTTCGTGACACCGAAGGCCCACGAGGAGGCCCGGCTCCAAAGGGAGATCGAAGCGGCCCGGAAACCGGCCCCATCGCCGGTTCCTGGGGAGTAGATGGAAACTAACCGAAAAGCCCGCGCGCCGGCGGTCAGTTCCTCAGTCCTGGCGCCTCCTGGCCGGTACGCTCGACGTACTCGACATAGCCGCCGCCATAGGCCTGCATCCCCTCCGGCGTCAGTTCCAGGACACGGTTGGACAGGGCAGCAAGGAAGTGGCGATCGTGGCTGACGAACAGCATCGCGCCCTCGTAGCGCGCGAGCGCCTCGATCAGCATCTGCTTGGTGGCTATGTCGAGATGATTGGTCGGCTCATCAAGCACCAGGAAGTTCGGCGGATCGAACAGCATGCGGGCCATGACCAGCCGAACCTTTTCCCCGCCCGACAGCACACGGCACCTCTTCTCGATTTCGTCGCCAGTGAAACCAAAACAGCCGGCCAGTGCCCGCAGCGGCGCCTGCCCGGCCTGGGGGAAGGAATCCTCCAGCCATTCGAGGATGGTCGCTTCTCCGTCTAGCAACTCCATCGCGTGCTGCGCGAAATATCCCATCTTCACGCTCGGACCGCGCGACACAGTCCCCCCGTCGGGCTCAGAAGCGCCAGCGACGAGCTTGAGCAGGGTCGACTTGCCGGCACCATTCACGCCCATTACGCACCAGCGTTCGCCCCGGCGGACCTGAAAATCCAGCCCTTCATAGATTCGGCGTGAGCCGTAACTCTTGTGGACATTCTTGAGCGTAGCGACATCCTCGCCCGAGCGCGGCGCCGGCTGGAATTCAAAGCGCACCGTCTGCTGCCGCTTCGGCGGCTCGACACGGTCAATCTTGTCGAGCTTCTTGACGCGGCTCTGGACCTGGGCCGCATGGCTCGCACGCGCCTTGAACCGTTCGATGAAGGCAATTTCCTTGGCCAGCATAGCCTGCTGTCGCTCGAATTGCGCTTGTTGCTGTACTTCGGCGAGCGCCCTTTGCTGGCGGTAGAACTCGTAGTCGCCAGAATAGGACGTCAGCGCGCCGCCATCGATCTCGATGATCTTCGACACGATCCGATTCATGAACGCTCGGTCGTGCGACGTCATCACAAGCGCCCCATCGAATCCCTTCAGAAAGGTTTCGAGCCAGATCAGGCTTTCGATGTCCAGATGGTTCGACGGCTCGTCGAGCAGCATGACATCCGGCCGCATGAGCAGGATCTTCGCCAGCGCGACGCGCATCTTCCAGCCGCCGGAAAGCTTTCCGACATCGCCGTTCATCATCTCGTCGCTGAAGCCTAGCCCGCCCAGCACCTCGCGAGCCCGCCCGTCGAGCGCGTAGCCGTCGAGCTCGTCAAACGTGGCCTGCACCTCCCCATAGCGCTCGATGATCTCGTCCATCCGGTCGGCCTGGTCCGGATCGCCCATGGCGGCCTCGAGCTCGGCCATTTCGGCTGCCAGCGCGCTGACGGGTCCAACCCCGTCCATCACTTCGACGACCGCGCTACGGCCGGCCATGTCGCCGACATCCTGGCTGAAGTAGCCGATGCGCACGCCGCGATCGACCGAAACCTGGCCCTCGTCAGGCAGTTCCTCACCGGTCATCATGCGAAACAGCGTCGATTTGCCCGCCCCGTTGGGGCCAACGAGTCCGACCTTCTCGCCGCGCTGGATGGCCGCCGACGCCTCGATGAAGACGATCTGCTTGCCGTTCTGCTTGCCGATGCTTTCAAGACGGATCATGCGTGTGAAACCTGGTTGCGTGGATGCGCGGCCCCTTCGCACCTGCGAACGGACGCGTTCCTAAACCATCGTCATGGTGCGGGCGCAAGGGCCGTCTGTCGCTCCCGCGCCGTTGGGCTTAGGTTGCAACCAACGAAAAAAGGGCCGGCGGATCCCTCCGCCGGCCCCTTTCCCAGGTGTATTCGATGCTTACTGCGACTGGGCGGGGTCGATGCGGCCGACCTCGATCCACTTGCCGCCGTCGATCTTGGAGATGATGATCAGGTTGCCGCCCTGGTGATCCTCGCCGATGTCGATCGGCACATCATTGATCACATCATCATACTTGGTCGCTTCCATGGCCGCCTTGAAGCTCTCCGCGGTCAAGTCCTTGCCTGCACCTTCCAGACCTTTCACCAACGTGATTGCAGCGCTGTAGCCGAGCTGCGCCGCCGTATCGGCCGGTTGACCGGCAAAGGCCTGGAAGCTCTCGGCCCAAGCCTTCACTTCCGGATTGTCCAGACGGTCCTCGAAATCGGACCAGCCCGCAGCGGCGTAGTAGCCCTCGGTCACCCCTTCCGGAACCTTGGCAACGGCGGTGTTGAAGCCAGCGGAAGAGCCGATGAACGACACGTCGGTCCAGCCGAGCTTCTTGGCCGTGCCGAAGGCGACGATCGTCTGGCGCACGCCGAGCGCAGTGGCGACGATGTCGCAGCCCGCCTCGCGCAGCTTCTGGATCGAACCGACGAAGTCCTGCTCGTCGGGCTTGTGGGTGGTTTCGGCCGCCCAGGTCAGCCCGAGCGCCTCCGCCTCGTCCTTGGCGCCCTCCTCGATCTCCTTACCGAAGTCTGACGGGATGTACATCGCACAGACCTGCTTCGCTTCCTTCTCCTTTGCGAGGTACTGAACCCCCGCGCGGAGCTGGTCGTAGTACGACGAGAAGCCGGCGTACTTGTAGGTGATGTCGCCTTCCAGCATCTGGCGTGCGGCCGTCAGCGGGCCAACATTGGCCACCTGCTTGGACTGCATGATCGGGAATCCTGCGATATTGTGCGGTGTCCCGAGATTGAGGATCATCGCGAAGACCCGATCGGAATTGACCAGCTTGTTGAAGTTCTGCACCGCCTTCGGCACCTGGTAGCCGTGGTCCTCGACGACGAAGCGGATCTTACGTCCGTTGATGCCGCCCTTGGCATTCACATCCTCGAAAACCTGCTGTGCGGCCTTGATGGCGCCGACGTTGAACGCGGCGAAGATACCGGACAGGTCGCCGTTCGAACCGATGACGATCTCGGTGTCGGTGACGCCCTGCGTGGCATGGGCGGCAGAGGCCATTCCGGACGCAAGGCCCATGGCGAGCAAACTCTTTCCAATGATGGACTTCATGATTTCAGTTTCCTCCTGGTTGTTCAGTTTCCGGCATGGCCATTCTGGCCATACATATCGTCGATCAGTTTCTTGTGTTTCTGTTCGACGAAACTGCGCTTAAGCTTCATCGTGGCCGTGAGCTCCTCGTCTTCCGCGGTGAGCAACACATCGATCAAGCGAAAGTCCTTTATCTGTTCGACGCGAGCGAACTCGCTGTTGGTCTCGGCGACGACGCCGCCGATCAGGTCGCGCACCTCCTGCGCCGCGCAGAGCGAGCGGAAGTCGTTGAACGGCACGCGGCGTTCCTGTGCGAACTTCTCGACGTTTTCCTGGTCGATCATGATCAGGCAGGACAGGAACTTGCGCTTGTCACCGATCACGACGGCATCGGAGATATAGGGCGAGAACTTGAGGCGATTCTCGATCTCGGCCGGAGTGATGTTCTTGCCGCCTGCGGTGATGATGATGTCCTTGACGCGGCCGGTGACATAGAGGAAGCCGCGATTGTCGATCTTGCCGACATCACCGGTCCTGAGCCACCCGTCCTCGCTGATGGTCTCGGCGGTCTTTTCCGGCTTGTTCCAGTAGCCCTTGAAAACGTTGCCGCCCTTGTACTGGATCTCGCCGTCGGGCGCGATGCGGACCTGGCCGCCTGGCACCGCGGGGCCGACGCTGCCGGTCTTGTAGTTCTCCATCAGATTGACCGAGATGACGCCGGAACTTTCCGTCATTCCGTAGCCCTCGAGCACGGTGATGCCAACGGATTTGTACCAGCGCAGCAGGTCCGGCGAGATCGGCGCGGCCCCCGTGGTTCCACGGCGCAGCCGCTCGAAGCCGAGCATACGGCGCAGGTTCTTCAGCACCATGAAGTCCCAGAACGCGTAGGAAAGCCAGGTCGTGACCGGCACGGGGTCGCCGTTCTCCAGCGCTTCGGCGCGAGAACGCCCAGCCGCGAGCGCGCGCTTGTAGGCCCATTTGCCGATTCCAGTCGCTTCGTTGGCCATGATGGTGATGCGGGAGTAAACCTTTTCCCAGACGCGCGGGACGGCCGTGAAGACGTGCGGCGAGACTTCCCGCAGATTGTCGAAAACCGTCTCCGTGCTCTCCGCGAAGTTCACCGTAGAGCGCAGGCCGATCGGGGTGAACACGCTGATCAGCCGCTCCAAAATGTGGCAGAGCGGCAGGAAGCAGAGTTGTTCGTCGGTGTCCTCGACCGGCAAAGTCAGCACAGATCCGATGACCGAGACGATGATGTTCTCGTGGCTGATCATGGCGCCCTTCGGCGGCCCGGTGGTGCCCGAGGTATAGACGAGAATAGCCGTGTCCTTCGGGTCGGACTTGGCGATCTCCTCGTCGAACCGGTTCGGGTTCGTCTTCAGGAACTCGCGCCCGATACGGTAGAGATCGTCAAGGAAAATCACCTTGTCGTCGGAAAAGTCATGCAGTCCTTCCCGGTCGTAGACGATGACCTTGGAAAGTCCCGGCATTAGGTCCTTGACCGAGAGGTACTTGTCGAGCTGCTCGTCGCTCTCGACAAAGAGAAAACGGCTGTCGGAATCGTTGACGAGATAGGAAAGCTGCTTGGCCGAGTCGGTCGTGTAGACGCCCGAGGATATGCCGCCAACCGACTGCACGCCGAGATCGGTGTAGATCCATTCCTTATTGTCTTCCGACAGGATCGACACCACTTCGCCGCGCTTCAAACCAAGCGCCACCAGACCGAGCCCGATCAGACGGGCGTGCTCATAGAAGTCGTTCCACGTGTAGGACAGCCAGATCCCGTAATCCTTTTCGCGGTGGGCCACCTTCGTCTTGAGCTCTTGGCAGCGTTGCCTGAACAGCTTGACCAGCGTATCGCAGCCGTCGAAGTAGAATGGTCCGGGTCCCTCAAGATCGGCGTTGAAGGAAAAGCCGCGCACCGTCTGCATCTTCGGCAGTCTCTCGGCGATGGTCATGGTTTCCTCCCTTTCCCCGCGTCTGCTACCGCCAGGTCTTCTTCTGTTTCCAGCGCTTTTGGCCGCGCTGCGATTCTTCCGACTGGACACCCAAGTAGAACTCTTGGATATCCTTCGATTGCAGCAGCCGTTTGGCGTCGTCAGCCATGACGATGCGGCCGAGTTCCATCACGTAGCCGTAGTCGGCGACCTCGAGCGCCACCTTGGCGTTCTGCTCCACCAGCATCATGGTCACGCCCTGTTCGCGGTTGAGCCGGCGGATGATCTGGAAGATCTCCTTTACCAGCAGCGGCGAGAGGCCGAGGCTGGGCTCGTCGAGCAGCATCAGCTTCGGCCGCGCCATCAGGCCGCGCCCGATCGCCAGCATCTGCTGCTGGCCACCCGACAGCGTGCCGGCGGCCTGCCGTCGCCGCTCGGCCAGGATCGGGAAGTAGGAGAACACCATCTCCTCGTCCTTGCGCACGCCGTCGGCGTCGTTGCGCACGAAGGCGCCCATGCGCAGGTTCTCCTCCACCGTCAGCAGCGGAAAGACCTCGCGGCCTTCCGGCACGTGGACGATGCCCATGCGCACGACCTTGTCGGGAGCAGCGCCGGCAATGTTTTCGCCGCCGTACATGATCTGACCCTTCTCGGGGTCCATCACGCCGGAGATGGTTTTCATCAGCGTCGTCTTGCCTGCGCCGTTGGCACCGAGCACGGTGACGATCTGCCCCTCGCGCACTTCGAGACTGCAACCGCGAATGGCCATGATCGGGCCGTAGTAGCTTTCGAGGTTGCGCACCGAGAGCACCACCGCTTTTTCGGGCGCGGCGGTCGGGTGGACGGCTGTTTCGGCGATCGCGCTCATCAGGCCACCTCCCTTTCCGGCTCGTCGGAGCCGCCGATATAGGCCTCGATGACCTTCGGGTCGTTCTGAACTTCCTGCGCCGTGCCGAGCGACAGCACCTTGCCGTCGGCCAGCGCCAGCACCCGGTCGGAAACCGCCGACACGAGATGCATGTCGTGCTCGACCATCAGCACGGTTACGCCCATCTGCTTCTTGATGTCCTCGATCCAGAAGGCCACGTCCTGCGTCTCCTCGACCGAGAGGCCGGAGGCCGGCTCGTCAAGCAGCAGCAGGCGCGGCTCGATCGCCAGCGCGCGGCCCATCTCCACCACCTTGCGAACGCCGTAGGGCAAGCCGGCGATGTACTTGTCGCGGTAGGCTTGGAGGTCGAGGAAATCGATGACCTTTTCCACCGCCGCGCGATGCCGGCGCTCCCCTTCCCGGACGGAAGGCGTGAACAGGAGTTCGGAGATGAAGTTCGATTTGCGGTGACGATGACGGCCCACCAGCAGGTTCTGCAGGACGGTGGCCTGCTCGAACAGTTCGATGTTCTGGAAGGTGCGAGCGATGCCGAGCTTGGCGATGTCGTGCGGCGGATGCCTGAGCAGGCTATCGCCGTCGAAGCGGATGTCGCCCTCGACCGGCTCGTAGATGCGGCTGATCAGGTTGAACACCGTCGACTTGCCCGCGCCGTTCGGGCCGACGAGCGCGAAAACCTCGCCCTCCTCCACCGAGAAGGACACTTGGTTGACGGCCACGACGCCGCCGAAGCGAAGCGTGACATTATCGATTTCGAGCAGGCTCATCGCATGCGCTCCGTCTTCAGGTAGCTCTTCTGGCGGCGGAACATATCCTTCCTGTAGAAGGGGAACAGTTCGAAATAGGTGCGGATCTTGAGCCAGCGGCCGTAGATGCCCATCGGCTCGAACAGGATGAAGCCGATCAGCATGGCGCCGAAGATCGCCGATTCCAGCCCGGGGATGGCCACCGTGCCGCCCCCGACGAAGCCGGAAATCAGGTCGCGCGAAATCGCGATGGCCTGCGGCAGCAGCGCCACCACGATCGCCCCGAAGAAGGCGCCGTGGATTGACCCCAGCCCGCCGATGACGATCATCAACAGAAGCTGGATCGAGATGATGATGTTGAAGGTCTCGTTGTTGAAGATGCCGGCGAAATGCCCCATCAGCGCGCCGGCCAGGCCCGTGATCGCGGTGGAGATGCCGAAGGACAAGGCCTTGGTGCGGGCGACGTTGACGCCCATCGCCTGCGCCGAGACCTCCGAATCGCGCACCGCCGCGAAGGCGCGGCCGAGCGGCGAGCGCAGGATGTTGCGATAGACGAGCACGACCGCCACCGCCACGAAAAGCACCATCCAGTAGAACCTGTCCGGCGTCGCGTAGCGGTCGAACTGCAGGCCCAGGATGTCGATCGTCGGGGCGAAAAGCCCTACCACGCCGTTGGTTAGGGGTTCCGCGATGACGATCAAATCGTCCGTGAGGATCGAGATCGCCAACGTGCCGATGGCGAGATAGATGCCGTGCAGCTTGGTCATCGGCATCGCGATCAACGCACCGGCAAGGCCGGCGATGACGCCGGCGAGCGGAAACGACAGGAGGAAGGGCAGGCCCAGCTTAAGTTGCAGCAGCACGTTGGCGTAGCATCCGATCGCCAGGAAAGCGGCGTGGCCGAGGCTCGCCTGGCCGGTCTGGCCGACGAGGATCATCAGCCCCATGCCGGCAATGGCCCAGATCAGCATGTTGGTCATCTCGCCGATCCAGAACGTGCCCATCAGGAAAGGCAGGATCAGCGCAATCGCCAGGAGCAGCATGTACCACGTCGCCTGCGCGCCGTGGCGGAAGTAGTTGATGTCGGCGTCGTAGGAGGTCTTGAAGACTGTCCGCATGATCTCAGACCTTCTTCCTGTGAACCTGGGCGAGGATGCCATGCGGCCTGAACACGAGGATCAGGAAGAGCAGCAGGTAGGGCATGATCTGCGAATAGCCGGCCGCGATGTAGTAGGACGCGAAGGGCTCGATCAGCCCCACAATGATGCCGCCGAGCAGCGCGCCGGGCAGCGAACCGAAGCCGCCGATGACGGCCGCCGCGAAGGCCTTGATGCCGAGCAGGCCGATCGACGGGTCGATGGAGCCCTTGGAGGCGAACAAGATGCCGGCGACCGCCGCGACCGCGCCCGCCAGCGCCCAGATCAGCGAATGGATGCGCTTGACCGGGATGCCCATGTAGTAGGCGGCAAGCTGGTTCTGCGAGGCGGCCTGCATGGCCACGCCGAGCTTGGTGCGGTTGAAGTAGAAGTAGAGCAGGACCGTGAGGATGACGGTGACGATGATGATCGTCACCTCGTCGAGTCCCAGCACGAGCCCGCCGAAGCGCACATCCTTGCCGGCGATCGGCGATTCCAGCGACACCGGTTGGTGCCCCCAGATGACGCCGGCCACGAAGCGCAGCACGAAGCCCAGCGCGATGGTCAGGATGACGACGGCGACCTGGCTCTGGCCGAACATGCGCCGCAGCACGAGCATGTCGAGCAAGTATCCGAAGGCGCCCATGCACGCGATGGCGATAGGCACCGAGACCCAGAAGGGCAACCCCCAGAACTGGTCGTTGGTCAGGCCGAGCGTGATGAAGGCGCCCAACATCATGAAATCGCCCTGGGCGAAGTTAACCGCCTCCGTGGCCTTGTAGATGAGCACGAAGCCCAGCGCGATCAGGCCATAGACGCATCCATTGGCCAGTCCGCTGACGAATAACTGCAAAACGTCCAAGACGTTCTCCTCCCGCAGTTGCGCGGTCTGATGCCGCGCTTTCCTCCACTCTACAGACGAGGTCGCCGTTCCCGCAAGCAAACCCCGCCCAACATGGCTATGGCCTTATGAACACCTTCCCGTTCGGCTTGGCATGTTCGGCCGGAACCATCGCGATCGCATCCTCCAGCGGCACGACGGCATTGATGTCGGTCGCCCAGCGACCGTCGGCAAAGCGCATCTGCGCTTCCCGAATGGTGGCGATCTTCGTCTCCAGCGAGGACTTGCGCATCCACTCGGTGAGCCAGAAGCCCTCGATGCGTTTGCGCATGAAGATCAGTTGACCCGGCTCCGGGATCGGCGTCGTGGCGGTGTCAAGCCGGCCGTAGACGATCCAGCGCGCGCCCTTTGGCATGGCGTTGAAGATCTGGCCGGCGAGCGGCCCCGTGACGGCATCGAGGAAAATGCGCGGCTGCTCGGCCCGCATCACCTCCTGCAGCTTCTGGGAAAAATCCGGCGCGGTCTCGTTGAGCACGTGCGCGGCGCCCGCCTGCTTCAGCATCTCGATCTGGTCGTCGCGCCGCACGATCGCAATGGGGCGATAACCCTCGTCGCGCGCCACGCCCATCATCAGCTTGCAGAGCTGGCTTGCTCCGGCCGTCAACAAGAAGGCCTTCTCGCCTTCCTCCCTGACGATGCCGAACATGGCGAGCGCGGTAAGCGGATTGACGATCATGGCCGCCGCGTCGGCGTCTTTGACGCTGTCGATGACAGGGATGCAGACGGCGGCTTCGGCAATCGCGTACTCGGCCCAGGAGCCCCAGTTGGAAAGCCCCGTGGCGAAGGCGACGCGCTGGCCCACGAGCCGCTGCGCCTCCGGGCTGTCGCCCGCCGCCGCCACGATCCCGACGCCCTCGAAGCCTGCCGGCTGGCCCCGGTGGCGCGGCTGGCCGTAGAGCCCCTTCACGAACATGACGTCGGACGGGTTGATCGAGGCGAGGCTGACTTTCAGCAGAACCTGCGAAGGCCCCGGTTTCGGCACGTCGATCTCGCCGAGATGCACGTAGGCCGCCATGGAATCGAGCCGGGCGTCCGACCTTTCGGTCGAGTAGCCGTCGTCGACCAGAAGCAATGCCTTCATCTTGTCTGGAATGGTCAAGGCTGGCGTTTCCTTCATGGCTTCAGGATGATCTTGCCGGCCGATCCGCGGTTGAGCACCCGCGTCAGCACGGCGGCGGCATCCGAAAGCGGATACTCGCCTTCGATCACCGGTTTGACCTTGCCGGCCGTGTACCAGCCGATCAGTTCGCGCATGTTGTCGGCATAGACCGCCGGCTCGCGGCGGGTGAAATCGCCCCAGAAGACGCCCACGACGCTGAAGCCCTTTACCAAGGCGAGGTTGACCGGGAACTTCGGGATCGTGCCCGACGCGAAGCCGATGACGAGCAGGCGCCCGCCCCAGCCCATCGACCGCGACAGGGCATCGAAACTCTCGCCGCCGACCGGATCATACCCGACGTCGACACCCTTGCCACCCGTCGCTTCCTTGAGCGCGTCCTTCAGGTTGTCGTAGCCGAGCACGATGTCCGCGCCGGCCTCGGTCGCGATCGCGCGCTTTTCCTCCGAGGAGGCGACGCCGATGACGCGCGCGCCCATCGCCTTGCCGATCTGGATGGCGGCCGTGCCCGTGAGCCCGCCCGCGCCGAGCACGCACAGCGTCTCGCCCGGCTTGATCTGGCCTCGCTGCTTGAGCGCGTAGTGGGATGTGCCGTAGCCGCAGAGCAGCGCGCAGGCGTCGGAAGCCGTCACGCCGTCGGGAAGCGGCAGGACACTGCCTTCCGGCGCGGCGACCCTCTCGGCATAGCCGCCGAGATTGCCGAGCGCGGCGACACGATCGCCGACCTTGACCGAGCGAACCTCCTCGCCGACAGCGACCACCCTGCCGGCCACTTCCATACCCGGCACGAAGGGCACCGGCGGCTTCATCTGGTAGAGGCCCTGAACCAGCAGTCCGTCGGGGAAATTCACCCCGATCGCCTCCGCCTGGATGACGACGGAGCGCCCCTTGGCCTCCGGCTCGGGCCAGTCGGCATAGACGAGGTTGTCGAGCGGCCCGTAGTCGCGGGCAACGATCGCTTTCATGCCGTCACACCTTTTCCTGCGTGTACTTCTTCAGTTCCTGCCGTGCCACCTGGCGGCGGTGCACGGCGTCGGGACCGTCGGCGAAGCGCAGCGTGCGCAGATGCGTCCAGCTGCGCGCCAGCGGCGTGTCCTGGCTGATGCCTTGCGCGCCGAACATCTGCACCGCTTCGTCAGTGACCTTGAGCGCGACCTGCGG
This sequence comes from Aquibium carbonis, assembly GCF_003970795.1. Lineage (GTDB taxonomy): Bacteria > Pseudomonadota > Alphaproteobacteria > Rhizobiales > Rhizobiaceae > Aquibium > Aquibium carbonis. Next base: position 52,665 of record NZ_RWKW01000048.1, on the reverse strand, counting down.
CGCCACGACCTTGATCTGGCTAATCCAGGGAGCAGCCGCCTTCGGATCGCCCTGGTCCATCATCCAGGCTGCTTTCAGGCAAAGCAACCGCGCCATCTCGATTTCCATGCGGCAGTTGGCGATGATGTCGTAATTGGCGCCGAGCTTGGCAAGCGGTTGGCCGAAGGCTTCGCGGCGCATGGCGCGCTGGCACATCAGTTCCAGCGCCCGCTCCGCCTGGCCGATGGCGCGCATGCAATGGTGGATACGGCCAGGCCCGAGACGACCCTGTGCGATCTCAAAGCCGGCCCCCTCCTTCAGCAGAAGATTCTCGACCGGCACGCGCACGTTCTCGAAGCGGATATGCATGTGGCCATGTGGTGCGTCGTCGTCGCCATAGACCTCCATGGCGCGCAGCATGGTCACGCCCGGCGTGCCCGCCGGCACCAGCACCATCGAGTGGCGGCGGTGCTTGGGATCGTCCTCGCCACCGGTCTTCACCATCACGATGTAGATCTTGCAGCGCGGATCGCCGGCACCGGACGACCACCACTTCTCGCCGGTCATCACGTAGTGGTCGCCATCGCGCACGCAGGACATGGAGATGTTGGTGGCGTCCGACGAGGCAACGTCCGGCTCGGTCATCAGGAAGGCCGAGCGGATCTTGCCTTCCAGCAGCTGGGAGAGCCACCTGTCCTTCTGCGCCTGCGTCCCGTAGCGCTCGAACACTTCCATATTGCCAGTGTCCGGCGCCGAGCAGTTGAAGACCTCGGCCGCGAGATGCGATTTACCCATTTCTTCGGCGAGATAGGCATATTCAACAGTTGAGAGACCGAAGCCGCGCTCTGAGTCGGTCAGCCAGAAATTCCAGAGGCCGCGCTCCCGCGCCTTTGCCTTCAGGCCTTCAAGTATGTCCGACTGTTTCTGTGTGTAGACGAAGCGGTCACCGGCCTTACCAATCTCGGCGAGAAATTCTTCGTCGAGCGGGATAATTTCTTCGCGCACCATCCGGGCCACCTTCTCGTGGATCGGCTTCAGGCGGTCGGTCATCCCAAGATTCATGTCAGTCATGTCTGCGTCCCTTGTTCCTTGCACAGTCCGCCTTGGGCATAGTCGACGACCTGATCGGCGATGGCTTCGATATCCGATCGTGTTTCGCCGGTTCGCGGCGAGTACCAGAAAATCGGCGAATTCAGCGTCATGAACATCAACTGGCCAGCGATGCTCGGATTCTCGAAGCGGAAAACCCCCTCGTCGCGACACTGGATCAGCGTATCGCGAAACTGCGCGCCATACCTGTCGCGATAGTCGATGAGTTCATTGAAGACAGACCTCTGCTCCGGAGTGGTCGCCCCCCGCAGGTGCATCTCGACCCCGATCCAGACCGCGCGCTGGAAAGGCTTCGTATCGATCATCTGCAATACATGGGTCTTGGCCATACGTCGCCAGCGCACCAAGGCCGGACCCGCCATCCCTTGGAACGGTGCCAGTGCCTCGAAATTGATGTCCATGCCGTGTCGAAACACTTCTGCAAAGAGGTCGGCCTTGGACGGAAAATGATGATAGATGCGCCCCTTGGTGGCGCCGATCCTGCGGGCGACATCGTCGATCGACGTCGCGGTATAGCCGCGCTCCATGAAACAGCAAGCCGCCGCGCGCAGAATGTCGATGCGCGAACTGTCGGCAACATGCTCCCTGACGCCCAGCGCCATACGCCTTGAAACCTCCCATCGTCCAGCCCTGCCGGTTTTTCCAGCTTTCATCGTACGGGGCTCTTTACTGACAGGGCGATGTTGAACATACTACCCGGTATGTTGTCAACGCGGCGCCAAAAAAAGTCGCGGACCGGGAGGGATTATGACTTACATCGAGGATCTATTCTCAGTGGCTGGAAAGACTGCGCTCATCACCGGCGCGGCGAGCGGCATCGGCCTCATGGCGGCCGAAGCGCTTGTTCGCGGCGGTGCGAACGTGATGATCGCGTCGCGCCGTGGAGCCGAGTGCGAAAAGATCGCGGCGGAGTTGAACGCGCTGGGCGGCGGCAAGGCCGACGGATTTGCCGGCGACGTCTCCAGCGAGGCGGGCGTCACCGCGCTGGCGGCCGAAGTGAAGGCGCGGACCACCAAACTGGACATATTGATCAACAATGCTGGGCTTTCATGGGGTGAGGCGCTCGATAAATTCCCCTACAAAGCTTGGTCGCGCGTCCTCGACGTCAATGTTACTGGCCTGTTTCATTTGACCCGCGACCTGCTGCCGTTACTTGATGCCGCTGGTAGCCGCGCCGATCCTGCCCGGATCATCAATCTCGGGTCGGTAATGGGTACCCAGCCGATTGCCGACGGAGCTTATTCCTACACGGCTTCGAAGGCTGCGGTTCATCATCTGACGAAGACTCTCGCAGGCGAACTCGCAGGGCGACACATTACCGTCAACGCGTTCGCGCCTGGGCCATTCCAGAGCCGAATGACAGCGTTTGCCACCGACACCGACGAGAAGGCGGCCAAGGTAGGCAGAAGGGTTCCGATCGGTCGCATCGGCCAACCCGATGACATTGCCGGTGCAACGCTATATCTGTGCAGCCGGGCCGGCAGTTACGTCACAGGAGCCATATTGCCCCTTGATGGCGGACAATCCGTGCAGCATGGCATGTCGCTGTTCAAGGATCTGGATTGACATCATCGAAATGGAATATTTCAGAGAGCCGATCACCACAGACGACCTTCTGGCGGCGGTCGGCACGGAAATAGGCGTATCGCCTTGGCGCAGCGTCAGCCAGACGATGATCGACCGCTTCGCCGACGCGACCGACGATCACCAGTTCATCCATGTCGACCCTGAACGCGCGATGCGGGAGACATCGTTCGGCGGCACGATCGCCCATGGCTTTCTGTCACTTTCGCTGCTCTCGACCCTGGCCTATGAGACCATTCCGCCACTTGAGGGCGCGACCGTTGGCATTAACTACGGCTTCGACGAGGTTCGCTTCAAGGCGCCGGTCAGGTCCGGCGCCCGCGTGCGCGCCCGCTTCGTGCTGGTCAAGGCGAACATTCGCCCATCCGGTTGGATCGAAGTCGCGCACGACGTGACTATCGAGATCGAGGGGTCGAAGAAGCCGGCGCTCACCGCGCGTTGGCTCACGCTGACCCAGCTTCCGCGCCAGGAGGAGACGTCATGAGCGATTCCAACTCGATCGATGCTGCCACACTCGGCCCCTATCTCGAGGCGAACGTACCGGGTTTCCGAGGCCTTCGCGCGGTCGAGAAATTCAAGGCCGGGCAATCGAATCCGACCTACCGGCTGACCGCCGAAAGCGGCATCTACGTCCTGCGCGCCAAGCCGCCCGGTCAGCTGCTCAAATCGGCGCACCAGGTCGACCGAGAGTTCCGCGTCATCAAGGCGCTCGGCGCGGCAGGCTTCCCGGTTCCCGAGGTGCTGCACCTGTCGGGCGAGGACTCACCGATCGGCCGCATGTTCTACGTCATGGCCTTTGTTGACGGGCGTATCCTGTGGGACCCAGCGTTGCAGGAGGTGTCTGATCCGGCCGAGCGCGGCGCCATGTATGACGCCATGAACGAGACGCTGGCAGCACTCCACGCCATCGACATCGGTGCCGTCGGGCTCTCCGATTTCGGCCGGCCGGGCAGCTATTTCGAGCGCCAGATCGCCCGCTGGGGCGGGCAATACCGTGCCTCGGAGACAGGCACCGTGCCGGATATGGAAACGCTGATGTCCTGGTTGCAGACCAACCAGCCGCCGGACGACGGGATCGTCAGCCTGGTCCACGGCGACTACCGCCTCGACAACATGATTTTCGCCAGGGACGAGCCGAAGGTGATCGCCGTGCTCGACTGGGAACTGTCGACGCTTGGTCATCCCTATTCCGACCTCGCCTACCAGTGCATGCAGTGGCGCCTGCCGCATGCCTCGGGCTTTCGCGGCCTTGGCAGCATCGACCGCAAGGCGACTGGCCTGCCGACGGAAGAGGAATACGTCGCCGCTTATTGCCGCCGCCGCGGCATCGACCGCATCGACAATTGGACGTTCTATCTCGCCTTCTCTTTCTTCCGCCTCGCGGCCATCTGCCAGGGCGTCTACAAGCGCGCTCTGGACGGAAACGCGTCCAACCCGGAGAAGGCGCGTACCTATGGCGAGGCGGTGGAACTGTTGGCCGGACTCGCCGTCCGGCGCATCGACACGGGGGAGTGATTCATGGGTCGGTTTACGGACCAGGTCGTCGTCATCACCGGAGCGTGCGGCGGCTTCGGCAGGCGCACCGCGGAGCGAATGGCGACGGAAGGCGCACGCCTCGTGCTGTCCGATATGGACCAGGAACTGCTCGGCCGCCTCGCAAGCGACCTGTCCGCCGATTTGGCGGTCTTGGCGGGAGACATCTCTGATGAGAGCCTGTCGCAGAACCTCGTCGCGCTCGCGGTCAAGCGTTTCGGCCGGCTCGACATTGCCGTCAACAATGCCGGTATCGCCCAGAGCTTCGTCAAGCTGGCGCAACTATCCGCCGAAGAGGCGCGACGGATCCTCGATATCGATCTGCTCGGCGTATTCTTTGCCATGAAGCATCAACTCGCTTGCATGGAGAACCAGTACAAGGCGAACGGCAGGGGCGGCACGATCGTCAACATTGCCTCTGTGGCGGGGCTGGCCGGCGCACCCAAACTGTCCGTCTATTCGGCCGCCAAACACGGAGTCGTCGGGCTCACCCGCTCAGCCGCAGCGGAATACGCCACTCGCGACATTCGGGTCAACGCAGTCTGCCCGTCCTTCTCACGCACCGCGATGGTCGACGAATTCGTGAGGTTTTCCGGGAAAGGCGAAAGCGAGGCGCTCAGTGAACTGACGCGTGGCGTACCGATGAAGCGGGTGGCGGAGGTCGACGAAATAGTCGAGGCCATCTTGTTTGCCGCTGACCCGAAGAACTCCTTCATGAACGGCCACGCGCTGGCGATCGACGGCGGGATCTTGGCGCTATAATCGCTCTGCGACGGCACTTGCCTGTTAGGCCGCTGTAGCGGTCTGATCCCGGACGGAGGACATTGCAGGGTTAATGAGGGTTTCGGGCGGCGCCATGGCGACCTTGTTTCGGCCGGACCGCTTCGCTTCGTAGAGCATTTCGTCTGCAACCCGGTAGATCTCGCTGAACGGCGCGGGCTCTGCGAATGACATGCCGCCAACGCTCACCGTCAACGGCCAAGGCGTTCCCTGAGGCGTAAACCGAACAGATTCTACTGCTTTGCAAACTCTCTGGGCGATCGGCAGAGCGTCGCAGTGTCCGTCGATGAAAACCGCGAACTCCTCGCCACCAAGTCGCCCTACCACGGACTTCTCGCCGACCGCTCCACGAATGGCAGTGGCGACGAGGCGCAGCGCCTCGTCGCCACTGCCATGGCCGAAACGATCATTGATCCGTTTGAACTGATCCGCATCGATTACAAGAAGGGCCCCACCGCTGCTGTTGTCCTCGGATGCTCTGGCTGCCGCTAAAGATGCCTCTACATAGGCGGTGAACGCCCCGCGATTGAGACAACGGGTCAGATAGTCGATAGTGGCGGCATCCACGAGTTTGTGGTTGGCGATGGCCAGTTCGCGCAGTTTCAGAGTCAGGTAGAAGAACAGGGGGCCTGCGAGCAGGATCGGAATAATGGTGCCGCTGAAGATTGCACGACCCAGAGCCGGTTGCCCGATTTCGCGGAACATGAGCCAGTTGGCGGCCTGTGCAAAAAGAATGCAGCCGACCGTGCCAAAGAACGTCCAGCGGAAAAGTTTCCGCCGCCCGCGTGGTGACAAGTCCTTCAACGTCCCCCGCACGGCAACCTCCTCGACCGAGGAGGCATATTAGTGACCGTCTATGAAGAACCGGTTAGTACCGATACGAAGTTTGTCACGACCGCCGGCCGGCCTCAAGAATCCCGCGCCGCGTCCTCGAGGAAGTCCCAAGCGTAGTCGGAAAAAGAACGCCAGACCTCGACTCGAAACGCCGTCTCGGCCGTCCTGAACAGGACCACCTCGATCTTGCCGAGCACGGTACGTGAGCAACCGCCAGCAGGAAAAGTTTCGAGAGAGAGATCCTGAGGACACCCAGCATTGATGCAGGCCGCCGCGCCAACGCCATCGACGAGGATCGCCACGTTCCGATGCGAAACGTCGACCGCCGAGCAAAGTGAGTTCGACGTCGCGCATTCGGCAACAAGGTCGGCACCGTTCTCGTCTATAACCAGCCATTCGTCTGGGCCAAGCCACAGCGAATGTCGTCGACGGTTTGCGGATGTGGCCGATGTTTTCGCAGTGGTCGGCAATGTCATGCCAAGCGCGCGCGACAGCGGGCCGAGCGATGGTTCGGGTGCCCGCAGAGCCAGGCGCGAAGCGGGCGACGCGGCGGTCAGCGTCACATTGCCCGCAGCTGCCTTGCGCCCGCCCTGTTTCTGCCTGCGTTCGGCGAGAGCGATGTCAGCCATGTAGCCTCTCTCCGTTCTGGTCGAAAAAGACTGCATCACAAACCTCGACCTCAATCGTCGTGGAAGGCATTGGAACATGGAGCGTTTGGCCCATCCGGTCGCGGCCATCTTCGATCACGGCGAGCGCGATCGAACGTCCGCAGTTCTCGGACCAGTAGGCCGACGTGACGTGGCCGATCATCTTCATCGGCACCGCCTGCTTCGGGTCGGCGACGATCTGCGCACCCTCCTCCAGCACGGTCTTCGGATCCTTCGTCCTCAGCCCAACGAGTTGCCGGCGGCCGGGCGCAACGAGGTCGGTGCGCTTGAGTCCGCGGATGCCAACGAAATCGGTCTTTTTCTTACCGACCGCCCAGTCGAGCCCGGCGTCGCTGGGCGTCACCGTACCGTCCGTGTCCTGACCGACGATGATGTAGCCCTTCTCGGCACGCAGCACGTGCATGGCCTCCGTTCCATAAGCGCAGGCGCAGTGCTTTTGGCCCTCAGCCCACAGCGCTTCCCAGACCGCCTCGCCATAGTCGGCTGGTACGTTAACCTCGAATCCTCGTTCCCCGGTAAACGACATGCGGAAGAGGCGCGTCGGCACGCCACAGATCCTACCCTCGCGCACCGACATGTGCGGCATTTCGGCATCCGAAATGTCGATCCCATCCACCAGCGGCGCAATGATTTCGCGTGATTTCGGCCCCTGAACCGCTATCACCGCCCATTGCTCGGATACCGACGTGAGCCAGACCGACAGGTCCGGAAACTCGGTCTGCAAATAGTCTTCCATGTGGTTTAGTACCCGCGCAGCGCCGCCGGTCGTCGTCGTGACGTGGAAACGGTCATGCGCGAGCCGTCCCACCACGCCGTCGTCGTAAATGAAGCCATCCTCGCGCAGCATGATGCCATAGCGGCAGCGACCGGGTTCCAGCTTCTGCCACTGATTGGTGTAGAGCAGTTCCATGAAGGTTGCGGCATCCGGGCCAGCCACCTCGATCTTGCCGAGCGTCGAAGCATCGAACAGGCCGGCGGCCTGGCGCACCGTGTGGCACTCGCGGTTCACCGCGGCATGCATGTCCTCCCCGGCCTGCGGATAGTACCGCGCCCGCTTCCATTGCCCCACATCCTCGAACACCGCGCCATGCCGCTCCTCCCAGCCATGTATCGGCGTCGTGCGTGTCGGGTCGAACAGCTTGCCACGCGCATGGTTTACGATCGCGCCGTAGGTTACCGGCGTATAGGGAGCCCGGAAGGTGGTCAGCCCGACTTCAGGAATGTCCTTGCCCAGCATCTCGGCTGCGATCGCCAGGCCATGCAGGTTCGATGTCTTACCCTGATCGGTCGCCATGCCGTTGGTGGTGAAGCGCTTGACGTGCTCGATCGAGCGCATGCCCTCCCTCACTGCCTGGCGAATGTCCTTGGCGGTCACGTCGTTCTGGAAGTCCACGAAAGCTTTCACCTTCGTGTCCTTGCCGGCACCGGGTCCGGTGCCAACCATGCCGGCCGACCAACTCTCGCTGGCCTCGACCTTAACTGCCAGACGCGCGGTGCCGGACCGCCCAGCCGCCTTCGCTGCGCGCTCTCCCGCGGCCAAGGCCTCGCGGATAGCAGCGGCGAGATCGTCGGTGCCGTTGCACGAACCGACGCTGACGCAGTCCTGTGCATAGGTGCCCGGCACGAACCGCTGCGTGCCGGCCTCGAAGGCGACCTTGCCGCGTGACTGCGAGAAAAGATGCACACTAGGCGTCCAGCCGGCCGACATCAAAAGCGCATCGACCGCAATCTGGCGCCCTGTACCTTCGCCGGTCTTCGGCTGAACGGTGATTGACCTTACCCGCAGCGAACCTCCAACCGCCGTCACCGCACGACCGGGCAGTATTTCGATGCCGAGCCCCTTTGCCTCGTCGATGACGGCGCCGGCGGGATTGTCGCGCAGGTCGACAATCACGCGCAGGTCGACGCCGGCGTTTTTCAAATCGATTGCCGCTCGATAGGCGGATTCGTTGGCGGTGTAGACGCCAACTGCGCGGCCAACTCCCACACCATAGTGATTCAGATAGGTGCGGGCAGCCGAAGCTAGCATGATGCCGGGCCGGTCGTTGTCGGCAAAGACCATGTGCCGTTCGATCGATCCGGTAGCAAGTACGACGCGCTTGGCGCGCACCTGCCACAGCCGCTCACGTGGCTGGTCGCCAGGCGCGGCGAGATGTTCGCTCACGCGCTCGACAAGGCCGACGAAATTTTGCGCGTAATACCCGAACGCTGTGGTGCGGGTGAGCAGCGTTACGCCGTCCATTTCCGAAAGCCGTCGAGCAGTGTCCTGAGTCCAGTGCCAGCCCTCTAGCCCATCGATGCGCGCGCCACTCTCGTAGCGCATGGCGCCGCCAAAGTTTGCCTGCTCGTCGCACAGGATGACGCGTGCGCCGTTCTCGGCCGCCGATAGCGCGGCGGCAAGGCCAGCAGCTCCTCCGCCAACGACGAGTACGTCGCAATGGGCAAAACGCGATGAATAGTGATCCGGGTCCGGTTTGTGAGGCGCGACACCAAGTCCCGCAGCGGAACGGATGTTCGGCTCGTAGAGCTTGGCCCAGGCAGCCTTGGGCCACATGAAAGTCTTATAGTAGAAGCCTGCCGAGAAGAACGGCGAGGCAAGGTTGTTGATCGCGCCCACGTCGAAGGCGAGAGAAGGCCAGCGGTTCTGCGAGACTGCTGACAATCCGTCATAGACCTCCTGTACGGTGGCGCGGACGTTGGGCGTCCTGCGCGCTTCGTCGCGGTGAATGCCCACCAGCGCGTTCGGCTCCTCCGCCCCCGCCGACAGGATGCCTCGCGGACGATGATACTTGAACGAGCGCCCAACCAGGTGGACGCCATTGGCGAGCAGCGCAGAAGCTAGCGTGTCACCCTCGAGGCCGGTATGAGGTTCGCCGTCGAAGGTGAAATGCAGCGGCCTTGCGCCGATGAGCCGGCCTGCGCCTGCAATGCGATGCGACTCGGCCATCAGGCATCACCCTTCTTCACTGGAACTCTGCGGATGCGTTTTGAGGGCGCTTCAGAAGCGGCCTCCGACTCCGCGATGCCAGGCTCGACCGGCTTTCGTGCCTTGCGGGGAGACGCCTTGGTCGCATCGACCGGCTTCGCCTTAGCTGGAGACTTGCGCTTCGGCTTCGCTTCCGCCGCCAGCGCCGCCTCTGGCGCACCCTTAGCCTTCGCGCGATTGCGCATGATGTCCGGGGCCATCAGGCCCGCAGGCTCGCCCCCCACTTCGGGTGCTGCCGCAACCTTGCGGGGCGCTTTAGCCGGTGCAGCGGGCTGCAGCCGTGGCTCCGACACCACCACCGCTGCCTCGATGGCAATCGGCTCGACCGCCGCCACCGCCTTGGCAAATCGGGAGGGATCGGGCTTCGGCTGGCCCGCCTTGTAGGTGATGAAAAACCGATCGGTCACCGAATCGCGAACGGCGTTGAAGAAGCGCCCGCAGCCATGCAAATGTCGCCAGCGCTCGTAGACGAGACCCTTGGTGTTGGCACGCAGGTAGAGGAATGCCTCGAAATCCTCGTCGCTCGTCTCGGTTATGGCCTTGGAACGCGCGATATGGGCTTCGCCCGCGTGGCGGAACTCAAGTTCGGGCCGTTCCTCGCCGCAGTATGGACAGTGGATCAGGAGCATGGTCTTGTCCGCTCTTCGGAATTCGCAAAGGCTAACATGGCGTTTGCCATCAGCATTACGTCAGTGCGCCACGGCCGCTGCCGCCGCTTCGTCGATCAGCCGTCCGGTGCGGAAACGCTCCAAAGTAAACGGCGCGTTGATCGGGTGCGGCTCGTCGCGCGCAATGGTATGCGCGAAGACGTTGCCCGAACCGGGCGTCGCCTTGAAGCCGCCTGTGCCCCAGCCACAATTGACGTAAAGCCCCTTCACCGGCGTCTTGGCAAGGATCGGCGAGCGGTCCGGAGTGACATCGACGATCCCACCCCAAGAGCGCAGCATCTTCATTCGGGTGAACACCGGGAACATCTCGCAGATGGCGTCTAGCGTGTGGTTGATGATGTGCAGCCCGCCGGTCTGCGAATAGGAGGTGTACTGGTCGGTGCCGGCGCCGATCACCAGTTCGCCCTTGTCGGACTGCGAGATGTACGCATGCACGGTGTTCGACATCACCACGCAGGGGAAGCAGGGCTTCACCGGCTCCGACACCAGCGCCTGGAGCGGATAGCTCTCCAGCGGCATGCGCACGCCGGCCATCGCCATCAGCACGGAGGTATGCCCGGCGGCCACCACGCCCACCTTCTTCGCCCGGATCGAACCGCGGCTCGTCTCGACGCCCGTCACCGCGCCGTCCGGGCCGCGGTTGATCGCCGTTACCTCGCAGTTCTGGATGATGTGGACGCCGCGCGCCGAGGCGCCGCGCGCATAGCCCCACGCAACCGCATCATGGCGCGCGGTTCCGCCCCGTCTCTGCAACGCCGCACCCACGACCGGGTAGCGCGCGTCCTTCGAGATATTGAGCGGCGGGCAGAATTCCTTCGCCTCCTCCGGCGTCAGCCACTCGTTGTCGATGCCGTTCAGCCGGTTGGCGTGGATATGGCGCTTCAAAACCTGCACGTCATGTACGTTGTGGGCTAGCATCATCACGCCGCGCGGAGAGTACATGACGTTGTAGTTGATTTCCTGCGAGAGCCCTTCCCACAGCTTCACGGCATGCTCGTATATGCCCGCGGATTCGTCATAGAGATAGTTTGAGCGGATGATGGTGGTGTTACGCCCGGTGTTTCCTCCGCCAAGCCAGCCTTTCTCAAGAACAGCCACGTTGGTGATGCCGTGCACTTTTGCGAGATAGTAGGCGGTCGCGAGCCCATGGCCACCGGCGCCGACGATAATGACGTCGTACTCCGCACGGGGTTCTGGCGACGACCATTGTTCTTCCCAGCCGGTATGGCCACGAAGCGCCTCACGGGCGATGGCGAAAACGGAATATCTGCGCATCAGCGGGAAGCCTCGCGTCCTGTTCGTGCGACCGTGACCATTGAGACGGCGGGTGTAGCACTAGCCAAATCGCGATGCCAGCCTTGCGCTGTTTGCGACGAACGGTGGCGGTTTGCGACATCAGCATCGCGCCATCGGGGACGACGATCGAATCCATCTTGAAAACGCCACGACATTGCAGAATGGCTGAACCCTTATCGAGCCCATGGAGACAGATCGATGTTGTTGGTGAACACCTTCGTTGCGGCAAGCGCGATTGAGGGCGTCGGCGTCTTTGCCGCCGATCCGATCCCCGAGGGAACGCTCATCTGGCGGCTGGAGCCGGATTTCGACCGGCTGATCCCGATGGAAAAATACGAGACCGCCGAGCCTCGGCTCAAGGACTTCCTTGACCGCTACGCTTATCCGAGCCCGGACAAGCCGGGCTTCATCGTATACGAGGTCGACAATGGTAGGTTCATGAACCACTCCGAAAACCCGAACACCGATTTCTCGGACGCTGGCGGCGCAACCTCGATCCGAGACATTGCAGCGGGTGAGGAAATCACCTGTGACTACGCCGACTTCTACCCACAATTCGAGTTGATGCCGACTTCGGAGGCCGCGAAACGCTGATTGCGACTGCTTCGTAATTGCCTGTGAATCACGCCCTTCGCGGGGCGCGGCCTACGGCGCAGGATGCTATCCACCATCGTGATCGGTCCAGTCCGCACAGGCGGAATCATGCGAACGGTACGTTGCGATGACCGCGCTCGTTCAGGGAAACGGAATGAAGATCGGTATCGACATGGGTCTTGACGGGACCGGCAAGCCGGCCACCATGGATCTCGAGGAACTGCTTGCGACCCGCTTGCTCGTGCAAGGCAATTCGGGTTCGGGAAAGTCTCATCTTCTGAGGCGCCTGCTCGAGCAAAGCGCGCCTTGGGTACAGCAATGCATCATAGACCCCGAGGGCGACTTCGTAACGATGGCGGATCGCTTTGGCCATCTCGTGGTCGACGCCACCCGTACCGAAGCCGAACTCACCCGCATCGCTGCGCGTGTGCGCCAGCACCGCGTCTCGGTTGTGGTGAACCTCGAAGGCCTCGACGCGGAGCAGCAGATGCGAGCGGCCGCGGCCTTCCTCGGCGGCATGTTCGACGCCGAACGGGACCACTGGTATCCGGTTCTTGTGGTGGTTGACGAAGCCCAGCTCTTTGCACCAGCAGCCGCTGGCGAAGTCTCCGACGATGCGCGCAAGCTGTCGCTCGGCGCCATGACCAACCTGATGTGTCGAGGACGAAAGCGCGGTCTGGCCGGCGTGATTGCCACCCAGCGGCTCGCGAAGCTCGCAAAGAATGTTGCGGCCGAGGCCTCGAACTTCCTTATGGGACGCACTTTCCTCGACATCGACATGGCCCGTGCCGCCGATCTTCTCGGCATGGAGAAGCGCCAGGCCGAGATGTTCCGCGATTTAGAACGCGGGCGTTTCGTGGCGCTTGGGCCCGCTGTATCGCGCCGCCCGCTACCGATCCAGATTGGTGCGGTGGAAACCGCCGCACGCTCAACCAGCCCCAAGCTGATGCCGTTGCCAGATACAGCGCCCGAGGCAGCAGCAGACCTGATATTCATGCCCGGACCGGAGGAATTACGCCAGGCGCCTCGACGCCATATCCCACCGGCCCCCACGCCCACAGCCGACATTCTGGCGCAGCTCACCGCCGCACGTCCCTCGCCCCAATCGCAGCCAACGAAAACCGAAGGCGCGTTGCCCGAAGTGGATGCCGCAGAGCGCGATCGACTGCTCTCGGCGGTCATGCAGGAAATCCTCGAAGATCCGGATGCCGCCTATCGTTCTGACGCTGTGCTCTATCAGGATTTTTTGGTACGATGTCGGATCCGGCGCGTACCGGGCGAACCGCTTCTGCTGCGCGCTTTCCGTCGCGGCCTCGCTGTCGCGCGTGCCGGCCTTGATGGTGAGCCGGAAGACGGCACCGCCTGGCGGACAGCGCTTGATCTGTCAAAATCGTTGCCGGACGATTTGCAAGGTGTGTTTCTGCTCGTCGCACGCGCTGCGATCGAGCGCGCTCCCTGCCCACCGGACGCGGCGCTGGCCCGCGCCTACGGTACGCACTCCTCCCGCCGGGCGCGCAAACTCCTGACATTCTTCGAGGAACGAGGGCTTTTAGTAATCAGGACTGATTTCCACGGCAAGCGTATTGCAGCCTTCCCCGATCTCGATTGCGAAACGACAGCAAGTGATCCTGACGCAGCCGAAACCAACGGCGAGCTCCCTCACGCAGCTGAGTAAACTCGACCTTCCTTGGGTCCAATTTGTCGATTTACAAGACCGGCCGATTCTGGTAACTCGCGCCAAATCGCGGCATTCGTTGCCGCGCCATGTTGCCCTTTGTTGGGTGAGCCGGCATTTTCGACTATCAAACTGAACTGGATCGACAGGAACGCTCGTGCAGGTACTCGTCCGCGACAACAACGTAGACCAAGCGCTTCGCGCACTAAAGAAAAAAATGCAGCGCGAAGGCATCTTCCGCGAGATGAAGATGCGTGGCCACTATGAGAAGCCGTCTGAAAAGCGGGCCCGTGAGAAAGCGGAAGCCGTGCGCCGCGCCCGCAAACTCGCTCGCAAGCGCGCCCAACGGGAAGGCCTTATGGCAGGACCGCGGCCAGTTACCGCTGCGGCGCGCTGAATCTGCCAAGCTTTAGACTTTTTCAGGCTATACCGAAGGTGGCGCGATGCGAATCGTAGCCACCTTTTCATTTTAGAATGCGGTTCGCATCGACGCGGCCGAGTTTCGGATAGACTGGGAAATCGCGTGGCGAGCGGAGCGGGAAGCAAGATCGAGATGAATGGAATGAAGAGCTACCATACCGCTCCGCGACGGTGGCCTGTCGCGGTCGCTTTGATGGGTGCAGGACTGATGCTTGCTGGATGTCAGACCTCGACCGGGCCAGCCGCGCAGATCGCATCGATTGATACCGCGCAGGGCTCGGCCGAGAACATTGCATCGCTGACGGCCGTGATCGCTCGTTCTCCCTCGGACCCCCAGGCCTACAACGTTCGCGGTTCGGCTTTCGGCAAAGCCGGGCGCTACCCGGAAGCCATCCAGGATTTCGACACGGCGATCCGGCTCGACCCGAATTTCTATCAGGCTTATGCGAACCGGGCGCTGATCTGGCGGTTCTCAGGCGATAATGCGAAATCGCTTCAGGACTACAATAGGGCGCTTCAGCTTAACTCAGGCTATGATGCTGCCTATATCGGGCGCGGCAATCTTTACCGCCTGGCTGGCCGGCCGCAGGAGGCCTTCGCGGACTTCGAGCAGGCAATCAAGCTCGACACCACAGACCCGCGCGCCTACCACAATCGTGGCCTTCTCTATCAGGCACAAGGCCAGCACAGCTTCGCGCTGGAGGATTTTTCAACCGCGATTTCGATGGCACCCAATGCCGCTGAACCCTACAATGGTCGTGGTGTTTCCTACCTTGCACTGGGCGACGAGGACAATGCCTTCGACGACTTCAATACGGCAATAAAGCTTGACGAAGCCAACGCCGAGGGTTGGGCGAACCAGGCGCTTGTCTATGAAAGGCGGGGCGACAAAGCACGAGCACGCCGCTCGTACCAGCAATCTCTGAGGCTCGATCCCAATTACGCGCCTGCCATGTCCGGCCTGGAACGAACAAAAAGCGGCTGACCTGCCGTCACCGACATCGCAACCATGCGGTTTCGGAACCATGCAGCATCGGCGCTCCGGCCATGGCGGGCTTTGGAGTCGGTGCGAATGTGCTCATTGGTGGCTCCGAGCAGAGCTTTCAGCTTCGGCCCCTGAGCACGCCGACCCTTACCGTCCTGATCCTCGCCTTGGGCGTCAACCGCTCCGAACTACGCTCGGGCAACAATAGTTGTCCGGGCAGAGATAGGAGCATGTCCGCAACCGTATGAAAAAAGTGCCGCTCCGGGCGACCGGGACGGCACTGTCAGTTCGGTAGGTTCATTGGAGAGCCGATCAACGAACCCGCTTAATGGTCCATCGCCTTGACGATCTCCTCGGTCATTTTCTTGGCGTCGCCGAGCAGCATCATAGTCCCGTCCTTGTAGAACAGCGTGTTGTCGATGCCGGCATAGCCGGACCCGAGCGAACGTTTTACGAACAGGCAGGTGCGCGCCTTGTCGACGTCGAGGATCGGCATGCCATAGATCGGCGATGCCTTGTCATCCCGCGCGGAGGGGTTCGTCACGTCATTGGCGCCGATCACGTAGGCGACATCCGCCTGCGCGAACTCCGAATTGATATCCTCAAGCTCGAACACCTCGTCGTAGGGCACGTTGGCCTCGGCGAGCAGGACGTTCATGTGTCCCGGCATACGGCCTGCGACCGGATGGATCGCGTACTTCACCTCGACGCCGTTGGCCTTCAGCTTGTCGGCCAGCTCGCGAAGGGCGTGTTGTGCCTGAGCGACAGCCATTCCGTAGCCCGGCACGATGATCACTTTCTGCGCGTTCATCATCAGGTAGGCGGCATCGTCGGCAGCACCCGTCTTGACCGTACGCTGAATGCCATCGTCGCCGCTTGCCGCTGCGGTCTCGCCACCGAAGCCCCCGAGGATGACCGAAATGAACGAGCGGTTCATGCCCTTGCACATGATGTAGGACAGAATCGCGCCCGACGAGCCGACGAGAGCCCCGGTAATGATCAGCGCGAGATTTCCAAGCGTAAAGCCAAGCGCTGCCGCCGCCCATCCGGAGTATGAATTGAGCATGGACACCACCACCGGCATGTCGGCGCCGCCGATCGGGATAATGAGCAGCACGCCGAGGACGAGTGAGGCCACGACGATCAACCAGAACACCGCATAGCTTTCGGTGAGCACCAGCATGACAATCAGAACGACTAGCGCGATGCCAAGCCCGGCATTGATGAAATGGCGGCCGCCGAGCATGATCGGCTTGCCCGACATTCGGCCATCGAGCTTCAGGAATGCGATGACCGAACCCGTGAAGGTAATCGCGCCAATGGCAACGCCGAGGCTCATCTCGACCAAGGCTTGGCCGTGAATATTGCCGATCGTACCGATACCGAAGCTCTCAGGCGCGTACATCGCTGCGGCCGCGACCATCACGGCGGCAAGGCCGACGAGCGAATGGAAAGCGGCGACGAGTTGCGGCATCGACGTCATGGGGATGCGCCGCGCCGTAATCGCGCCGACACTGCCACCGAGTGCGAGACCGAGCACGATCAGCGCGAAGCCGCCCATTGACGGTCTGGCGAGCGCAAGCGTGGTGACGATGGCGATGCCCATGCCGACCATGCCGTACATATTGCCCTGACGGCTTGTCGGCGGATGCGACAGCCCGCGCAGAGCCATGATGAACAGGACACCGGAGACGAGGTAGAGGAAGGAAGCGAAGTCGGCACTCACGTCACTTTTCCTTCTTCTTGTACATGGCCAGCATACGCTGGGTGACGAGGAAGCCGCCAAAGATGTTGACCGACGCCAGTACGAGCGCCACGAAGCCGAAGCCCGTCGCTAGTCCGGACGCCGCAGAGATGCCAACCGCGAGCAGCGCACCAACCACGATGACCGAGGAAATCGCATTTGTGACCGCCATCAGAGGGGTATGCAGTGCGGGAGTCACCGACCAGACCACGTAGTAGCCGACGAAAATCGCCAAGACGAAGATCGCGAAACGAAACACAAAGGGATCGATTGCCCCACCGGAGGCTGCATGCGCGGCCGCTCCGGCAGCGTCGGCTGCATCCTGCACCTGATCGAGAGCCAGCCTGGCCGCAGCAGAGGCCTGGTCGAGCTGATCGAGCGCGTGTTCGAGAGCCGTCTTTTCCATCAAACCCCTCCCTCGGGCTTGCCTTTGGCCTCGGCGCGCTTGGCAGGCGCCTTTGCCTGTGCCTTCTTGTTCGGCGCAACGCTGGCGGGGGCTGCCATTATGTCTGAATGAGGCGCCGCCGCCACGACCCCATCGGATTTGGCCGGTGCCGCGATCACAGCGGCGAAACTGGGATGCACGATGGCGCCGCCGTAGGTAAGCATCGTCGCCTTGACGAGCTCATCCTCGGGATTGATCGTGAGCGTCCCGGTCGACTTGTCGACGAGTGTCTCCAGGAAAGCCTGCAGGTTGCGTGCGTAAAGCAGCGACGCGGAAGCCGCAATCCGTCCGGGAACGTTGAGATGCCCAAGGATCTTAACGTCATTGGCCGTGGTGACAACCTCGCCCGCGACCGCTCCCTCGACGTTTCCGCCACGTTCCACTGCGAGATCGACGATTACCGAACCTGGCCGCATTGATGCGACCATCTCGGCTGACACGAGCATCGGAGCCGGGCGCCCTGGGATAAGCGCGGTGGTGATGACGAGATCCTGCTTGGCGATGTGTTCGGCCACCAAGGCTGACTGCGCCTTCTTCTCGTCCTCTGTGAGTTCGCGCGCATAGCCACCACTGCCTGAAGCGTCCTTCAACGCGTCGGTCATGATGAACTTCGCACCGAGCGATGCGACCTGTTCTCCGGCCGCGGCTCGCACGTCGGTCGCGGTAACGACAGCGCCCATGCGGCGCGCCGTGGCAATGGCCTGGAGACCGGCAACGCCCGCACCCATGACGAACACCTTGGCTGCGGGGACAGTGCCTGCCGCCGTCATCATCATCGGCAGCGCCCGGTCATAGGCGGCAGCCGCATCGATGACGGCCTGATAGCCCGCAAGGTTTGCCTGACTGGACAGGATGTCCATGACCTGGGCGCGCGTGATGCGCGGCATGAACTCCATCGCGAAGGCAGCGACGCCGGCGCGCGCCATCGCGGCGACCGAGGCCTCGTTGCCATAGGGGTCCATGGTGGCGATGACCGCCGCGCCTGATTTGTAGGCCGTCAGTTCGGATTCGGAGGGGCGCCGCACCCGAAGAACGATGTCGGCGCGACCGACATCCGCGGCCGTGCCGAGCGTGGCACCCATCTTGACATAGTCCGCATCGGCGATCCGCGAGGCCCGACCGGCGCCGGCTTCCACAATCACGTCGAGGCCGAGAGCCTTGATGCGTTTGACAGTATCTGGTGAGGCCGCGACACGGGGCTCTCCAACACTGACCTCGTTCGGTATGAAAACTGTCTGCCCCACCACCTGCTCCTATCGGGTTGAATCGCGCCTCACCTCCCTGACGGGAGGACCTTCCGGTTCAACGCATCAGGTAGGAGGCGACGGCGACGAGGAGCACGAAAAGGATGGTCGACGAAATGAAACCACCACCAGCAAAAAAGCCGAATGCCATCGCGACGAGCAGTGCGACGCAAACGATGGTGCCGTATTTGGCCATGGCGAGAAACAGCGAATACGTCTTCTCGTGTTCCGAGTAATCCATCTCGGCACCCATTTCCACCGGACCGGTCGGCGTGTTGTCAGCCATTGAAAATCCCCGTTGCAAGAACCTTTTGCGGACATACCGAAAAGCCACGACAAGGGCAATGGCGCGCAAGGCCGCAGACCTATGGAGACCTTCGGTGCGGCCAGGCGATCTGGTGTGATGGAAGAAGCGAATAGCGTGCCCGAAATGTCGCAGGCGTGGCAGTGGAAGATGACTGAGGAGTTCTTCGTCTGGCGGCAACGCCTGGACAATTGCTACGAACTCTTCGACGGCGTGTCGGTGATCACCGCCCAGGCGATGACGGGTGCGAGCCGCCGGCATGACCGGGTACGGATAACGCCATCATCGCCTTGGAGCCAGATTTCGTGGCAAAACCATGCACCGCCGCGACGCACGACCAGTCCGTTCGGACCGATCGCGGAACGCGCAGCCCCCCAATCGACCGCGACCTCATGCCAGCCAACGCTTCCGTCGCTTGTAGTGCTTTACGTTCTTGAACGAGCGTCGGCCCTCACCACCGACACCCAAATAGAACTCCTTGACGTCCTCGTTCTCACGCAGCGCCTTCGCGTCGCCGTCCAGCACGATGCGACCGGACTCAAGGATGTAGCCATACTTGGCATAGCGCAGCGCGATGTTGGTGTTCTGTTCGGCAAGCAGGAAGGAAACTCCCTGCTCCTCGTTCAGTTTGCGCACGATCTCGAAGATTTCCTCGACGAGTTGTGGCGCGAGCCCCATCGAAGGTTCGTCGAGCAGGATCATCTTTGGCCGCGACATCAACGCTCGCCCGATCGCCGTCATCTGCTGTTCGCCGCCGGACGTGTATCCGGCTTGCGAGGATCGCCGTTCCCGCAGGCGGGGGAAATAGCCGTAGACCATCTCGAGGTCGCGCTTGATGCCGGCCGCGCCGTCGCGGCGGGTGAAAGCCCCGGTGAGCAGATTCTCTTCCACTGTCAGGTGGCCGAAGCAGTGGCGGCCTTCCATGACTTGGATGCAACCTCGACGCACAAGATCGTTGGGTGACAACGCTTCGACGCGTTCGCCCTCAAACTGGATGTTGCCCTTGGTGACCAGGCCTCGCTCGGCATGAAGAAGGTTCGAGATCGCCTTGAGGGTTGTTGTCTTTCCAGCCCCGTTCGCGCCGAGCAGGGCGACGATGCCACCGCGAGGCACGGTCAGCGATACGCCCTTGAGCACCAGAATCACATGGTTGTAGATCACCTCGATGTTGTTGACCGAGAGGATGGCATCGGTCGCAGTATCCGGCGCGGAAGTTTCTCCAACACCGTTCTTGCCGGTGGCTGTCATGCTGCTCGTTCCCCGGTGGTGGTAATGTCCGGCCCGCCAAATGGCGGACCGGACATCGCGTATGGTGCCCTCAGTTCGATAGGCATGGCTCTGTTCGCTCAGGCCACGGCGAATTGGCGGCCTTGTACTCCTCCGCAGCCGTCTCGAGCATGGGCCGCACGACATCCGTCATCGGCGAGAACCACTCGCCCGACTTCTGCCAGTCCTTGCCGTCCCATTCGACGACGTAGACTTGATGGTGGCCGGAATGGTCCGAGCAGGAGAGCTTCAGCGTGCCGGCAAAGCCTTCCATGCCCATGTCCTTGAGACGGGCCTCATCGATGTTGAGGTTCTCGAGACCTGCCCGCATATCGGTCGCGTCAATGACCTTTTTGCCGGTCAGTTCCTGCGCCCGGCGAATGCCCTCCGCGATCAGCATCGAGTTGTAGACGCCGCGGTTGTAGAGGTTGTCGGCGAATTTTGCCGGATCGACCTGGCTCTTACCGGCATCGACGACATACTTCTTGATGTCGGCGATCACCGGATAGTCGCTGCCGACGCCGTGGAAGTTCATCGTGCGGTAGCCCTTGGCGTCCTCGCCGCCGGCGCCCGCGTCATCATTGCCGCCAGACCACCAAACGCCGTAGAACTTGTCCATCGGAAAGCGGATCTTGATCGCTTCCTTGACCGCCGTCGGGTTCATGGCGCCCCAGCCCCACATGATCATGTAGTCGGGACGATCACGGCGTACGTTGAGCCACTGAGACGACTGGTTCTGCATCTCCTTGCCGGGAACCGGATAGAGCGTCAGGTCGAAGCCGTAGGCCTTGGCGAAATCCTCCAGAAGCGGGATCGGCTCCTTGCCGTATCCGGCGTCGAGATAGATGTAGCCGATCTTCTTACCCTTCAGGCTCTCCAGCCCGCCCTCGCGCCTTGCGATGTCGGCGACGATCGCCGATGCACCGTCCCAATAGGTCGCGGGCGGATTGAAAACCCAAGGGAAGACATCACCGACGGCCGCGGCCGACAGGCCATAAGCCATCGAGAGAACCGGGATCTTGTCGACGCCCGCCTTGGGTATCACCTGCAGGGTGATGCCGGTCGAGTAAGGCGAGATGACAAGCGGGTTCTTGGCCTTGACCTGCTCGTAGCACTCCACGCCCTTCTGCGTATCATAGCCGGTTTCGCATTCCTCGATGTTGATCCGTACACCATTGATACCACCGTCGCGCTCGTTGAGCATGGTGAGATAGTCGCTCATGCCGTTGGCGATCGGGATGCCCGATCCAGCGAATGGTCCCGTACGGTAGCTGAACAGCGGTACGTAAACGCTGTCCTGCGCAAAGGCGGGCAGGGCCGCCGTCGACGCCATCGCGGCGAGAATGCCGCCGGCAATCAGCGATTTCATCTTCATGTCGTTCCTCCCGTTGCACTGGCCGCGAGGCCGTGTGTGAGCCTTTTTCTCCACCAGGATCCGGTCAAGGCTCGAAGCCCGGATCGCAGATTCCCTCCCTGCTTGCGCAGGCAACATTCCACATGGCCCTCACGCGTAGGGAAATGGCCACACCCTGAGCTTCTCCTTGCCGATCTGCCACAAGCGGGCGAGGCCGTGCGGCTCGAGGATCAGGAAAGTCACGATCAGCGCCCCGATGATCATCGACGTAATGTGGAACGCCGTCTCGGCCGCGATCGGTATGCCGATCATCGGCGGCCCGGCGCGCAGGATGATCGGCAGCGCCCAAATGAAGGCCGCGCCGAAGAAGCATCCGACCAGTGATCCGAGACCACCCAAGATCGCCATGAAAAGGATCTGGAAGGACAAGGTAATGGAAAAGGCCGACGGTTCGGCCGCGCCGAGATAGAAGAACACGAACATCGCACCAGCCACGCCGCAAAGGTATGACGACACCGCGAAGGCCGAAAGCTTGGCATAAAGCGGGCGCACCCCCATCAACTCGGCGGCGATGTCCATGTCGCGGATCATCATCCACTGCCGACCGATCCGGCCACGCAGGAGGTTCTTCACAAGGACGGTGAGCAGGATGACGATGGCTAACACCGTGAAGTAGCGCGGCACGCTGCCGGCCGATGCGCCGGTGACCATGGTGCCAAGGATCTGGCGGCCCGGCACCTCGATCGCACCAGAGGCGTTGTAGTTGTAGAGCCAGGGGATGCGAATGAAGCACCATTCGAGGAAGAACTGCGCCGCCAGCGTCGTCACCGCCAGATAAAGGCCCTTGATGCGGAGCGACGGCAGGCCGAACACCATGCCGACCGCCGCCGCAGCGAAGCCCGACAAGAGGATGTGCACGACGATGGAGACGTCGGGGAAGAGCGTCGTCAGCTTGTAGCAGGCATAGGCGCCGACCCCCATGAACCCGCCGGTGCCGAGCGACAACTGCCCAGCGTAACCGGTGAGCACGTTGAGCCCGATGGTAGCGAGCGCGAGAATGAGAAAAGGGATCGCAATCGCCGACAGGAAAAAATCGTTGGCGACGAACGGCACAATGAAAATCGCTACGCCGAGGATGATGGCGACTCCGATCCTGTCCTGCAGGATCGGAAAGACCTGCTGATCGGCCTCATAGGACGTCTTGAACTGCCCAGCTTCGCGATAGAACATACCGCCCTCCCCTCAAACCCGCTCGATGATGCGTTCACCGAACAGTCCCTGCGGCCTGAACAGCAGGAAGATCAGCGCGATCATGTAGGCAAGCCAGCTCTCGATTCCGCCGCCGACCAACGGCCCCCAGTAGATCTCTCCGATCTTCTCGCCGATGCCGATGATGAGGCCGCCGACGATGGCGCCCGGAATAGAGGTAAAGCCACCGAGGATCAGTACCGGCAGCGCCTTCAATGCCACGATCTCCAGCGCGAACGAGACGTCGGAACGAGCGCCCCACATGATGCCGGTGGCGAGCGCCACGATACCCGCGGCAAACCACACGATCGCCCAGATCTGGTTCAGCGAGATACCGACCGACTGCGCCGCCTGGTGATCGTCCGCAACCGCCCTGAGCGCCCGACCGATGCGCGTCTTGTTGAAAAACAGCGCCAACGCCGACACCATGATGATGGCGATGACCGCGGCCGCGATATCGATGTGCTGCAGGATGACGAGTCCCTGCTCGCCGATCTCGATCTCCGTCGACCCCGTCGGCAGTCCGAGTTCCCTGGTGATCATCTTCTTTGGTTCGCCGCCAAAGACGAACTCACCAAGCCCGATCAGGAAATACGTCATGCCGATGGTCGACATCAAAAGGATGATGTCCGGCTGGTTGACAAGCGGGCGCATGACGAACCGCTCGACGGCGATTGCAAGCAGTGCCATGACACTGATCGCCAGCGCCAGCGCCAGATAGGCCGGCACGCCTGCCTCGTGCAGACCGACAAGCGTCAGACCCGCGAAAACGACCATGATGCCCTGCGCGAAGTTGAAGACGCCCGACGCCTTGAAGATGAGCACGAAGCCGAGCGCGATCAGCGCGTAGAGCACGCCGGCCACAAAGCCTTCCCAGATCACCTGCAACAGGAAATCCGGCATGTCCGCCATCTGAAGGAAGGGATCGACGAAGATCTGGTGCAGCACGGCCCCCTCCTAGTGCGAAACGCCGAGATAGGCGTCGATGACTTCCTGGCTGGACTTGACTTCCTCGGGCGTGCCGTCGCCGATCTTGCGACCGTAGTCGAGCACGACCACGCGGTCGGAGATGTCCATAACCACGCCCATGTCGTGTTCGATCAGCGCGATCGTGGTGCCGAACTGCGAATTCACGTCGAGGATGAAGCGGCTCATGTCCTCCTTCTCCTCCAGGTTCATGCCCGCCATCGGTTCGTCGAGAAGCAGCAGCGCTGGCTCCGCGGCCAATGCTCGGCCGAGTTCAACCCGCTTCTGCAGTCCGTAGGGCAGCCGCCCCACCGGCACCTTGCGGATATGCTGAATTTCGAGAAAGTCGATGATCTCCTCGACCTTGCGCCTGTTCGCAATTTCCTCGCGCAGCGCGGGTCCGTAATAAATGAGCTGCCAGAAGAAGTTCCGGTGCATGGCGAGGGTGCGACCTGCCATGATGTTGTCCAGCGTGGACATGCCCTTGAAAAGGGCCACGTTTTGAAAGGTACGAGCGATACCGGAAGCGGCCGCCTCGTAAGGCGCGATCTTCTTACGCTCCTTTCCCCGGAACACGATCGAGCCTTCCTGTGGTGTGTAGAAGCCGTTGATCACATTGAGCATCGATGTCTTGCCGGCACCGTTCGGGCCGATAATCGCGCGGATTTCGCCCTTGCGAATGTCAAACGAGATGTCGGTAATCGCCTTCACGCCACCAAAACGAAGCGAAACGTTTCGCACATCGAGCAGCACCTCGCCCGTGGCTATGCCGTCGGGCTGCGGGAGCGCCTGGCGCGGATCGACATGCCGGTTCATTCCGCGGCCTCCCTGACCGGTGCCGCCGCGCTACCGAACACCTTCGCATCGACGATGCGCACCGTTGCCCGCACGCTGCCCTTGCGTCCGTCCTCGAACGTCATTTCCGTTTCGACGTACTTTTGGGTCGAGCCGTCGTAGAGTGCTTCGATGAGGTCTCCGTAGCGCTCTGCGATGAAAGACCGACGGACCTTCTGTGTGCGGGTCAACTCTCCGTCGTCGGCATCAAGCTCCTTGTGAAGAACGAGGAAACGCCTGATCTGCGAAGCCGCCATCATCGGCTCTTCGGAGAGCTTTCTGTTTGCGGCTTCCACATGCGAGGCGATGATGCCGTAGACGTCGGGATGACCGGCCAAATCCTGGTAGGAAGCGTAGGACACGTTGTGACGCTCCGCCCAGCTTCCGACTGACTGGAGGTCGATGTTGATGAACGCCGCGCAAAAGGCCCGCCCGTCGCCGAAAGCCACGACTTCCTTGATGTCAGGAAAGAACTTTAGCGTGTTCTCGACATACTTCGGCGCGAACAACTCGCCGTTCTGCAGCTTGCCCACGTCCTTGGCGCGATCGATGATCTTGAGATGCCCCTCGCCGTCGATGAAGCCAGCATCGCCGGTATGCACCCAGCCGTCCGGCGTCTTGGTGGCTCGGGTGGCCTCCTCGTTCTTGTAGTAGCCGATAAATGTGCCTTCCGACCGGTACAGAACCTCTCCATTCTCGGCGATCTTGATCTCCACACCCGGCGAGGGAATGCCCACCGTGTCGGCGCGGATGTTTCCGTCCGGCTGCGCGGTGATGTAAACGCAGGCTTCCGTCTGACCGTAGAGCTGTTTCAGGTTGAGCCCGATCGACCGATAGAAGCGGAACAACTCCGGTCCGATCGCCTCGCCGGCCGTATAAGCCACCCTGAGGCGCGTCATGCCCATCCGATTCTTTAGAGGGCCATAAACGAGAATCTCGCCGAGGAAATAGCGCATGCGGTCCAGCAGCGGTACACGCTCGCCGTTGAGGATCTTCTCGCCGACCCTTCGGGCGAGTGCGAGATAGTGATCGAACATTCTCTTCTTCAGGCGCCCCGCGTCTTCCATGCGCACCATCATGGCGGTGAGCAGCCCCTCGAAGACGCGCGGCGGCGCAAAGAAGTAGGTGGGCGCGATCTCACGGCGATCCTCGGTCACGGTCTCGGGACTTTCGGGACAGGAAACGCAGAACCCGGCCGTGTAGGACTGAGTATAGGAAAAGACATGGTCGCCGACCCATGCGAGTGGCAGGTAGGCGATGATGTTCTCGTCGGGGCCAAGCCGATCGAACGCGTTGCCGTGGAGAGCCGACTTGACCAGGTTGTCGTTCGAAAGCATCACCCCTTTTGGGCGGCCGGTCGTGCCCGATGTGTAGAGCATGACGCCCAGATCGGTCCCCCGGCCCAAGTCGACCGCAGCCTGCCAGCGCGCGACGGTTTCCTCGGACGCCTCTATCGCAGCCCGACCCTTGGCCTGCACCTCTTCGAAGCTGTGCAGATGCGTGTGGTCGTAGTCGCGCAGCCCCCGTGCTTCGTCGTAGACGATGTCCTTCAGCGACGGCACTTTCTCCGATATGGATAACAGCTTGTCGACTTGCTCCTGATCCTCCACGACGGCGAAGCGCACTTCGGCGTGGTCAAGAACGTAGGCCATCTCCTCGGCGACCGAATCCGCGTAGACTGGAACGGGGATGCCGCCCAGGGACTGAATCGCTGCGAAGCTCCAATAAAGCCGGGGTCGGTTGGAGCCCACGACGGCGACCTTGTCACCCCGCTCGAGCCCAACGGCCGACAATCCGACGGCGAAGCTGCGAACCTCATCGAGCTGCTGCTTCCAGGTCCACCCTTGCCAGATGCCGAGATCCTTGTGGCGCATGGCCGGTCGACTGGCAAAGCGCTTCGCGTTCAGCACAAGATACTTCGGAAATGTATCGAGCGTGTCGCCGGCTTCAGCCTTGGCAAGCATCTCCACCGTTCCTCCCGGGACCCCACCTTGTTTTCCGGCGGTTGGTCCAATGTTTATGACGCGACGTGACCTCGTTCGCAAGTTGGCTGCGCAACCATTGCCCGGTGCCCTCGTGTGGTCGTGCGTCGCTGGCTTCCTCGAAAACGACGCTCCCATGCGGGCCCTGCCGAAGCAACTTCGCGATTGACAGACGAGAGTGCCTTTGCTTTGCTAATGGTGCGCACTATCGATCTGCGCGAACCCAGGAAATTTCTGTCGTCTGCCCGTATCAGCGCGCTTCGGCTTGCCGTGCGCTCACGACTCGTAGCGCTTCAACGTTTCCAGATCGATGACACGAATCTTCCCGTGCTCGACGATGATCAGCTTCTCGTCCGCAAGATCCTGAAGCGAGCGGTTGGCGACAGCCCGGGAAACGCCGGCGAGCAATCCCAGTTCTTCCTGCGAAATCGATATCTCGGTGCGAACCTGCGGATAGAGAACCGGATTGAAAAACCACGAGAGGTGACGCGCTACGCGGGCGCGAGGGCTGAGGATGCGATCATGCTCTATGGTCGCGATGAACTGCCCGACGCGCTCATTGAGCTGGCGAACCAGAAAGCGGTTGAAGCCCTTGCTGTTCTCGTAGAGCCAGTCGAACGTGCCTCTGTTGAGCAAAGCGAGGCGGGTGTCGCGAATGGCAACGACGTCGTACTGGCGCGGTTCGCCCTTGAGCACGGACCCCTCGCCAAACCAGCTGCCCTTGGCTACCCCGGCAAAGGTCATCGGCTTGCCGCCGCGCGAGATCGCCGAGACCTTCACCAACCCGTCCAGGACCCCGGTCCAGTAGTCCAGGCGATCGCCGCGATGACAGACGTAGGCGCCCTTGGCGAAACTGCGCTCTGTCAGGCCGCGCGCAGCTCGCTCGATCTCGTCCTCGCCGAGTTCGCCGGCCCATATCGCAGCGCGTACGATGTCTTCGCGTGGGTTCATCATGCCTCGTCGACGACGCCACTCCCAGAGGCGGCTCACGAACGAAGCTTAGGCCTCTCGGGTGGTCCCATACAAGCGACGGATCACCCTGTCAGGCGCACGCGCTCAGGCAGCGGTCTTCATGTAGCGAGCTGTCGGCAGGATGGTCAGCGATCCAACCTCGCCTTTCGCCGATTGCCCGAACAGCAGTCGCCGTTCCAGCGCCGTCGAGCGAAAAAAGGGAAACCGCTCAAGCGTCGGCTGCATGTTGATGGCGCAGGGCGAGTCGTACAGCATCACGTTGACCGAGAATGACGGGTGCGGTCGAGGCTCGCCAACCTGCACGGAGCCGAACACACGCTTGTAGAATGCGGTGTGATCGTCGCGGATGACGCAGATGCAACTCGTGGTGTCGAAATAGCTGTTGGCGACGACCGCCAGCCGCAGCGTCACATACGGCAAAGCACGATAGATCGTCGCATAGTAGGGATCGGCGGCGAACATGGTTGGATTGATGAAGGTCTCGCCACGCTCCAGCCGGGGCGAGATCAAGTCGCCGAAGATGTCCATCACCGAAGAATAGGGCTGTTCGGCAGTCAGATGGTGGAGGCGAACGGTGCTGACCAGTTCATTGTCGATCCATACGCCGAACATGTAGCAATTGGGCGCGTCATCGAACCGATCGGTGGTGACACGTTCCGCTGTCGGAGGCACCGTTCCATGGTTGCGATACGCCTTGTATCGAAGCCGGTAGATCGCTTCGAGATCCTCGCCCTTCTCGCATCGTCTGTACTCGACCCGCTCGAGCAGCGCCGCGACGTTGTCCGCAAACGCCGATCCGCCAGAGGCGGCTCCTGTTGACGGGGCACGCCGGAGGGTACTCCTGTTCACCGACACGTTCATCTCGATCATCGTCCCCGCACGCACATCCGCCTGAAGGAACCGTACCTTAAGGTTGCGTTCAGTAAAGCCGAAATTTGCGCGGACTTCGTTTACCTTCCGTTAACGTTAACGTCCCGGCGTTGCACGAAAGGTCGCCAGATCCCCCTTTCGAACGGTTATCGGCAGGGGATGGAGCCAGGCTTCCGGACGAGCCCCTGCGGAAGGGTCGCCACATTCAACCATGAGACGATCGTGGGTTGCGACGCCTTGTCGCGAGCGGGTGTCTCGGCGGATGGCGCTCCAACCGCGCCGAGTTTTCCCGACAGGCGAGCGCGCTGCGTCTTGCGGGACCGTCGGGACGATCCTTCGGATGAGGTGTCTCAGCGGCCGGCGAAGAATTTCAGCTTCGAGATATCCTCGCCGAAGGGCAGCGAGGTTTTCGAAAGCGCCTCGATGCCGGAAGCGCTGAGGGCGGCACCGAAGAGGAACCCTTGCAGGAGGTCGGGCTTGACCCGAGCCGACAGAAGCTTGAGCTGCTCGAAGGTCTCCACGCCTTCGATGGTGATCGTCAGACCGAGCTTTCTCGAAAGCGAGACGATACCGCACAAGAGTTCCAGCGATCTTTCGTCCGACGTGATGTCCTGCAGGAAGGAGCGATCGATCTTGATCTTGTCGAGCGGTAGGGTGTGCAGGTAGCTCAGGCTCGAATAGCCCGTACCGAAGTCGTCGAGCGCGATCTTGACGCCGAGCCGACGGATCTCTTCCAGATAGATCCGCGTCGAGAGCTTGTCGTCGAGGATCGCCGTCTCGGTCACTTCGACCTCCAGACGGTGCGGCGACAGGCCGGAATGGGTCAGCGCATCGCGGACGTGATCGACGATCGTGGCACACCTGAAGTCCCGCGCCGACAGGTTGACCGAGACACCGATCGGCGCAGGCCATCTGGAGCATTCTTCGCAGGCGGCCCGCAGCACCTGGATGCTGATGTCGGAGATGATCCCCATCTCCTCGGCCAGCGGTATGAACACCCCTGGCGAGACGGGGCCGAGGTCCGGATGGTCCCATCGGCAAAGCGCCTCGCAGGTCACCACTGCCATGGAATTGATGTCGACGATCGGCTGGAACACGACTCGCAAGGATCCCGCCTGCACGGCATTGCGCAGATCGGCCTTGAGCATCTGCTTCTGGCGGAAGGCCGCGTCCATGGTCGACTCGAACAGGCGCCAGCTGTTCTTGCCCTTTTCCTTGGCCTCGTAGAGCGCGAGGTCGGCCTTGACGATCATGCCTTCTGCGTCGTCATAGCTGACGGGAAGCAGCACCGCACCCGCGCTGAACTGCGCGCGCAAGGCATGGCCGGCGACGTCGACCTCTTCCTGCAGTCCCTCGAAGATGCCGTCCAGAAGCATCCCCAGGTGGTTTTCGTCCTCGACCCTGTCGAAGTAGATGACGAATTCGTCGCCGCCGAAACGGCTGATCTTTATGTCGTCATCGGTGAAGAACGCCAGCTTCTCGGCGATGGCGTAGATGAGCCCGTCCCCGACCGGATGGCCGAGCGTGTCGTTGATGCTCTTGAAGTCGTCGAGGTCGAAGATCGCCAGCGCGCAGAGCCGCTCCCGGTCGCCCGTGGACATGCATTCGGCGACGATCTCGTGGAAGTAGGCGCGGTTCGGCAGGCCGGTCAGGCTGTCGTAGCGCGCCATGGTGCGGATCTTTTCCTCCGCCTGAACGCGCGACGTGACATCCTCGAAGGTAATGACGCTCAGTTCGTCCCGCCCTTCGCGGGCGGAGAATTCAAGGTAGCGCCCATTGGTCAGGCTGACGAGGAGCTTGCGGTCACAGCCCTCCCGAAGCGCGCGCGACAACTGGGCTTCGATGAAGCCGCAATCGCGCCGGCTGATGAGCCCGCCCGCCGCGCCACGAAGCAGCAGAGCCTTCAGCGTGCGCCCGATCAAGCGCTCGGCCCTGGCCACGCCTGTCAATTCGGCAGCTTCAGCATTCGCAACGATCACGCGGCTGTCGGGGCCGAGCATCACCAGACCGTGGGTCATGGTGTTCAAGGCCCGATCGAAGCGTTGCGCCAGCTTCGTCGCCTTCTTCTGTTCGCTGATGGCGGTGAACAGCACTTCGCGCACGAGCGCCGCCAGCTTCATGATGATGATCATGAACGGGACGATGAACAGGCCCAGAACGATGTTGTAGAGATCGCCTTTGAGGATCAGCGCGATCGCGATCGGCCCGATCGTCGTCAACGACAGGATCGCCACCATTTTCTTCGAGCCGTAATTGCGACCGGCGATGGTGATCGCACCACCCATGGCGACGGAGACAGCCGCCAGTTCGCTGAACTCGTCCGAATACAGATACACCGCGCAGAAGGAGAAGAGGCCAATGACGGCGCCCTGAACCGCTCCCGCGATGATGTAGTAGCGCTCGCGCGCGACGGCGGTGGTGATGTCGGTGATGGTGGAGGGCTGGACCTTCCGCATGGCGACATAGCGGTAGAGGCCGGCGAACATCATCAAGACGGTGAGCACGAGATAGATCGGCTCGTTGCCGCGCAGGTATACCATCAAGCCCATGATGCCATGAAGGCAAGCACCGATCAGCAGGATCCCGGGGTCGAGGAAGAGCGACCTGACGAACCCTACATAGACGTCCTCGGGAGTGGTGTCCTTGCTGTGCTTCACTGCGGGCAACCGATTGGTATGCGAGACGTGTCGCACATTCACATTAACAAACGTTTAGACGCGGATAGGCTTCGATTGGAGGAGGCGCGGCCCAGATGACGTGCCGCTTTCCAATGCCCAGCGCCGGGCCAGAAGGCCCAGCGGAGCGATCTGCCTGGCACAGGTCACTCAGCGGCCTGGCGCACGTCGGTCGCCTGCTCGAATCGCTCCATCATGCGCTTTCGCTCGATTGACGCTTTTTCGGCATTCGCGGCCTTCACGTGGCCGAAACCGCGGACCAGCGACGGGATGGAGGCGAGCGCACAAGCCGCCTCCAGGCGCGCCGGCGTCAATCCATCGATGACCATGGCGACGTCTCGTTCGTATTCGGCGAGAAGACGCCGCTCCATGCGTCGCTCTTCGGTCCTGCCAAAGACATCGAGAGCCGTCCCACGCAGGCCTTTCAGACATGCGAGGAGACGGAACCCGGTCATCATCCAGGGGCCAAAGGATGATTTCGCCGGCTTGCCGTCAGTACCGGTGCGGCCGAGGATCGGGGGAGCAAGGTGAAACTCCAACCGTTCGACACTCTCGAACTGCGCCGCCACCTGTCTGGCGAACGAGCCGTCGGTGTAGAGCCGGGCGACTTCGTATTCGTCCTTTATGGCCATCGCCTTGAAGAGATTGCGAGCCACAGCCTCGGCCAGCGCGGTCGAACCAGGAACAGCCTTCTCCTCCGCCGCGCGCACGGCAGCAATTTGGCGCTCGTACCGCTGGGCATAGGCACGGTTCTGGTAGTTGCCCAGAAAGACCGAGCGAACGGCCACGATCTCGTCCAGCGACGAAGCCAGCGCACGATCACCTTCACCAGAGGTCGCCACAGCAACACGGCCGCGCACGAATGCGGGATCATGCGCGGCGCGGCGCCCCCAGCGAAATGCGGCGACATTCATCGCCACCGCCTGGCCGTTGAGCTCGATGGCCTTTTCGATTGCCTGGGCCGATACCGGCAGCCCACCCAACTGGCAGGCGAAGCCGAGCATGAACATGTTCGCGCCAAGGGAATTACCGAACAGCGCGGAAGCCGTCCGGGTGGCGTCAAAGAAATGTGCGTTTCGCTCACCGGCGGCCGAACGGATCGCCTTGCGTAGACGCTCCGTCGGCAACGAAAAATCGGCCGAACGAGCGAAATCGCCCGGCATCACCTCGGCCGTGTTGGTGACGAAGATCGTGTGGTTCTCGCGGACCGCGCCGAGAACCTTCTTCGAGCCGGAGACGACGAGATCGCAGCCGAGCACCAGGTCGGCCTTGCCAGCCGACACACGAATGGCGTGGATGTCCTCGGGCGTCGCAGCCACGCGGACGTGGCTGTAGACCGCCCCGCCCTTCTGCGCGAGCCCTGCCATGTCGATCAGCCCGCAGCCCTTGCCTTCCAGGTGCGCGGCCATGCCGAGCACCGCGCCGATCGTCACGACACCCGTTCCACCGATGCCGTCGATGATCGCCGCCCACCCCCTCGCGGCGTCCGCGACCCTCGGCTCCGGAACGCCTTCGAGCGGATCAGCATCGCCCGCCGCACCTGCAGCCTTGCGGATCTTGCCTCCATGCACGGTCACGAAGGATGGACAGAAGCCTTTCAGGCAGGAAAAGTCCTTGTTGCAACTCGACTGGTCGATACGCCGCTTGCGTCCGAACTCCGTTTCCACCGGCTGTACCGAGACACAATTGGACTGCACACCGCAATCGCCGCAGCCTTCGCAGACCAGTTCATTGATGATCACCCGCCTGTCGGGGTCGGGGAAGGTGCCACGCTTGCGGCGCCGCCGTTTCTCCGCCGCGCAGGTCTGGTCGTAGAGCAAAACGGAGACGCCCTTGATGTCGCGCAATTCGCGTTGAACGGCATCGAGGTCGTCGCGGTGGTGCACCGTGGCGCCAGTCGGGACCGGCAAGGCAGCGTATTTGTCCGGCTCGTCGGTGACGATGGCGATCCGCTCGACGCCTTCGGCCCGCACCTGCTCCGCAATCATCGGCGCCGACAGGCCGCCTTCGTGCGGCTGGCCGCCAGTCATTGCCACGGCGTCGTTGTACAGGATCTTGTAGGTGATGTTTGCACCTGACGCGACCGCGAAGCGAATCGCCAGCGAACCCGAATGATTGTAGGTGCCGTCGCCGAGGTTCTGGAACAGGTGTTCGCGCTTCGAGAATGGTGCCTGGCCGACCCATTGGGCGCCCTCGCCGCCCATGGCGGTGAAGCCGACCGTCTTGCGATCCATCCACAGAGCCATGAAATGGCAGCCGATCCCTGCGCCCGCCAACGAGCCTTCGGGCACCTTGGTCGAAGAATTGTGCGGACAGCCCGAACAGAAATAGGGCGTGCGCACGCCGACGTCCTTCGTGTCGGCCAGCATCGCCTGGAACTGCTTGATCTGGCTGACGCGGCTGGCGATGTCGTCGGCATGGCCGATGACACGCAGCACCCGCTCGCCGATCGCAATGGCAATTTCGTTGGGATCGAGCGCGCCCTGCGGCTGAAAGAGCGTGTCGCCCCGTTCGTCGCGCTTCCCCACAACGATGGGCTGGATGCCCGTACCGTAGAGCTGTTCGCGCACCTGCGCCTCGATCAGCGAGCGCTTCTCTTCCACGACGATGATCATCTCGAGACCGCGGGCGAACTCGCGCAGATGATCGTAATCGAGCGGCCAGGGACAGCCGAGCTTGAACAGGCGGATGCCGATGCCGTTGGCCCGCGCCTCGTCGATGCCGATGTCCTCGAGTGCCTGGCGCACGTCGAGGTAGCTCTTGCCGATGGTGATGATGCCAATCTTCGCATCCGCGCCGCCGGAATAGACGATCCGGTTGATACCGTTGGCGCGAATGAAGGCGCTGGCCGCGGCTCGCTTGAAATTGTGCAGCCGCGCTTCCTGGCCCATCTGGTCGAGTTCGTGCCGAATGTTGAGCCCACCCGGCGGCAGGTCGATCTCGGGCAAGACGACGTCGAACCGGTCCAGCGAGACGTCGACCGAGGCGGTGGACTCGATGTTCTCCTTCACGCATTTCATGGCCGCCCATGTGCCGGCAAAGCGCGAAAGGGCGTAGCCGAGCAGACCGTAGTCGACGATCTCCTGAACGCCGGCCGGGTTCAGGATCGGGATCATCGTGTCGACGAACTGGAACTCGGTCGCGTGCGCGTTTGTCGATGATTCGGCCGTATGGTCGTCGCCCATCAGCGCCAGCACGCCGCCGTTTCTGGACGATCCGGCCAGATTGGCGTGGCGGAAGACATCGCCGGCCCGGTCGACGCCTGGACCCTTGCCATACCAGAGCGCAAAGACGCCGTCATACTTGCCTTCGCCCAGCAGTTCCGTCTGCTGAGACCCCCAGCAGGCCGTCGCTGCCAGTTCCTCGTTGAGGCCGGGCTGAAAAACGATGTCGGATCCAGCGAGCTGGCGCTTGGCTTTCCAAAGCTGCTGGTCGAGCCCGCCGAGCGGGGAGCCGCGATAGCCGGTGACGAAACCGGCCGTGTTCAGACCGGCCCGCCGATCGCGGTCACGCTGCATCAGGAGCATCCGGACGATCGCCTGTGCGCCGGAAACGAAGATGCGGTCCTTGGCGAGGTCGAACTTGTCGTCGAGCGATACGTCGTGAAGCGTCATCGAGCTTTCCCTGGATCCTCGCACCGCACGGCGGAACGGGTCTTGGTTTGTCGCCGAGTCTTCCCGCGCTTGATCGTCACGTCAAACGAATTCGGTTCGCTGAGAGCGCTGCGCCTCTCCAGAGCAGGCGACGAGCGCCTGGGCCCACTCGATTTCCATCGCCTCCGCCGAATGCCGGGCCTATCGAGAAGCGACCCGCGAAAGCCGGCGTCCGGCGGGTTCGAGCGATGAGGGCGCCTCCGATCGGGAGGGCGGAGGGGCCGGGAAAGAGGCCTGTTCGGTTGACGCCAAAGCTGTTAATGGGCTTCTGGCGTCATCGGGGCCGTGCACGCCTCGAAGGCGCGGGCGTCCGCACGGAGACCAGGGAATCAGTCTCCGGCAACAGGCCGAGACGAAGTCGCGCGCAGACGCGACATGGGAGCGAATGGAGTTTCGATGATGCGATCGTCGGATCGGTCGGCAATGCCATTGCGGGACCGTAAGGGGCTTCCCACGGACCATGCCGTGACGGATCGGCGCGCGGGCGCCCGCGGGAGACTGTCATCGTGCGCGTGATCGCCGGCATCGTCCGCGCGATCAGTGGCTTCAACTGGCTCGTGGGCAACGTCTTCTCATGGCTGGCTCTGGCGATCGTGGTCGTCTGCTTCTCCGTCGTGGTTCAGCGCTATGTTTTCTCCACCACGCAGTTGTG
Source organism: Aquibium carbonis (assembly GCF_003970795.1). Lineage (GTDB taxonomy): Bacteria > Pseudomonadota > Alphaproteobacteria > Rhizobiales > Rhizobiaceae > Aquibium > Aquibium carbonis. Next base: position 17,344 of record NZ_RWKW01000048.1, on the reverse strand, counting down.
GATGCAGGATCTCTATGTCTGGCTGAACGGCGCCATGTTCACGGCCGTGGCTGGCTTCGCACTGCTGCGCAATGATCATGTCCGGGTCGACATCTTCTACCGGCCAGCCTCCGTGCCCCGCAAGGCGCTGGTCGATCTGATCGGAGTCTTGCTCTTCCTCCTGCCCTTCGCCTGGATCGTCTACACCTACGGCTGGAACTTCGTGGCCCGCTCCTGGCGCATCCACGAGGCATCGCCCAATCCAGGCGGAATGCCCGGTTACTTCGTCCTCAAGAGTTTCATCCTTGTCTTCGCGGCGGTCATCGCCTTGCAGGGGATTGCCATGCTGCTGCGTTCGGTGCTGGTTCTTGCCGGTCGAGAGGAACTGCTGCCCAGCCAACTCCGCTACGAGAACCAGCAGGAGACCCATTGATGGATCCCGTCCTCCTCGGCGAGATCCTCGCCGGGCTGATGTTCTTCGGCGTCATCGGCTTCCTGATGCTGGGGTTTCCGGTCGCGTTCACGCTGGCCGGCGTGTCTCTCATGTTCGGTCTCGTCGGCATGTGGATGGGCGTGTTCGACCCATCCAACTTCGGTTCGCTGGCGGGACGCTACATCGGGTTCATGACCAACGAGGTCCTGGTCGCGGTGCCGCTTTTCATCTTCATGGGCGTGATGCTCGAGCGGTCCAAGATCGCGGAGCAGCTGCTGCTGACCATGGGCAAGCTCTTCGGAGACCTGCGAGGGGGCCTGGGGATCTCCGTCATCATCGTCGGCACCCTGCTGGCGGCGTCGACGGGCGTTGTGGGCGCCACGGTCGTCACCATGGGCCTGATCTCCCTGCCGGCCATGCTGCGCGCAGGCTACGATCCAAAGCTCGCCTCGGGCGTCATCTGCGCGTCGGGCACACTCGGCCAGATCATCCCGCCGTCCACCGTCCTGATCTTCATGGGCGACATGCTGTCGGGCATCAACGCCCAGGTGCAGATGGCCAAGGGCAATTTCGCCCCGACGCCGGTCTCTGTGGGAGACCTCTTCGCCGGCGCACTTCTCCCCGGCCTCCTGCTTGTCGGCCTCTATCTCGGCTGGATGGTCTTCAAAGCCATCTTCGACCCGGCATCATGCCCCGCCACGCCCGTCCCGGAAGCGGAAAAGAAGGATCTGCTCCGCGAAGTGGTGGTGGCTCTCGTTCCGCCACTCGTCCTGATCTCGGCGGTTCTGGGCTCGATCCTCGGCGGCATCGCCACGCCCACCGAAGCTGCGTCCGTGGGTGCCGTGGGCGCCATGGTGCTGGCGGCATTCAGATGGCGGCTTTCACCGCGGATCGTGCGCGAAGCGGTCATTTCCACCGCGACCATCACCTCCATGGTGTTCATTATCCTCTTCGGCGCGTCGGTGTTTTCGATCGTCTTCAGGCTGATGGGTGGCGACAATCTCGTTCACGAATTTCTGTCGCAGCTGCCCGGCGGCACGACCGGCGCGGTGATCGCCGTCATGGCCATCATGTTCCTGCTGGGGTTCATCCTCGACACATTCGAAATCATCTTCATCGTGATCCCGATCACGGCGCCGGTGCTCCTGAACCTCGGCGTCGATCCGGTGTGGCTCGGCGTCATCGTCGGCGTCAATCTGCAGACGAGCTTCCTCACGCCGCCCTTCGGCTTCGCCCTGTTCTACCTGCGAGGCGTGGCGCCAAACAGCGTCTCCACCGGCATGATCTACAAGGGTGTCTTGCCGTTCGTGGGATTGCAGATTCTCGCGCTGGCGCTTCTGTTCCTGTTTCCCGACATCGCGACCTGGCTGCCCCGCTGGATCTACAGCTGACGCCGTATCCCGCGAAAGGGAAGGCGAAGGGCCGATGCGACCTTGCGCCAGCCACAGACGCACAAAAGCCCGGGATCGCTCCCGGGCTTTTGCTTCGATGAACCGATATCTGACGATCAGATATGGAAGTACTTCTCGCGCGCCTGGATGAACAGGGAATCCGTGCCTTCCGTCTTCTGGCGCACGACGTTGAGCGCCGACACGAAGCTCTCGGCGGTCTTCTTGGTCAGCGCGTCGCCGGACGACAGCAGCCCCTCCATGATCTCCTTCGCCGCATTGGCGCCGGCCTCGAGGATCTCATCGGGGAACTGGCGAATCTGCACGCCGTGATCGTTGACCAGCGTCTGGAGCGCGCGCGGGTCGTTCGCGGCGAAGTCGGCAGCCACCGAATCGTACTCCGCCTGGCAGACGTCGCGGATGATGGCCTGGAGATCGCTGGGGAGCGCCTGGTACTTTGCCTTGTCGACCACCAGTTCGGTGGCCAGGCCCGGCTCGATGAAGCTCGGGAAGTAGTAGTTCTTGGCGATCTGGTAGAAGCCGAGCGCCAGGTCGTTGTAGGGGCCGACGAACTCGGCCGCGTCGAGCGTGCCCGACTGCAGCGCCTGGAAGATCTCGCCCGCCGCCATGTTGGTCACCGAGGCGCCGAGCTTCTCCCACACGCGGCCGCCGAGGCCGGGGGTACGGAAGCGCAGGCCCTGAATGTCGGAAACACCCGTCAACTCGTTGCGGAACCAGCCGCCGGCCTGGTTGCCGGTGTCACCCGACAGGAAGCCCTGGACGCCGAACTGGTCGTAGATCTCGTCCCAGATTTCCTGACCGCCGAGATAGCGAACCCAGCCCGACAGCTCGCGCGAGGTCATGCCGTAGGGAACGCCGGTGAAGAAGGAGAGGCCGGCGCTCTTGTTCTGCCAGTAATAGGCGGCGCCGTGGCTCATCTCGGCCGAGCCTTCGATGACGGCGTCGAGCGACTGAAGCGGCGGCACGAGTTCGCCCGCGGAATAGACCTGGATGGTCAGGCGGCCGCCGGATGCCGCGGTGATGCGGTCGCCGAGGCGCTGAGCGCCGACGCCCAGGCCGGGAAAGTTCTTCGGCCAAGTGGTGACCATGCGCCAGGTCTGGTTGCCCTGCGCGATGGCAGGGGCTGCAAGCGTGGACGCGGTGGCGGCGGCAGCGCCAGCCAGACCCGCCTTGGTGATGAATGAACGACGATCCATAGATATCCTCCCTTGTCGGAATGTAGCGGTAAGTGGCATGCGGTCGCCGCCGATGCGACGCCCTGCCCCGGAACCGGGCCGTATCAATACACGGGCATCCGGGCAAGTCCAGCGTCGAGCCTCCTCTCGATCCGACCGTTCCGCCGACCTTGCGGAATGGCTGCGGCGCATGGAAATCCAATTGGAAAGCATGGCGAAGAGCGATAAACGGGGCGCGAGACGACGCATCGCGCGTCGTAATTCAAGAGGTTTCCGCACCATGAGCCAGCCCCTTGTCGCCATTTCGTCGGACATCCGCAGCTACGATGCCTATACGTGGCATGCGGTTCCGCAGCAGTATGTCGAGGCCGCCATCACCGGCGCTGGCGTGCTGCCGATGGTGCTGCCCAATCTCGGAGAGCGGATCGATTTCGACGGGCTACTGTCGATGGTCGACGGCGTGATCATCACCGGCTCGAAGACCAACGTGCACCCGGATCTCTATGGCGGCGAGGCGACGGAGGAAAACGGTCCCTATGACCCCGCGCGCGACGCCACCACCCTGCCCCTGATCCGCAAGGCCATCGAACACGGCGTGCCGCTGCTCGCCATCTGCCGCGGCATCCAGGAGATGAACGTGGCGCTCGGCGGAACGCTGGCGACCGAAATCCAGGAGAAGGAAGGCAATCTGGACCATCGCGCGCCGCCCGGCGAACACCACGACATCCGTTTTGCCATCCGCCAGAACGTCACGATCAAGCCCGGAAGCTGCCTGGCCGGCGTTTTCGGCGCCGGAGACATTCGCGTCAACTCCGTGCACCGGCAGGCGATCGACCGTCTCGGCGAAAGGCTCCAGGTCGAAGCCGTCGCCGAGGACGGCACCGTCGAGGCCGTTTCGGTTCGCGATTCGAAGGGCTTTGCCGTCGGCGTTCAGTGGCACCCGGAATACTGGGTCCGAAGCGACGACACCTCCGCGCGAATCTTCCGGGCCTTCGGTGACGCCGTGCGGGCTCATTCGAGCGCCCGCACGGGCGTGGCGGCTGCCGCGGAGTAGTCCGCGGCGGCTTCGCCCTCGATCGATCAACGAGGGCGCGCGACCACCGATGCCGTCTCGCCGACGGGCGTGAGCGCCTTGCCATCGGCAAACCATCCCAGGAGGTTGTCGACGACGAGATCGGCCATGGCCTGGCGCGTGTGAACAGAGGCCGAGCCGACATGCGGCAACAGGCACGCATTTTCGAGCGCCAGCAGGTCGTCGGGAACACGCGGCTCGTCTTCGAAGACATCGAGCCCCGCCGCCATGATGGCGCCCTCCCTCAACGCAGTCGCCAAGGCCGTCTGGTCCACCGTACTTCCGCGTCCGATGTTGACGAAGACGCCTTGCGGACCAAGAGCCGACAGTACCTCGGCATTGACCGCTCTTTCCGTCGCCGCGCCGCCGGGTGCCACCGAAACCAGCGTATCCACCGATCGCGCAAGCCCTACCAGCGTGTCGTGATAGGCGTAGGCGACGCCCTCGACCGGGCGACGGTTGTGATAGCTGATCGGCAGGCCGAAGGCCTCGAGCCGGCGGGCGATGGCCAGGCCGATCCTGCCCATGCCGAAGATTCCGACCGACCGGCCGCGCAAGGTGGCGCGCGACAGCGGGTAGGCGCCATCCTTCACCCAGCGCCCTGCCCTGAGCCAGGCTTCCGCCTTCGGCAGTTCGCGAACCGTGTTGAGGAGCAGGCCGATCGCCGTATCCGCGACTTCCTCGGTCAGAACGTCCGGCGTGTTGGTCACCATCACGTTCTTCTTCGCTGCGTGGACGGCATCCACCGCATCATAGCCGACACCGAAGTTGGCGATGATTTCCAGGTTCGGCAACGCGTCGATGAAGGCCCGGTCGACGACGGTCATCGACGCCAGTCCGCGAACCCGCGAGGCCAGATCAGCGTCGATCAGGGCGGGGTCGGCCCGGTCGATCGCCACGAGCGTGAACGCCTCGCCGAGACGCTTGACGGCATGACCATGCAGGCGCCCGGGCACGAGGACGACGATATCGTGGATCGGGGTTCGTGGCATTTCCACTCCTTTGCGACGCTGATGGACCTGGAGCGACCGTAGACAGTTTCAGGCCGGGAGGGAATCGGTTCCCTCCCTCGCGTTCACGGAATGGTCAACGCGCCGGGCAGGTTTCTTGGAACGCGCCCCCGGTGACGACGTTTTCTCCACGACTGCGCCAGACGTGAGTTCAGGCGCATTCGCTGAAACGTACAAACAGAAAAGGGGCGACCCTACGCCCCACGGAAGGAGACAATTCCATGAAACGCACCCTTATCGCCGCCGCCTCGATCGTCGCGTTTGCCGTATCCGGTTCGGCTTTCGCGCAGGGCACCCCCGCCATGAGCGAACTCGACCGCAACGCCACCTGGCAGTCGGACGAAGAACGCATGATGTACGAGAACGATCGTGAGCGCTATGCGCCGTTTTTCAACGACGACTGGTCCCAGTATCGCAGCGATGACGAGGTCCGCACCGCTTTCGAAGCGATGGGCGCGGAAGACCAGGCGAGCGTCCGGGCAGCCTGCGAGCGGGCCGCGATGAACCCCGGCTCCTACGGCACCGTGACCAACGGGCTGTGCGGTGTCGTCGGCGAGACCGCCTCCACCAACTGATCGCCTCACACGCGACCATCGAGAAGGGCTCCGGCAACGCCGGGGCCTTTTTCGCGTCGGTGTTCGAAAGCGTCCTGATGCAGGATCGATGCGCCGCCGGGCGCCGGGCACCTAGCCCCGCTCGACCGGCTTTCCGGTCGACTGCCGCACGTGCAGTTCGGGCTTGATGAGTTCCTGCGAAGGCTGCACCACGATGCCGTTGAGCCGGTCGAGCAAGGCGCGGGCGGCCCGCCGGCCGACGTCGCGCTGTCCGTTCCAGACGGTGGTCAGGGCGGGCGTCGCGATGGCCGCTTCCTCGAGATCGTCGTAGCCGGTGACCGAAATGTCGGTTCCCGGCACCAGTCCGGCGCGCGCGATGCCATTCATCAGCCCGATCGCGACGAGATCGTTCCAGCAGACCGCAGCCGTCGGCTTGTCCTGGAGAGCGAGGAACTGGCCGGCGACCTCGAACCCGGCCTGCTTGGTGCGCGGTCCGGGTATTCGCCAGTGCGGCTGAACCTCGAGCCCGGCCTTCTGCATGGCGATGACGTAGCCCTGATAGCGGTGCCGTCCCGTCGAGGTCTGGTCGGTGCCGCCGATCATCACGATGCGGCGGTGGCCGAGCGAGATGAGATGGTTGGTCGCCAGGCCGATCCCGTAGGAATCGTCGCCGCGAAACACCGGGACCTGCGCCCCTTCGACCGAGCGGGCGACAAGCACGGCGGGAAGGCCGTTGTCTTCCATCAGCTGGATGTCCTCGCGCGGCGTGCCGATGGCGGGCGACATGATGACCCCATCCGCCCCCAACTGGAGCAGCGTGTCGATGAAGCTGCGCTGCTTTTCCAGCTGGTCGTAGTGGTTGGACAGGAGAAATGTCTGGCGGCTGCGGTCGAGTTCGGTTTCGATCGAACGAAGGATCTCGGCGAAGAACGGATTCATGATGTCGTGCACGACCACGCCGACGATGCCGGATCGCGATGTCCTGAGGCTCGCCGCCCGGCGGTTGTAGATGTAGCCAATGGCGCGGGCGTGTTCCTTGATCCGGTCGCGCGTGGCGTCAGCGACGAGCGGACTGTCGCGCAAGGCGAGGGAAACCGTGGCGGTGGAAACGCCAAGCGCGTCGGCAATCGTCGAAAGCTTGATTTTTTGCGCCAGAGCGCCCTCCCCGCGACGTCGCCTTAAACCGTTTAGGCAAGCTATACGTCATCGCCATCCAGCGTTTCAAACCCTTTTCCGTCAGGGGTTCGACAGTGCGGCGTCGCGGAGCCGCAACTGCCGTTCCCGATGGACGATGTAGAGCCCGCTCGACACGATGATGAGCGCCCCTCCGATCGTCCACAGATCCGGCAGGTCGTCGAAGAAGAGGTAGCCGAGCGACACCATCCAGACGAGTTGCAGATAGGCATAGGGCGCCAGGGCCGTGGTGGTGGCGATTCGATAGGCCTTGATGATCAGCCAGTGGCCGATTCCGCCGAGCACGCCCATCGACAAGAGCACGGTCCACTGGAGCCCGCCCTCAGGCATCGTCGCATAGAAGGGGAGGGTCGGCGCCATCAAGACCACGGGCGTCAGGGCGGAGTAGAAGATCAGGCTCTCGGACGTTTCCTGGCGGCTCATCTGGCGTGTCGAAATGACGTAGAGGCAGTAGCTGAACATGGCGCAAAGGGCATAGACGTGGCCGAGACCGAAGACCCCCAGCCCCGGACGCGTGACCACGACGACCCCGACGAACCCCACGAGCACGGCCATCCAGCGCCGCCAGCCCGCCCATTCGCCGAGCAGCGGCCCGGCGATCGCGGTGATGACCATCGGGGCGAAGAAGAAGATCGACACGGTTTCGGCCAGCTGCAGGGTCTGCAGCGCCAGAAAGTTGAAGAAGGTGGAGCCGAACAGGAACATTCCGCGCACCACCTGGCGGGGCATGCTCCTGACCCGGAAGACGGCCGGGCTCGACCATGCGCGCAACAGGACGAGCGCGAGCAGGGCATGGACGGCGAAGCGCACCCAGGCGATGAAGGGCGAGGAGAGGCCGACCGAGCCGAGGTATTTGGCGCCTGAATCGAGGAACGAAAACAGGAGTCCCGCCGAGAAGACGAGCAGGATGGCGGCGGCTGGCGTCGCGGTTTCCGGGGTCGGGGATGGCTTCTTCACCGGCGTCGCCGTCAGAGGAATCGTTTCGCCCTGTTTCAGCGATCCCGAATGCAAGGGCAAGGGAATTCCCGCCGCCCGGGGGGAAGCGGGACGCGTCGCGGACCTACTCGTCGTCCTCGGCGTCGTCCATCATGTCGATCTGGCGGGGGTTGCCGGAGAGGTTGCCCTCGATGCGCGCCAGCAGTTTGGACAGCGTCTTCTGCTCTTTCTTGTCGAGCCCCTTCAGAGCCTGCTTTTCGGTCTTTCGAACCGACTTCTCGATCGCCTTGATGGCGTCCCGGCCGCTTTCGGTGAGGAAGACGTGCGCCTGGCGGGCATCATTTTCCGAAGCGCGCTTGTCGAGGAAGGACTGTGCCTGAAGCCTGTTGATGGTCTTGGTGATGGTCGGCGGGCGCACCCCCAGCCGCGACGCCAGCTGGCCGGGCGTCTGCCCATCCTCGAGCGCGAGCGCGAGCATGATCTGGTCCTGCCCGGCATAGAACCCGTGATCGAGAAGCCTCGATGCGAGCGCCGTGCGCGAAAGCCGCGCGGCCGACTGAAGGCGGCTCAGCGCCGCGCCCTTTTCCCTGGCCATCAACCCCTCCTGCATGCGTCCGCAGGCTTGCGGAGCATAAACAACCATCCGATCGAGGCAATCTCCTGCCGGATCGGGCCCCAGCCGGCTAATTCGTCGACGAAGCCATGCCAGAGGTCTGTTTCAATTGCATGACACCCCCTCCGCGCGGGAGGCCCCAGGCCGCCGGACGGACCATGGCTTCACGATGATCGTTCGCGCGTGCAATCGCCGGAAGCCCGTCCTATATGACCGCGACATCCCGTCAAACGACCCATGAGGCGCGCCATGCCCGACACACAGCCCCAAATTCCCGTCACCGTGCTCACCGGCTATCTCGGGTCCGGCAAGACCACGCTGCTGAACCGCATTCTCTCCGAGAACCACGGTCGGCGCTACGCGGTCATCGTCAACGAGTTCGGCGAGATCGGCATCGACAACGATCTCATCGTCGAGTCGGACGAGGAGATCTACGAAATGAACAATGGCTGCGTCTGCTGCACGGTTCGCGGCGACCTGATCCGCGTCGTCGAGGGTCTGATGCGCCGGCCCGGCCGTTTCGACGCCATCCTCGTCGAGACCACGGGCCTGGCCGATCCGGCACCGGTGGCGCAGACCTTCTTCATGGACGAGGACGTGCGGTCCAAGACCCGGCTCGACGCCGTGGTTGCCATGGTGGACGCGAAGCACCTGCCGTTGCGCCTGAAGGACAGCCGCGAGGCGGAGGACCAGATCGCCTTCGCCGACGTCGTCATCATCAACAAGACCGACCTCGTCACCGCCGACGAACTTCGATCCGTCGAGGCCACCATCCGGGCGATCAATCCGGCCGCCCGCCTCCATCGCGCCGAGCGGGCCGGCGTGGCGCTGACCGACGTGCTCGATCGAGGCGCCTTCGACCTGAAGCGCGTGCTCGCCGACGATCCGCATTTCCTCGACCACGAGGAGCATGACCACGACCACGATCATCACCATGACCATGACCATGGCCATCACCACCACCACGACGGCGAGGTTTCGCCGATCCATGACGTGACCGTGCAATCCGTCTCGCTGCGCGGCGGCGAGATGGACCCGAAGCGCTTCTTTCCCTGGATCGAGAAGATCACCCAGCTGGAAGGGCCCAACATCCTGCGCCTGAAGGGCATCATCGCCTTCAAGGACGATCCGGAGCGCTATGTGGTGCAGGGCGTGCACATGATCATCGAGGGCGACCACCAGCGCGCCTGGAAGGAGGGCGAGACGCATGAGAGCCGGCTCGTCTTCATCGGCCGCGAGCTCGATCCCGAGCGGCTGAAGCGGACCTTCGAGGCCTGCCAGGCGGCGTAAAACGCCCGTTCGAACAGCCAGGCGCCCGCCGCCGGGGCCGCTCCCCGGCGCCGACGGAGCGGTCGCTCGCGTGACAAAACCGAGATGCACCGCTAGACCCGCGCCAGATATGGCCAACGCATCTTCCGGAGACACGATGCCAACCGTCGCCCCCCTCGACCTGCCCGGCCATTGCGTCGTCGCCGCCTTCGTTTCGGACGTGCCGCACTTCGCGCTGGCGGACGGCACGGTGCATCGCCTGGCCGACGGCCACAAGCATGTGGCCGCGCACGACGGACTGGTCTGCGCCACGCTGGACGAGAAATCCGAACGGCTGCTGACCGGCGGCGAGGACGGCAAGGTGCTGGCGATCCGCGCCGACGGCTCGGTCGAGCCCCTGGCCGATGTCGGCCGCAAATGGATCGCCTGCATCGCCTCGGGTCCGCAAGGCGCGATCGCCTGGGGGAGCGGGCGAACCGCCCATGTCCGCTTTTCCGACGGCCGGACGAAGCTGTTCGAGCACGCACGAACGGTCGAAGGCATCGCCTTTTCGCCGAAGGGCATGCGCATCGGCGTGGCGCGCTACAACGGCGCGACGCTGCATTTTCCGGCCGCCGACGGCAAGCCGACCGAACTGGAATGGGCCGGCGCGCACACCGGCATCACGTTCTCGCCCGACGGCAATTTCCTCGTCACCACCATGCAGGAAAGCGCGCTGCACGGCTGGAAGCTCGTCGACGCGAAGCACATGCGCATGACCGGCTATCCCGCCAAGGTGAAGAGCCTGTCCTGGAGCCCGAAGGGCCGCTGGCTGGCGAGTTCCGGCGCGCCGGCCGCCATCGTCTGGCCCTTCCAGGGCAAGGACGGCCCGATGGGCAAGGCGCCGCTCGAACTCGGCCTGCGCGGCAACAGCCAGGTGACCGCCGTCGCCTGCCATCCGGCCGACGACTTCGTCGCCATCGGCTATGCCGACGGCATGGTGCTCGCCGCCCGGATCGCCGACCAGAAGGAGGTGCTCCTGCGCCGCCCCGGCAAGGGCGCCATCACCACACTTGCCTGGGACCGGGCGGGTCGACGCGTCGTCTTCGGCTCGACGGACGGCGACTGCGGCGTCATCGACATCGCCGGCTGACCGTCATTCCACGAAACACTCGACCGGGCCGTCGCCCCTGAACGTGCGGCCCTCGCCGGTGGTGTCGGCCGTCATGTCGAACACCGTCACGGCGTAGGAACCCTTGTAGAGCCCTTCCTCGTCGGTGCTCGTCCGTACCTCGATCTGGACGTAGCCATGCGCGCCCTCCGCCCGCTCGCGGTAGAGCAGCAGCCGCAGTTCCTCGCCGTCCAGCCAGTACTGCGCGAGATGCTCGCCATCATAGGCCATGTTGCGCAGGTCGCCGGACACGGCATCGTCGCGGATGATGGAAATGGCGCGGACGTTGAACACCGGACTGCCCATCCCGCGCGTGACGCCGCTCTCGATGGTGATGGCCGCGAACGCATCGTCGGCCGTGCACAGCAGGCCGCCGGAAGCGCGGGCCTCGGCCAGCGCCAGCGTCGAAACCATGATGGCCAGGGTCCATGCCATGACGAGACGCATGCGAAATCCTCCGCCGCTCCCGGCCGGCGGGTCGCCGACCGTTCCGCGGAGAATAGCATCACCGGATGACCGTTGGCAGACGATTTCGTCGGCCTTGTCCCGGACGGGAAGGCCGGGGCCTGTCCGACCGTCTACAGAGGCCGCTCGAAATAGCGAACCGTCCGCTCGCCGCCGTAGATGGCGGCCTCGCCGACGACGCGGAAGCCGAGCGCCGCGTGGAAGGCGTCCGACGCGGGGTTCGGCGGGTCGGCGTTCACCTCGCAGGTGACGACCGCGTGCCCGTCGCGCCGCGCCTGCTCGAACAGGTGGTGGTAGAGGCGACGCGCATGGCCCTTGCCCCGCGCCGCCTCGGCCACCGCGATGCGATCCACATAGGCGAAGCGCGGGTAGCGCTCGCGGAACCACAGGAAGTTCGGGCTGGCGTAGGCGGCGTCCTGGTCGAAGGCGATCAGGAAGGCGTCGACCTGCCCGATCCGCCGCGCCAGGTAGGCCGCATCGAGGAGCCGCTTCAGCCCGGCCGCGTCGAGCAGCGAGAGTTCCGCCGCATGGATGGTGTTGAGCGCGAGCACTGCGGGCTCGTCGTCAGGCGAGATGGTTTCGATGGCGGACATGGCTGCTGGGTTCATCCTTTGGCGAACGGGACCATATCCGCCCGCGACGGGGGCTCAAGCCCCAATCTCTGGTCGAGCGCGCGCGGCGGCAGGAAGATTGCCGGTTCGGGTCGCCCCGGCTATGAAGATGCTCGTCTTTCGGGGGTGTCTTCATGCTTCAGGCCAGCGACAGGATCGGCGGCGTGCCCGCCGCGCGCATCGAGGCCTTGCGCGTCCGCGAATCCGCGACCTTCGCCGGGGCGCGGCCGAAGTCGGCTGCCGCCGCGGCCGAGCCGTCGGGCTTTCTCGACGGCGTTCCGCTGCACTGGATGCTCGACTGGCCGATGCCCTTCCGGATGGTCGTGGCGCAGGCCCGCGGCGCGACCATCACCGACATCGACGACAACCAACTGGACGATTTCTGCCTGGGCGACACCGGCTCGATGTTCGGTCATTCGCCGCCGGCGGTCGCGCTGGCGATCCGCCGCCAGGCGGTCAAGGGCCTGACCACCATGCTGCCGAACGAGGACGCCGCCATCGTCGGCCGGCTGCTGGTCGAGCGCTTCGGCCTCGCCCGCTGGCAGGTGGCGACGACGGCCACCGACGCCAACCGCTTCGCGCTGCGGCTTGCGCGCGCCATCACCGGCCGGCCCAGGATCCTGGTCTTCAACGGCTGCTATCACGGCTCGGTGGACGAGACGATGGTGCGCCTGAAGGACGGTCGGCCGATCAATCGCCCCGGGCTGGCGGGCGAGTTCCGCGACCTGACGCAGGCAACCGAGATCGTCGAGTTCAACGACGTCGCGGCGCTGGAGGCCGCGCTCGCCAGGCGCGACGTCGCCTGCGTCATCACCGAGCCGGTGCTGACCAATTCCTGCATGGTCCTGCCCGCGCCGGGTTTCCACGAGGCGCTGCGCAGGGCGACGCGTGACGCCGGCACGCTGCTCCTGATCGACGAGACGCACACGATCTCGTCCGGCCTCGGCGGCTATACGCGCCGCTTCGGCCTGGAACCGGACCTCTTCGTGCTCGGCAAGCCGATCGCCGGCGGCGTGCCCGCTGCCGTCTGGGGCATGACCGACGACGTGGCCGCGCGCTGGGCCGCCTGCAGCCGCGCCAAGGAACCCGGCTATTCGGGCATGGGCACCACGCTGTCGGCCAATCCGCTGCAGTTCGCCGCCATGCGCGCCACCCTGGAAGAGGTGATGACGGCGCAGAACTACGAACATATGGAACGCCTGGCGGCGCGGCTGGAGACGGGCCTGGCGCGGGCGATTTCCAGCGCCGGACTGCCATGGCACGTCGTCCGCGTCGGCGCCCGCGTCGAGTTCGTCTGCGCCCCCGGCCCGCTGACCAGCGGGGCCGAGGCGGAAGCCGCCCATGCGCCTGAGCTGGAGGCCGCCATTCACCTGGCGCTCGTCAACCGCGGCTGCCTGATCGCGCCCTTCCACAACATGATGCTCGTGTCGCCCGCCACCACCCGACGCCAGGTCGACCGGCTGGTGAAGGCGTTCGGCGATGTCTGCGGAGACCTGATCGCGTGAGCATGCCCTCCCCCTCCGGCTCCAGCCTCGACGAAGCCCGCGCCTTCCTGGCCACCCATCCCGACATCGAGGCGATCGACATCGTGCTGGTCGACGTCAACGGCGTCGGCCGCGGCAAGATCATCCGGCGGCACGAACTCGAAGCCTTCTACAAGAACAGCCGCCACCTGCCGATCTCGATCCTCGGTCTCGACATCACCGGCGAGGACGTCCACGAAACCGGCCTGATCTGGGATTCGGGCGACGGCGACCTGCGCGCCTGGCCGATCCCGGGAACGTTGGTCCCGCTGCATGGCACCGATCCGCGCCGTGCCCAGGTGCTGATGTCGATGTATGGCCTCGACGGCGCGCCGATGACGTCGGACCCGCGCCATGCGCTTGCCAGGCAGGTCGAGGCGTTCGCCGCGCGCGGGCTTCATCCGGCCGGCGCCTTCGAGCTCGAATTCTTCCTGCTCGCCAACGAGCGCGACATGGACGGCGGCGTCCGGCCGGCCGGCGCCGTCGTCGACGGACGCCGCTCGGGCAAGACCGAGGTCTATTCCGTCGACCACCTGCACGGCATGGAGCCGCTGTTTTCGGACATCTACGCCGCGGCGCGCGAACAGGGCATTCCTGCCGAGACGGTCATCTCCGAATACGCGCCCGGCCAGTACGAGCTGACGCTGAACTACCGCGCCGACATCCTGCGCGCCGCCGACGACCTGATCATGCTGAAGCGGCTGGTCCGCGCCCAGGCGCGGCGCCACGGCGTGACCGCCTGCTTCATGGCCAAGCCGATCGAGGCCTATGCCGGCTCGGGCATGCATCTCCACGTGTCGCTGCGGGACGGCGAGGGACGCAACGTGTTTTCGGAGGCCGAGGAAGGCCGCTGGACGCCGCGCCTGTTGAACGCGATCGGCGGCCTGGCGGCGACCATGGGCGAAACCATGCTGGTCTTTGCCCCGCACGCCAACTCCTGGCGCCGCTTCGTGGCGCAGTCCTATGCGCCCGTCGCGCCGACATGGGGGGTCAACAACCGCTCGGTGGCGCTGCGCGTGCCGGCCGGAGACGCCAGGAACCGCCGCATCGAACACCGCCCGTCGGGGGTCGACGCCAACCCCTATCTCGTTGCCGCCACCGTGCTGGCCGGCATCGCCAAGGGTCTGGAGGAGGAACTCGACCCCGGCCCGGAGACGACCGGCAACGGCTACGAGGCGGCCCCGGACGCCCGCGCCGCGATGCCCGGCGACTGGCGCACCGCGATCGAGGCGGCCAAGGCGTCGGCCTTCCTGAAGGACGCGCTCGGCGCGGATCTGCACCGCACGTTTACCGCCATCAAGCACGCCGAGTACCTGCGGGTCGCCCGGACCGTCAGCGAACTGGACTACCATCTCTACCTGCACGAGGTCTGATCGGGCGAAGGAGGGCGGGCGGCCGCTCCGTCTCGTGGATCGCCCGCGACGCGACGCCGGCCCATGACGGGGAGGACCGGCTGGCAGCCGGACGCGGGTCGTCGTCGCCACGCCCGGAAAACTCCGTCTGGCCATTGAAGGAGCGCGGGAGGCGGGGCCTGAGGCCGGCCGTCCGAATGCGCAAACGAAGGGTGGCGCGGTCCTTCAGCGCCCCGCCGACGTTTTCACTCGCCTTCCTCCGGCCGGAGCCCGCTTTCGCGGGCACCAGCTCACGGATCCGACGAGGCTGGCCTACCCCGCCACCGTTCGCGGGGGTCGGCCAGCGTCACACTTGCCTAGGAAGTCCGGTCGTACGTCCAGATCCCGCCAGCAAGCTGCAACAGGAGTATGCGCGCCGGTGCGGGGGGCGTGGATAAAAAAATTTCGCTTGGGCGTCGAATTTTTTCTTCCATACTTTTCAATGGGATAGATGAGTAATTCCGTATCGGGGCCGGCCTGACGCCTGCGGCGGGGCGGAAGGCGGCGGATTATTTCCCGACGCCTCCGCGCTTGCCGGGCGCAGGCGGGAAGCGCACGGCCGCCCTGCTCCTAACAAAGTGAATGGCGCAGGCCGACGCAAGAACATATCATGAACTCATGACAGCCCTCACCCTGCGCCAGAAGCTCGCCATCCTGTCCGATGCCGCCAAATACGACGCCTCCTGCGCGTCGTCCGGGGCGGCGAAACGCAACTCGCTGAAGACCGGCGGCATCGGCTCGACCGAGGGCTCCGGCATCTGCCATTCCTACGCGCCCGACGGGCGCTGCATCTCGCTCCTGAAGATCCTGCTCACCAATTTCTGCATCTACGACTGCAGCTACTGCATCAACCGCTCGTCGTCGAACGTCCGCCGCGCCCGCTTCACGGTCGACGAGGTGGTTCGACTCACGCTCGACTTCTACAAGCGCAACTATATCGAGGGCCTTTTCCTTTCCTCCGGCGTCGTCCGCTCGCCCGACGAGACCATGGGCGAGATGGTGGAGATTGCGCGGCAATTGCGCGAGGTGCACCGCTTCGGCGGCTACATCCACCTGAAGACGATCCCCGAATGCGCGCCGGAACTGCTGGAAGAGGCGGGACGCCTGGCCGACCGCCTGTCGATCAACGTCGAACTGCCGACCGACGAAGGCGTGAACCGGCTGGCGCCGGAAAAGAAGCCCGAGACGATCCGCGTGTCGATGGCGAGGCTCCGGTCGAAGATCGAGGAGAAGTCCGAGCCGACGCTGCGCACGAAGAAGCGCGAGCGCTTCGCGCCCGGCGGGCAGTCGACGCAGATGATCATCGGCGCCGACGCCACGCCGGACGCGATCATCCTGAAATCGAGCGCGCGGCTCTATTCGAGCTACCGCCTGCGCCGCGTCTATTACTCCGCGTTCAGCCCGATTCCCGATTCGTCGGCCGCCCTGCCGCTGAAGAACCCGCCGCTGATGCGCGAGCACCGGCTCTACCAGGCCGACTGGCTGATGCGCTTCTATGGCTTCGACCAGCACGAGATCCTGGCCGGACGGACCGACGGCATGCTCGACCTCGCCGTCGATCCCAAGCTGGCCTGGGCGCTGGGCAATCGCGCCCTGTTTCCCGTCGACGTGAACCGCGCCGACCGCGAGAACCTGCTGCGCGTGCCGGGCCTCGGCACGCGTGCGGTGGGCCGCATTCTCGACACGCGGCGCCACCGCCGGCTGAGGCTGGAGGACGTGGGGCGGCTGTGCCAGTCGATCGCCAAGGTGCGGCCCTTCATCGTCGCCGAGGGATGGTCGCCGGGTGCGATGACCGACAGCGCCAGCCTGCGCGCCCGGCTGACGCCGGCCCCGGCGCAGCTGGAACTGTTCTGACGATGACCGCCGCGGCCCAGACCCGGCCCCGCGTCGCCGTGCGGCTCGGCGGACAGACCGACTTCGACGGCTGGCGCATCGCGGCGCGGGCGCTGGCCCTGGAGGGCATGCCGGCCGAGGCGGTGGGCTGGGTCGTCGAGGGGACGGCGTCGAGCGATCTCTTCGATGCGGCGTCACCCCCCGCGGCCGCAGCGCCGGGCGGCCCCGTCGACACCACGTTCACGGTTCCGCGCGCCTTCGTGGAACTGGCGCAGGCCGTCATCTGCCATGTCGATCCCGAACGCTTCAGCCTGCTCTACCGCGTGCTGACGCGGCTGCGCGAGGAGCCGCATCTGATGCAGATCGCCTCCGACACCGACGTTCGCCGCCTGGAGGCGATGGCGAAATCGGTCCGACGCGACGTCCACAAGATGCGCGCCTTCGTGCGTTTCCGCCGCATCGGCAACGGGCCAGAGGAGCGCCACGTGGCCTGGTTCGAGCCCGCTCACCACATCGTGGAGCGAAACGCGCCGTTCTTCGTGCGCCGCTTCACCGGCATACGCTGGACCATCCTGACGCCGCTGGCGACCGCGGACTGGGACGGCGAGCGGCTGGCGATCGGCCCCGGCGCGAACAAGGCCGATGCCCCGGCCGCCGACGACGCGGAGGACCTGTGGCGAACCTACTTCGCCTCGATCTTCAACCCGGCCCGGCTGAAGGTGAAGGC
>NZ_RWKW01000047.1 GCF_003970795.1 Aquibium carbonis | reverse complement strand
GCGCGGCGGCGGGGTGAAGCGCCAGGTGGCCGCCGCGCCGAGAATCAGGACAGCGATCAGCACCTCCGCCACGATGGCGCGGACGAGCGCGCGACGGGGCCCGGCTTCGCCGCGCGCGACGGCCGGCGTCAGTCGCCACCGGTTGAAGGCGGCGAGCGCCAGCAGCAGGGCGACGAGCGCCAGCTTGACCAGAAGGACGGTCCCGTAAGCCGTCGACAGCAGCGCCGCCGGGGTCTCGACCTGAATGACGGCGAGCACGCCGCCCGAGACGAAGAGCATACCGAGCAGCCACGGAATGGCGCGCGAGAAGCGCTGGAGTATGACGGTCGCACCATCGCCGCCGGCCCGCAGCGCCAGACCCAGCGGCATCAGCGCGCCGATCCAGGTGGCCATGGCCGCGGCGTGCAGGGCCACCATCGGCCGCGTCAGCCATTGCGGATCAGCGGAGCCGGCATGGCCGCTCGCGGCGACGGCGGCGCCCGCTCCGAGGACGGCGATCAAGGCAGGCGCACGGCCGCTGCGTCCGGGAACGACGATCGCGATCATCGCCACGGCCGACGCGGCGAGCAGACCGAGCGCCGTGGGGCCAAAGGAGGTGCGCAGGCTGGTCTCCCAGATCCGGGGGTCGGTCAGCTGCGAAATCGGCTCGGCCAGGGCGTCGAGCCCCTGCAGTCCGATGGCCAGCGCGGTACCCATCATGCCGGCCAGGACCAGCACGGCGGCGACGGTCCGGCCGGCTTCGCGTCCGCCGCCGAACCATGTAATGGCGAAGATGCCGCCGATGCCGAAGGCCATGCCGCCATACAGCGTGAGCTTCGACGTCCAGACCAGGCCGCGCACCAGCCAGTCCACCGCCTCGACGGGATCGCCGGGCATGGCGCTCGGCGCACCGACGGAAAAGACCACCGATCCGCCGACCGGATGGCCGTCCTCGGACACGACGCGCCAGGACAGGACATGCGTGCCGTCCGAAAGCATGGCCGGCAGCGCCACGCCGAGCGTGTTGCCGCTGTAGGTCAAGTCTTCGAGATCGGTCGTCGAGCCGTCCGGGCCGAGCAGCCGCAGGACCAGCGGCGACACGATCTCGGAAAAGGTGAGCTGGATCTCGCTCGGGGCCCGTTCCACCACGGCGCCGTCGGCCGGATCGACCCCGGCGAGCGAGGCATGGGCGAATGCGCCGGTCACGCTGACGAGCAACAACGCGACGATGGCGCAGAAGCAGCCGAGAACGCCGATGACGAATGGACGTCCGGCTGCTTGCGGCGCGGGGGACAAATTCATTCAGGTCGCCTCCGGCGGAGAAACGGGCGGGCCAACGGGGCCCGCCCGACAGGGATCAATGCGCCTGCGGCTTGGCGACGAGCTTCACGCCCGGGGCCGGGTTTTCGAGGTCGTGCGGATCCTGGCCTTCCGCCGGGCGCTCGATCCAGCGCTCAGCGGCGCCTTCCGGGCATTCCTGGACGATCGGGAAATACAGCGTCTCGCCGACGGGCAGGCCGCTCGTCAGGTACACGCGCACGATGAACTCGTCATACTCGTCGTCGCCGAGATTGCCGCCGCTCCAGACCACTTCCTTGACGCCCTCGGTGAGCGTACGGCCATAATACTCGTAGGAGCCTTCATAGGCGCCGGCGACCTTCTCCAGCGTCCAGCCGGCCTTCGGCATCGGCTTGGCGGTGATGACGCCCTCGGGAATCTGGACGCGGACGGTGTTGGTCGGCTTTCCGTCGCAGCCGTGCGGCACGCGGAACACCGCCTTGTAGCTCGCGCCGACCGCGGCTTCGCCCTGTTCCAGCGTGGCATGGGCCATGGCCGCTCCCGAAGAGAGGAGGAAAACGGCGCAGGCGGTGAGGAGTGATTTCGACATGGTGAGGTCTTTCCTGTTTGATCGGTTTGGATCGGATGCCGGCATGCGCCGGACAAAGGGGGAGCGTTCGCTCCGGAGATGTCCGGAGCGATGGGAACGGCCGCTGGATCGCGACCGCGTGCTGCTGGCTGTTTGCTGGCTAGCGGGTACGGCCGGGCATCAGCCGCCGTGACCGCCGTGGCCTTCGTGCTTGGGCGCGCCGCCCATCGCTTCGACCGCGAACTCGACGTCCACCTTGCCGGCCTTCTCGAATTCGAGCGTCGCCTCGAAGGTTTCCCCTTCGACGGGACGCGCGGTCAGACCCATGAACATCAGGTGATACGAGCCCGGCTTCAGCTCGACAGAGCCGCCCGCCGGGACCTCGATCCCGCCTTCGACCGGACGCATGGTCATGACGCCCTTGTCGTCGACCGCCATCTCGTGAACCTCGCCCTTCATGGAAATGGGCGAGGAGACACCGATGAGACGATCCGCCTCGGTGCCCGTGTTGTTGAGCACCAGGAACCCGCCGGCCACCTTCGCGCCTTCCGGGGTCTGGCGCGACCAGGGATGGTCGATGACGATGTCGCCGGCCTTGAAGTCGTGGGCGAGCGACGGGGGCGCCGAAGCGAGAAGCGCTGCAAACGACAGCGCCGTCGCGGTGAGGACGCCGGCCAGATGGGTGCGGCGCGCGAAGTCGAGCGCCGAAGCGCGAAGGAAAGTCGACATGATGGTTCTCCGAAAATGGCGATGGGTACCGCGGTTGCGGAACCGTTGATCACGCAAGGCCGCCCCGGCTGCGGGGCGGTGGGGATCAGCCCGCGGTCGGAGGCGCGCGGGGGCTGCCCGGTCGCGAGCGCCTGTCTTGCGCGACGAGACGCGCCGGTTCGGGCGCCACGACGTCGGCGGAAGGCGGATAGGCGACCGGCAGGATCACCGCATCCACGGGCGCGGGAAGCGACGAGACCACATTGCCGCAGCCGAAGGTGCAGCAGTCGTGGAAGCCCGAGGGGCTGCCCGCAGGCGTCTCGTCTCCCGGTTCGCCGCCGAGGCAAAGGACATTGCCGAAGGCATCCAGCTGCGGAGCCGCCGCATGGGCGGCCGTGGCAAGACCGGCGGCGAAAAGCTGGACGAGCAGAACGAGCAGCGCGATCTGCGCCGTCCACCTGCCAGATGCTTTTCGCAAAGCCTTCACGCGTCCGATCCTTAGGGGCCGACAATCCTTCTGCCGGCTGGAAGGTTTCCTAGCAGCTTGTGGCGCGGCCGCCAAGAAGCGTGTGGCGCGCCCGGGCCGATGCCGGGTGCGGCATTTGCAACGTCGGTCACGGGCGCGACCAGCCTGCCGCGCGGCGTTGGCTCCGCGCAGGCTGGCGCCGCCCGTCAGGCGGCGCGGGCGGGCCTTGCCGGACTGGGCGCCAGCAGCGCCTTGGCATCCTTGGGCGAGAGGGCCGCCGGGCGTTCGCAGGTCGTCTTCATCTCGACGAACTTGCCCGTCTCGCCCGACTTCAGGATCGAGGTCATGATCTCGATCGCGTGCAGCGAGGCCTCGAGCGAGCAGCGGTGCGGCCGCTCGTCGCGGATCGCAATCGCCATGTCGGCCAGCCCCGAGGCGCGGTAGTTCGCCAGCGGCCCGCGCGGGCTCTCCTGATTCGGCACCGCGAAAGGATGCTCCCACTTGGCCGGTTTCGTCACCGGCTGGTCGCGGATCGTATGCCGCACCTCGCCGCCGAAGAAGTTGGGGTCCGGGACGAACAGCGTTCCTTCCTCGCCGTAGAGCTCGATCGGCGAATGCCCGTGCGCCCACACGTCCCAGCTGGCATGGAGCGTCACCACCGCGCCGTTCTCGAAGTGCAGCAGCGCGTGCAGCGTGGTCGGCGTCTCGACCGGGATGGTCTGGCCGGCGCGCGGCTGCGAGGTGATGAGCCGCTCCTTCGCCGGGATCGACGACAGGGCCGCCACCCGGCGCACGGGGCCGATCAGCTGGATCAGGTTGGCCACATAGTAGGGCCCGACATCGAGAACCGGGCCGCCGCCGACCTTGAAGAAGAAGTCCGGGTTCGGATGCCAGTGCTCCATCCCGTGGCTCATGACGGTGCAGGTGCCGCTGGTGATGCGGCCGACCGCGCCCGAATCGACGATGTGGCGGGCATATTGATGCGCGCCGCCCAGGAAGGTGTCCGGCGCCGAACCCACGCGCAGGTTCTTCTTCGCCGCGACCTTCTTCAGGTCGAGCCCTTCGGCAACGGACAGCACGAACGGCTTTTCCGAATAGACGTGCTTGCCGGCGTCCAGCGCCCGGCGCGAGATCTCGTAATGCGCCGCCGGGATCGTGAGATTGACCACGATGTCGATGTCGGATGCCGCCAGCAACCCGTCCACGGTTTCCGCGCGCACGCCGAACTCGGTTGCCCGCGCGGTCGCCGCCGCCATGTCGATGTCGGCGCAGGCCCGCATCTCGATGCCGCGGAACAGCGGTGCTAGCCTGAGATAGGCTGCGGAGATGTTGCCGCAGCCGATGACGCCGACGCCTAGTTTCTTCGCCATTGGAAGTCTCCTGGAAAGTCCTTGCCGGGCCTCGGTCAGAAGCCGTTCGCGGCTTCGATCGAGCGACGGGCGAAACGATCGATGTCGTTGGGGTTGTCCTGCTCCATCACGTAGTATCGGGCTTGCGAGGACGCGCGCAGCGCCTTCATCAGGCCGCGCCAGTCGACGGAGCCGTGTCCGACGTCGGACCAGCCGTCCTCGTCGAGCCCCTCGCCCGGCTTCGCGATGTCCTTGACGTGGACGGCGACGATGCGCGCGCCATGGCGTTCGATCCAGGGCAGCGGGTCGACGCCGCCGCGGATCACCCAGGCGACGTCCATCTCCCAGCCGATGTCGGGCGCCGTGTTCAGGATATGCTCCTGCGGCGTGGTGCCGTCGGGCAGCGCCTTGAACTCGAAGTCATGATTGTGCCAGGCAAAGCCGTAGCCGTCGGCCTTGGCGCGCTCTCCGACCTTGGCGAGCCGCTCGCCGAACCCGCGCCAGCCGGCCGCGTCCGCCGGACGCGCGTCCGGCATCAGGTAGGGGCAGATCAGCAGCCGCACGCCCAGCGCGTCGGCGATGCGCCGCACCCCGTCGAAATCATTCTCCAGCGCATCGATGGAGAAATGGCCGCTCGGCATCGCCAGGCCATTGCGGTCCATCTCGGCGCGGAAGCCGGCCGGATCCCCGTAGACCCCGCCATAGCCCTCCACCTGCCGGTAGCCGCATTCGGCCAGCAATGTCAGGATCCGGTCCCAGGGTTGGAAATTGCGGGCGCTGTAGAGTTGGAACGACCAGTCCATGGGGGTTTCTTTCCGCTTTCGTGAAAGTCGATTGTCTCAGAGCCGCGCGTCGGTGGCGGCGTCGAAGAGGGAGGCGCGCGCCGGATCGAAGCCGATCGTGATGCGCTCGCGGAGTTTCAGCGTCCGCTCCGAGGGCGCGCGGAACGTGAAGTTGTGATTGCCGAACGTCGTCCAGACGAGCGTGTCGGATCCCATCGGCTCGACGATCTCCACCACCACCTCCTGCGTTAACGGCATCGCCGCGCCCGCCTCGTCGAGCGCCACATGCTCCGGCCGGACGCCGAGAACGGCCGCCCCTGCGGCATCGGCGGCGCTGAACTCGTAGCGGTCGAGCGGAATGCGCAGGTCGCCGACCAGGAAATGGGGGCCGCCATCGCGTGACACCGTCCCGTCGAGGAAATTCATGCCCGGCGAGCCGATGAAGCCCGCCACGAAGCGATTGACCGGCCGGTTGTAGATCGCCTGCGGGCCGTCGAGCTGCTGGATGACGCCGCCCTTCATCACCGCGATTCGGTCGGCCAGCGTCAGCGCCTCGATCTGGTCGTGGGTGACGTAGATCATGGTGTTGGCGAGCTTCTGGTGCAGCCTCTTGATCTCGACGCGCAGTTCGGAACGCAGCTTGGCGTCGAGGTTGGAAAGCGGCTCGTCGAACAGGAAGACGTCGACGTCGCGCACCAGCGCCCGCCCGATCGCCACGCGCTGCCGCTGGCCGCCCGACAGCGCCGCCGGCTTGCGCTGGAGCAGCGGCTGGATCTGCAGGATCTCGGCCGCCCGCGCCACCCGCTTGGCGATCTCGTCCTTCGGCAGGCCGGCATTCTTGAGGCCGAAGGAGAGGTTCCCCTCCACCGTCATCTGCGGATAGAGCGCGTAGGACTGGAACACCATGCCGATGCCGCGGTCCTTGGGCTCTTCCCAGGTGACGTTCTTGCCCTTGATGAAGATCTGCCCTTCCGAAACGTCGAGCAGCCCGGCGATGCAGTTGAGCAGCGTGGACTTGCCGCAGCCCGATGGCCCGAGGAGCACGATGAACTCGCCCTCCGCCACATCGAGATTGAGAGACTTCAGCACCTCGACGGCGCCGAAATTGAGCGAGACGTCGCGAACGATGACACTGGACATCGCTCAGCCTTTCACCGCGCCCGCGGCGATGCCGCGCACGAACAGCTTGCCCGAAATGAAGTAGACGATGAGCGGCACGAGGCCCGTCAGAAGCGTTGCGGCCATGTTGACGTTGTACTCCTTCACGCCCTGCACTGAGTTGACGATGTTGTTGAGCTGGACGGTCATCGGATAGACGTCCGGCTTGGTGTAGACCACGCCGAAGAGGAAGTCGTTCCAGATGCCGGTGATCTGCAGGATCACCGCGACGACGAAGATCGGCAGGCTCATCGGCAGCATGATCTTGAAATAGATCGCCCAGAAGCCGGCGCCGTCGACGCGGGCGGCCTTGAAGAGCTCTTCCGGCACGGAGGCGAAGTAGTTGCGGAACAGCAGCGTCAGGATCGGCATGCCGAAGACCGTATGCACCAGCACCAGCCCCGTCAGCGAGCCGTAGAGGCCCATTTCGCGCAGGATGATGACGATCGGGTAGATCATCACCTGGTAGGGGATGAAGGCGCCCACGATCAGGATGGTGAAGAAGATGTCGGCGCCCCGGAACCGCCAGTTGGCCAGTGCATAGCCGTTCACCGAGGCGATCAGGATCGAGATGACGACCGACGGAATGGTGATGCGCACCGAGTTCCAGAAGCCGCGCGACAGGCCCTCGCAGTTCAGGCCGGTGCAGGCGGTCGCCCAGGCCTTCACCCAGGGCTCGAAGGTGATCTCCATCGGCGGCGAGAAGATGTTGCCCATGCGGATCTCGGGCATGCCCTTCAGCGACGTGACGATCATCACGTAGAGCGGCAGCAGATAGTAGAGCGCGACCACCGTCAGCGTGCCGTAGATGATGATGTTCCGGCGCGACAGCGCCCGGCGCGGACGCGGTCCCCAGGCTTCGGATGCGGACGTCCGCGCGGCGCCCAAGCCGGCGGCGGAGATGGTTGCCTGATCAGCCACGGTGACGCCTCCTGCCGAATTCGAGATAGGCCCATGGGACGATGACGATCAGCACGGTGACCAGCATCATGGTGGAGGCCGCGAAGCCCTGGCCGAGGTTCTGCGACAGGAACATGGCGTCGTAGACGTATTTGGCCGGCACTTCGGAGGCGATGCCCGGCCCGCCACTGGTCTGCGCCACTACGAGGTCGTAGACCCGCACGATGCCCGACGCGATGATCACCAGCGTCGTGACGAAGACGGGCCGCATCATCGGGATGACGATGAAGAGATAGGTCTTCCACATCGGAATGCCGTCGACGCGCGTCGCCTTCCAGATGTCCTCGTCGATGCCGCGCAGGCCCGCCAGCATCAGGCACATGACCAGCCCGGTGCCCTGCCACAGCCCCGCGATCAGGATGCCGTAGATGACGATGTCCTGGTTATAGAGCGGATCGAAGTTGAAGCTCGTCCACCCCAGTCCGCGCACGACCGCCTGGATCCCGAAATCGGGATTGAGGATCCACTGCCAGACGAGGCCGGTGACGATGAAGGACAGCGCGAAGGGATAGAGGAAGATGGTGCGGAACGTGTCCTCGAAGCGGATCTTCTGGTCGAGCAGCGCCGCCAGCACGAAGCCGATGACGAGCGAGAAGATCAGCGTCAGCACGCCATAAATGAAGAGATTCTCGATCGAGATCAGCCACTTGTTGGAGTTCCACAACCGTTCGTACTGGTCGAGGCCAACGAAGTTCAGGCGCGGCAGAAGCTTCGAATTGGTGAAGGAGTGAACGACCGTCCAGATGGTGCCCCCGACGAAGACGACGGATGCCGTCAGCACCATCGGAATCGAGGCGACCTTGGAATTGAGGTTTCGGAAGACCTGGCTCGGCCGTCCGTTCCGGGTATTTGCCATGAAGAAGCCTCCCGCGTGCCAGGGTCCGTCGAACGATCGACGAGGGCGCAGCCGCCGGTCCAGCCCGATGGGACCGGACCGGCGTTTTTTCTGCGGCGAAACTCGTCAGTCGGCGGCGGCGACGATGCTCGCGAAGGTCTTCTGCGCATCGGCCGCGGACATGGCCGGCGTGTTGAAGAACTGGACGAACAGGTCGTTCACCTGCGTCAGCGAGTCGGCCGACATCAGCTGGTCGGGCGACTGGATGACGTTGCCCTTGGCCAGGATGTCGAGACCCTTCTTCATGCAGTCGTTGGCCGCGGCGAGATCGACGTCGCCACGCACCGGCAGCGAGCCCTTCTTGAGATTGAACGCGACCTGCGTTTCGGGCGCCAGCATCGTGGACGCGAGCGTGGCCTGGGCCGCCGACTTTTCGGCATCCTTCAGCACGGGGAAGTAGAAGGCATCGCCGCCGGTCTGGATGACCTCGTTGACGCCCAGTCCGGGCAGGCAGGTGTAGTCCTCGCCCGCGACCTGGCCGGCCACGGCGAATTCGCCCTGCGCCCAATCGCCCATGATCTGGCCGGCCGCCTGGCCGGAGATGACGAGGTTGGTCGCCTGGTTCCAGTCCTGCACGTTCGACTTGGCGGCCATGGAGCGCGCCTTGTCGGCCGCCTCGAACACCTTCGCCATTTCCGGTCCGGCGGCCAGGTCGGCATCCTTGTCGCCATAGACCTTGTTGTAGACGTCCGATCCGGCGAGCGCGACGACGAGCACCTGGAAGGCGAGCGAAGTCTGCCAGGGCTGCTGGCCCATGGCGAGCGGGATGATGCCCGCCTGCTCGAGAGCCGGCGCGGCCGCGACGTACTCGTCCCAGTTGGTCGGCACCGGCACCCCGATCTTCTCGAACGCGGCATTGGAAAGCCACAGCCACTGCTGCGAGTGGATGTTGACCGGCACGCAGTAGATCTTGCCGTCGAGCGTGCACGAATCGAGCAGGCTCGACGGACGGACGATGTCCTTCCAGCCTTCCTTTTCGGCAATGTCGGTGAGGTCGCGCATGAGGCCCGACTGCACCAGCTCCTCGGCCTGGCGGCCGTGGTTGAACTGGGTGGCGGCCATCGGGTCGCCACCGGTGATGCGGCTGATCATGATCGGGCGGGCCGTGCCGCCCGATCCGGCGATGGCGCCGTCGATCCATTTGTTGCCGGTGGCGTCGAACGCCTTGGCGAGCTCGGCGACCGCGGCCGCCTCGCCGCCGGAGGTCCACCAATGTGTGACCTCGAGGTCTGTGGCGGCAGCCGGGGCCGCGAAAGCGACCGTAGCCGCGAGCGCGGCCGTCGTGAGATGATAACGCACTGGTGTTCCTCCCTGGAATTCTGAAACGTTACAGGTCGGACCATACGGGAAGCCAAAAAGGGAGGCAATCCGGAAAACGACCGCGGCGCGCTTTTTTTCGAGCGCCGAACTAATGCATTCGCGCACGGACTACGCTGCAATGCAGCATTTCCTTAGCTGCCGCACATCCCCGGAAGCCGTGTCCGGCGGTTCGCCGCTCCACGGGCCTGCTGCACCAACCTTCCGCGCATTCTTTCCCCTCGCCCGGCTCGTGAAATTTCTGTAACGTTACAGCCTCTGCATGGCAGGTGGCTTCTCCTGGTCCCCTCCAGCCATGTTGCCAGCCGCAATGGGGGCTGATAGGCGAAGCCGATGGACAGTCCAGATACCAGCTCCGAGTCCGCACCGGCCGAAGGCGCCCGTCCGACGCTGAAGACGATTGCCTTCATGACCGGCCTCGGCGTCACGACCGTCTCGCGCGCGCTGAAGGATGCGCCGGAAATCGGCGAGGAAACGAAACGCCGTGTCAGGCTCGTCGCCAAGCAGATCGGCTACCGGCCGAACCGGGCCGGCGTGCGGCTGCGCACCGGCAAGACCAACGTCATCAGCCTCGTTCTCGACACCGGGGAAGATCTCACCGGCTTCGTGTCCGACATGATCTACGGCATTTCCGAGACGATCGCCGACACGCCCTACCACCTGATCGTGACGCCCTACTCGCGACGCAACGACCCGATGGACCCGGTGCGATACGTCGTCGAGACCGGCTCGGCCGACGGCATCATCCTGTCGCGCACCGAGCCAAACGATCCGCGCGTGGCCTACCTGCTCGAGCATCATTTTCCTTTCGCCACCCACGGCCGCACGGCGACCGGAGAGGCCCATCCCTTCCACGATTTCGACAACCGCGCTTTCGCGGCGGCGGCGGTCCACAAGCTCGTCGAACTCGGCCGCCGCCGGCTTGCCCTCCTGCCGCCGCCGCCGGACCTCACCTACCACCAGCACATGCTCGAAGGCTTTTCGGACGCCGTGCAGGAACTCGACGCCACGGAAGTGGCCTGGAACGGCATTTCCATCGATGATCCGATCGACGTCATCCGCTCGAAGACGGCACGGCTGATGCGCCGCGCCGACAGGCCCGACGGGCTTGTGGTGGCCAGCGGCGGCGCCACCTTCGCGCTCGTCGCCGGCATCGAGGAAGCAGGCCTCAAGCTCGGCCGGGAAGTCGACGTCGTGTCGAAGCAGTCGTCGCGACTGCTGCGCTGGTATCGGCCGGAACTGTGGATATCGCAGGAGGATTTCAGGCTGGCCGGGCGCGAGGTCGCCAAGGCGGTGCTCGGCCGCATCGAGGGCAGGCCGGTCGCCGCCCTGCAGAGCCTCGCCACCCCTGGCGACGTCGTTTCCTGCCGCATGCCGACGTCGGAGTGACGAAAAGCGCCCTCGTGCCGCCAATGTGTAGGCATAGAGACTGCTTGACCCCTCACCATTGGCATGGAATTCGTTGGACATGTCCGATGATTCGATGCGTATCGCGGTCAGGTGTTGCACCCCGGCGCGCGCGAAAGCGCTTGATCTGCGTCCGGACCCGGCTTGCGGATCGATGGCTCGACCTTGATGCTGGCGCGTCCAAAACTCTCGCGCGGAACGCTCGCCGCCATCGCCGCGGTCGAAAGCAGCGCCCAGTTCCGCCACTGCCTGGGCCTGATTGCCGCCGAAACCGGCGCTTCGCATCACCTTCTCCTGCTCGAGCGCCACGTGCGAGGCGAAAGCGCACCCCATGTCGTGGCCAGCAACTGGGTCTACGACACCGTGCAGGAGATCGGCGCGGACGAATTGCAGCGCCACGCCCAGGCGATGGCATCGGCCGAGGCCTCCATCCAGCCCGGTGGCGCCGCCCCGCGCGGCAACGCCACCGCGAACGCCGAAGGGGCGGCGCGGTCGTGGCTGCACAGGCTTGGACACGCCGAGGTCCACGTGCTGCCGGTTCGCGATGCCTGGCGCCGTTGCCATCTCTTCCTGTCCAGCCCACTGGCCGGCTCGATCGACCAGGCCGCGCTTCCTTTGGCCCGGCTCGCCTGCTGCTATCTTCTGTCTCGGGCGCCGAAAGGGCTCTTCGACGACATCTCCGCCGACACGCTGTCCGAGCGCGAACGCGAATGCCTGCACTGGGTCGCGGAGGGCAAGACCGCCGGTGAAGTCGCCATGATCCTCGGCGTCACCGCCAACACCGTCAACAGCTATCTCAACCATGCCATCCGCAAGGTCGGGGCCAGCAACCGCGCCATGGCGATCGCGTCCGCCATCCGCGCCGGGATGATCTGACGATGCCCGCCTGGACGACGGAGGGCACCTGGATCGAACTGGCGGGCCGCGGCCTCGTCGTCACCTCGGCGAATGTCGGGCTGCTCCTCGACGTCGTCCGCCAGGTCCGCCGCATGTCGGTGGATGTCGGCGCCAGCTACTACGGCGTCTTCCTGCTGTCGCGAACGACGCCGAAGCCGGCGTTGGCGCTTTGCTTCGACCGCAAGTTCCCGCGCAATTCGGAACTCTCGCGCACGCTGTGCGGCGATCGCGGCGTGACCTGGCTGACCGCGGCCGGGCGATCCATGACGCCGCTGTGGTGGCGCGGCGAAGCCGAGCGCGACCGCTGCCCGGCCTTCCCGCTGCTCGCCTTGGGTCGGGAGACGCCGCCGCTGACGCCCGACCTTCCAGGGCTGGCCTTGCCGGCCTTCGCCGAGGACGGCGCTCAGGGCTTCGTGGTGCTGGCAGGCGCCGAGATCGGCGCCGATGACGCCCTTGTCTGCGACCTTCATGTCCGCGCGATGGCACTCTTCGGCACGGTGGCGCGCATGCTTCTCTCGCAGACCGGCGAAGTCCCGACGATGTCGACGCGCGAACTTCAGTGCCTGCGGCTGACCGCCCAGGGCAAGACCAGCGACGAGATCGCCGCCGCGCTCGGCCTGTCCATCCACACCGCCAACCAGTACCTGACCGCCACCACGCAAAAGCTCAACGCGGTCAACCGCATGCATGCGGTGGCCAAGGCCCTGCGGCTCGGACTGATCGACTGAAGCCCCTCGGAATCAGCCGCGCATGGCCACCGGCGCGCTGCGCTGCAGGCGGCTCGCTTCCAGGGCGTGGGCCAGGAAGCGGGTGTTCTCGGCCGGATCGGGCGACGGATCGTCGAACGAGACGTAGTTGACTTCGATGCTGGCCTTCAGCGCCGACATCTTCAGCGCGAAGTAGATCGTCGCCCCCCGCGGTTTCAGCTGCAGGTCCAGCGTGATCGTCGGCTCGCCGGTCCAGCCCACGTTGATGTCGCCGCCATGGCCGAAGCCCAGCGTCCCCGGCATGAGATAGAGCTCGGCGGCCGATTCCACGAGGTCGGCCAGGTTGCCGTGCTGCTCCAGCCGGATGAACGCGATGTAGTCGGCAACGTCCACCAGCCTGAGTTCCGAGACGACCTCGCGCAGGACGCTGGCTACGATGATCTCGCGTGCGGAAGAATGCGGCTGCCGATTCATGAAACTGAGGTGCCTGCCTTCGGGGCTTTGCGGTTGCCCTGGATGATGCGGATGAGTTCTGCGACCGCCTGGTAGAACTGCGGCGGGATCATGCTATCGACCGAAACTTGTTTGAACATGGATCGGGCCAGCGTCACGTCCTCGAAAATCGGAATTCCGTGTTCTTCCGCGACCTCGCGGATCTTCAGCGCGATGAGATCCTGGCCCTTGGCGACGACGATCGGCGCGGCGGTCTCCTCGCGCACATAGCGCAGTGCGATGGAATAGTGGGTGGGGTTGGCGATGATGAGCGTCGCGCGCGGCACCGCCGCGATCATGCGCTGGCGGGCGCGGTCGCGCGCCAGGGATCGCATGCGCGCCTTGAGGATCGGGTCGCCCTCCGCCTGCTTGTGTTCGTCCTTGACCTCCTGCTTGGTCATGCGAAGCTCTTCCATCCAGTGGTAGCGGGTCCACAGGAGGTCGACGCCCGCGATCAGCGCCATGGCGATCACCACGCCAAGGACGAGGTCCACCACGATGTCGCGGATCTGCATGCTGAAAGCGGAGGGAAGCATCAGCATCCCCTCCAGCAGGCGAAGATGGACGTCGCTCAGCGCGAAGGAGAGGAACACGCCGGCGAAGAGCACCTTGCCCACCGATTTCAGGAATTCGACGAAGCCCTTGATGCCGAAGAGGCGCTTCCAGCCGGCCATCGGCGAGATGCGGTTCGCCTTGGGAATGATGCGGTCGCCGACCAGACGCGGCATGTTCTGCATCACGGAGGCGCCGACGCCTGCCGCCACCAGCAACGCCATCACGACCACGATCGCGCGGCCGATCTCCAGAAAGACGATCTGGTAGAGCGAGATCGCATCCGCGGAGGTGGCCAGGCTCCATTCGTGCGGGCGCTCCAGGAACATCGCGAGAAAGATGCCCAGGCGCACGATCGAATCATAGGCGAAGAACAGCGCGAAGACGAGCATCGCGACCAGCGTGGCCAGGATCGGCGCTTCCTTGGAGAACGGCAGATTGCCTTTCTCCACGGCATCGCGAACCTTCTTTTCGCTGGCCTGTTCTGTCTTGCTTTCCTTGTCGGGCTCATCGGCCACGGCGCAGCCCTCGGCTCATGCTGGTTGGAAGGCTGACGCCGTCGCGGCTCAGGCCGCTTCCTTGGCTGCTGGCATGGTGATGCGACCGTCCTTGCCCATCTGGATCGCGGTCGTTGCGATCTCGCGCCGCGCGCGGATGACGGCGGCCTGCTGGATGTTGCCCGGATCGGCCGCGAGCTCCGCCTCGATCATCCGCCGCGCCCGCGCGCCGACGGCCGTCAGCACGGCTTCGACGATCGCCTTGTCGGCGCCGCGCAAGGCCAGCGTGACGACTTCCGTCGACAGGCCGTCGAACAGGGAGAGTCGCGAGCGCTGATCCAGCATCGGCAGGTCCTCGAACGAGAACAGCTGCGCCTTGATCGCCTTCACGTCCGAGAACCCGGCACTCTCCATGTCCGCGAGAATTTCGTCGAGCTGCGACTTGTCGAGTTCGTTGAGCACGTTGGCGACCCGGGCATGGCCGATGGTGGCCGACTTCGCGCCGGTGTCGCCAAGCAGGCGGGTGCGAAGCTGGTTCTCCACGATTCGCAGCGCCGCCGGCTTCACGTTTCCGATCGTGACCATGCGCTTGGCCACGTCGCCGCGCAGCGCTTTCGGCAGCGTCAGCAGCACGTTGGCGGCAGCGGCAGGCGCGAGGTTGGTCAGCACCAGCGCCGCCGTCTGCGGATGCTCGCCCGCCAGGAAGGTGCCAACCCGGGCCGGCTCCAGCGCCTCGATCGCCGGCCAGACCGGAGGCGGCGCTTCCACCTCGCCGCTGGCGACGCCGTGGTTCATGATGGCGTTGACTTCCTCGGGCGAAAGCGACTCGCTCAGGATCTTGTCCATGGTCGCGGCCGAATCCATCAGGCCAGCGCCCTCGGCGAACTCGTCCTCGAACTCGGCGATG
This sequence comes from Aquibium carbonis, assembly GCF_003970795.1. Classification (GTDB taxonomy): domain Bacteria; phylum Pseudomonadota; class Alphaproteobacteria; order Rhizobiales; family Rhizobiaceae; genus Aquibium; species Aquibium carbonis. Next base: position 20,177 of record NZ_RWKW01000047.1, on the reverse strand, counting down.
ATCTTCTCCAGTTCGCCCTGCGGAATCGTCTTCAGCATCCGCGCCGCCTCGATCAGCGCCTTCAACTCGTCCTGCTTGAAGAACTTGAGCAGCCTGCCCGCCGCCGGCTTGCCCATGGCCACCAGGATGGCGGCCGCCTTCTGCGGAGCCGTCAGCGACGACGCCGTGAAGGAAGAGGGCTCGTCAATGGATCCGATTCCGAAGTCCATCGTTCGGTCAGCCAATCTTTCCAGCGGAGATGATCTCGGTGAGACGGATGCCGAAGCGGGTCGGGTCGCTGTCGAGCACGGTGATCTCGCCCCGCGCGACCTTGCGACCGTTCACCACCACGTCGACCGGTTCGCCGATGCGGCGGTCGAGCGCGACCGTTGCGCCCTTTCGCAGCGCCATCAGTTCGGAGACCTGCATCTCGGCGCTGCCGAGCACGATCTGCACGTCGACCGGAATGGTCATGATGATGCCGGAGTTCTGGGCGCCCGGGCCGGCATCTTCGCCGAAATCGGGTATCGCCGAACCACCGAAGGACGGCGTCTCCGGCGAACCGAACGGCGGCATGCCCGAGGCGTCGAAGGCGGGCGCGCCGAAGGACGAGACGTCATCGCCGAAGGACGGCATGTCGGCGCCGAACGAGGCCGCGCCCAGCGGGCTCGCATCCTCCTTCAGCACGCCGCGCAACTCGTTGATCGCGCGGTCCAGTTCTTCTTCGCCCGACGTCTGGGCTGTGGCCTTGCTCATACCGTCACTCCATGCCGCTCGGCCGACCCGTCATCGGCGTCACGGGGAAACGAGCCCGTCGATGATGTCCTGGCTCTCGGCCACCGGCGTTTTGATTCGCACCGTGTAGTTTTCGTCAAGTCGCCCGAACTCGCAAACGAAGAGCTGCTTGTTGCGCGCCGAAAGGCGGGTCTCGGTCGGCGCGGTGCGCGAGAGCTCGATCACCTGGCCGCGCCGGAACGCGGCGACCTGGCCGAGCGTCATCCGCCCCACCGACAGGGTCGCCTGCAGCGTCACCCGGGCACGCATGACCTCCTCGTTGAACTTGGCCGCCCATTCCGCCGACTGCGCCTCGGCCTGCGCGGGGTCCGACGCATCCTCCCCGCCGCGCTGCAGGACGATCCGTTGCGGCATGAACACCGAGATGCGGCCACGCTCCGCCTCGGCGCCGACGGCGAAGTCGATCCGAAGCCCCGGGCCGTCGCGCACGGCGAACTCCTTCAGGCCATCGCCGGATGCCACCGCCGGCAGCGGCAGCTTGATGCGCTGCGCCGGACCGTTGAAGCCATTGTAGGCGACTGCGAGCAGGCGGCAGACGAGGTTGGCCACCTCCACCTCCACCGGAGACAGGTCGCGCTCGATCCCGCCGGCGGCCACTTCGGCCTCGGCGCCGAACAGCGCGTTGACCAAAACGGCGATCGCCTTGGCCTCCAGCCGGATCGAGAACGCGTCGGGCGACGTCTGCGAGGCGCCGACCGTCAGCGCGTCGTGCTGGCCGGCGCCCACCAGCAGCTCGGTCGTGCGCTCGACGGCCACGTCCTCGATCTCCACGGGCACCGCTTCGCTGGCGGCATCTTCCAGGCTGGCGCGCAGCGGCTTCAGGATCCGCTCGGCGATCGTTCGTCCGGCCTTCACGACCACCTCCGGTTCGCCGGTCGCGCCGATGAGCCTCTCGATGATCGAAGAGGCCCCCGACGACGGCGACGGATTGATCGCGGCCTCCTGCATCGTCAGGCCGCCTTGTCCATGTGGGTGTTGAGCGTCTGCTGCTCCACGGCGTCGATGGACGGCCGGTCATGCGCCGAGATCGTCTTGCGTCCGAATTCGAGCGCCACCTGCGGCAGCGCGCCGTTCATGTAGGCGAGCAGCGTCTGCTTGACGATCACGAACAGCCTGTTCTTCTTCTCGCGCACGCCCTTCACCTTGGTGGCGACCGGCCCGACGACGCCGTAGGAGGCGAAGATGCCGACGAAAGTACCCACGAGCGCCGCGCCGATCAGGCCGCCCAGCACCTCGGGCGATTCGTTGAGCGCACCCATGGCCTTGATGACGCCGAGCACCGCCGCGACGATGCCGATGGCCGGCAGCGCGTCGCCGATCGCGGTCAGCGAATGGTATGGCTTCAGCTTGTCGTGCCGGATGGTCTGGATCTCTTCGTCCATCAGCGCCTCGATCTCGAACGAGCGGGCGTTGCCGATGATGATGAGGCGGCAGTAGTCGCAGATGAAATTGGTGAGGTCCTTGTTCTTCAGGACGATGGGATAGGCCTGGAACACCGCCGATTCCTCGGGATTGTCGATGTGGCCTTCCACTTCGCTGCGCGACTTGGTCTTCAGCTCCCGCATCAGGCTGTGCAGCACGCCGAGCGTCTGGAGATAGTCCTGCTCCTGCGGAACGGCGTTCTTGAACGATTCCAGCAGCGCCTTGCCGGTGTCCTTCACCGTTTTCATCGGATTCGCGATCAGGAACACGCCGATGGCCGCACCCAGGATGATGACGAACTCCCAAGGTTGCCAGAGCACGCCGATCTTGCCGCCCATGGCCATGTATCCGCCCAGCACGCAGCCGAACGTCACGACCAGTCCGATGAGAATCCCCAACTCAGCCCCTCCATGCGGCACGCCTTGCCTGCACGGGATAGACGCCCTGCCTTGTGTGAAGCTTGTTGGCGTCCTGCCCGCGACGAGGCCGGCCCCGGCGCGCGAAAGGTTCGGGCAAGGAATCACACGTATCGTGCAATCCGACGACCTCCCTTCGGAGACCGGAATTGGTCAGCACCTACGTCAGCTACGCCTCGATCACACGCGACCTGAACCTCTCGCTCAAGCGCGTGGAACAGCAGCCTTTCGTCAAGCGCGAGACCGAATACTACCTCGAGAACATCGGCAAGGTGAAGACGATCGACGAGTTCGTCGGCGATCGTCGGCTGTTCGCCTATGCGATGAAGGCCCACGGCCTCGAGGACATGACCTACGCCAAGGCATTCATGGTCAAGGCGCTCGAAGGCGGCGTCGACGCGGACGACAGTTTCGCCAATTCGTTGAGCGACAAGCGCTACAAGGACTTCGTCGAGAGCTTCAATTTCGCCCGTCACGGCGAGACGGCCACCGTCTTCACCCGCGCCCAGCAGGGCACGGTCGACAAGTACATGCGCCAGACCATGGAAGAGGATGCGGGATCGTCGAACGAGGCGGTGCGCCTGGCGCTCTACTTCGAGCGCAAGGCGCCGAGCATCACCAACATGTACGAGATCCTCGCCGACACCGCGCTGGCAAAGGTCGTGCGCACCACGCTCGGCCTGCCCGATTCCTTCGCCATGCTGGACATCGACAAGCAGGTGGACATCCTGAAGACCCGCATCGACATCGAGGATCTCAAGGACCCCGAGGCGCTGTCGAAGCTGATCACCCGTTTCACCAGCATGTGGGACGTCGAGAACCAGACCAACACCGGCGTCGCCAACGTCAGCATCCTGTTCAGCAAGCCCGCTTCGTTCGGAATCTCGACGGACCTGCTCCTGGCCATGCAGCAGCTGAAAGCCTGAGGAGCGGATCGTGCAGTCAGGTCTCTACGTCGCCATCTCCGCCCAGGTCGCGCTTCAGAAGCGTCTCGACACGATCGCCGACAATGTCGCCAACGCCAACACCGTCGGCTTCCGCTCGACCGAGGTGAAGTTCGAGGACGTCGTCTCGGCGCTGGGCGACCGAAAGGTCGCCTTCGTCTCGCCGGGCAGCACCTACCTGTCGAGCAAGGCCGGCGGGTTCACGCAGACCGGCAACCCGCTCGACTTCGCCGTGCGCGGCGAGGCCTGGTTCGGCATCGAAACCCCCGTCGGGACCGTGATGACCCGCGACGGCCGCTTCACCATGCGCGAGACCGGAGACCTCGTCACGCTGGAGGGCTATGCCGTGCTCGACGCTGGCGGCGCGGCCATCCAGCTCAATCCGCAGGAGGGCCCGCCCGAGGCCTCCGCCGACGGGATGCTGCGCCAGAACGGCCAGCCGATCGCCGCCATCGGCCTGTTCGCCTTCACGCCCGGCGAGAACTTCACGCGCTTCGGCAATTCCGGCCTGATCCCGACCACGCCGCCCGAGCCGGTCGTCGACCAGATCGATGTCGGCGTCGTGCAGGGCTTCGTCGAGCAGTCCAACGTCAATCCCGTCCTGGAAATGACGCAGCTCATCATGGTGCAGAGGTCCTTCGAGAACGCCACGGCCCTGATCAAGGCCAGCGACAGGACGATGGGCGAAGCCGTCAAGGCCCTCGGCAGCTGAGGGCCGCATGCTCGAGGAGGAGTACGCGCCAGCCACGCCGGGCCATCCGACCCAGCCGCAGCCGGCGGGCGGCGGATCCGCCTCGCTCGAACTGCTCGAGCGCATCTATCTCGAGGCGGGCACCGACAAGGAACTCCTGCGACGCGGCGGGCGCATCACGGAGGTGTCGCCGACACATTACCGGGTGCGCGGTCTCTCGGCGGCGGCGCGGCTCGGCGATGTCGTGGAGCACCACGGACGACCAGGCGTCAAGACCGGCGAGGTCGTCCAGATCACCGAACGCGACATTCTGGTGGCCCCCTTCGATCAGTCGGCGGACGCAGGCGTCGCCGATCCCGTCTACCTGCGCGGTCCGTTCCAGGTGTCGCCCGATGCGAGCTGGCGCGGCCGCGTCGTCGATGCGCTCGGCCGGCCGGTCGACGAGGGTTCGCCGCTCCGCAACGGCACAGACCTCGCGAATGGCATTCCGAACGCGCTGAAGCGCCAGCGCGTCGACCAGCCGTTCCAGACCGGCGTCAAGGTGATCGATCTCTTCACCCCGTTGTGCTTCGGCCAGCGCCTGGGCGTCTTCGCCGGGTCAGGCGTCGGCAAGTCGACCCTGCTCGCCATGCTGGCCGCCGCCCATGCGTTCGACACGGTCGTGGTGGCGCTCGTGGGAGAGCGCGGCCGCGAGGTGCGCGAATTTCTGGAAGACACGATCGGCGAACAGGCGATGAAGAAGACCATCGCCGTTGTCGCCACCAGCGACGAAAGCGCGATGATGCGCAAGCGCGCCTCCGGCACGGCCATGTCGGTGGCGGAATACTTCCGAGACCGCGGCGACCGCGTCCTGCTGGTGATCGATTCCATCACCCGTTTCGCGCATGCGTTGCGCGAGGTGGCGATCGGCGCCGGCGAACCACCGGTGGCGCGCGGCTATCCCGCCTCCGTCTTCACCGACATGCCGCGGCTCCTGGAACGCGCCGGTCCCGGCGCGACCGGCGCCGGCTCCATCACCGCCATCATCTCGGTGCTGGTCGACGGCGACGATCACAACGATCCGGTCGCCGATTCGGTGCGCGGCATCCTCGACGGTCACATCGTGCTCAGCCGCGGAATCGCCGAACAGGGCCGCTATCCGGCCGTCGATCCGCTGGCCTCCGTCTCGCGGCTGGCCAATCGGGCCTGGAACGACGGCGAACGCCTGCTCGTCACGCGGCTGCGCGCCCTGATCGGACGCTACGAGGAGACCCGCGACATCCGCCTGCTCGGCGGCTATCAGCAGGGTGCCGACCCCGACCTCGACGCCGCCGTGCGCCAGGTGCCCTTGATCTACGACGCGCTGGTGCAGTCGCCACAGGATGGTCCGGTCGCCGACCCCTTCGCCGAACTCGCGCGCCATCTGAAGAAACAGGAGAAGCCCGATGGCTGACTGGCGGTCCTGGTTCGGCCGTGCCTCGCGCGACCAGCCGATCCCTCCCTTGCCCGGCATGGACATCGCGCACGAGCCGCGCCAGCTGCGCTTCTGGCAGAAGAAGGACTTCAGCGTCACCGACGCGGTGCTCGTCGGCGTCGGCGTCGGCCTCGCCGCTGCCGCCGCGACCTTCCCCTGGTATGTCTTCATGCATCAGGACCAGTTCGGCTACGCCACCGTCCGGTTCGAGCAGACCCCGACGGGATCGGACCTGTCGGGGCCGTTCTACACGCCCCGCGTCCAGTGGCGTCCGTCCCCGGCGACCGCAGAGGATCTCGCGTCCCTCCCCCTCGACCACGTGGCGACCGGCACCGTCGTCGGCTCGGTCGAATTCGATGCTCCGGACCCGGGCCCGCAAACCCAGCCCTTTCCCGGGACGCCGCCGCGCTTCACGCTGGTCCACGTCGCCAATGGCCGCGCCATGATCAGCGACGCCAACGGCTTCTTCGTCGTCGAGCGCGGGTCCGTCCTGCCGGACAGTTCCCGCGTCCTGTCGATCGACAACGTCGACGGCAAATGGCGCCTCAAGACCAGCCGCGACCAGGTCGTCGAACTGGCCGAGTGACCGCAAGGCGGGCCTGCGGCCCCGCGCAAGTTCCACGCAAGACTGGCTCCCTATGATTCCCTTCAGAAGGGGAATCTTCATGCAGCCCGTCAGTCTCTTTGACCTCGCCTCCCAGCAAGCGCGCTGGCTGTCCGTGCGGCAGTCGGCGGTGGCCGGCAACGTTGCCAACATCAACACGCCCGGCTACCGCGCCGTCGACGTGCAGCCGTTCAAGGATCTCGTGGCCGACCGGTCGCTGACCGTCGCGTCGACCCAGCCTGGCCACATCTCGTTCGGGACGGCCGGCGGCGACTTCGGCATCCACGAGGATTCGTCGCCCGTCGTCTCGACGTCCGGCAATTCCGTGTCCGTGGAGGAAGAGCTCGTCAAGGCCGGCGAGGTTCGCCGCGGCATGGAACTGAACACCGCGGTCGTGAAGGCTTTCCATCGCATGGTCATGCTGGCTTCGAGGTAGAGATGACGATCGACCCCCTCGCCCTCTCCGTCGGCGTCGCGGCTTCGGGCCTCAAGGCCCAGTCCGAACGCCTGCGGATCGTGTCCGAAAACCTTGCCAACGCGCAGTCGACCGGCCGCACCCCCGGCGCCGATCCCTATCAGCGCAAGACCGTCTCCTTCGTTTCCGCCCTCGATCCAGACAGCGGCGGGACCTATGTCCGGATCAACGCCGTCGACAGGGACGCCTCGGCGTTTCCCGTCGAGTACGATCCGACCCACCAGGCCGCCGACGAGAACGGCTTCGTCAAGCTGCCCAACATCAACGTCCTGATCGAGATGGCCGACATGACGGAGGCCAACCGCTCCTACGAAGCCAATCTCCAGGTGGTGCGGCAGGCGCGCGAGCTCATCTCCATGACCATCGATCTGATGAGGGCACAGTGATGATCAGCGGTCTCGGTGCCCTCGACGCCCTGTCCGGCCCGCAGCGTTTCGGCGGCGCGACCGGCCCCCTCGCGGCTGCGCAGCCGTCCGTGTCCGCCAGTGACTTCTCCAGCGCGGTGGCCGAAGCGGCAAACCGCACGATCCACACGCTCAGCCAGGCCGAATCGGTTTCGATGACGGCGCTGGAAGGCGGCAACGTCCAGGCACGCGACGTGGTCGACGCCGTCATGAGCGCCGAACAGACGCTGCAGGCGGCGATTTCGATCCGCGACAAGATCGTCACCGCCTATCTCGAAGTCAGCCGTATGGCGATCTGAGGACCAGCACCATGAAAGCACTCGCCATCGCCGCCACCGGCATGAACGCCCAGCAGCTCAACCTGGAAGTCATCGCCAACAACATCGCCAACATCAACACCACCGGCTTCAAGCGGGCGCGGGCGGAGTTTTCCGACCTGCTCTACCAGACCGAGCGACTTCAGGGCGTCCCCAACCGGGCCGACCAGAGCATCGTCCCCGAAGGAGCAAGCATCGGCCTCGGCGTGAAGACCTCGGCGGTGCGCAACGTCCATCAGCAGGGCGCGCTCGCCGCGACCGGCAATCGATTCGACCTCGCGCTGACGGGCCCGGGCTGGTTCCAGATCGAGGGCGCCGACGGCGCCACGCTCTACAGCCGCTCCGGCGCCTTCAACACCAATGCCGAGGGCGAGCTCGTCACCATCGACGGCTTCAACGTGATCCCGGCGATCGTCGTCCCGCAGGAAACGGTGGAGGTCATCGTCAACAAGTCCGGCCAGGTCTTCGCTCGCGTCGATGGCCAGGCCGCCTTGCAGGATCTCGGCCAGCTGACGCTGGCGACCTTCGCCAACGAAGCCGGCCTCTCCCCGCTGGGCGACAACCTCTTCCGCGAAACCGAAGCCTCCGGCGCCGCCAATGTCGGCGTCCCCGGCGATCCGGGCTACGCGACGATCGAACAGGGATATCTCGAAAGCTCGAACGTCGATCCGGTCAAGGAGATCACCGACCTGATCTCCGCTCAACGCGCCTACGAGATGAACTCGAAGGTGATCAAGGCCGCCGACGAAATGGCCGGCGTCGTCTCGCAAAGCATCCGGTAGGGCCTCATGACGCGCGCGCTCCACATGATCGTCGCCGCCGCCCTGTTCGTGGGCGGGCTGGCCACCATGGCGTCGGCCGCCGACACGGCGATCATTCCAAAGCGCGTCATCTATCCGGGCGAGACCATCGACGCGGGGGCGCTGACGGAAGTGCAGCTGCGCAATCCGGCGCGGGTGACCACCGAGATCGCCTACGTGGCCGAGGACATCGAGGGCAAGGTGGCCAAGCGCACGCTCCTGCCAGGCCGCTTCATCCCGTTGAGCTCCGTCCGCGAGGCTTATGTCGTGGAGGCGGGTTCGCCGGTCGAGGTCAACTTCGCCCACAACGGGCTCCACATCACGACCATGGCGATCCCCCTTCAGCCCGGCTCCATCGGCGACATGATCCGCGTACGCAATGCCGACAGCGGCACCGTCTTCAGCGGCATCGTGCTGGCCAACGGCACCGTGAGGGTGGGCAACTGATGCTGCGCCTCCTGGCCCTGCGCGTCCTCGTCGCGACAGGCTTCGCGGTCGCGCCGGCGATCGCCGCCGATTTTCCGCCACGCCCCGTCGGCCAGAACCAGGCCGGCATCGGTCAGGACGTCAACTACCGCATCGAGATCGCCGCCGGGCCTTCGTCATTGCCGACGGTCGTCGGACCGGTCTCGCGCATCAAGGACATCGCCACGATCCAGACGGCGCGCGACAACCAGCTGATCGGCTACGGCCTGGTCATCGGCCTGCAGGGCAGCGGCGACGGGCTGCGCAACTCGCCGTTCACCGAACAGTCGATCCGCGCCATGCTGCAGAACCTCGGCATCGCCATGGAAGGCGGGCAGGCGCGGGCCCGCAACGTGGCGGCCGTCATCGTCACGGCGACGCTTCCGGCCTTCGTCCAGTCGGGCGCGCGCATCGACGTCAGCGTGTCCTCCCTCGGCGACGCAACCTCCTTGCAGGGCGGCACGCTCGTCATGACGCCGCTGCGTGCGCCCGACGGCGACATCTACGCCGTCGCCCAGGGCCCCGTCTTCATTTCCGGCTTCAGTGCGCAGGGGCAGGCCGAAACGCTGACCAAGGGCGTGCCGACCGCTGGCCGCATCCCCAACGGCGCCATCGTCGAACGCCAGATCGAGGCACGCTTCAACGACGACGAGGTGCTGACACTTCAGCTCCGCAATCCCGATTTCTCGACCGCCATCCGCGTCACCGACATCATCAACGACTACACGGCGAGCCGTTTCGGCAACAGGACCGCGAGCGAGCAGGATTCGCGCACCATCCTTGTGAAGCGGCCGGCCAGCGTCAGTGCCGCGCGCTTCGTCGCCGAGATCGAGAACCTGCTTGTCGCCACCGATACGCCCGCCCGCGTGGTGGTCGACGAACGGACCGGCACGATCGTCATCGGCCAGGATGTCAAGATCGCGCAGGTGGCGGTGAGCTACGGTCAGTTGACCGTGCGGATCACCGAGCAGCCGCAGGTCGTCCAGCCCGCGCCCTTCTCTCGCGGAGAAACCGCCACCGAGCCCTCGACCGTGATCGAGGCGGATCAGAGTGGCGGACAGGTCGCGATGCTGGACGGTCCCGACCTCCAGACGCTGGTGGCAGGGCTGAACCGCATCGGCGTCAAGCCGGACGGCATCATCGCCATCCTGCAGGGCATCAAGTCGGCCGGCGCGCTGCAGGCCGAACTGGTGTTCCAGTGAGCGCGCGCACCATGTCCGCCCCCGCCCGCCTGGCCCGGACCGCCGCCACCTTCCTTCTCGGCGCTTCGGCCGCCGCCGGCATCGGCATGGCGACGCTCGCCGCCACCGGCACGCTGGCCGCCGCGCAGAACCTGCCCGGTCAGGTCACCGACGAAATCCGCGAATTCTGCGCCAACATCGTCGATGCCGCGCGCGACCGCCGCTACGCCGTGCAGACCCGCGAACTCGACAATCTGCGCGCCGAGATCGACGAGCGCATCGCCGCGCTGGAGACGAAGCGGGCCGAATACGAGGAATGGCTCGCGCGCCGCAACGAGGTCATCAACCGCGCCGAAGACAGCGTCGTCGGCATCTATTCGCGCATGCGCCCGGACGCGGCCGCCGAGCGCATGTCGCAACTGGACGAGAACCTGGCCGCGGCCATCCTTCTCAAGCTGAACTCGCGCCAGGCCGGCATCATCCTGAACGAGATGGACAGCCGGTCGGCCGCGCGGCTGACCAGCATCATCGCCGACGTCGCGAAATCCGAGGATCCGACATGAACCGCTCATTCGTCATCATACTCGGCTGCCTGATGCTCGGCGGTTGCGCCGGAGAACTGCGGGAAGTCGGCCGCGCGCCCGCCCTGTCGCCGGTGGGATCGGGCCTCGAATCCGCCGCCGTGACCGCTCACGCCTATCCGGAGCCGCCCTCGAGGCCTGTCAAGCGCTTCTCGCTGTGGAACGACGAGCAGAGCCAGCTCTTCAAGGACGCCCGCGCCCTGACGGTCGGCGACATCATGACCGTGAACATCTCGATCAACGACAAGGCGACGCTGAACAACGATTCCAACCGGTCGCGGACGACCAGCCGCAAGTTCGGGGTGAACGGCGCCTTCGAATGGGATGGCATCGGCACGGGCGGATCGAGCGACCTCGACCTGTCGTCGAAGTCCAACAGCGCCGGTTCGGGTGCGACGGCGCGCTCGGAAAACATCCGCCTCCAGGTCGCCGCCGTCGTCACCGACGTGCTGCCGAACGGCAACCTCGTCATCCGGGGCTCCCAGGAGGTGCGTGTCAACTACGAGATGCGCATCCTCACCATCGCCGGCATCGTGCGGCCGGCCGACATCGGCGCGCAGAACTCGATCAACTACGAGCGCATCGCCGAAGCCCGCATCTCCTACGGCGGGCGCGGCCGGATCACCGAGGTCCAGCAGCCGCCGATCGGTCAGCAGATCGTCGACCTCGTCTCGCCGTTCTGAGAGGAACCATCGCATTGGCCGCCGACGGAACGGACAGCACGCAGAAGAAGGGGCCGTCGACGGTCGTTCAGGCCGTGGTGCTGCTCGTGCTGACCGTCGCCGCAGCGGGCGGCGGCTGGTTTTCGGGCCTCACGCTTCACTCCGACCAGAGTGGCAACGACCTCACCGAGACGATGAAGATCCAGGTCGATCCGCTGCCCGGTTCGGTGGAGGCCGAGGAAGCGGCGCGCGCCAGCGCTTCGGGCTCCAATGGCGGACAGGACGGCGTCGCAAGGGACGAGAACGGCAACATCCTGCTGATCCCCCGCCTCGTGCCGCTGGAGCCGGTCACCACCAATCTCGCCGCGCCGCGCGACATCTGGGTGCGCATGGAACTGGCGATCGTCTTCACCGCGCCCCCGCCCCCGCAGCTGGTGCGTTCGATCCATGAGGACATCCTCGCCTACATGCGGACAGTCACCCTGCAGCAGGTCCAGGGCGCCAGCGGCTTTCGCCACCTCAAGACCGACCTCGAGGAACGGGCGCGCATCCGCAGCGACGGTCTCGCCACGCAGCTCATGATCAGGACGCTGCTGTTCGAATGAGACGCGCCGCGCTCAGCTTCCTTTTCCTGCTGGGAACCGCGGTTGCGGCCAGGGCCCAGCAGCTCGGCCTCGGCCCGATCGGCGAGCAGCTCACCGGCGAGACGATCGGCTACGTCATCCAGCTCGTCGGCCTGCTGACCGTGCTGTCGATCGCGCCGGGCCTGCTGATCATGGTGACGAGCTTCACCCGCTTCATCATCGCCTTCTCGATCCTGCGCGCCGGCATCGGCCTCCAGACGACGCCGGCCAACCTGATCCTGATCAGCCTTGCCTTGTTCATGACCTTCTACGTGATGGCGCCGACGTTCGACCAGGCGTGGAACAACGGCGTCAGGCCGCTGGTCGCCAACGAGATCACCGAGGAGGAGGCGCTCGACCGCATCAGCGATCCGTTCCGCACCTTCATGCTGAACAACGTCCGCGAGCAGGATTTCGCCCTCTTCGCCGACCTTGCGCGCGAACGGGGCCAGACCGTCGTCACCGGCGACAAGGTGGACCTGCGCATCCTGGTGCCGGCCTTCATGATTTCCGAGATCCGCCGCGGCTTCGAGATCGGCTTCCTGATCGTCCTGCCCTTTCTCGTCATCGACCTCGTGGTCGCCACGGTGACCATGGCCATGGGCATGATGATGCTGCCGCCGACCGTGATCTCGCTCCCGTTCAAGATCCTGTTCTTCGTTCTGATCGACGGCTGGAACCTGCTCGTGGGCAGTCTCGTCCGCTCCTTCAACTGACGCCCCGGCCCGGGCGCCGTTAAGGTTTCGTTGACACATTATTCCGAATCCGGCCCGCAAGTTATCGGTTTGGTAAATTTTCCCTGCCAGAACATGATTAACAGAGCGGGCCGGTGGGCGAACAAGAGCCAGACCGGAAGGCATGACGCCGTGCCGTTCTACCGGTAAGTCCGGTATGTCCCTGTTTTTTGTTGCGTGAGTGAGTAGGGGACATTTCCCATGGCGAGTAGTATTCTGACCAACGCGTCGGCGATGACGGCGCTCAAATCCCTCAATATGACGAACAAGGCGCTGGAAACGACGCAGACCCGCATCTCCACCGGGTACAAGGTCGGTGAAGCCAGCGACAACGCCGCCTACTGGTCGATCGCAACGACGATGCGCTCGGACAACAAGGCCCTCTCCACCGTGAAGGACGCTCTTGGCCTCGGCATGGCCAAGGTCGACACCGCCTACACCGGCATGAACGCCGCCATCGACGTCGTCGACGAGATCAAGACCAAGCTCGTCGCCGCGAGCGAGCCGGGCGTCGATCAGCTCAAGATCGACAAGGAGCTGTCCGCTCTCAAGGAACAGCTCATCTCGATCACCTCCTCGGCTTCGTTCTCCGGCGAGAACTGGCTTGCCAATGACGGCGCCGTCGGCACCAAGTCGATCGTCGGCTCCTTCACCCGCGATTCCGCGGGCTTCGTTTCCATCGGCACGCTCGACGTCGACGTCAATGCGATCACACTGACGTCGTCGGACGATGCGGCCAATGGCATCCTGACCAAGGACATCGATGCCGACGCACTCCAGGCCAACCCGACCGGCACCGCGGACAACTACTTCCTGCTCAACACGGGTTCGACGACGGCTGCCACCGGCACCGAGATCACACTGACGGGAACCAACACCGGTGAAGAGATCTCGGCGATGGTGCGGGCGGTGGACTCCATCCTCACCCAGCTGACCGACGCGGCCGCCGATCTCGGTGCTTCCAAGAAGCGCATCGACATGCAGAACACCTTCGTCTCCAATCTCATGGACACGATCGACAAGGGCGTCGGCGGGCTGGTGGATGCTGACATGAGCGCGGAATCGACGCGTCTGCAGGCTCTCCAGGTGCAGCAGCAGCTGGGAATTCAGTCGCTGTCGATCGCCAACGGCAACTCGCAGCAGATTCTGTCCCTGTTCCGCGGGTAAGGCTTTCTTAACTAAGCGACTTAACTGGAAAACAATGTCCCGGCGGTACAACGCTGGGACATTGTCGTTTCAGGACGGATCGCTTGCCCCGCTGGGGTGCCCGATAGGCATGACGCCGCCCCGTCTTACCGGTCCAGCCCGGTATGTCGTGTACAAGCGTTAGTAAGGGGACACCCATGGCAAGCATCAACACAAACGTCCAGGCAATGACGGCCCTCAAGGCCCTCAATGCCACCAACAAGGCGTTGGAATCCACTCAGACCCGCATTTCGACCGGCTTCAAGGTCGGCGAAGCCAGCGACAACGCCGCCTACTGGTCGATCGCGACCACGATGCGTTCGGACAACAAGGCGCTGGGGACCGTCAAGGACGCGCTGGGTCTGGGCCAGGCGAAGATCGATACGGCCTACACCGGCATGAACGCCGCGATCGAGGTCGTCGACGAGATCAAGACCAAGCTCGTTGCCGCCAGCGAGCCGGGCGTCGACCAGTCGAAGATCAACAAGGAAATCACCGCCCTCAAGGATCAGCTGGTCTCCATCACCTCTTCGGCTTCGTTCTCGGGCGAGAACTGGCTTGCGAACGACGGCGCCGTCGGCACCAAGTCGATCGTCGGCTCCTTCACCCGCGATGCCTCGGGCTTCGTCTCCATCGGCACGCTCGACGTGGACGTCAACGCCGTCACGCTGACCTCGTCGGACGACGCGGCCAACGGCATCCTGACCAAGGACATCGACGCCGACGCGCTGCAGGCCGACCCGACCGGCACCGCCGACAACTACTTCCTGCTCAACACCAGCTCGACGACGGCTGCCACCGGCACCGAGATCGCGCTGACCGGCACGAACACCAAGGAAGAGATCGGCGCGATGGTTCGCGCCGTGGACTCCATCCTCAGCCAGATGACGGATGCCGCCGCCGACCTCGGCGCCGCCAAGAAGCGCGTCAGCCTGCAGAACGAGTTCGTCACCAACCTGTCGGACACGATCAGCAAGGGCGTCGGCACGTTGGTCGATGCCGACATGAGCCAGGAATCAACCCGCCTGCAGGCACTCCAGGTGCAGCAGCAGCTGGGCATCCAGGCGCTGTCGATCGCCAACGGCAATTCGCAGACGATCCTGTCGCTCTTCCGCTAAGGGTTTCGGCGAAGCCCGGGCAACCGGGCAACGCACCTCCAGTCGGGTCGTCGCGTTCGCGCGGCGGCCCGATATCATTTTCGCGCAAGCTTCAGCATCTAGGTTCGGAACCCTGCAATTCGGGGACCGTGGCCTGTGCCGGAACAGATTCAGAAAATCGCCGACAACCTCCTGTCGCTGGGGCCCAGGAAGCTCGCCATCATGGGCGGCATCCTGGCCACGGTGGTGCTGACGATCCTCATCGGCGCGATCTACCTGAACAGGCCGGCCACCGAGACGCTGTACATCGGCCTCGACCGCAACGACGTTTCCAAGATCGGCGTCGTCCTGTCGGAGTCCGGCATCTCCTACGACGTCGGGTCGGATGGCACGAGCGTCATGGTCGCCACGGGCTTCACCGGCCGCGCGCGGATGATCCTCGCCGACAAGGGGCTGCCCAGCAGCTCCAATGCCGGCTACGAGCTGTTCGACAAGGTCGGCTCGCTCGGCCTCACCTCCTTCATGCAGGAAGTGACCCGCGTGCGGGCGCTGGAGGGCGAGATCGCCCGCACCATCCAGTCGATTGCCGGGATCAAGACGGCGCGCGTCCACATCGTCATGTCGCAGCAGGCAAGCTTCCGCCGCGAGGAGCAGCAGCCGACCGCCTCGGTCGTCATCCGGTCGGGCGGCGTGGACGAGATCAGGACCGCCAACTCGATCCGTCACCTCGTGGCGGCCGCCGTTCCGGGCCTGACGTCGGACAATGTGACCGTGCTCGACACCAATGGCGCGCTTCTGGCGACCGGCGACGATCCATCCAACAGCTCCATCAACCGTTCGATGAGCATCGAACGAACGGTGGAGAGCCAGGTCGCCGACAACATCTACCGCGCGCTGGCGCCCTTCCTCGGGCGCGACAACTTCCGCGCCAGCGTCAAGGCCGTCGTCAACACGGACGCGCGCCAGATCGAGGAGACGATCTTCGATCCCGATTCGCGGGTCGAGCGGTCGATCCGCACCATCCGCGAGAACAACACGTCAAACGAGACCGGCGCCGCCACGCCGGTGGGCGTGGACCAGAACATCCCCGATCAGGGCGGCGCGGCCGGCCAGAACCCGACCTCGGCAGAGGAGCGCGAGCGCCGCGAAGAAATCACCAATTACGAGGTGAACTCGAAGCGGATCGCCACGACCAGCAACGGTTACCAGATCTCAAGGCTGTCGATCGCCGTGGTGGTCAACCGCGACCAGATCGCCGCCGCCCTCGGCGCCGGCGCGACGGCCGACCAGCTCCAGGCCCGCGTGGCCGAGATCGAGAACGTGGTCGCGACCGCGGTCGGCCTCGACGGCGATCGCGGCGACAAGGTTTCCGTCACCGCGCTCTCCTTCGTCGAGGAAGCCGCCGCGGAGGGACTGGAGTCGCCCGGCATTCTGGAGGCGGCCAGCCAGTACACCGGATCGATGATCAATGCGCTGGCCTTCGTCATCGTCGCCTTCCTGGTCTCCTGGTTCGGCCTTCGCCCGCTGGCGGCCGCGCTGACGAAGAGCGAAAGCGTGGCCGGTTCCGACTTCGGAGACCTGCAACTGCCCTTCGATTCCCCGCTCAACAACATGGCCTTGCCCGACCCGCTGGCCGGGATGGGCGGGAACGATGGCGGCGGCTTCCCCGGCCTGGCCGGGATGGGCGGCATGGGTGGGATGGGCATGGGCATGGGCATGCCCAGCGAAAGCGACGTCATGGAGGAGCTGAAGATGCGGCTGCGTCCGGCCCCGCAGGAACGGTTGGCGCATATGGTCGAACTGAACGAGGAACGCACGGCCGCGATCCTGCGCAAGTGGGTCGGCGGCGAGGCGATGGCAGGCTAGAATGGTTCCGTCTGACTGGACATCGCTCTGATGCCGACGCTGGCCGATCTTCTGGTCGACTTCGGCAAGCCGAAGCCGCGGCCGGCCGCTTTCGGCGACGCCGCGTCCGCCGGCATGCAGATGCCGGCCTTTGCGTTTTCCGGACCGGCGGGCGACGAAGCCCCGGGCTTCGACGACATGCCCGGCATGCCCTTCGATCTTGCCGATACGGCCTTCGACCCGTCCGAAGTCGCGTTCGAGGCCCCTACCCCGCCACCCGACATCGACGCCATCGTCGCCGAAGCGGTGGCCAGCGCGGAAGCGTCGCTGGCCGAAAGGCTGGAGGCGGAGTTCGCCGAACGGCTGGACGCCCGTGACAAGGCCCATGCCGAGGAACTGGAGCGCCTGCAGCGCGAGGCGGGGGAAGCCACCGGCATGCGCATCGCCGACGAGTTCGCCGCCCTCGAGAAGCGCCTGAGCGCCTGCACGTCCGACGTCGTCGCCCGTCTCCTGGCGCCCGTTCTGACCGAGGATCTGCAGCGCAAGGCAGTCGCCAGCCTCGTCGCCGTCATCGACGCCGCGATCCGCGATTCCGGCGCCGTCCGCATCCGCGTGCGGGGACCGCTCTCCCTGTTCGAGATGCTGGAGGCCCGGCTCGGCGAACATTCCGGCCGCGTCGAGTTCACCGAGACGCAGGACTTCGACCTGCAGGTCGCCGTCGACGAGAGCCTTTACGAAACGCGTCTGTCCGACTGGTCGCAATCTCTCGCCGGGGCGTTCCCATGAGCATCTCCGATCCGGATCGTCACGTCGAAGAGATCATCATCGTCAGACGCCACGGCGACGACCACGACGGCCATCACGGCGGCGTCTGGAAGATCGCCTTCGCCGACTTCATGACGGCATTGATGTGCTTCTTTCTGGTGATGTGGCTGATCAACGCCGCCAACGAGGAGACGAAGGTCTCCGTTGCCAGCTACTTCAACCCGATCAAGCTGACCGATCGCAACGCCAGCCGGCGTGGGCTGGACGAGGCGGGTGCAGGCCCCGAATCCCAGGATGGGTCGAGCGAGAAGCCCGACGAGCAGAGCACGGCCAACGACGCCAAGGGACCGGCGAGCGCCGGCCAGGGCCAGGAAATGAGCTCCAAGGCCGGCGAAAAGGTCGAGCTGCAGACGGACGAGAACCTGTTCACCGACCCCTATGCCGTGCTGGCCGAGATCGCGGCGGAGACGGGCGAACTGCAGAACCTCAGCGAAAAAGGCGACGGCGGCGCCGGCCAGTCTGGTGCGGCCACCGGCGCTTCCGGCGGCGAGTCCTTCCGCGATCCCTTCGCGCCCGACTTCTGGTCCAAGCAGGTCGAGCAGGATCAGCCCGGCGAGCCGGACCTGTTCGAACAGCCGAAGGTGCCGAACCCGGCGGAGGGCGCGGACCCGCGCAGCGGTCTCGTCGCCGTGGCGCCCGACGACGACCCCTTCGCCGCGGACGTCTTCACCGATCCGGACAAGGTCGTGAAGCGTGCCGCCGCGGCCGACCAGGGCGAGGCCGACGATGGCCAGGGCAGGAAGCCGGGCGGCAAGGCGGATGCCGGCGAGACCGGCGGCGAGAAGCTTGCGGCCGGCGAGCCCGGCATCGATCCCGCCGCCGCCCGGATCGCGGAAGAGATCAAGGCGGAACTGGCCGAGGCGTTCGGCGCCAGCGAGAAGATCACCGAAGGCATCACCGTGACGCCGACGGAGCGCGGGGTGATGATCTCGCTGACCGACCAGCTCGACTACGGCATGTTCGAGATCGGCTCGGCGGTGCCGCGCCGCGATCTCGTGCTGGCGATGGAAAAGGTGGCGGGGATCCTCAACGGCAAGCCCGGCGCCATCATCATCAACGGGCACACCGACGCGCGCCCGTTCCGCAACGACAAATACGACAACTGGCGGCTTTCCAGCGCCCGCGCCCACACCGCCTATTACATGCTCGTGCGCGGCGGGCTGGAGGAGAAACGCGTTCGCGAGGTTGCCGGCTATGCCGATCGCAAGCTCAAGAGCGTGGACGATCCCTATTCCGATACCAACCGTCGCATCGAGATCCTGCTGGAGACGAGGGGATGAACTGGCGGGCGCGCGCCGCTTCGGTGCTGCTTTGTGCCTGCCTGCCCATGGCCGCGCAGGCGGCCGACGACATCGCGCCCTACAAGATGGTCCGCTCGCTCCAGATCGTGCAGGACCAGATCGCCAATGGCGATCATGCGTCCCTGCCGATGCAGCAGAAGCTGCTGGAACTAACCGACGCCCGCTTCCGCAGCGCCCGCAAGGAGGATTTCGACGACCCGCGCAATCTCTCCGCCCTGCTCGTCTGGGCCATGAGCGGTGGCAACCCGACCACCGTCGAGGTGTCGCTGTCGCGCCTTGATCTGCAAGGCGACGACGCGGTCGTCGGCCGGGGCGTACTGGCCTACATGCGCGGCCAGCTGGTCCGGGCCGGCGAAATTCTCGATCCCATCGACCCGATGGCCCGCCGCGACGACACCGGCGCCTTCATCGCGCTGGTCAAGGGCTCGATCATCGGCGGAAAGGCCCCGGCGGCAGCGCTCAAGCTGATGGACCAGGCGCGGCTTCTGGCGCCGGGAACGCTGGTCGAGGAAGCGGCGCTGCGACGCTCGATGCCGCTGGTCCTCACCATGCGCCGGCCCGAGCGTTTCCTGCGGCTCGCCGAGCAGTACACGCGCCGGTTCCTGCGCTCGCCCTATGCCAGCGAGTTCGCCGACGCCTTCGTGGAGGGTCTCGTCACCTTCCACGACGACATCAACGAAAAGCAGATCGACACCATCGTCTCGCTGATGACGCCCGCGCAGCAGGAGGCGATCTATCTGCGCCTTGCGCGCCGCAGCACGATCAAGGGCCAGATCGACCGTTCGGCTTTCGCCTCTGAAAAGGCCCGCAAGACCATGCAGGGCACCGAGCAGGGGGCCGACCCGCGCGCCATGCTCTACAAGGCGATCTCCTCCATCACCTCGGAAAACATCGAGGAAGTGCTGGAACGGCTGAAGGACGTCGATCCGGGCGAATTGTCGCCCCGCGATCGTCGCCTGCTTCTGGCCGCCCGGGCGATCGCGACGGAAGTGCTGGCGCCGCCGGACCCGCCGCAGCAGCCGGTTGGTCGCGACGTTCCGGCGGCCGACGAGACCGACGTCACCGACGCCGTTGCCGAAACCGATGCCGAACGGGGCGCGGATCAGCCCGAGCCGCCCCAGGCAGGTGCCCTTCCCGCGGGGCTGAAGGAACTGGCGGCCGAAGGCGGCGGCGTCGCGGCGGATCAGGTCCTTTCGAACGAACTCATGACCTCGGTCCGATCGAAGCTCGACGAGGTGGACCGTCTTCTTTCCGGGAAAAAGCCCAAATGATCGACCTAGCAACCTTGCCCGTGGCCCCGGCGGGAGGCCAGGCGGGCGGCGGCCGTGGCGCGCGCGACGGCGCGCCGGGCTTTGCCGATCTCGTTGCGCGGCAAGCC